>NZ_JBIGHV010000001.1:0-948620 GCF_043555835.1 Pelomonas parva | reverse complement strand
GTTTGACGCCTTTGAGCATGACGAAACTATGGACAGTTTCGAAGCCCAGGCACGCCCCCCGCACGAGGGAGATGTCGCACGAGCACCTACTGAGCTACTCATAATCGAGCACTGTGCATAAGTGCCCTTTATGGAGAGCTGTACATAAGGGCACTTTGCTGCCGCCCACGGCGCCCGGGCCTTCGGCTGCAACGGGTCGAGATCACCCGTTCGACCCCGTCGATCAGCAGACATTCGCCGCAGTTTGACGCGGTGTGCGGCGGCCAGATCGCTTGGGTGCTGTGCAAAACGCTGCGAAGCCGACGGACTGCTCCGTTCGCATGCCCCTGGCAGCCGCCGGTGCTCATGAAGACTGGATCATGTGCTCGTCGAACGGGACTGGATGCTGACATGCTCACTGGAAGACGCAACCGTGAATCCGTGGTCGTCGTTTTGGATCGACTGATCGTCGCTCGTCAAACGCGCCTGGAACGTCGCCGTCACGCTGGGCGGCACGACGAGGACGTCACCTGCCAGCCTGAGAAAAGCGCCGTGTTCGGGAGGCTGGGGACGGGGCGTGAGGCTTCGGCAGCGCCGGCATCGCTCCCTCGACAGGCAGCCAATCACTAGCCGACAAGCAAGCAGAATTCTGCTTCACCCCTGGAACTGAAATTCGAGCCGAAATGAAAAAGGGACTTAGAGGCTTTCGCTTCTAAATCCTTGATTTCTTTTCTTATTTTTGGTCTGTACGGCGGGATTCGAACTCGCTATCCCTTGCACCCGATCCAGGATTACCGCCTACCGTTAACCGCCTGACGCGCGCGTTGCAACGGGGTGCGTTCCGGGGCTCGGTAGCCGCAGTTCTCTTCGCTCAGCCGCCAATCAGGCATGGCCGCAGCAACCTTGGACGCGACGGCGGGGGCAGCGTCGAGCAGCATCGAGCCGGCGATGCAGCGCACCACCGTGGCACCCAACGCCTTGACGGTCGTCTGCGCCTCAGCCACCACAGCAGGGTCGGGCTGCAGCGCGGGGAACGAGAAAACGTACCTGCTCATGGCCTCGATTATCGCGCCAAGCCCTTTCCTTGCCTACTGGCCGTGAATCCAAGGTCTTCGGCGTTCGCAAGAGCGAGATCCACGATGGCCTGGGAGCGAGCGGCGTCCCGCGGGAGATCGAACGCCAGGCTACCGGCCAAGCCGCGCGCCACAACACCGGTGGCGATCGGGCTTGCCATGGAGGTGCCGCTCATGACGCCCCAGCGATCTCCAAATATCGTCGATACGATGGCAACCCCGGGAGCGGTCATCGCCACCTTGGATCCACGGTTCGAGAAGCTCGCGAAGAATGTCTGCGACCCTGCGATCTGCTTGCCCGTCACCTTGCTCAAGGTCCAATCGATGTAGGTGCCGGCCGGCCAGCTCGCCTCAAGTCCGATGGCCGACACCGCCAAGCATCGTTTGTAGCCAGCCGGATAGTCGACGTTGTCGTGCCCATCGTTCCCGGTGGCCGCGATGCAGACGCAGCCCGCTTCCCAGGCAAGGTCGATGGCATCCTTGACTGCGCCGTCCTCGGCGCCGCCGATGCTGAGGTTGATCAGGTCACATCCGTCGGCCGCAGCCTGCTTGATCGCTGTGGAGATGTCGAAAGTCGAGGCGTATTCAGCGCCGGATTTGAAGATCCGGTAGGAGAGCAGCTCGACCTTTGGCGCCTCGCCTCGACGCCAGCCGCTTGCTGACGAAGCGATGACCCCCGCCACATGCGTTCCGTGACCTTCCTCGTCGGTGTAGAGCGTCGCCGACTCGCCCGTGGTGTTCATCCCACCGAGAACCGTCAGCGCAGCATGTTTGCCGACACCGGTGTCGATCACACCGACGCGAACCTTCTTGCCGTCGCCGATCTTGGCCTTGCCGTACACCTTGTTGCGCGCGTCCGGCTCATCAATCGCGAGGGCGGGCACCTTCACGGTCAGGGTCGATTGGGGAACTGAGACGCTCAGCAGGGCAACTGGCCACGCAGAGTGCAAAGGTTCGACGGCAACGGACTCGAGCTCTGAAGTGCTCTTGCTCAACACGAATGTGGCGATGCCTTCCGTGTCGGTACGGACCTCCAGACCGATACCCTTTGCAGAGTTCAGCATGACGGTGACCAGCGCATCCGCAAGTGGTATGGGCTTTGGACCATCGACCACCACCTTGACTTGGTACGTCGCACCATGTCCGGGCTTCACGCGCGGCTTCTTGAGCTCAGTGCTCAACTTGCGCCAGGGTCGAGCGGGGCGATCCAGCCGGTACCACTGCTCCTGGAAAACCTTGGCTCCAGGAACAGACTTCTCCTGAACTTCGGTCAGGCTGAGATTCCCTCCCTCAACGAGGACCGCGCAGTCGGTCGGCGAGGTCTTCACCACCTTGAGCCCGGGCGCCGGCTGCAGCGCCGCCGGCCTGGCCGCAAGAATCTTGACCTGCGTCGCGCCGCCTCCTCGACCGGGGGGCGCCGCGATGGCCACTTGAAACGACCTTCGAGCGGCGGGCGAGCGGGTGGTGAACTGGCCTAGGCCGACCACGGTGATCTTCTGCGGCTCGTCCAGGTTCACCGATGTCTTCTGAGGAATGACGACGAAGCGCTTAGGGAATTTCGGTGTGCTGGTCACGACTGTCCTTGCTTTGCTCGGTCACGCTGCTGCAACACGAGACGCTGAGTTGGCCGCAGGCGCGGACCGATGTGCAGTGCTCGGCTGAGCTGGCTTCTGGGCACGAAGGCAGTCGAGGTAGTCAGCCCAGGCCTGCATCATTTCCCTGCGCTGAGGAAGGTACTCCGCATGGTTGTACGCAGCCTTGACTTCGTTGCGTTCAACATGGGACAGCTGCCGCTCAATCACGTCGGAAGGCCACCCTTGCTCGTGCAGCATGGTTGAAGCCATGCCTCTAAAACCGTGGGCGGTCAGCATCGTGCGGTCATAGCCCATGCGCCGCAGCGCGGCGTTCACCGTGTTCTCGCTCATCGGTTCGCCGTTCGTCCGGTTGCCTGGGAACACCCAGTTCCTCTTGCCGGTGAGCGGCTGCAAGTCCTTCAGCAACGCGACAGCCTGGGTGGAAAGCGGCACTATGTGCATGACGCGCCGCTTCATCTTTGCGGCGGGAATGCGCCACTCTGCAGATTCGAGGTTGATCTCCGACCATTCAGCTTGGCGAAGCTCTCCTGGGCGCACGAACAGCAAGGGCGTCAGCTGCATGGCGATCCGGGTGACGAGCTTGCCCTTGTGATCATCGATGTCGCGAAGTAGCTGTCCGACTTCGCGCGGGTCGGTGATGGTCGGGTAGTGGACAGGCTTCCAAGCGGGTAGGGCGCCACGCAAGTCGCGGCTTGGATCGCTTTCGATGAGCCCGGTCGACACTGCGTAGCGGAAAACCTGACCGCAGTTCTGCTGGACGCGATGGGTTGTTTCAAGCGCTCCCCGTTCTTCAACGCGTCTCAGCAGGGCGAGGACATCCGCGGGCTTGATTTCCTTGACCGGCCGGCTGCCGATCCACGGGAACACGTCTCGCTCAAGGCGCCTGATGATCTTGTCGGAGTGCGAGTCAGCCCAGGTGGACTCGTTCTTGGCGAACCACTCGCGCGCGACCGCCTCAAACGTTCCCGGGGCGGCAATCCCTGCTTCGGCAAGCGCCTCCAGCTCCCGCTGCTTCTCCACTTCGGCGCGCTTGGCTTGTCGATGCTTGCTGGGGTCGAAACCGGCGCGGACGAGCTTGCGTGCGTCGTCGGCGAGCTTGCGGGCCTCCGCGAGACCGGTGAGTGGATAGGTGCCGAGACTGAGCGTTTTGCGCCGACCAGCAACGGCGTAGTCCAGGCGCCAGGCGTGGGAGCCGCCCTTGACGAACAGCAGCAGATACAAGCCTGCACCGTCGTTCAAGCGCTTGCGGCTGTCGCCCGCCTTGATGGCTTTGAGGGTGGCATTGGAGGGGATCAGATGCTGTGCCATGGCATGCAGTAACTTTTCGGGCTCGGAGGCCCAAATTTTCGAGTTACTGCGTTAGTTACTGCAATGTGATCTCGGATCTCCTGGGATGTGCTGGGACCGTAAGCAAAAGAAAAAAGCCCTAGAGCGTTGATTCTCAAGGGCTTTTCGGATTTCATGGGACGGTGCGGAACCGTCTGGAATGATCGGTTGGTGGAGAGGAGGAGGATCGAACTCCCGACCTCCGCATTGCGAACGCGGCGCTCTCCCAGCTGAGCTACCCCCCCACACGACGCAAAAAGTATAGCCGTCGAAGAAAGCGGCCAGCGGTCGCGACGGCGCGTGGCTCAGGCCGGCAGCGATACCGCGTCCAGCAGTTCGCTTTCGATTTGGATCTGCGCCTTGTTCTGCTGCAGTGCCGGGCCTTCGACGAGGAAGGTGTCCTCCACTCGCTCGCCCAGCGTCGAGATCTTGGCCAGTTGCAGGTTGATGCGGTGGCGCGCCAGCACGCGGGCGATGGCATACAGGAGGCCGGCGCGGTCGCTGGTGGAGATGGTCAGCAGCCAGGCGGTGGCGCGCTCGTCAGGCCGCAGCGAGATGCGCGGCGAGTAGGGGAAGCTCTTGACGCGCCGCGACAGCCGTCCCCGGCGCGGCTCGGGCAGCGGGCCGCCGGCCAGCAGCACGGCGGCGAGTTTCTGCTCGACCATGGGCACGAGGTCGCGGTGGTGCACGTCCGCCTCGGGGCGGATGGCCTGGAAGGTGTCCAGCGCATAGCCCTTGCGCGTGGTGTGCACCTTGGCGTCGAGGATGCTGAAACCGGCACTGTCGAAGTAGCCGCAGATGCGGGCGAACAGGTCGGGCTGGTCCGGCGCATAGACCAACACCTGCAGGCCTTCGCCAATAGGCGACGGCCGGGCGCGCACGATGGGCGCCTGCGTCTCGACGTGGCGCCACAGCGAGCGCGCATGCCAGGCCAGCTCGGCGCCGTCGTGGCGCGCGAAGTAGCTCAGGGCCAGCGTCTTCCACAGCGGCTCCTCGGTGCCGGGCAGCTGGGAGTGCAGGGCCAGGGCTTGCCTGGCCTCCTGCTTGCGGGCCTCGATCTCGGCGTCGAGATTGATGGGCGCGCCGCCCAGCGCACGCAGCGTGATGCGGAAGAGGTCCTCCAGCAGCTTGCCCTTCCAGGCGTTCCAGACCTTGGGGCTGGTGCCGCGGATGTCGGCCACGGTCAGCAGGTACAGTGCCGTGAGATTGCGCGCATTGCCGACCTTGGCGGCGAAGGCGGCGATGACGTCGGGGTCGGACAGGTCTTCCTTCTGCGCCACGCGCGACATCGTCAGGTGATGCTCGACGAGGAAGACGCACAGCGCCGTCTCGTCCGCGCCGACGCCGTGCTGGCGGCAGAAGCGCCGCACCTCGACGGCACCCAGCTCGGAGTGGTCGCCGCCGCGGCCCTTGGCCACGTCGTGGAAGAGGGCGGCGATGTAGAGCAGCTCGGGTGCGTCGAACTGCGCCGCGAGCTGGGAGCAGAACGGGTACTCGTGGGCGTGCTCGGGCACGAGGAAGCGCCGCACGTTGCGCAGCACCATGAGGATGTGCTGGTCCACGGTGTAGACGTGGAAGAGGTCGTGTTGCATCTGCCCGACGATGGCGCGGAACACCCACAGGTAGCGGCCCAGCACGGAGGTCTGGTTCATCAGCCGGAAGGCATGCGTCTGGCCCTCGGGCGCGCGCAGCATGGCCATGAAGGTGGCGCGGTTGACCGGGTCACGGCGCCAGGCGGCGTCCATGAGGCCGCGCGCGTTGTACAGCGCCCGCAGCGTGCTGGCCGACAAGCCCTTGATGCCGGGCGTCTGCTGGTAGACGAGGAAGGTGCGCAGGATGGCGTGCGGGTCCTGCAGATAGAGGTCGTCCGTCGCCACCTCCAGCATGCGGCCGCGGTCCAGGAAGTCGATCTGGCCGTCGATGCGCCGCAGCTGGCTTTGCTCCGGGCCGCTGATCTGCTCCTCCAGGTTCAGCAGCAGGATCTGATGCAACTGCGACACGGCCTTGGCCGCCCAGTAGTAGCGGCGCATCAGCACTTCCGACGCGCGCTGCGAGCCGGTGCTCTGGAAGCCGAAGCTCTGCGCCACGGCGGTCTGCAGGTCGAAGACGAGGCGGTCCTCGCGCCGGCCGGCCACGGCATGCAGCCGCGCGCGGATCAGCGTGAGCTGGCCTTCGTTGCGCTGCAGTTGGCGGCCTTCGAACGGCGTGATGAGGCCGCGCTGGACGAGGCCCCGCCAGGTGTGGCCCAGGCCGGCCGCGCGCGCGATCCAGAGCAGCATCTGCAGGTCGCGCAGGCCACCGGGACTTTCCTTGCAGTTGGGCTCCAGCGCATACGGCGTGTCGTCGAACTTGGTGTGGCGCTGCGAGCCCTCCAGCATCTTGGCGCGGAAGAAGGCGCGCACGTCCATGGCCAGCGCGAAGCGCTCGGTCATGCGCTCGAACAGCTTCTCGTCACCGGCCAGCGCGCGGGCTTCGAGCAGCGCCGTCTGCACTGTCACGTCGCCCGCCGACTCGCTCAGGCATTCGCCCAGCGTGCGCACCGAGGAGCCGATCTCCAGGCCCACGTCCCAGCAGGACGTGATGAAACCCTCGATGGCGGCCTTGACCGGGCCGGGCTGGTGGGTCTCGACGCCGTCGGGCAGCAGCACGAGCACGTCGACATCGGAATGCGGGAACAGCTCGCCGCGGCCGTAGCCGCCAACGGCGGCCAGGCAGGCGCCTTCGGGCATGCGGGCCTGCGCCCACAGGCTGCGCAGCGTGTCGTCGACATGGCGGGCCAGGCGGCGCAGCAGCGTGCGCGCGCCGGCCTGGGTCGGGCGCTCGGCCAGGAAGCCGTCGATCAGCGCCTGCTTGCCGGCCTTGAACTGCTGGCGGAGATCGGCGAGCGTCGCCACGTCAGGCGCTAACGGCAGCAGCCTGCGTGATGAATGCCGGCGGCGGCGGGCTGCCGGCGGAGACCGTCATGACTTCGTAGCCGGTGTCCGTCACGAGGATGGTGTGCTCCCACTGGGCCGAGAGGGACCGGTCCTTGGTGGCGATGGTCCAGCCGTCGCCGGTCTCGCGGATCTCGCGGCGGCCGGCGTTGATCATGGGCTCGATGGTGAACATCATGCCGGGCACCAGTTCGTCCAGCGTGCCCGGGCGGCCGTAGTGCAGCACCTGCGGGTCCTCGTGGAAGACGCGGCCGATGCCGTGGCCGCAGAACTCGCGCACGATGGAGAAGCCGGCGTTCTCGGCGAAGGTCTGGATGGCGTGGCCGATGTCGCCCAGGCGCGCGCCGGGCTTGACCTTGGCGATGCCCTTCCACATGGCTTCATACGTGAAGGCGCACAGGCGCTTGGCCGCAATGGAGCCTTCCCCGACGACGAACATGCGGCTCGTGTCGCCATGCCAGCCGTCCTTGATGACGGTGACGTCGATGTTGACGATGTCGCCGTTCTTCAGCGCCTTGTCGTTCGGGATGCCGTGGCAGACCACCTGGTTGACCGAGGTGCAGATGGACTTCGGGTAAGGGATGTAGCCGGGCGGGCAGTAGTTCAGCGGCGCCGGGATGCCTTGCTGCACGTGGACGATGTGGTCGTGCGCGAGCTTGTCCAGTTCGTTGGTCGTGATGCCGGGTTTGACATGCGCGGTGAGCATGTCCAGGACTTCGGAGGCGAGGCGCCCGGCGATGCGCATGCCTTCGACATCGGCAGCGGTCTTGATCGTGATGGCCATGGCTGGATTATCTCAGTTGCCCATCCCGCCTCTGCGGGACCTGGGCGTGTAGGGCCTGGTACTCGGGCCGAGCGCCGGGCCGCTCCCAAGCCGGCCCGACTCGGCGATGTGCTTGCGGCTCAACGCCGCAAGCATCGCCGTCCCCACGGGGGACCGACTAGGCGCGCCCGCGTTCAGCGGCGCGGGACTGGGCGAGGGGCACTTTCACTTCAGTCGGCCCAGACGACCGTGCCCGTCCACCATGTCGCCAGCACGACCAGGCCGAAGACGATGCGGTAGTACGCGAAGATCTTGAAGTCGTGGCTGGACACGTAGCGGATCAGCCAGCGGATGCACAGCAGCGCGCTGAAGAACGCGAACACCAGGCCGACGGCGAACATCGGCACATCGGCCCAGTCCAGCGCGTCGCGCTGCTTCAGCACCGAGTAGGCGCCGGCGCCCATCAGCGTCGGGATGCCCAGGTAGAAGCTGAACTCCGCCGCCGCCTTGCGTGACATGCCCAGCACGACGCCGCCGATGATGGTGGCGCCCGAGCGGCTGGTGCCGGGGATCATGGCCAGGCATTGCAGCAGGCCGATCTTCAGCGCATCCACCGGCTTCATGTCGTCGACGGTCTCGATGCGGGCCTTGCGGCCGCCCTGCATGTCCATCGCTCCGTACAGGCGTTTGTGGCGTGCCTCCACCCACAGGATGATGAAGCCGCCGACGATGAAGGCCAGCGCCACCGGCACCGGGTGGAACAGATGCGCCTTGATGTACTTGCCGAAGGCCAGCCCCAGCACGACGGCCGGGATGAAGGCGATCAGCACATTGAGCGCGAAGCGCTGCGCCTGCGGCTCGTGGGTGATGCCCCTGACCGTGTTGGCCAGGCGCTCGCGGTACTCCCAGACGACGGCGAACATCGCGCCCGTCTGCACCGCGATCTCGAACACCTTGGCCTTCTCGCCGACGAAGTTCAGCAGCGAGCCGGCGAGGATCAGGTGCCCCGTGGACGAGATCGGCAGGAATTCCGTCAACCCTTCGACGATGCCCATGATGGCGGCTTTGATCAGCAGGATGACGTCCACGTAAAAGGCTCCGAAGGCTAGGGATGCAAAGGGCGGCGCAGTGTAGCGAGGCCCCGTTGCACAACTCGTGCCCGAGCTTGCCGCCGGCCGGCGCGGTGGCTACATTAATGACCCTTCGGTCATTAACTATGCCGCCCTTGGTCACAGCCGCCCCCCGTCAACGCCGCAAGGACGCCCGTCCGCAGGAGCTGCTGGACGCGGCGCTGGCGTTGTTCGTCGAGAAGGGCTTTGCCGCGACGCGCAGCGAGGAGGTGGCCGCGCGTGCCGGCGTCGCCAAGGGCACGCTGTACCGCTACTACCCGAGCAAGGACGAGCTGTTCAAAGCCATGGTGCGGGAGAACCTGTCGGTGCACATCGCCGAGTCCGCCGCGCTGGCCGCGCAGCACGAGGGCCCCATCGCCGGGCTGATGCGGCAGATGATGCAGGCTTGGTGGGCCAAGGTCGGCCACGGCAAGGCGGGTGGCGTCTGCAAGATCATGATGATCGAGGCGCGCAACTTCCCCGAGCTGGCCGCGTTCTACATCGACGAGGTCATCGAGCCGTCCCAGCGGCTCATCGGCGGCCTCATCGAGCGCGGCATGCGCAGTGGCGAGTTCCGCGCCGTGCCCATCGAGGCGACCGTTCACCTGCTGATCGCGCCCATGCTGCACATGCTGCTGCAGGAGCACTCGTTTGGCGACCAGGGTCTGTGCCACCGCACGATGAGCGCCGAGGAGTTGCTGGACGCGCAGATGTCGCTGCTGCTGCACGGCCTGCTGGCTTGAGAAGCTGTGAACAGGCTCCTCACGCCCGCTCATTCCTCCGCAACGCCGCCACTCTGCGTTGCAAATGCTCGCCGTAGCCGAGCTACGACTCCGCTTTGCGCCTTGATTGGCGACGCTGCGGCGGTCTGCTCGGTCGCGCCGGGCCTGTTCGCAGCTTCTGGCACCTAGAATTTTGGTTTTTACCGCCGTACCCCGCCCGGAGAACAAGATGAACCTGGAACAAGCCCGCTTCAACATGGTCGAGCAGCAGATCCGCCCCTGGGACGTGCTGGACACGAGCGTGCTGGAACTGCTGCACGTCGTGCACCGCGAGGACTTCGTGCCCGAGGCGCACCGGCACCAGGCCTTCGTCGACGTCGAGCTGCCGCTGACCGCCACGCGCCGCATGCTGGCGCCCAAGGTCGAGGCGCGGCTGCTGCAGGAGCTGAAGGTGCAGCGCCACGAGAAGGTGCTGGAGATCGGCGCCGCCACCGGTCACCTGGCCGCGCTGCTGGGCCACAAGGCGCAGCGCGTCATCGCCGTCGAGGCCGACACCGGCCTGGCCGCCCAGGCCACGGCCAATCTGCGCCGCGCCGGCGTGCTGAACGTCAGCGTGCTGAACCAGGACGGCGCCGCCGGTCTGGCCGCCGAGGAGCCCTTCGACGTCATCCTGCTGTCGGGCTCGGTCGCCTCGGTGCCGCAGGCGCTGCTGAACCAGCTCAAGGTGGGTGGCCGCCTGGCGGCCATCGTTGGTGGCGAGCCGGTCATGCGCGCCGTGCTCATCACGCGCACCGGCGCGAGTGATTTCCGCCGCGTCGAGCTGTTCGACACGGTGGCCGGCCGCCTGCCCGGGTTTGCCGAGGCGCCTGCGTTCAGCTTCTGACTCGTGGACGCCGCCCGTCGCCGCCAGATGCCGCTTGCCGCCTTCAAGGGGCAACTCGTCACATGGCTTCAGTCACCGGCGGGCTTTGCGTCTATAACCCCGGCCGCTGCTTAAAACATTGCTCCAGCCAAGGAATCCCATGCCCCTCGTCAAAGCCCAACGCCTGATCCTGCAACCGTTGGCCCTGGCCGCCAGCCTTCTGCTGGCCGGCGCGGCCCAGGCCCAGAGCCTGCAGGAGCTGTACGACGCGGCGCGGGGCTATGACGCGACCTATCTGTCGACCCGCGCCAACGCCGAGGCCGCTGCCGCCCGCGCGGCCCAGGCCGAGGCGCTGACCCGGCCGTCGCTGGGCCTGTCGGCCTCCGCCACCCAGGCGCGCTCGGAGCCGCCGAACGGCGGCGGCGTCAACAACCGCACGCTGGCGGCGGGCCTGCAGGGCCGGTACTCGGTCTACAACGCGGCCAACCTGCCCACCATCGACAAGGCTCGTCGCGGCCTCGCCGCCGCCCAGGCAGACCTGGAGAGCGCCGAGCAAGACCTCATCGTGCGCCTGGCCACGGCTTATTTCGATGTGCTGGCGGCCAAGGATGCGTTGACCACCTCGCAGGCCAACAAGGCCGGCATCGCCGAGCAGCTGGCCTCGGCCAAGCGCAACTTCGAAGTCGGCACGGCCACCATCACCGACACGCGTGAAGCCCAGGCCCGATACGACCTGGCCGTGGCCCAGGAGCTGGCGGCGGACAACGACTTGCGCGTCAAGCGCGTGACGCTGGATCAGTTCGTCGGCCGCGTCGGCGTCGAGCCCAAGGGCCTGGCCCAGCCGGTGGCGCTGCCGGCCCTGCCCAGCACCAATGTCGACACCTGGGTGGCCACCGCCGACGAGCAGCACCCGGTCGTGCGCAAGGCCCGCCTGGGCCTGGAAGTGGCGCAGCTGGACACGCAGATCGCCCGTGCCGGCCAGCGGCCGACGCTGGACGCCAACGCGACGCTGGGCGGCCAGAACCTGCACAACAACCTGACCGGCATTGCCGCGCAGTCGTCGGGCGTGGGCACGTCCAAGACGGCCAGCATCGGCCTGACGCTGAGCTACCCGCTCTACACCGGCGGCCTGACGCAGAACCGCATCAAGGAAACCCTGGTGCTGGAAGACAAGGCCCGCAACGACCTCGACTTCGCGCGCCGCGCCGTCTCCGAGGCCACGCGCCGCGCGTTCTTCGGCGTGCAGTCGCTGAAGGCCCAGGTGGCCGCCTACGAGGCCGCCGAGTCGTCCACCAAGCTGGCGCTGGAAGCCACGCAGCTGGGCTACAAGGTCGGCGTGCGCGTCAACCTGGACGTGCTGAACGCCCAGACCCAGCTCTACTCCACCCAGCGCGACCTGGCCAAGGCGCGCTACGACGTGGTCGTCAACAGCCTCAAGCTGCGCCAGGCCTCGGGCCAGCTGCGCGCCGAGGACGTGAACGCGGTCAACACGCTGCTGGTCAAGTAGGCACCCGACCGGCCGCCCCGAACCCCGCTGCGGCGGGGTTTCTCATGCCTTGCCCAGCACGTTGAGCGGAATCTTCAGGTAGCTGACGCCGTCGTCCTCGGCCGGCGGCAGCTGGCCGGCGCGGATGTTGACCTGGATGGACGGCAGGATCAGCGTGGGCACATCCAGCGTGGCGTCGCGCGCCTGACGCATCTGGACGAACTCCGCCTCGCTGACGCCATCGCGCACATGGATGTTGCCGGCCCGCTGCGCGGCCACCGTCGTTTCCCAGGCGGGCGTGCGGCCATTGGGCGGGTAGTCGTGGCAGACGTACATGCGCGTCTCGGGCGGCAGCGCCAGGATGCGCTGCGCCGAGCGGTACAGCGTGTGCGCGTCGCCACCGGGGAAGTCGGCCCGCGCCGTGCCGACGTCGGGCATGAAGAGCGTGTCGCCCACGAACACCGCGCCGTCGACGACATAGGCCATGTCGGCCGGCGTGTGTCCGGGCACCAGCAGCGCCCGCACCTCGACCGTGCCGATGTGGAACACCTCGCCGTCCTTGAAGAGGTGGTCGAACTGCGCGCCATCGGGCAGGAAGCCGCGCTCCAGGTTGTAGAGCTTCTTGAAGGTCGCCTGCACCTCGCGGATGTGCTCGCCGATGGCGATGCGGCCGCCGACCTTGCCCTGCAGGTAGCGGGCGCTGGACAGGTGGTCGGCATGGGCGTGCGTCTCCAGAATCCACTGCACCTGGAGGCCGTGCTCCGCGATGTAGGCGAGCAGTTTGTCGGCCTGGACGGTGCTGGTGCGACCTGACTTGAAGTCGAAGTCCAGCACGGGGTCGACGATGGCCGCGCATCGGCTGGCGTTGTCGACGATGACGTAGGAGACGGTCCAGGTCTTGTCGTCGAAGAAGGCTTGCACGGTGGTTCTGGCGGCCATGTGGGACCCCTTTCTGAACAGTATGTTGACTGACATTATATTTGTGAATATAGTGAAGTCAACTTGATGGAGCGACACATGCCCACCACCGTCATCGACCCCGAAGTTTTGCGCCAGGCGGCCGGCCAGGCCGTCAGCGCCTTGAAGGTGCTGGCCAACGAGGAACGCCTGCTGCTGCTGTGCCAGCTGTCGCAGGGCGAGATGTCCGTCGGCGACCTGGAAGCCGTGCTCGGCATCCGCCAGCCGACCTTGTCGCAGCAACTGGGCGTGCTGCGCGGCGAGGGCGTGGTGGACACCCGCCGCGACGGCAAGCGCATCTTCTACAGCATCGCCGACGCGAGGCTGCTGCAGGTGCTGGCTGTTTTGTACGACCTTTACTGCCCGAGAGACTGAATGATGAACATCGACTGGAACTCCTTCACCCCGCTGGCCTCGCTGGCGGGCGGCGCGCTCATCGGCCTGGCGGCGGCGCTGTTCGTGCTGTTCAACGGTCGCATCGCCGGCATCAGCGGCGTGCTGGGCGGGCTGCTGAGGCCGGTCCGGGGCGACCTGGGCTGGCGCGTCGCCTTCATCGGCGGGATCGTCATCGCGCCCTGGGTCTACCTGTTGTTCACGGCCTGGCCCGTGCCCCGCATCGATGCGGGCTGGACGGTGCTGGTGCTGGCCGGCTTGCTGGTGGGCGTGGGCACGCGCTACGGCTCCGGCTGCACCAGCGGCCATGGCGTCTGCGGCATGTCGCGGCTGTCACCGCGCTCGCTGGTCGCCACCCTCGCTTTCATGGGCGCGGGCTTCGTCACCGTGTTCGTGTTGCGTCACCTCGTCGCTGCTTAAGGAGCCGTCATGCCCATCCTCACCTCACTTCTCGCCGGCCTGGTGTTCGGCCTCGGCCTCATCCTCTCGGGCATGGCCGACCCGGCCAAGGTGCTGGGCTTCCTGGACCTGGCCGGCCCCTGGGACCCGTCGCTCGCCCTGGTCATGGTCGGCGCCATTGCCGTGGGCCTGATCGCGTTTGCGCTCGTCAAGCGGCGGGACACGACGCTGCTGGGCCTGGCCTTCAAGCTGCCAACTGCCAGTCACATCGATGGCCGGCTGGTTGGCGGCAGCCTGATGTTCGGCGCCGGCTGGGGCCTGGCCGGCTTCTGCCCGGGGCCGGCGCTGGTGGCGCTGGGGATGGGCGAGATCAAGGCCGTGGTGTTCGTCGCGGCGATGCTGGCGGGCATGGGCGTGTTCGAACTGCTTGAGCGGCGCTGAGCCATGAGCGTCGACTGGACCTGGGCCAGCGTCGGCGCGACGTTGGCGGTGCTCGGTCTGTACGAGGCCTTGCTGTTGCTGCTGCGGCGGTGGCGGCCGCAGCGGCTGGCCTCGGCCCGCCATGCCGGGCTGCGCGAGGAGTGGTTCCGCGTCGTCTCCGCGCACAAGGGCTCGGAGGTGCTGGCGGTGCAGACGCTGCGCAACTCGCTGATGTCGGCCACCATGCTGGCCTCCACGGCGGCGCTGGCGCTGATGGGGACGGTCACGCTCGCCGCACCGTCGCTGCACGACGACCTCGCCAGCCTCAGCCCGCGCCTGGTGCTGGAACTGGCGCTGCTGGTGCTGCTGTTCGCCTCGCTGGTGTCGACCGTCATGGCGGTGCGCTTTTACAACCACGCCGGTTTCATCGGCGGCATGCCGGTCGAGTCGGAAGCGCGAGCGCGGTGGACGGCGGCGGGCGTGCGCTACGTGCGGCGGGCCGGCGTGCTGTACGGCGTGGGCCTGCGCCAGCTGGTGCTGGTCGTGCCGGTCGTGTCGGCCATGCTGCTCTCGGCCTCTGGCCCGGTGGCGGCGCTGCTCGTGGTGGCGGTGCTGTACTCGCTGGACCGATTCAACGACGAGGGTGCGGAGGGCTGACGCAAAGAGGCTTCAAAATCCGCGCCCATGCTGTTCCTGCTTTCGCCCGCCAAGTCGCTCGACTACGACACCCCCACGCCGCCCGAACTCAGCGCCGCGCTGACCCGCCCGCAGTTCCTGGCCGACACCGCCGCGCTGATAGCCGTGTTGCGCACCAAGACCGTCGCCGACGTTCGCGAGCTGATGGACTTGTCCGAGCCGCTGGCCCAGCTCAATGTCGACCGCTACGCCGCCTGGCGCCCGCGCTTCACCGATCACAACAGCAAGCCGGCCGTGCTGGCCTTCAACGGTGATGTCTACGACGGGCTGGACGCCAAGACGCTGAGCACCGATGACATCGCCTGGGCGCAGGCGCACGTGCGCATGCTGTCGGGCCTGTACGGCATCCTGCGCCCGCTGGACCGCATGCAGCCTTATCGCCTGGAGATGGGAACGCGCCTGGCGACGGACGCTGGCAGCAGCCTCTACGACTGGTGGGGCGACCGCTTGGCGCTGCACCTGAACAAGCTGGCCAAGGCGGAGAAAGTGCCAGTCATCGTCAATCTCGCGTCGCAGGAATACTTTCGCGCCGCCGACCGCAAGGCGCTCAAGCCCCGCGTCGTCGACTGTCAGTTCGAGGACTGGAAGAACGGCGACTACAAGATCATCAGCTTCTTCGCCAAGCGCGCCCGGGGCCTGATGGCGCGCTTTGCCATCCAGCAACGCCTGGAGACGCCGGACGGTCTCAAAGCCTTCAACCTGGACGGCTATCGTTGGGCACCCGAGGTGTCTTCGCCCGAACGTCTGGTTTTTCGCCGTAAACCATGAGCCAACAAGTCATCACCCCCGAGCTGTGCGAGTGGATCGCCGAGCAGACCCGCGCCGGCCATGCGTCCGAGAGCATCCTGGCGGCCATGCTGGGCAGCGGCTGGGACGAGACCATCGCCCGCCAGGCGCTAGCGCGCACGCTGGGCCAGGCGGCCACGCTGACGCCGCCGCCCGGCGCGGTGGTGGGGCTGCCCGAGCCCGAGCTGAGCCGGTTCGCGCCGATCCTTCATGCCGGTGACCGCCCCGTCAAGATCCTGATGGCGCTGCGCCAGCCGCGTGTCGTCGTCTTCGGCGACCTGCTGAGTGAGGCCGAATGCGACGGCATCGTCGCGCTGGCGACCAAGCGGCTGGCGCGCTCGGAGACCGTGGCCACCGCCGCCGACGGCAGCGAGGTGAATGCCGCGCGCACCAGCGACGGCATGTTCTTCGAGCGCTGCGAGACCGACCTGATCCGCCGCGTCGAGTCGCGCATCGCCACGCTGCTGCGCTGGCCGCTGGACCATGGCGAGGGCCTGCAGGTGCTGCGCTACCGCCCGGGCGCCGAGTACCAGCCGCACTACGACTACTTCGAGCCCGGCCACGTCAGCACGCCCAACATCCTCAAGCGCGGCGGCCAGCGCGTCGGCACGCTGGTCATGTACCTGAACACGCCGGTGGCCGGTGGCTCGACGATCTTCCCGGACATCGGCCTGGACGTCGCGCCCGTGAAGGGCAACGCCGTGTTCTTCAGCTACGACCGGCCGCACCCGTCCACGCAGACGCTGCATGGCGGCTCGCCCGTCATCGAGGGCGAGAAATGGGTGGCGACCAAGTGGCTGCGCCAGGGCGTGTTCACCTGATCAGGCCGTGAGTGCAATCAGGGCGCCCAGGATCGCCACAACGCCGCCCAGCAGCACGAAGTAGAAGAAGCTGAGCAGCACGCCGCGCCACGTTGCGCCGAACCAGCCCAGGCCGTACACACGCCGCATCGCCACCAGGCCGTGGCCGAAGACGGCGAACAGCATCAGCCCCTCCAGCCCAGCTGACATCGCCAGCAGCAGGGCGAGGAACCACAGGCTGTGGCTATGCAGCGAGAACACGAAGTGCTCGGCATAGCGTCGGCCGCTGCCGGCGAACATCAGCAGCAGCAGCGCCGCGAAGATGGGCTGCATGGCCAGCATCGCGTAGGGCGCCAGCGCGCGGGCGCGGGCCTTCCACTGCTCGAAGCTCATCGCCTCGGCCTTGTTGAACACACCGGTCAACCAACGCTGGGTGCGGCTGCAGGTCTCGGGCCGCGCCAGGTCGCAGGTTCCGAGCTTGGTGCTGACCTTGACACCGCTGCTCGGGGCGCTGGCACCCTGGGCGACACCGGCGGGGTCTGCTTCGATGACTTTTGTCGGCCCTTGCGACAGCAGCGCCGCGCCAATGAAGAAGAGGAAGCTCGCGCTCAGATAGACCCGCAGCGGCAGCACATAGCGCCGCCGCCGGCCATGGAAGTAGGCGTTCGTCAGGTGCCCCGGCAGGCACACCAGCGCCCACAGCGTGCGCCACAGCGGGCCGTCGAAGGCGACATAGTGGCCCAGGTACTCGGTGAACATCTCGCGCACCGACGGTGGGTGCAGGTCGGTCTCCTGGCCGCAGTGGCCGCAATAGGCGGGGCGCGGCGTGGCCAGCGTGAAGTGGCAGTTGCGGCAATAGGGCAGGGCGGGCGCGTGCCCGTGTGTGTGCTCTTGGCTCATGCAGAAAGCAGCTTGTGGATCAGGTCGGGCGTGCCGGCCGCCTGGTACTTCTTGATCAGCCGCGCGCGGTAGACATCCACCGTGCGGGGACTCAGCCCCAGGCGGCGGCCGATGAGCTTGCTGGTCAGGCCGTCGATGAGCAGGGCGGCGATCTCGCGCTCGCGCGGCGTCAGCTCGGCCGTCAGGCCACGCCGGGCGGACAAGTCCTCGAAGCTCCAGATGCCGCGCGCATGCGGGTCCTTGGGGTCCAGCGCGCGGCCGATGACGTGGCACCAGAACAGGCTGCCGTCGCAGCGCTTCATGACGCGGTCGTCGCCGTAGTAGCCGCGCGAGTCCAGGCTGGCGACGATGCGGTCGCCGGTGCGCTCGAACTCGTCGTGCGACGGGTAGAGCTGCTCGAAGCTGTGGCCCACCAGCTGCTCGCGCCGCGCGCCGAAGATGGCTAGCACCTGCTGGTTGCAGTCGCGCACGATGCGCTGCTCGGACAGGATCAGGCCGACGGGGGCCAGGTCGAAGGCGAGGCGGTAGTCGGGCATCAGGGGAGAAAAACGATGCGCAGCGACGCATCGACGAGCGACAGCGGCAAGTAGCCGATGGCGCCAGCATGGCGCTGCAGGTGGGCCTTGATGGCGTCGGCGCCGGCCAGCTCCGGCGGCGCGCGGCGGCGGCCGCCGAACTGTTGGGCGGCCCAGGCGCTGCGGTATTCGGCGGCGGGGCGGCGCAGCACGCTGCTGAAGAACTGCTCGCGTTCGGCGCCGGCATTGGCCATGACCGGCTCGGGCGCGCTGCCGTCGCGCAGGCGCTGGCGCTGGCCGAGGAACAGCTCGGCCAGCGTCTGGCGCGTGATGCCGCGCAGGGAGCTGTTCACCGAGACGACGACCGCCAGCGGCGCGCCCACGTGCGCGGCCCACAGTTGCTGCGCGCGGCCGCTTGCCTGCAATTGCTCGATGGCGGCGATGAGCTGGCGCGCCTCCACGCGGCCACGCGCCGACACCACGCAGCGGTACGGCCGGTTGCCGAGCTGCAGCCGCCAGGGTGCGAGGCCTTCGATGGGTTCGCGGCTGGTGTACCAGCTCGCCGTCGGCTGGTTGCTGACGCCGTAGGGGTGGCGGCTCAGCGCCAGCTTGCGCAGCAGCTTCTCGTCGCTGGGCGCTTCGTCGCGCCGCAGCCGGCCGTCGGCGAACGCCGGCTCCAGCGCGGCATGGGCCTGGCCTTGCACGGTGCCCACGGTGCTGCCGGCCGGCAACTGCTCGATGCTGTCGGGCGCCTGCGTGGCCTCGTGGCCCAGCAGCAGGTCTTGCGTCTCGAACAGCACCGGGCCGGGCAGGGCGGCGTCGCGCCGCGCCAGCGTGACATTGCAGGCCAGGTCGGCCTCGCCTGCGGCCAGCGCCACGTCCACGCGCGGTCGCGGCAGCGCGATCAGCTCCACGCCCAGCCGCAGCTGATCGGCAATCGCCTTCGCCAGCTCCACGTCGAAGCCGCCCACCGGCTGCGTGTCGCGCCAGATGACGAAGGGCGGGCTCAGCGACTGCGGGAGGGCGACGCGCAGCTTCTCCTGCGCGAGCGCGGGCCCGGCCAGCAGCAGGACGCAGAGGGAGACGGCGCGTTTGAGCATGGCGGTCAGAAGACAAAGTCCAGGCTGACGCTGAGCAGGTTGACGCGGCCATCCCAGCCCGCCGAGCCTTCGAGTAGCACGATCTCGTCGCTGCGCGGCGTGCGCGTGTCGCGCGTGGAGCGCCAGTGCTCGGCCTGCAGCTTCAGCGCGGCGCGTTCGTGCACGTCCCAGCGCAAGCCCAGCAGCGCGATCTGCCGGTCATGGCGGGCCTGCAGGCGGCTGTCCAGCGCGGTGATGCCGCCTGCGGCATTGGGCGGTGTGCCGGCCGCGACCTGCAGGCCCAGCGGCGCCTCGCGGTAGCGCGTGCCGCCGACGGCGGCGAACGGCGTCAACGCGCCCCAGCGGTGCGACAGCAGCGCATACCAGCCGTCCGCCGACGGCGTGACCACCGAGTTGCTGTTGCGGCGCAGAACTTCCATGTCCAGCGTCCACGGGCCCCAGGCCAGCGTCTGGCCGACGGTGAGGCGGTCCACGACGATGCCTTGTGTCTTGAGCCGGTCGTCGAAGACCGCCGCGCAGTTCAGGCAGGGCCCGCCGGGCTGGCGCAGCGAGGCGCCGAGCGCTTCGAGCGGCGAATTCAGCAGGTCCAGCCCGCCGCGCGAGAAGCCGGCCCGCAGCGTGGCGGGGCCGACCTGCCAGCGCGCCGCCAGGCTGTAGAGGCTGCGGCCCACCGCGCGGCCGGAGTTGGTGCGGAGGTCGAGACGGCCCCAGGCCAGGTCCACGAGCAGGCTGCCGCCGGCCACATCGCCGTTCCAGCTCAGCGTGGCACCGTCGACGGGTGTGTTGGAGATCAACTCGTAGACGGTGGACACGGGCCGCACCGTGACGCGCGCCAGGCCGACGCTGCGAGTCTCGGAATGCTGCTGCAGCGGCTGTGGCTGCCGGCCCACGCGCAGGCTCCAGGCGGGCGACATCGTCCAGCCGAGGTAGAGCCATTCGGTGCGCGGCTGCCAGCGGCGGTCCACCTCGTCGGCGGCCTGCAGCTGCCAGACGGCCTGCACCGAGTCGTTGATCAGCCAGCGCACCTGCGCGCCGAGCACGGAGTCGCCATCCCAGCGCCAGTCGCCGTTCCTGGACGACTCGACGACGAAGCGGCGCGGACGCACGGCCGCCGTGGCGTCGTCGCCCCGGTAGGCCGACAGCGTGCCGAAGCCGCTGAACTCCAGCTCGCCTGCTGTTGCGGGCAGGCCGGCCAGAAAAAGGCAGCTCGCCGAGATCCAGCGCCAGGCCGACATGCGGGCTTCCTCGGGTCCAAAGGGATTAGGCGATTCTACGTAACGCCATACGTAGGCCGGCGCAGCTACGCTCTGCGCCTTCCCGAGGTTCAGATGGAGACAAGGGCATGAACAAGGTTTACCCGAGCGCTGCGGAAGCGCTGCGCGGCGTCGTGGCGGATGGGCAGTTGCTGGCCGTCGGCGGCTTCGGCCTGTGCGGCATCCCCGAGGCGCTGATCGCGGCGCTGCGCGACAGCGGCAAGAAGGACTTGACGGTCATCTCCAACAACGCCGGCGTCGACGGTTTCGGCCTCGGCCAACTGCTGGAGACGCGCCAGATCAGGAAGATGATTTCCAGCTACGTCGGCGAGAACAAGGAGTTCGAGCGCCAGTTCCTGGCCAAGGAGCTGGAGCTGGAGTTCACGCCGCAGGGGACTCTCGCCGAGAAGCTGCGCGCCGGTGGCGCGGGCATCCCGGCCTTCTACGTGCGCACCGGCGTGGGCACGCTGATCGCCGAGGGCAAGGAGACGCGCGAGTTCGATGGCGAGACCTACATCATGGAGCGGGCGCTGATGCCCGATGTGTCGCTGGTCAAGGCCTACAAGGCCGACAAGAGCGGCAACCTCGTGTTCCGGCGCACCGCGCGCAACTTCAACCCGGCCGTGGCGATGGCGGGCAAGCTGACGGTGGTGGAAGTCGAGCAGATCGTCGAGACCGGCGAGATCGACCCGGACAGCGTGCACCTGCCGGGCATCTACGTGCACCGCATCGTCCTCAATGCGAACCCAGAAAAGCGCATTGAAAAGAAAACCCTGACGCCCAAGACGGAGGCCTGACATGCCCTGGACCCAAGACCAGATGGCCGCCCGCGCGGCCCAGGAGCTGGAAGACGGCTTCTACGTGAACCTCGGCATCGGCATCCCGACGCTGGTGGCCAACCATGTGCCGGCAGACAAGGAAGTCTGGCTGCAGAGCGAGAACGGCATGCTGGGCATCGGCCCCTTCCCGACCGAGGACGAGGTCGACGCCGACCTCATCAACGCCGGCAAGCAGACCGTCACCACCATTGCCGGCTCCAGCATCTTCGGCAGCCACGAGAGCTTCGCGATGATCCGCGGCGGCAAGATCAACCTCAGCATCCTCGGCGCCATGCAGGTCAGCGCCAACGGCGACCTGGCCAACTGGATGATCCCCGGCAAGATGGTCAAGGGCATGGGTGGCGCCATGGACCTGGTGGCCGGCGTCAAGCGCGTCATCGTGCTGATGGAGCACGTCGCGAAGAAGAAGGACGGCACGGAAGACCTCAAGATCATCCCGAAGTGCACGCTGCCGCTGACCGGCGTGGGCGTGGTGGACCGGGTCATCACGGACCTCGGCGTTTTCGATGTCGTGCCCGAAGGCCTCAAGCTCGTCGAGCTGGCCGAGGGCGTGACGCGGGAGTTCGCGCAGAGCAAGACGGGGGTTCCGCTGCTCTGACTTGTTTCACTCGGTAAGCGCGAGGGCGTTTGTCACGGTGGAGCCGTGACGGGTGCGCCGGAGCGTGCGGGGTTGGCGATCATCCGCGCCGCATAGCCTCCGGACGCTCCATGCCTGAATTGCTCACCGCTCCCCCCGGCCCTGCCGAAGACACACCCGCGCCGCTGGCTCCGATCGCCGCCGCGCTGGCCGCCGCCACGCTGCTGAGCGCCTGCGGCGGCGGTGGTGGTGGCGCAGAGGGCGGCGCCGCACCCGGCCCCGGTACAGCCGCCGCGCCGCCTCCACCACCCCCGCCCACCGACGCCGAGGGCGCCCGTTTCCTCGCCCAGGCCGGCTTTGCCGCGCCCACGGCCGACATCGCCACCGTCAAGTCCGGCGGTTATGCCGCCTGGCTGGATGCGCAGTTCGCGCTGCCGGTCAGCGCGGGTCATTTCGACTGGATGGTGGAGCGCGGCTACGCGGTGGAGGCCAACCGCAACAGCTTCAACGGGTTGGACAACTCGATCTGGCGCAAGCTGATGTCCGCCCCCGACACGCTGCGCCAGCGCGTCGTGCTGGCGCTGTCGGAGATCTTCGTCGTGTCGATGACCGGGCTGCCGGTGCAGTGGCGCGGCCTGATGGGCGCGGCCTATGTGGACCTGCTGGAGCAGCATGCCTTCGGCAACTTCCGCGCGCTGCTGGAGGCGGTGACGCTGTCGCCCGCGATGGGGGTCTACCTGAACATGCGCGGCAACCAGAAGGAAGACACGCGCACCGGCCGCGTGCCCGACGAGAACTATGCGCGCGAGGTCATGCAGCTGTTCACCATCGGCCTGGTGCAGCTCAACGCCGACGGCTCGTCCAAGCTGGGCAGCGACGGCAAGCCGCTGGAGACCTACACCCAGGCCCAGATCACCGAGCTGGCGCGCGTCTTCACCGGCTGGGACTACGACGGCAGCAGTGCCACCGACCCGGCCTATGTGAAGAAGCCGATGGTGAACACCGCCTCACGCTTCGCCACCGGCGCGAAGAAGGTGCTGGGCGTGGACATCCCCGCCACCGCCGACGGCGCCGCCGCCATGAAGACGGCCATGGACACGCTGGCCGAGCATGCCAACGTGGGCCCCTTCATCGGCCGGCAACTGATCCAGCGGCTGGTGGCCTCCCACCCCAGCCCGGCCTATGTGGCCCGCGTGGCGGCCGTGTGGGCCAACAACGGCGCCGGCGTGCGCGGCGACCTGAAGGCCGTCGTGCGCGCCGTGCTGCTGGACCCCGAGGCCCGCACCGCCTCCACGGCGCCCTCCGCCGGCAAGCTGCGCGAGCCGGTACTGCGGCTGGTGCAGTGGGCGCGCAGCTTCAACGCCGCGTCGCCCACCGGCCTGTGGAACATCGGCGATACCACCAACCCCGCCACGCGCCTGGGCCAGAGCCCGCTGCGCAGCGGCTCGGTGTTCAACTTCTTCCGCCCCGGCTATGTGCCGCCAGGCTCCACGCTGGGCACCAATGCCATCACGGCGCCCGAGTTCCAGCTCTGCAACGAGAGCACGGCGGCGGGCTATCTCAACTTCCTGCAGACGGCCATCGCCAGCGGCATCGGCGAAGTCAAGGCCAGCTACACGGCCGAGCTGGCGCTGGTGGCCGATCCGCCCGCGCTGGTGGCCAACCTGGCGCTGCGCCTGGGCGGCGGCGGCATCTCGGCGGCGACCGAGTCGGTCGTCGCCACAGCCATCGCCACCATCACCGCCACGACCGACGCCGGCAAGCTCAACCGCGTCTACGCCGCCATCCTGATGCTGATGGCCTGTCCCGAATACCTGGTGCAGAAATGACCCACCCCCTACGCGCTTCGCGCGCCCCCTCAAGGGGGCACTGCCAGTGGCCTGGCAAAGCCAGTTCCACGGCAGTCGCTGGGTTTTCGTTGGATACGCGGCCGAGCGAATGTCGTTTGGCCCGAGGAGTGCTTTTGTGCGTGTGAACAAACTCCCCGAACTGCAGCGCCGCGAGTTCCTGCGCCGCGCCTCCGCCGTCGGCATCGCCGGCACCGCCGCGCCCTGGGCGCTGTCGCTGGCCGGCATCGGCGAGGCCGCTGCGGCCACCACGCCGGGCGACTACAAGGCGCTGGTCTGCCTCTTCATGTACGGCGGCAACGACTATGGCAACACGCTGGTGCCGTACGACGCGACCAACCACGCCGCCTACGCCGGCATCCGCCAGGCGTTGACCATCCCGCGCGACGCGCTGGCCGCCACCGCGCTGCCCGCGGGCACCGACGGCCGCCAGATGGCGCTGGCGCCGCAACTCGGCAAGCTCAAGGGCCTGTGGGATGCCGGCAAGCTGGCCGTGCAGCTCAACGTGGGCACGCTGGTGCAGCCCACCACGCTGGCCCAGTACAAGGCCAGGAGCGTGCCGCTGCCGCCCAAGCTGTTCTCGCACAACGACCAGCAATCCGTCTGGCAGGCCAGCTCGCCCGAGGGTGCCACGTCGGGCTGGGGCGGGCGGCTGGGCGACCTCTTCATGGGCGGCAACGGCACGTCCACCTTCACCTGCATCAACGTGTCGGGCAACGCCGTCTACATGGCCGGCAAGCAGGCGGTGCAGTACCAGGTGTCCACCAGCGGCGCCGTGCCCATCAATGGCATCACCAAGTCGCTGTACGGCTCGGCCGCCTGCTCCACGGCGCTGCGCTCCCTCATCACGGCGGACCGCGCGCACTGGATGGAGGCCGAGCTGACCCGTGTCGTCAAGCGCTCCGCCGACGCGCAGGCCACGCTGAGCACGGCGCTGGCCGGCGTGCCTGCGTTCGGCACCACGTTCGAGACGACCAGCCTCTCCACCCAACTGCAGATGGTCGCCAAGCTCATCGCCGCGCGCCAGGCGCTGGGCGCCACGCGGCAGGTGTACTTCGTGTCCATCGGCGGCTTCGACCTGCACGACCTGCTGGCCACCCAGCACCCGCTGCTGATGACGCAGGTCAACGACGCGATGGCCAGCTTCTATGCCGCCACGGTGGAGCTGGGAGTGGCCGACCAGGTCACCACCTTCACCGCCAGCGACTTCGGCCGCACGCTGACCAGCAACGGCGACGGCAGCGACCACGGCTGGGGCAGCCACCACTTCGTCATGGGTGGCGCGGTCAAGGGTGGGCGCTACTACGGCGCGCTGCCGTCGGTCAGCGTCAACGGGCCGGACGACGTGGGGCAGGGGCGGCTGCTGCCGACGACCTCGGTGGACCAGTTGGCCGCGACGCTGGCGACGTGGATGGGGGTGTCGGCGACGGATCTGCCGATGGTGCTGCCGCAGATTGGCAATTACAGCCAAAAGGACCTGGGCTACTTCTGACGTTCATCTGGAGCAGGATTCCCGCGAAGTCATTTGCGGTTTCCTGTGGCGGCCGAAGTCGCGCACGGCTCGTGCACCGACGTGCCGCCGGTCAAGAAGCGCCGAGGCTGGCGCAGCAGGCAGCAACGGGGCCCTCGGGCCTTTTTTTGTTTGTGGGCTGATGGCGCCTTCACGAGCGCTTGGCCCCTGGCGGTTCGAACTCGGCGCCGTTGCATCAGAATGCGCCCAAATTGGCTTTGTCAACGACCGATCAGCTCATCAATAAAGGGCCATGGACATGCGATCCAGCAGAAGAAATTTTGTCGTCAGCTCCGGTTTGACAGCAGCGCTTGCAGGCCAAGTGAAGTTCATGGCCTTGGCAGCCGCCGCTGAAAGAACTGGACTGAAGGAGGCGTACAGAGACCGCTTTTTGATCGGCGCCGCCATCAATACTTCCATTGCCAGCGGTAAACACCCGGACATCACCGAAATCATCCAGCGAGATTTCAGTTCTGTAACGCCTGAGAACTCGATGAAGTGGGGTTCTGTGAGGGCCGCAGATGGCGGTTGGAAGTGGGAGGAAGCAGACCACTTCATGAACTTCGCCGCCCAACACAATTTGCATGCCGTTGGGCACACGCTGGCTTGGCACGGGCAAACGCCAGATTCCGTTTTCAAGAATGCAAAAGGCGACTACATCAAGCCCGCCGAATTGACCAAGAAGATGGAGGAGCACATCACCACCATCGTGGGGCGTTACAAAGGAAAACTTCACGCGTGGGATGCCGTCAACGAAGCGGTTGGTGACGACAACCAGATGCGCAAGAGCCACTACTTCAATATCTTGGGCGAGCAGTTCATCGACAAGGCGTTTCATCTGGCGCACGAGGTCGATCCCAAGGCGCACTTGATGTACAACGACTACAACATCGAAAGAGGTGGGAAGCGTGAAGCCTGCGCTGAATTGCTGAAGCGCCTGAAAAAGCGCGGTGTGCCCGTGCAGGGCATTGGCATTCAGGCCCATGTCGCAGTGGATGGCCCGAGCATTTCAGATATCGAGAAGAGCATCGTGGCCTATGCCGACCTGGGTTTGCGCGTGCACTTCACCGAGTTGGATGTCGATGTGCTGCCCCAGGTCTGGAATCTGCCGGTCGCGGAGATTTCTACCCGTTTTGAGTACAAGCCCGAGCGCGACCCGTTCAAGAGCGGTTTGACCAAAGAAGCGAACGACAAACTGAGTAGCCGCTATGAAGAGCTGTTCAAGCTGTTCATCAAGCACAAAGACAAGATCGATCGAGTGACGTTGTGGGGTGTCAGCGACGACGCCTCTTGGCTGAACGATTTTCCGATCAGGGGCCGGACTGCTTATCCCTTGCTGTTTGATCGAAAACGTCAACCCAAGGATGCTTACCGCAGGGTTCTGGCGCTGTAGTTTGTCGGCAGCTCAGATAGATTTCGAGCACCGTGCATGCGCTGCCTAAGATGCCGCGCATGCACCTGACGCCTTTCCTGATTGGCATGCTCGCCGTCGCTGGGGCCGTGGCCCAGCCCGTCGAGCAGCCGGAAGCGGCCACCAGCCGGACCGCCAAGCGGGTCGGCCTGACAACGCCGGCCCAACGTTTCGCCGTCACCGCCGCCAACCCGCTGGCCGCCCAGGCCGGCCTGGAGATCCTGCGCGCCGGGGGCTCGGCCGTCGACGCCACCGTCGCCGTGCAGGCCGTTCTGAGCCTCGTGGAGCCGCAGTCCAGCGGCATTGCCGGCGGCGCCTTCCTGATGCACTGGGACGGCCGGCAGGTGCAGACGCTGGATGGCCGCGAGACCGCGCCAGCGGCCGCCACACCCGAGCTGTTCCTCAAGCCCGACGGCAAGCCGATGGCGATGCGCGACGCGGTGCTGAGCGGCTTGTCCACCGGCGTGCCCGGCGTGCTGGCCATGCTGGCCGAGGCGCACCGCCAGCACGGGCAATTGCCCTGGGCGCGGCTGTTCGAGCCGGCCATTGCGCTGGCCGAGCAGGGCTTTGCGATCAGCCCGCGGCTGTTCGAGCTGGCCTCCAACGAGACGGCGCTGCGCAGCGATCCGCAGGCCGGGCCGTATTTCTTCGACGCGGCCGGCGCGCCCAAGCCCGTGGGCACGGTGCTGAAGAACCCCGCCTACGCGGCCGTGCTGCGCGGCATCGCGAAGCAGGGCGCAGCAGGCTTCTACGCGGGGCCGGTGGCCGAGGACATTGCCCTCCGCGTGAAGGGCCACGCCCGGCCCGGCCTGCTGACCACCGCCGACCTGGCCGGCTACAAGCCCGTGCAGCGCCCGCCGCTGTGCAATGAATGGCGCCGCTACCGCGTCTGCGGCTTCGGCCCGCCGACCTCGGGCCACCTGACGCTGATGCAGATCCTTGGCCTGCTCGACACGCAGCCCCGGGCCGTCGCCGCGCAGCGCATCACGGCCGACTGGATGCACGCCTATGCCGAGTCCGCCAAGCTGGCCTTCGCCGACCGCGCGCAGTTCATCGCCGACCCGGCCTTCGTCAGCGCGCCGGGGGGTGCCTGGCTCAATCTGCTGGCGCCCGCCTATCTCAAGGACCGCGCGGCGTTGATCGGCGGGCGCGCGATGGCACCTGCCAAGGCGGGCGACCCCGGCGCCGTCAGGCAAGCCCTGGCACCGCAGGCCGAGCAGCTGGAAGCCGGCACCAGCCAGATCAGCGTCGTCGATGCGCAGGGCAGGGCGGTGGCGATGACCAGCAGCGTCGAGTCGGCCTTCGGCAACCGCGTCATGAGCGACGGCGGCACGGGGCTGGCCGGCGGCTTCATGCTCAACAACCAGCTGACCGATTTCTCGCTGAACCCCGTGGGCGCCGACGGCAAGCCGGTGGCCAACCGCGTGGAGGCGGGCAAGCGCCCGCGCTCCAGCATGGCGCCCACGCTGGTCTTTGATCGCGACGGCAAGCTCCTCATGGTGGCCGGCTCGCCGGGTGGGCCGGTCATCATTCACTACGTCGCCAAGGTGCTGACCGGCGCGCTGGCCTGGGGCCTGCCGGTGCAGCAGGCGGTGGACCTGCCCAACTTCGGCCACTTCAACAGCGGCTCGCTGATCGTCGAGCGCAGCGCGCTGACGGCCGCCCAGCTCGCCGACCTGCGCGGCCGAGGCCACACTGTCATCGAGACCGACCTGACCAGCGGCCTGCAGGTGCTGCTGCGCACGCCGGTCGGCTGGGTGGGCGGCGCGGACCCGCGCCGGGAAGGCGTCGTGCTGGGGGAGTAGCCCCGCTAACCCTTGAGCCGGTTGCCGGCCCACCGCTCCTGCGCATTCAGCAGATGCGTGCGCATCGCCGCCTGCGCGGCCAGCGGGTCCTGGGCTTCCAGCGCATTGAGGATGCGCTCATGCTCGATCAGCGCGTCTCCCCAGTTCTGGTGCGTGTCGGCCAGCGCGCTGAGCTGCAGCGACATGGGGCTGTAGCGGCCGTTGAACAGCTCGCTCACCATGCGCTCCAGCACCGTGTTGCCGACCAGCGCCGCCACGGCGAGGTGGAAGCGCCGGTCGGCGTCCAGCGCCGGCCGGCCGGCCTGCATGGCCTCGCGCATCGCCTCCAGTGCCTCGCGCACCGCCGCCAGGCCGGCCGATGTGGCGCGCGCGCAGGCTTGCGGCATGAGGCCACCCTCCAGCACCACGCGCGCCTGCATCAGCTCCAGCGGGCTCTCGCCCAGGGCGGCCGTGGGCTCGCTGTCGCCGCTGCCGCGCACATAGATGCCGGCACCCATGCGCACCTCCACGCAACCGGCAATCTCCAGCGCGATCAGCGCCTCGCGCACCGATGGCCGCGACACGCCGAGCTGGATGGCCAGCTCGCGCTCGGGCGGCAGGCGGCTGCCCAGGCTGTAGTGGCCCTGGCGGATCTGCTCGCGCAGCTGGTCCGCAATCTGGTGGTACAGGCGGCGCGAGTCGGCGCCTTTGAGCTGTTCGATCATGGTGGGATTGTGGCGGGCGCCGGTCTGACCAATCATCCAAAAATTGCCCAATCGGGTTTGTACGGTAAGGCCAATTTCGGCGACGAACCTAGAATGGCGCCGTGGAAACGTTGACATCATCCCAGCTTGCGGGTCTGACCGGCAAAACCGTCCTCATCACCGCCGCCGCCCAGGGTATTGGTCGGGCCAGTTCTCTGGCCTGTCTGACCGCCGGGGCCGACGTGATCGCGACGGACATCCAGACCGAGGGCCTTGAAAGCCTGATCGCCGAGGCCGGCCCCGGCGCCCGCCTCCGCACCGCGCGGTTGGATGTGCGCGACACGGCTGGCGTCAATGCGCTGGCTGCTGCGCTGCCGCCGCTGCACGGCCTGTTCAACTGCGCCGGCTTTGTTCACCACGGCAGCGTGCTGGACTGCGACGAAGCGGCCTGGGACTTCAGCGTGGACTTGAATGTGAAGAGCATGCTGCGCATGCTGCGCGCCTTCCTGCCCGGCATGCTGGCTGAAGGCCAGCGCACGGGCGCCGGCGCGGCGGTGCTGAACATGGCGTCCATGGCGTCGTCGATCAAGGGCTTCCCGAACCGCTTCGCCTACTGCACGACCAAGGCAGCCGTCATCGGCCTGACCAAGTCGGTCGCGGCCGACTACGTCAAGCAAGGCCTGCGCTGCAATGCGCTGTGCCCCGGCACGGTGGACACGCCCTCGCTGCGCGGCCGCATCGCGGCAGCTGCGGACCCCGTTCAGGCCGAGAAGGACTTCATCGCCCGCCAGCCGATGGGGCGGCTGGCCACGGTGGACGACATCGCGCCGCTGGTGGTCTTCCTGCTCAGCGATGCATCGCGCTTCATCACCGGCCAGGCGGTCAGCGTCGACGGCGGCGTCACGATCTGATGTCTGCCGAGGCGAGCCAGCCGCTGCTGCAGGCCTGCGGCCTGTCCAAGGCCTTCGCCAGCGTGACGGTGCTGCAAGGCATTTCCTTCGACGTGAAGGCCGGCGAAGTGCACGCGCTGATGGGCGAGAACGGCGCGGGCAAGTCCACGCTGATGAAGATCCTGGCCGGCGTGCACCAGGCCGACGCGGGCGAGGTGCTGCTGGACGGCCGTCCCGTGCGCCCCGGCAGCCCGCGCGAGGCGCAGGACCTGGGCATAGCGCTGATCCACCAGGAGCTGCAGCTGATGCCCGACCTCAGCGCGGCGGCCAATGTCTTCATCGGCCGGGAGCCGCGTCGGGCCGGCTGGCTGCTGGACCACACGCGGCAGCTGGCCGACACGCGCATCCTGTTCGAGCGCCTGGGCCTCAAGCTCGACCCGCGCCGCGAGGTCGGCCGCTTGAGCGTCGCCCAGCAGCAGATGGTGGAGATCGCCAAGGCGTTGTCGCTGAACGCGCGAGTCCTCATCATGGACGAGCCCACCGCCGCGCTGAACCCGGAAGAAGTGACAGAGCTGTTCCGCGTCGTGCGGCAGCTGCGCGCCGACGGCGTGGGCATCGTCTACATCTCGCACAAGATGGACGAACTGCAGCGCATTGCCGACCGCGTCACCGTGCTGCGCGACGGCCGGCACATCGCCACGCTGGCGATGGCCGGCGCCGACATGGATGAACTCATCCACCTGATGGTGGGCCGCGAGCTGCAGCAGACGGCCCACGCCACGCCCGACCTCAGCGCCGCGCCCGTCGTGCTGGAGGCCCGCCACCTGAGCCGAGGCCGCGCCGTGCGCGGCGCGTCCTTCACGCTGCGCCGTGGCGAGATCCTGGGCTTCGCCGGCCTGATGGGTGCCGGCCGCACGGAGCTGGCCCGCCTCGTCTTCGGCGCCGACCGGCGCGACGGTGGCGAGGTGTTCGTCAACGGCAAGCCCGCCGACATCCGCAGCCCGGCCGATGCGGTGGCACACGGCATCGCCTATCTGTCCGAGGACCGCAAGGGCCTGGGCCTGGCGACGGGCCTGGACGTGGAGGCCAACCTGCTGATGCCCAGTCTGGCCCGCTTCACCGGCGCGTTAGGCCATATCGACCGCCGCGCCGGTCAGACGGCTGCACAGCAATTCGTCGAGCGCCTGGGCATCAAGACGCCGTCGCTCGGTCAGACCGTGGCGCGCCTGTCCGGCGGCAACCAGCAGAAGATCGCGCTCGCCAAATGGCTGCTGCGCGAGGGCGACATCCTCATCGTCGACGAGCCCACGCGAGGCATCGACGTGGGCGCCAAGGGCGAGATCCACCGCCTGCTGCGCGAGCTGGCCGCCAGCGGCAAGGCGCTCATCGTCATCTCCTCCGAGCTGCCCGAACTGCTGGGCCTGGCCCACCGCATCCTCGTCATGTGCGAGGGCCGCATCAGCGGCGAACTGCCTGCCGCCGAGGCCACGCAAGAAGCGTTGATGGCTCTGGCCACAAGGCAGCAATTCGAGGCCGTCCAATGAAATTCGAAGACGACCACAGAGGCACAGAGACACAGAGCGAACACAGAGTTTTTCTCTGTGCCTCCGTGCCTCTGTGGTTGCATTTCAATTGACTGCGATGACCCGACTCTCCTTCTCCCCCGCCGCACTACAACGCCTGCTCGCCTTCGCCGGTCTCGTCGCGCTGATGCTCGTCTTCAGCATCGCGTCCGATAACTTCCTGCAGACCGACAACCTCGTCAGCATCCTGCAGGCCACGGCCGTCAACGGCGTGCTGGCCATCGCCTGCACGCTGGTCATCGTCAGCGGCGGCATCGACCTGTCGGTGGGTTGCCTGATGACCTTCTGCGCCGTCGTCACCGGCGTCGTGCTGACGAACTGGGGCATGCCGCTGCCGCTGGGTATCCTCGCCGCGATTGCGACCGGCGCAGTCTGCGGCGCCCTGTCCGGCTGGCTGGTCGCGCAACTGCGCGTGCCGCCCTTCATCGCCACGCTCGGCATGATGATGCTGCTCAAGGGCCTGGCCCTCGTCATCTCGGGCAGCAAGCCGATCTACTTCCTGGACACGCCGGGCTTCGAGGCGATTGCGCAGGACTCGTTGTTGGGCGCGGTCCTGCCCGCGCTGCCGATTCCCAACTCGGTGCTCATCCTGTTTGCGGTGGCCATCGTCGCCAGCTGGCTGCTGAGCCAGACGCTGTTCGGCCGCTATGCCTTCGCACTCGGCAGCAACGAGGAGGCCGCTCGGCTGTCGGGCCTGCAGGTCAAGCGCTGGAAAGTGGCCGTCTACGCGGTGGGCGGCGCCATCTGCGGCATTGCCGGGCTGTTGATCGCGTCGCGGCTCAACTCGGCGCAGCCGGCGCTGGGTCAGGGCTACGAGCTGGACGCCATCGCCGCCGTCGTCATCGGCGGCACGTCGCTGGTCGGCGGTCGCGGCTCCGTGCTCGGCACGTTGATCGGCGCCTTCATCATGAGCGTGCTGGCCAACGGCCTGCGCATCCTCAACGTGCCGCAGGAATGGCAGACGGCGCTGACCGGCATCATCATCGTGCTGGCGGTGTATCTGGACATCCTCAGGCGCGGGAAGGACTGATCACATGAAGACCACGCCACTGTTCGCTCTGCTGCTGAGCCTGGCCGGCCCTGTCGCAGCGGCCTGCCCGGAAGACGACGGCTTCAGGAAACTGGCCTCGTTCGAGCGGCTCTACCTTGGCGAGACCCATGGCACCGCCGAAGTGCCGCAGCTCGTGCAATGTCTTGTGGAGAAGGCCATCGCCGCCCAGCCTGACAGGCTCGCCGTGTCGCTGGAGATGCCCGAGGAGGCGCGCCGGCCAGACAGCCTGTTCTGGAAGAACCAAGACGGCCGCGCCTCGCAGGCGATGTGGCGGCTGCACCAGTGGCTGCTGACGCAGCAGACGGCCGGCACGCTGAAGCTGGATTACCACCAGCCCACGACCCACTACCCCAATCAGGCCGACTACGAGAAAGCCGGCGGCCAGGCGCTGAACGCGTTGATGCGCAAGCACGCCCGGGTCATCGTGCTCGGTGGCAGCTTCCACAGCCGGCGGGAGGCCTTCGACTGGATGCCGGGCGTCGCGCCTATGGGCAGCTATGTCGGTGAGGGGACGGTGCACGTCGAGGTACATGCGCGGCAGGGAGGCTCGGCCTGGCAGTGCAGAAGTACGGCGCCTGCGGGCAGTTCGCCGCCGCCGCCGATCTGTGCTGAACATGCCGTCCCTCCGCTGCCTCTACCGCCCGGCGACGCCGGCGACCTCAGGGACGGGAGGAAGCTCGGACACGACTATGTCTACCTGCTGAAGTCCTTCATGGCATCGCCACCGCACCAGCCCCAATGAACCCGACCAGAGACACCCCATCATGCGCCGCCGCCTCCTGCTGACCGCCGCCCTGCTCACCGCCGCCACCGCCCAGGCGCAGCAGCCCACGGTCTACATCCCCCTCATCTCCAAAGGCTTCCAGCACCAGTTCTGGCAGGCCGTGAAGGCCGGCGCCGAGCAGGCGGGCAAGGACTACAAGGTGCGGGTCACCTTCGAGGGCCCCGAGAGCGAGGCCATGGTAGACAAGCAGATCGACATGCTCGCTGCCGCACTCGCCAAGAAGCCCCAGGCCATCGCCATCGCCGCGCTGGACAGCAAGGCGACCATCCCGCTGCTGCGCAAGGCGCAGGCCGCCAAGATCCCCGTCATCGCCTTCGACTCGGGTGTGGACAGCCCCATTCCGCTGACGACGGCGTCGACGGACAACCGCGCCGCCGCCGCACTCGCCGCCGACAAGCTGGCCGCGCTGATCGGCGGCGAAGGCGAGGTGGCCGTCGTGGGCCATGACCAGACCAGCCGCACCGGCATCGAGCGCGTCGAGGGCTTCGTGAACCGGCTCAAGGCAGCTCACCCCAAGGTGCGCGTCGTCACCGTGCAATACGGCGGCGGCGATCACCTGAAGTCCACCGACGTCGCCAAGTCCATGCTGCAAGGCAACCCGAAGTTGAAGGCACTGTTCGGCACCAACGAGGGTTCGGCCATCGGCATCGTCAACGCCGTGCGCGAGATGAAGCGGGCCAACGTCACCGTCGTCGGCTTCGACTCCGGCAAGCAGCAGAAGGACGCCATCGCCAGCGGCGCGATGGCCGGCGCCATCACGCAGAACCCCGTGGGCATCGGCTACCGCACGGTGGAAGCCGCCGTGAAGGCGCTCAAGGGCGAGGCCCTGCCCAAGGCCATCGACACCGGCTACTACTGGTACGACAAGACCAACCTGCGCGATCCCAAGATCGCGGCTGTCCTTTACGACTGAGCACCTCAGCCACTTTCAATCACCAATGCAACCACAGAGTCACAGAGTCACAGAGCGAACACGGAGCCTTTCTCTGTGGCTCAGTGCCTCTGTGGTTGCATTTCTCTTCCCAGGACCATCACCATGAAACTCCTCCGCTACGGCCCCCCGGGCCAGGAACGCCCCGGCCTGCTCGATGTCCAGGGTCGCGTGCGCGACCTCTCCGCCCATGTCGACGACGTGGCCGGCGACACGCTGACGCCCGAAGGCCTCGCCAAGCTGCGCGGCATCGACCCAGCCACGCTGCCGCTGGTGGAAGGCACGCCCCAGCAAGACCTGCGCATCGGCCCCTGCGTCGGCCGCGTCGGCAAGTTCATCTGCATCGGCCTGAACTACGCCGACCACGCCGCCGAGTCCGGCCTGCCGGTGCCGACCGAGCCGGTCGTCTTCGCCAAGTGGACCAGCGCCATCTGCGGCCCCGACGACGACGTGAAGATCCCGCGCGGCTCCGTCAAGACCGACTGGGAGGTCGAGCTGGGCGTCGTCATCGGCCAGGGCGGCAGCTACATCGAGGAGGCCGACGCGATGAAGCACGTCGCTGGCTACTGCGTCGTCAACGACGTGTCCGAGCGTGAATGGCAGCTGGAGCGCGGCACGCAGTGGGACAAGGGCAAGGGCTGCGACACCTTCGGCCCCATCGGCCCCTGGCTGGTCACTGCCGACGAAGTTGCTGACCCACAGCAGCTGGGCCTCTGGCTGGAGATCGACGGCCACCGCTTCCAGAACGGCAACACGCGCACGATGGTGTTCAACGTGGCGCAGATCGTCAGCTACCTGAGCAAGTTCATGAGCCTGCAGCCCGGCGACGTCATCTCCACCGGCACGCCGCCCGGCGTGGGCCTGGGCCAGAAGCCGCCGCTGTACCTCAAGCCCGGCCAGACCATGCGCCTGGGCATCGAAGGCCTGGGCGTGCAGACGCAGAAGACCGTCGCCGCATAACCCAGCCATGACCCGCATCACCAACCTGCGCACGGTCGACGTGCGCTTCCCCACGTCCCAGCACCTCGACGGCTCGGACGCGATGAACCCCGACCCGGACTACTCGGCCGCCTACGTCATCCTGGAGACTGACCAGTCCGGGCTGGAAGGCCACGGCCTGACCTTCACCATCGGCCGCGGCAACGACATCTGCTGCGCGGCCATCGAGGCCATGCGCCACCTGGTCGTCGGGTTAGAGCTGAGCTGGATCGCCGCCGACATGGGCCGCTTCTGGCGCCATGTCACGTCGGACAGCCAGTTGCGCTGGATAGGCCCGGACAAGGGCGCCATCCACCTGGCCACCGGCGCCGTCGTCAACGCCGTGTGGGACCTGTGGGCCAAGGCCGAGGGCAAGCCGGTGTGGCGGCTCGTCGCCGACATGAGCCCGGCGGAACTCGTGCGCTGCATCGACTTCCGCTACATCACCGACTGCATCACGCCCGACGAGGCACTCGCCCTGCTGACCCGCGCCGCCTACGGCAAGGCCGAACGCCTGGCCACGCTCAAGCGCGAGGGCTACCCCTGCTACACGACCTCGGCCGGCTGGCTGGGCTACCCCGACGACAAGCTGCGCCGGCTCTGCCAGGAGGCCGTGGACGCCGGCTTCAACCACGTCAAGCTGAAAGTGGGCCGCGACCGCAAGGATGACATCCGCCGCTTGGCGATAGCCCGCGAGGTGCTGGGGCCGGATCGCAAGCTGATGATCGACGCCAACCAGGTCTGGGACGTGCCAGTCGCCATCGATTGGCTGAAGGACCTGGCCTTCGCCAAGCCCTGGTTCATCGAGGAGCCCACCAGCCCCGACGACGTCGAAGGCCACCGCGCCATCCGGGAGGCCATCGCGCCGATGCAGGTCGCCACCGGCGAGATGTGCCAGAACCGCATCCTGTTCAAGCAGTTCATGATGCGCGGCGCCATCGACGTGGTGCAGATCGACAGCTGCCGGCTGGGCGGCGTCAACGAGATCCTGGCCGTCATGCTGATGGCCGCCAAGCTGGGCCTGCCCGTGTGCCCGCATGCCGGCGGCGTGGGGCTGTGCGAGTATGTGCAGCACCTGTCCATGATCGACTACCTCTGCATCGCCGGCACCCGCGACGGCCGCGTCATCGAGTACGTGGACCATCTGCACGAGCACTTCGTCGACCCCTGCGTCGTGCGCGGCGCGGCCTACCTGCCGCCCGAGGCGCCGGGGTTCTCGATCACGATGAAGGCGGCGTCGTTGGAGCAGTACAGGTTCAGGGGCTGAGATGAAAACCAACCCCGTAGGGCGGGTCATGACCCGCCGTTTGGTTGCGGAATCGAGGCGCGCGTGTCGGGTTGTCGCCATCGAACGGCGGGTCGCGACGCGCCCTACCGGCTGTGTTCAGTCTTTGGGCCGCTGACATGGACCTCGGACTCAGCGGCAAGGTCTTCATCGTCACCGGCGGCGGTGCCGGCATCGGCGCGGCCATCTGCGCAGCGCTGACGCGTGAAGGCGCCGTGCCCATCAGCCTCGGCCGTGGCACGACTGCGGAGCACGCGGCACGCCATGTCGAGCTGGAGCTGGAGGACGAAGCCGCCGTCCGCGCCGCCGTGGACGCCACGCTGGCCGACTTCGGCGCCATCCACGGCCTGGTCAACAACGCCGGCGTCAACGACGGCGTCGGCCTGGACGCCGGGCCGGCCGCCTTCCGCGCCTCGCTGGAACGCAACCTCGTCCACGCCTACCTGCTGGCCCACCTCTGCATGCCAGCGCTGAAGGCCACGCGCGGCAGCATCGTCAACATCTCGTCCAAGACGGCCGTGACGGGGCAGGGCGGCACGAGTGGCTATACGGCATCGAAAGGTGCGCTGCTGTCCCTCACCCGCGAATGGGCCGCTGCGTTGCGCCAGGACGGCATCCGCGTCAACGCGGTGGTGCCAGCCGAGGTCATGACGCCGCTGTACCAGCTGTGGCTGGACGGCTTCCCCGACCCTGCAACTCAGCTCGCCGACATTGCCCGGCGTATTCCGCTGGGGCAGCGCTTGACGACGGCTGACGAGATCGCCGACACGGTGGCTTTTCTGCTTTCAGAGCGAGCGGGGCACACGACGGGGCAGTGGGTGTTTGTGGATGGGGGCTATACCCATCTGGATCGGGCGCTGGGTTGAGGCGGCTGACGGCTGGTAGCGAACGGCACCGAGCGGAAGTTTGCGCAGAGCCATCAGGCCTGTTGGATACAACCGGTCAACGTTTGCGCTCAGCGGACGGCGAAGCCGTCCGCTGCAGCAAGTGGTTAAAGCGCAGCATGCGACGACGGATCAGTGATTCCTGCATAGGCGATAGCTGCAACCACCATGACAAGAAGCGCGCGATTGAGCCAACGCGCCCTGTGCACGCGCTGGGGCGTGGTAGGAATGGCAGGAACGGCCAGTGCGGCTAATGGGAATCCGACAAGAACGAGCGGCAAAATGGCGAATGGCCACCAACTCCACAAGTACATAGCGAGACCTACCGAGACGTAGAGCACAAGATGAGAGGCCAGATGCGACGCGAAACGGATAGCTTCGCTCGTATGCGCCTGCTTGCGACACAGCAGGCAACGAGCGGGCGCCCATGAGGCAGACAGCGCCAACTCCAATCCACGCAGGCCTAACTGTTGACAGTGTGGGCAGCGAAACATGCGCTTTAACTTGTTATCGGTGGACCGTTAACGATTTCTGCCCAACATTTGAGCACGCGATCAGGGCGTCCGTTGGAATCCCGACGCGACGGCAACCCAACGGTGATCAGAGACCGCGCCGGCCGGCGCCAGGCTTCACAACCCATCGCACTCACCCCGAACTCTAGAATCCGCCCCCTTTTGCCCACCCCGCCCCTGGCTCCATGCACATCGTCGTCAACGAAGAACTCAAGGCCTACATCGACCCGTTGACGCCGGAGGAGCATGAAGCGCTGGAGCGCAGCATCCTGGCCGAGGGCTGCCGCGATGCGCTGGTGCTGTGGGGCGATGTGCTGGTGGACGGGCACAACCGCTACGGCATCTGCAGCAAGCATGGGCTGCCGTTCCAGACGGTGCAGAACACGCGCTTCAAGTCCATGGAGGACGTGCACCTGTGGATGATCGACCAGCACCTGGGGCGGCGCAGCATCTCTGACTTTCAGCGCGGGGTCCTGGCGCTGCGCAAGCGCGAGATCGTGGCCGAGCGGCGCGCCCGCAGCGCCGCCGTGGCGGCCGCGCTGCCGGTGGCCGAGGCCCCACCCGAGGTGCCGGACGCGACGGCGCTTGAAACCCGCGAGGCGCTGGCCAAGGCCGCGCGGATCAGCAGCAGCCAGGTCGTGCTGATCGAGAAGATCCAGAAGCAGGGCGCGCCCGAGCTGGTGGCGGCGGTGAAGGCCGGCACCGTGTCCATCAACGCTGCGGCGGCCGTGGCCACCTTGCCGGCCGAGGAACAGGCGGCTGCGGCTGCGGCCGGGGCGGACGAGCTCAAGCAGGCGGCCAAGCGGGTGCGCGAGGCCAAGCGCAGGGCGCCGGCGCCGAGCCCGGAGGCTGGCTCGCAGGCGACCGAGGCGGCAGCAGCTGCGCCTGAGCAGACGGTCGAATCGCTGCGCCTGCGCGTGGCCACCCTCGAGGCCGAGAACGCGGCGCTGCGGCAGGAGCTGGCCGCGCTTCGGGCGGGCGACGCGGGCGAACCCTCGCCGTTCTGAGCCTCGCGCGTTAGCGGGTGCGGGGCACCTCGCCCCGGCGCGCCACCGCCTCGACATGGGCAAGCTGCGGTTCGGCTGCAGCGCAGGCCAGCGAGGCGCCCGCGGCTTCATGCCACGCCGGCAGCTGCGCATGGAAGGCCTGCGTGGTGGCCGCCAGCGCCTGCAAGCGCGCCTCGCTCCAACCCGCCTGCTGGCCCAGGGCTGCCGCCTGCTGCAGCAGTGCGGCCGAATCCGCCTCACCCGCCATGCGCTCGGCCACCTGCGCGCAGTCGCCAAGCTGCCGTGCGCATTGCTGATCCAGCCACGCGAAGCCCTCGGGTGCCTGGGCGGCGTCGTGGCCCAGCGTCTCGCGCGCCAGCCGGCTGCGCAGGTAGGCGGGCGGCACCGGCTGCATGGCGGCCAGTGCCGCCTGCGTGACGGCCGTGAGGCCCACGGGATGCTCGTGCCAGCGCCGTGCGCGCAGCGCGCCCAGCCAGGCCGCGTGCTGCAGCGGCTCGCTGCCAGCCTCCTGCGCCCATTCGAGCCAGTGCAGGCCGTTGTCGGGCTCGGCCCGCGTGCGCGCCAGGGCCAGGTCGCGGCGGCAGCGTGGGGCGTGCTCGGTGTGGCCGCAGGCGGCGGTGGCCCAGCGCAAGGCCTGGGCATCACCGCCGGCATGCGCTTCGGCCAGCAGGCCCGCCGCCCACGCGGTTTGCGCGGCTGGGTCGGCGGCGTCGGGCTGGCGCAGGCGCCAGGCGGCCACGCGCTGGCGGGCGTCGCCCAGGGTCAGCATGTGAACCAGCCGTTCCCGCAGCTCCTGCAGCGCCAGGCGGCCGAGGGGGTCGGGCAGGTTCTCGAAGGCATCGGCACCGGCGCCGCCCGCGTTGCGCAGCGGCATGCGGCCGGTGCCGCATAGCTCGTGCACGGCATCCACCGGCGCCGCCGCAGTCGGGCGCATTGCGGGCGCGGCAGCAGGAACCGCCAACACAGCGGCAGGCCGGGGCAGCACGGCGGCCGTCGCGCCGGGCACGCTGTCAGTTGGGGCCTGGTGCGGCAGGGCCACCCACAACGCCGCCACGGCCGCCAGCAGGCCGCCGAGCGTCGCCAGCATGCCGGTGCGTCGTTTCACGCGGCGCAGCATCGGCGGGCGGCCGCCGGCCCGTAAGCGGGAAACCCATGAGGCGCGCTCGGCCAGGCCGCTTGCAGAATCGCGGCCGCCCTGGCGTCTGCATCCCCAGGGACTGTTCCTGCACGTCAGCCTGTGCGCCCTGCGGCGCAGCACGTTGGTGTGTGCCGCCCCCGATCCCCGGGCCCCGCATACAACAACGAGACATCAGCGCATGACTGCCAACCTCGCCTTCGCCCCCATCTCCCGCGTGCTGTGCCGCCACGCCGTGCTGGCCCTTGCCGTATCGGCCGCGCTGCCGGCCTGGGCCGCCACGTCCACCGCCACGCGCCCGCAGCTGTCGGCATCTGAACAAGGCAGCTACACGTTGGCCAGCTTCCTCGGCAGTTGGAGCCCCGGCACCGTGGGCACCAAGAGCACCGGCGACTACGTCGTCAGCCCCAGCGGCACGTACAAGACCGTGCAGGCGGCGGTGAACGCGGCCATCGCCGCAGGCGGCAGCACGCGCAAGTACATCCAGATCAAGGCCGGCACCTACACCGGGCTGGTCGTCATTCCGTCGGGCGTGCCGCTGACGATCTATGGCGACAGCCAGACCGGCGTGGTGCTGCAGCTCGGCGCGCACTACGCGATGACCGGCTCGGCGTTCAAGACCGCCGTGGGCAACGCGGCCAACTTCGGCAGCAGCGCGCCCAGCCGGGTCAGCGCCTACTACAACGACTGCGGCGGCCGCAGCACGCTGGGCACCAACTGCACGGGCACCGTCGTCAGCTACGCCAGCCAGCTGCAGATCAAGAACCTCACCATCCAGAACACCTACGGCGAGAACAACGCGGCGGCCAACGGCCAGCACCAGGCCGTGGCCTACCTGAACAACGGCGGTGACCAGGTGACGCTGGACACCGTGCGCCTGCTGGGCAACCAGGACACGCTGTGGCTGGCCGGCTCCGGCAAGCGCACCTATGTGCGCAACAGCTTCATCCAGGGCGACATCGACTTCATCTTCGGCGACATGACCGCCGTGTTCGACGCCTGCGAGGTGCGCTACACGAACGCCCGCACCAGCACCGGCGTCATCGCCGCGCCCAGCCATGTGATCGGCAACAAGGGTTTCCTGTTCAAGGGCGGCTCGTTCACGACCACGGGCGGCAGCAACAGCGTGTCGTTCGCGCGCCAGTGGCCGCAGAACGGGTCCACCACCGGCCAGATGATCGTGCGCGAGGTGGCCGTGGGCGGCCATATCAAGAAGGCCGCGCCCTGGGCCGACTGGAACAGCAGCAACAAGGTCAACTACGGTAGCGCCGGCAACCGGCGGCTGGCCGAACACATGAACACCGGCGCCGGTGCGGCCCCCTGAAGTAGCGGCTGCAAGCACCCCTCCGTCGGCGCGCAGGAAGCAACCGCACGTATCCTGCCGCCCATGGCAGTTTTCAACGTCATGCGCCGTCGTTGGCAGTTCTGGTGGCAAGCCCGCCAGCCCGTGGCGGACACGCACAGCACCACCCAGCGCAACGTCTACATCGTCCCCACGCTCGCGGGCCTGGCCTTCTGCGGCACGCTGGGCGTGCTGCTGGTCGCGTCCATCAACGAGCAGCTGAGCCTGGGCTATGCGCTGACCTTCGCGCTGACCGGCGCGGGGCTGGCCTCCATGCACACCACGCACGCCAACCTGCGCGGCCTGCAGATGGACTTGCGGGCGCCCGACGGCGTGCATGCCGGCGACGAGTTCACGCTGGAGCTGCGCCTGCACAACCCGGGCAAGGCGCGCTTTGGCATCGCCGTCAGCGCCCAGCTCGACAGCGGCCTCAGCGAGCCCGCCTGGGTGGACGTGCCGGCCCTGGGCCACGCGGTGCTGCGCCTGCGCCTGCCGGCGCTGAAGCGCGGCCTGCGCGAGCTGCCACGGCTGGTCGTGACGACCCGCTTCCCGCTCGGCTTCTTCCGCGCCTGGAGCTACTGGCGGCCGGCCAGCAAGGTCTGGGTCTACCCGCAGGCTGAAGCGGTGCTCGCCCCGTTCCCGACGCAGGCGGAGGCCGGCAGCGCCGAGGCGGCGTCCACCCGTCAGTCACCCAGCGGCACGGACTTCTCCGGCGTGCGCAGCTACCGCCGGGGCGACTCGATGAAGCAGATCCTGTGGCGCAAGTCCGCCCTGGCGCTGGACCAGGGCCTGCCGCTGTGGGTGCGCGAGACCGAGGCGCCGCTGGCGAAAGACCTGTGGCTGGACTGGCGCGACACGCAGGGCCGCGACGTGGAGGCGCGGCTGTCCCGCCTGACCGCCTGGGTGCTGGCCGCCGAGCGCCAGAGCCAGCCCTACGGCCTGCGCCTGGCCGGCCGCGAGCTGGCGCCGTCGCTGGGCGCGGCGCACCGCCAGGCCTGCCTGGAACTGCTGGCGGACTTCAAAGCATGAACGCAATCCAAGTGTGGTGGGAGCGCCTGCCTCGCGACACCCGCGACAGCCTCTTCCTGCTCGGCGTCATCACCGCCGTCATGGCGCCGCATGCCAGCCACCTGCCGCTGTGGGCCACGGCGCTGACCGGCCTGGTGCTGCTGTGGCGCGGCCACATCGCCTGGCGCCAGCGACCGCTGCCCAGCCGCTGGGCGCTGTTCGCCATCGCCCTCATCTACGCCGCGCTGACCTGGCTGACCTTCCGCACGCTGGTGGGCCGCGAGGCCGGCATCACGCTGCTGACGGTGCTGATGGCGCTGAAGACGCTGGAGCTGCGCGCCCGCCGCGACGCCTTCGTCGTGTTCTTCCTTGGCTTCTTCCTGGTGCTGACGCAGTTCCTGTACTCGCAGTCGCTGCTGACGGCGGCGGGCGCGCTGCTGTCGCTGTGGGGGCTGCTGGCGGCCGTCGTGCTGGCGCAGATGCCCACGGGCGTGCCCAGCATCGCCATCGCGGCGCGACGCGCGGCCAGCACGACGGCGCTGGGCCTGCCGGTCATGGTGCTGCTGTTCGTCTTGTTCCCGCGCATCGCGCCGTTATGGGGCGTGCCGACCGAGAGCATCGGCAAGACGGGCCTGTCCAACCAGATGGAGTTCGGGGCGATGAGCGAGATCGCCAACGACGACAGCATCGCGCTGCGCGTGAAGTTCGAGGGTGCCGCGCCGCCACCCGACCAGCGCTACTTTCGCGGCCCCGTGCTGACACGCTTCGATGGCAAGACCTGGCGCGCGCCCGACAACCGCCCCAACCAGAACTGGCTGCGCGGCCGCGACGAGCTGGCCACGGCCGGCCCGGCCTTGCGCTACGAGATGACGCTGGAGCCGTTGCGCATCCCCGTGCTGCCACTGCTGGAGATGAGCCCCGGCAACGTTGGCGGCGAGCTGCCGCTGCCCGACCTGACGCTGATGCGCGGCCCCGAACTGCAGTGGCTGGCGCCGCGCCCCATCACCGAGCGGCTGCGGCTGACCGCCAGCGCCCATGTCGACTGGCAGGCCGGCCTGAACCGCATGCGGCTGCACCAGGCACGCGACCTGGAGCTGCCGCGCGGCCAGAACCCGCGCAGCCTGGCCTGGGCGCAGCAACTGGCCGCCGAGCCGCGCTTTGCCGGCCTGGCGCCGGGCGCGCGCGCGCAGGCCCTCGCCGCCGCCTTGCTTGAGCACGTGCGTGCCAACGACTTCACCTACACGCTGGCCCCCGGCCGCTATGGCGAGGAATCGCCTCACGTCATCGATGAGTTCTGGCTGGACCGGCGGCTGGGCTTCTGCGAGCACTTCGCGTCGGCCTTTGTCGTGCTGATGCGTGCCATGGACGTGCCGGCCCGCATCGTCACCGGCTTCCAGGGCTGGGACGCCGAGCCGCAGGACGGCTACCTCATCGTGCGCAATGCCAACGCCCATGCCTGGGCCGAGTACTGGGTGGAGGGCCGGGGCTGGCTGCGCAGCGACCCCACCGCCGCCGTCGCGCCCAACCGCGTCACGCAAGGCCTGGCCCTGCAGCCGCAGCCGGGCGTCATCGGCCAGCTCAACCCGACGCTGTGGCGGGCGATGCGCGGCGGCTGGGAGGCCATCAACAACCGCTGGCAGCAACTGGTGCTGAACTATTCGCGCCAGAACCAGTTCGACCTGATGAAGAAGCTCGGCTTCGAGCGCCCCGACTGGACCGGCCTGGGCCAGGCGCTGGCCGGCGTCATCCTCGCCTTCACGCTGGCCGCCTGGGCCTGGATACGCTGGAGCAGCCGGCCGCACGACGCCTGGAGCCGGCAGCGGGCGCGCATCGCGGCGCTGCTGGCGCGGGCCGGCGTGGCGGTGCCGCCGCATGAGAGCCCGGCCGCCTGGGCGCGCACGCTGCGCCGCCAGCACGGCCAGAAAGCCGAGCCGGCCGCGCAGTGGCTGGAGAAGCTGGAACGTTCGCGCTACGCGCCGGACGCGCCGGCACCCGCCTGGCGTGAATTCCACCTGGCGGCGCGCATGTTGAAGGGCTGAGGTCGGGAGACACTCCGGCCCCATGCCGCCACGCCTGCCCGCCGCCCTGCTGCTCCTGCTTTCTGCGCTTGCCAGCGCTAACGCCGAGCCCGCCCGCACACCGCGGCAGCTGATCGACGGCCTGGGCGTGGAGATTCGCCAGATCCTGGAGGCCCCCAAGCCCGGCAGGACCCCCGAGGACGCGGAGCGCGCTGTCGCGCAGCAGATCACCGCGCTGGCCCAGCGCTCGCCGGGCGACGACAGCTTGTTCGACGCAGACGCGCAAGGCCGCACGCCGCTGCTGCTGGCCGTCAGCGGCGCCTATCCGCTGGTGGTCAGGGCGCTGCTGGCCGACCCCATCGTCAAGGCACGCATCAACGCCCGCGACAAGGCCGGCGAAACCGCCTGGATGGTGGCCAACTTCGCGCCCGCGATGACGCTGGTTGCCTGCCAGCCCGGTGCCCTCACGCTGGAACGCCAACCCCTGTTGACCCCTTACCTGCAGCGCATGTCAGTGCTGATGACGGCCAGGAAGTCGGTCGTCGCCGGCATCGTCCAGGCATTGGAAGATGCCGGCGCCGAAGCCGACCCCGATGCGGCCCGCAAGGCGTGGTTCGTGCGCTGCCCCAACACGACACCCGAACTGCGCCGCGCCATCGCGCGTGGGGATTTGCTGACCACCCTCGTCAACGACGCGCTCGACCGCCAGCTGGGCTTCAACAAGGCCTACCGGGTGGGCCTGACCACCATCCCGCAGAGGCCCCCGCAGGACATGCGCTTCATCTCCTCGGTGCGCGAGTCAGCGCAGGTCAGGGACCTGAACTGCCCGCAGAAACCGCGACCCGCGCTCCTCGGCGGGCTCAACTGGCAGGGCAGCATCCGCTTCAAGACCCTGGTCGCAACGCGTGCGGGCGTGGTGGAGACCGTCGACTTCACGACGCTGTCCGACGGCGATCCGCCCCCCGCCGTCGTCAACCACTTCCGCAACATCCTGATCCGTACGCTGGCCGGCTACCAGTGCGAAGGCGACCGGGTCTTCGAGCAGGAGTTCGAGTTCAAGGTCGATTGACGCCATCGCTTGTTCCGCCCACACGCCCCATGACACCAAGCTCCCGATTGAACCGCGCCAGCGTGCTGCTGGCCGTACTCCTGCTCTGTGTTCAACCCGCCCATGCCGACTCGCAGCGCACGCCACGGCAGGTGATCGACAAGCTGGGGGTGCAGATTCGCCAGGTCCTGGCAGTCCGCGACTCGGGCCGGACGCCCGAGGACGTCGAGCGCGCCGCCGCGGAGCAGATCACCGCGCTGATACGCAGCGCCGAAGGCCATCTGTCGCTCACCGAGCGGGACGTCCATGGCCGCACGCCGCTGATGCTGGCCGCCAGCGGCGGCTACGCCCTCGTCGTCGACGCGCTGCTAGCCGACCCCAGCGTGAAGCTGGCGATCAACGTGCCCGACAAGCGCGGTGAAACCGCCTGGATGGTGGCCAGCTTCGCGCCGAGCCTGACGCTGGCCGCCTGCCAGCCCGGCGCCCTCACCCGTGAACGCTATGCACTGCTGCCGCCCTATCTGCTCCGCATGGGCCACCTGCTGAAGACCAAGGGGGCCGCCATCGGCGCCATCATCCGGTCGCTGGAGGCGGCGGGCGCCGAGGCCGTGCCGGACGCCGGCAAGCGCGCCTGGCTGGCCCGCTGCCCCAACACATCGCCCGAGCTGCGCCAGGCGCTGGTGGAGGGCGCGCTGATGCAGACGCTGGTCGGCCATGCCGTTGCGCAGCAGGGTGAGTTCAACCGCACCGCGCTGAAATCCGTCAAGAGCATTCCCGCCAAGCCGCCCCAAGGCATGAGATTCATCGCTGACGACGGCGACAGCAGCCTGGCGCCGCTCCCGCCGCTGCTGCAGTTCCATGAGCTGCACTGCGCGAAGCTGCCCAAGCCGAAGCTGCCGAACACCATCTACTGGTCGGGTGACGTGCTGCTGAAGGCGGTCGCCGCGACGCGCGCCGGCGTGGTGGAAGTGGCCGACATCGACGTGCTGTCGATCTCGGGCCGCAAGCGGGACGAGGTGGCCGACTACTTCCGCAGCTTGGTCCTGCAGGCTTTGGCTGGCTATGAGTGCGACGGTGAGCATCTCTTCGAGCAGGAGTTCCAGTTCAAGATTCGCTGAGGGAGCGGTCGCAGGCGCCCCGTATGCTGCCGCCGTGAAACGCCATCGCCTTCTTCCCACGCTCTGCGCCGGCCTGCTGCTGGCTGTCAACCTCGCCGCTCACGGCAAGCCCAAGCGGGTACCTGCGCCCCAGCCCTTTGGCGCCCACCCCGCCGTCATCGCCTTCGCCGACGAGCTGGCCGCCGCGCAGAACTGGGACGCGGCCGCGCTGCGCGAGCAGCTCGGCCGGGCGCTGGACCTGCCGCGCGTGAAGCAGCTCATCCTGCCCGCGGCGAAAGGCACCGCCAAGGACTGGGCGGCCTACCGCGACCGCTTCATCGAACCCAAGCGCATTGACGCCGCCCTGGCCTTCTGGGCCGAGCACGAGGCCGCGCTGTTGCGGGCCGAAAGCCGGTACGGCGTGCCGGCCGAGGTCATCGTCGGCATCGTCGGCGTGGAGACCTTCTACGGCCGCATCACCGGCGGCTTCAAGGTGCTGGACGCGCTGGCCACGCTGGCCTTCGATTTCCCCGCCGAACACCCGCGTGCCGCCGAACGCCAGGCGTTCTTTCGCAGCGAACTGGTCGAATTCCTGAAGCTTTGCCGCGAGAACGGTCTGGACGCCGCCGACGTGCGCGGCAGCTACGCAGGCGCACTCGGCTGGCCGCAGTTCATGCCCGGCAGCTGGCGCCGGCACGCGGTGGACTTCGACGGTGACGGCCGCATCGACCTGATCGCCAGCCCCGTGGACGCCATCGGCAGCGTGGCGCACTACCTGAGCGAGTACGGCTGGAAGCCCGGCGAGGCCACGCACTACAGCGTGCGCCTGCCGGCCGACCCGATCACGCGCCGCCGGCTGCTGGCGCCCGACATCAAGCCGACCTTCACGGCGGCCGAGTTGCTGGAAGCCGGCGCGGAACCATCCGAAGCCGCTCGCGACCACGTCGGCGCGATGGCCGTCATCGAGCTGCAGAACGGCCCGAAGAAGCCCACGACCGTGCTGCTGGGCACGCAGAACTTCTGGGTCGTGACGCGCTACAACTGGTCGGCCTATTACGCGCTGGCGGTCATCGAGCTGGGGCAGGCGGTCAAGGCGAAGCGGCTGGCGTCGCGTTGACGTGCATCAACGCGCAGGCAGGCGCAGCACGGTCTCTGCGTCGGGCTTGCCATAACGGCTCAACGTGACGGCGACCTGCGCGGCGCCGTCCGGCGCTGCCGGCGTCGATCGAAGCGCCTTCACGCCCGCTTCCTCGTCGGAAAGCAGCCGAGTTGAGCGCTGCCACAGGCCCGCTCTCGGGCAGACACGCGACACGACGATCAGGTAGTCACCCAAACCGCCGACCCGATCTGCATCGACGCGGCAGCCGTCGCCAAGTGGCAGCGACGCCGTCGTCGCTTGCATTAACGACCCGACCACCAAAACCAAGGCGGACAACGCGCAGGAAACCGACACCAGCAACATCGCCAACATCGCCATCAGCTTGACCGGCCGGCGCCATGCCTTTGTCGATATCCAGCCCATGGTCAGGAACAGCGACATGAATGCGGAGGTCAGCAACACGGGCAGCATCACCGGCCGCAGCTCCCAGCCCAGCCCGAACATGGGCGCCAACAGAATGAAGGGCAACAGCGCCACGGCCGCTCCCACGTGAATCGCTTTGATGCGCATGGTTTTTGTATCTCGAAGCTCAATGCTGCCTGGAAGTGCCGCAGCGTAGCCCGTTGGGTCACGGCTCAGCATCCTCAGGCCAGGGGCCGGTCAGCTCGATGGGCACGCTAGGTGGCACGCGGTCATGCCAGTAGCGCCGCCTCAGCTCGCGCTCGCAGGTCGCCGCCTTGCCGTCGCTGTGCCAGCGCCAGGCGCCGCAGGCCGGGCTGGCGACGACCGCGATGCTGGCCGCCTGGTAGCGCGCCAGGACCGGCGGGGCAGGGTGGCCGAAGCGGCTGCGGTAGCCGGCCTGCACGAGGCCCACCGCCGGCTGCACGGCCGCCAGCAACTCGGCGCTGGAGGAGGTCTTGCTGCCATGGTGCGGCACCAGTAGCACGTCGGCGCGCAGGTCAGGCTCACGCTTCACGAGCTGTCGTTCCTGCTCCGCCTCCAGGTCGCCCGCCAGCAGCGCCCGCCGCCCCGACGCCGACGTGATGCGCAGCACGCAGGACAGGTCGTTGGACTTCAGCTCCGCGTCGAAATGAGCCGCCAGCGGGTGCAGCATGTCGAAGCGCACGCCGTCCCACGTCCAGCCCTGGCCGGCCTCGCAGCGCACCTCGGCCGGCCCGGCGCGCAGCAACGGGTGGCCGGGCTCCAGTGAACTGCGCAGTTCGCTGACCGGCAGCGCCTGCATCAGCGACGCCGCGCCACCCACGTGGTCGGTGTCGCGGTGGCTGAGCACCAGCATGTCCAGCCGCCGGTGCCCCAGCGAGCGCAGCAGCGGCAGCAGCACGCGCTCGCCGGCATCGGCGCCGGGCGCATAGGCCGGGCCGGTGTCGAACAGCAGCACATGGCCCGCCGTGCGCACCAGCACCGCGTTGCCCTGGCCGATGTCCGGCGCCAGCAGCTCGAACTCGCCGGGCGGCGGGCGCGGCACGGCCGGCCACAGCAGCGGCAGCATCATCGCCAGACCCGCCAGCCGCAGCCGCCAGGGCAGGCGCATGACGATCAAGGCCGCACCCAGCAGAGCGAGCAGCTGCGCCCACACCGGCGCGGCGGGCAGCCAGAAGACGGCGCCCGGCAGCGCCGTCAGCAGCTTGAGCCAGGCCATCAGCGCCTGCGTCAGCCAGGCGGCCAATGTCCACAGCGGCGGTGCCAGGCCACCCAGCAGCGCCAGCGGCGTGATGAGAAAGCTGATGGCGGGAATGGCCACCAGGTTGGCCAGCAGACCGACGACGGACAGCTGCGCGAAGCAGATCAGGCTCAGCGGCGCGAGGCCCACCGTCGCGATGGCCTGGGTGTGGACGGCCGCCTTCAACCGCGCGCGCCAGCCTTGCGCCTGCCCGTCGCCTGCGGCCATCAGCAGGCCCACGGCGCCGAAGGACAGCCAGAAGCCCGGCTGCATCACCGCCCATGGGTCCACCGCCGTGACGACGACGGCCGCCATCAGCAACACCAGCGGCCAGGGCCAGCGCACACCCAGGCTGCGCAGCCCGGCGACAGCGGCCAGCATCACCACCGTGCGCTGCGCCGGCACGCCCCAGCCAGAGAACAGCGCATAGCCCAGCGCGGCCAGCACGCCCAGCCAGCGCGCGGCCGTGGGCGCGGGCAGGGAAAGGCAGAGCCGCCCGCTGCGCCGCCACAGCGCGCCGGCCAAGGCCGTGGCCAGCCAGGCGAACATCGTCACGTGCAGGCCGCTGATGCTGAAGGCGTGCGCCACCCCGGTGTCGCGCAGCAGCGCCCAGTCGGCGTGGGCGATGGCGTTCTGATCGCCCAGGCTCAGCGCGGCCACCACGCCGGCCATGCCGGGGCCGGCCACGCGTTGCTGGATGGATGCGCGCAGCCGCTGACGGGCAACGTCGATTTCCCACCACGGCGCCGGCTGCAGGCGCTCGGCCGAGCGCACCACGCCGGTGGCGCGCAGGCCTTGCTCGAACAGCCACAGCTCGGCGTCGAAGCCGCCGGGGTTGGCCAGGCCATGGGCGCGCTTGAGCCGCGCGGTGAAGCGCCAGTGCTCACCAGCGGTAATGGGCGGGCCGTCGTAGCTGAGCAGCATCAGCCGGCGCGGCACCTCGGGCGGCAGCGCGGTGCCCGTCGGGCCCACCGCGTCGACGGCGAACTCGAAGCGCCAGCCGGGCATGCCGCCCTGGCCGGTGACGGCGATGGGCAGAGAGTCGACGCGGCCGGTCAGCGTCAGGTCGCGCCCCTCCCAGGCGGGATGCAGCTCGGGCGTCATGCGCCACTCGGCGCGCAGCGCGGCCTGGCTGAAGGCCAGCACGGCGACGCAGCCGGCGAGCGCCAGCCAGTGCCGGCGGCGCAAGGCGAACAGCAGCGCGAAGGCGACGGCCAACGCGGCGTACTCGGCAGCATTTGGCAGCCGCTCGCAGCGGTGCAGCAGCGCCAGGCCCGTGAGCCAGGCAAGGCCTGTCACCACCAGCTCGCGCACACCCCAAGGCCGCTTTGCCAATGCCCCTCCGATGCTCCTCTGGGTTGGGAGCGGGGTGTAGCATGCCGCCGTTTTCGCCCTGCGCCACGGCGCTTTTCCCCATGAGCTCCTCTGCCATCCAGGCCAAGCTGGCCGAACTGGGCATCACGCTGCCCCCCGTCGCCACGCCGGCCGCTGCCTACCTGCCCTTCATGCGCACCGGCAACCTGGTGTTCCTGTCCGGCCACATCGCCAAGAAGGACGGCAAGGTCTGGGTCGGCCAGCTCGGCCGCGACACGGACACCGCCACCGGCCAGGCCGCCGCGCGCGCGGTCGCCATCGACCTGCTCGGCACGTTGCAGGCCGCCACGGGCGACCTCGGCAAGGTGGTGCGCATCGTCAAGGTCATGAGCCTGGTCAACAGCACGCCGGACTACACCGAGCAGCACCTCGTCACCAACGGCTGCTCCGACCTGCTGGCCGCCGTGCTGGGTGATGCCGGCAAGCATGCGCGCAGCGCCTTCGGCGTGGCGCAGGTGCCGCTCGGCGCCTGCGTCGAGATCGAGCTGATCGCGGAAGTGCAGGGCTGATGTACGCGCGCCCTTCGCGGTTGCCGGCGCTGGCGCTGGCGGGCATGGCTGCGGCGAGCTTTGCCGCCGTCGGCGTTGCTTTGGTGGCCCAGCATCAGTTCGGGGTCAAGCCTTGCCCATGGTGCGTGTTGCAGCGGGGCATCTTTCTGTTGATCGGCGCGTTGGCGCTGCTGGGCTGGCTGGTCCATGCCAAGCGTGCGCTGCGTCAGGGCGCGGTGGTGCTCGTGCTGATGCTGTGCGCGGCGGGGCTGACGGCGGCCGTGTTCCAGCACGAGGTGGCGTCGCAGACGGCCACCTGCGCCATGGGCCTGGCCGACAAGATCGTCACGGCGCTGGGGCTGGAAGAGCTGTGGCCCGACGTGTTCATGATCACGGCCAACTGCGCGGAGGCGGCCGCGTACCGGCTGCTGGGCTTGCCGTATGAGGTCTGGAGCGGGCTGCTGTTTGCAGGGCTTGGCGCGCTGGGTCTGGTGGTCTTGACCCGGCGCTGAGCGCCAGGCGGGTCAGGGCAGGGCGACGGCCTCGATCATCGCCCGCACCTGCTCCCTCGCCCCCCGCCCAGCACCTGCCCGCGGCTGCAGCCGGTGCGAGATCGTCTGCGGCAGGATGGCCTGGATGTCGTCAGGGGACACATAGTCCCGCCCCTGCAGCAGCGCCCGTGCCCGCGATGCGCGCAGCACGGCCAGGCCGGCGCGGGGCGACAGGCCTTCGACGAACCACTGGCCCGAGCGCGTCGCGGCGATCAAGGCCTGCAGGTAGTCGAGCAGCGGCGGCGCCGCGTGGATCTTGCGCACGGCGGCCTGCGCCTCCACCAGCTCGGCCGGTGTCATGACGGCCTTCAGCGTGCGCAGCTGCTCGCGGCTGTCCTGGCCGGTCAGCAGCTCGCGCTCGGCGGCGGCGTCGGGGTAGCCCAGCGAGATGCACATCAGGAAGCGGTCCAGCTGCGACTCCGGCAGCGGGAAGGTGCCGAGCTGCTCGCTGGGGTTCTGCGTGGCGATGACGAAGAAGGGCTCGGGCAGCGGGTGGCTGATGCCCTCGATGCTGACCTGGTGCTCCTCCATCGCTTCCAGCAGCGCGCTCTGCGTCTTGGGGCCGGCGCGGTTGATCTCGTCGGCCAGCAGCACCTGCGCGAACACCGGGCCGGGGTGGAAGGCAAAGCCGTTCTTTTCGCGCTCGTAGACCGACACGCCCAGCAGGTCGCTGGGCAGCAGGTCGGCCGTGAACTGCAGGCGCGAGAATTTCAGGCCCAGCGAGATGGCCAGCGCATGGGCCAGCGTCGTCTTGCCGACGCCGGGCAGGTCCTCGATGAGCAGGTGGCCGCCGGCGATCAGGCAGGCCAGGCTGTCGGCGATCTGGGCGGGTTTGCCCTTGATGACCGTGCTAATCTGGTTTTGCAGGGCTTGCAGTTGCCCTGCCAGCGTTCGTGATGGCGTCGTCATGGGCCGGACCATATCAAGAGACAGACCGCCATTCCATGTCTACCGCGTATTTCAACCCTCCCGAATGCCGCCGCCACGAAATGGGCGACGGCCATCCCGAATGCCCCGAGCGGCTGGCCGCCATCGACGACTGGCTGATCGCCTCGGGCGTGGCCCAGGCGCTGGAGCATGTCGATGCCCGGCCCGTGGACCTGGCCGCCGTGGAGCGCGCTCACACCCATGGTTATGTCGCCGAGATCGGCCGGTTGCTGCGCGACTGCGCCGCGACGGGCGAGCGCTGCGCCGTGGACCCCGACACCTCCGCCAACGCCCACACCTGGGCGGCCGTGCTGGCCGGCGCCGGTGCCGCCGTGCAGGCGACTGACCTGGTCATCGACGGCCGCGCCGATAACGCCTTCTGCTCCGTGCGCCCGCCCGGTCACCACGCCACGCGCGACCAGAGCATGGGCTTCTGCTTCTTCAACAACGTGGCCATCGCGGCGCGACATGCACTGGACGTGCGCGGCCTGCAGCGGGTGGCTATCGTCGACTTCGACGTGCACCATGGCAACGGCACCGAGGACATCATTGCCGGCGACGACCGCGTGCTGATGGTCAGCCTGTTCCAGCACCCGCTCTACCCGTACAGCGGCGCGGTGCCCAAGGGCACGAACATGGTCAACGTGCCGCTGCCGGCCTACACGCGCGGGCCCGAGATGCGCGAGATGGTCGAGGCGATGTGGCTGCCGGCGCTGGAGCGCTTCAAGCCGCAGATGGTCTTCATCTCCGCCGGCTTTGACGCCCACCGCGACGACGAGCTGGGCCAGATGGGCCTGGTGGAGGCCGACTACGAGTGGCTGACCCTCAAGCTTAAGGACGTGGCCGAGCGCCACGCCCAGGGCCGCATCGTGTCGGTGCTGGAGGGTGGCTATGACCTGCGGGCGCTGTCGCGCAGCGTGGGGGTGCATTTGCGGGTACTGGCGGATCTCTAGACCTTGCGGGGCAGACCGCCCGAGCGAAGCGAGTAGCTCTGTCACCAACTAATCTGACAATTTTGCGGGACAGACCGCCCGAGCGAAGCGAGTAGCTCTGTCCCCAACTGACTAGACGAATTCAATGCATCAACCTCTGAGCCTGACCGAACTGCAGGCCTTGCTGGGCCGCGTCTTCAGCGCCGACGCCCTGGCCGAATGGGCGCTGCTGCTGGGCTGCCTGGCGCTGGCCGCGCTGCTGAGCTGGGCGTTGTCGCGCGCCGTGACCAGGCACGAGAACAGCGTGCTGTTCGGCGAGCGTGTCATCGACGGCGCGCTGTTTCCGCTGTTGGCCCTGGCCCTGGCCTTCGGTGTGCGCCGCCTGCTGCCGTTGTGGGAGCTGGCACCGGCGCTGTTCAAGCTCGCGCTGCCGGTGCTGGTGTCGCTGGCCGTCATCCGCGTCATCGCCCGCGTGCTGCGGGCGGCCTGGCCGGACTCGGCGCCGATCAAGCTGGTCGAGCGCATCGGCTCCTGGCTGGTCTGGGCGGGCGCGGTGCTGTGGATCACCGGCTTGCTGCCCATCATCCTGGACGAGCTGGATCAGATCGGCTGGAAGTTCGGCAGCGTGCAGCTGACATTGCGCAACCTCATCGAGGGCGGTCTGACGGCTGCGCTGGTGCTGGTGGCGGCGCTGTGGGTCTCGGCGGCCATCGAGTCGAGGCTGCTGCAGCGCGAGTCCATGGACTTGTCCATGCGCAAGATCGCCGCCAGCGCCATCCGTGCACTGCTGCTGTTCATCGGCCTGCTGTTCGCGCTGTCGGCGGCGGGCATCGACCTGACGGCCCTGGGCGTGCTGGGCGGCGCCCTGGGCGTGGGCCTTGGCTTCGGCCTGCAGAAGCTGGCGGCCAACTATGTGAGCGGCTTCGTCATCCTGGCCGAACGCAGCTTGCGCATCGGCGACATGGTCAAGGTCGACGGCTTCGAAGGCCGCGTGACGGACATCAAGACGCGCTACACGGTGATCCGCTCCATGGGCGGCAAGGAAGCCATCGTGCCCAACGAGATGCTGATCACGCAGCGCGTCGAGAACTCGTCGCTGGCCGACCCGCGCGTGCTGCTGTCGACGATCGTCCAGGTCAGCTACGGCTGCGATGTCGAACGTGTCATCGAGGCGCTGGCGACGGCCGTGCGGCAGGTGCCGCGGGTGCTGAGTGAGCCGGGCCCGGCCGTGCAGTTGAGCAATTTCGCCAGTGATGGCCTGGAGCTGACGATCTTCTTCTGGATCATGGACCCCGAGAACGGCAGCGGCAATGTGCGCTCCGTTGTCAACCTCGCCATCCTGCGCACGCTGGGTGGTCTCGGCGTGGAGATTCCCTATCCCCAGCGCGTCGTGCATGGCCTCGCCATGCCGGCGCTTTCGCCGGCCGATGCTCAGAAATCCGCGTCCAGCACGACCCTGTAGCGCGCCTTGCCGCTGCGCAGGTGGTCCAGCGCATCGTTGACCCGGCTCATGGGGAAGCGTTCCACCTGCGGCAGGATCTGGTGGCGGGCCGAGAACTCCAGCATCGTCGCCAGCACCGAGGGCGGCGGCGTGGGCGAGGCAGACAAGCCCTTCTGCCAGCTCAGCAGGCCGCCGCTCCTGACGCTCAGTGCGTCTTTTACAACACCCACCAGATGCATGCGCCCCTTGGGCGCCAGCGTGCCGACGAGCGCATCCCAGTTCAGCGCGGCACCTACGGTGATGAGCAGGAAGTCCAGGCTGCCGGCCGCGGCCTTCAGCTCGGCCTTGTCGACGCTGGACAGCGTCTTGTGCGCGCCCAGCGCCAGTGCCTCGTCGCGCTTGGACGGTGACGAGGTGAACGCCGTCACCTCGCAACCCCAGGCGCGCGCGAACTTCACAGCCAGGTGGCCCAAGCCGCCGATGCCGACGACGCCGACGCGGTCGGTCGGCTTGATGGCATGCAGCACGAAGGGCAGGAAGACCGTGCCGCCACCGCACATCAGCGGGCCGGCGGCGGCCGGGTCCAGCGCGTCGGGCAGCGGGATGGCCCAGGACCAGTGCGAACGCAGCCGGTCCGCAAATCCGCCATGGCGGCCGATCAGCGTCGGCTGGCGCTGGCCGCACAGGTGCTGCTCGCCACCGATGCAGAAGTTGCAGTGCGTGCAGCTGCCCGTGTGCCAGCCCACGCCCACTCGCTGGCCCAACTGCCGGCCCTTGGCGTGCGCGCCCAAGGCGGTGATGCGGCCGACGACCTCGTGGCCGGGCACGACGGGGTAGCTGGCGGGGAACCACTCGCTGTCGATCATCGCCAGGTCGGAGTGGCAGACGCCACAGTGCTCGACGGTGATCTCGACGTCCTCCTCGCCCAGCGGGCCGGGGTCGAAGGCGAAGGGCTGCAGCGGGGCTCCGGCGGTGTGGGCGGCAAAAGCGCGAATTTCAGCGCGGAAGTCGGGCATGGGGTCTCCTTACTGCAGCGGGTGGTTCTTGAAGAACTGCCAGGCAGCGTCACTCGCATCGATCTCGGCGCGCGGCCAGATGTGGCCCATGCCGTCGATGCGTGCGAGCCTGACCTCGGCGCCGTTCGAGCAGCCGCCGTAACGCAGTGTCTGCAGCGGCCCGGTCTGCTTGTCCTGCAGCAGCTTGGGCTGGCAGCGGTTGTGGGTCGCCCATCCGGCCAGGGCCTCGGGCACGCTCTCGACCCACTCGGCGCCGCGGTCGGCGTGGCCTTCGTAGGCGTTGACCGTGTCGGCCAGGCCGTGCACGGTGAACACGGGTATCGCGCGGCCGGGGCAGGGGCCCGTCCAGCGCAGCCCGGCGACCGGCGCGATCGACGCGATGCGCTGGTTCAACCGGCAGCCCAGCAGCGACGACATGCGCCCGCCGCCGGAGAAGCCCGTCGCGTGGACGCGCGCCGGGTCGATGCAGGTGCGGGCGGCGATGTGGTCGATGACGTCGGACACGTACTGCACGTCATCCGGTCGGGAGCTGGCGGCCGGCACATTCCAGCGCGCGTCCACGGCCTGCAGCGTGGCGACGGCAAAGCCTTCACGCGCCGCCAGCGCCTCGAAGCCGCTTGCCTTGGCACGGTCGTTGGCATTGCCTCCCGAGCCGTGCAGGTCCAGCACCAGCGGCAGCTGCGCGCGGCCAGCGATGGCCGGCGGCACGAAGAGCCGGTAGGTACGCTGGCGGCCACCCGAGGTCAGCTCGTGCATCTCGCCGGCGACGGCTGTCAGCGCGCAGGCCTTGGCAGGTGCCGGGGCCTGCGCGCGGGCGAGTGGCGACAGCGCGCACAGCAGGAGCAGGGTGGCGGTGACTGACAGCAGGCGCACGTGGAATCCTCCGAGGGGCCGCCAGCATAAGCTGCGCCGGCACGGGGAGGCGCAGGGCGCCTGCTGCAGTCAGGCCGTGGTGACCGGGATGCCGATTGCCTTGCCCGAAGCGATGCGCTGCTTCCACTCGGCCGGGCCGGTGATGTGGGCGCTGGTGCCGCTGGCGTCGACGGCCACCGTGACGGGCATGTCCACCACGTCGAACTCGTAGATCGCTTCCATGCCCAGGTCCTCGAAGCCGACCACCTTGGCGCCCTTGATCGCCTTGCTGACGAGGTAGGCGCTGCCGCCGACCGCCATCAGGTAGGCGCTCTTGTGGTTCTTGATGGACTCGATGGCGACCGGGCCGCGCTCGGCCTTGCCGACCATGGCGATGAGGCCGGTCTTGGCCAACATCATGTCGGTGAACTTGTCCATGCGCGTGGCAGTCGTCGGGCCGGCCGGGCCGACGACCTCGTCGCGCACCGGGTCCACCGGGCCGACGTAGTAGATGACGCGGTTGGTGAAGTCCACCGGCAGGCTCTCGCCCTTGGCCAGCATGTCCTGGATGCGCTTGTGGGCGGCGTCGCGGCCGGTCAGCATCTTGCCGTTCAGCAGCAGCGTGTCGCCGGGCTTCCAGCCCGCCACGTCTGCGGGCGTCAGCGTGTTGAGGTCGACGCGCTTGCTCTTGTTGTAGTCGGGCGCCCACTTCACGTCGGGCCACAGGTCCAGGCTGGGCGGCTCCAGGTAGGTGGGGCCGCTGCCGTCCAGCACGAAGTGCGCATGGCGCGTGGCCGCACAGTTCGGGATCATCGCGATGGGCTTGCTGGCCGCGTGGGTCGGGAAGGTCTTGATCTTCACGTCCAGCACGGTCGTCAGGCCGCCCAGGCCTTGCGCGCCGATGCCCAGCGCGTTGACCTTCTCGTACAGCTCGATGCGCATCTCTTCGAGCTTGTTTTGCGGGCCGCGCTGCAGCAGCTCGTACATGTCGATGTCTTCCATCAGCGACTGCTTGGCCAGCAGCGCGGCCTTCTCGGCCGTGCCGCCGACGCCGATGCCCAGCATGCCCGGCGGGCACCAGCCGGCGCCCATGGTCGGCACGGTCTTGAGCACCCAGTCGACGATGTCGTCGCCGGGGTTGAGCATGTAGACCTTGCTCTTGTTCTCGCTGCCGCCGCCCTTGGCCGCGACGATGACGTCCACGGTGTTGCCGGGCACCACCTCCATCTGCACGACGGCGGGCGTGTTGTCCTTGGTGTTCTTGCGGGCAAAGATAGGGTCGTCCAGCACCGAGGCGCGCAGCTTGTTGTCGGGGTTGAGGTAACCCTGGCGCACGCCTTCGTTGATGGCGTCCTCGATGCTGCCGCTGAAACCTTCCCAGCGCACGTCCATGCCGATCTTCAGGAAGACGTTGACGATGCCGGTGTCCTGGCAGATGGGCCGCTTGCCTTCGGCGCACATGCGGCTGTTGGTCAGGATCTGCGCGATCGCGTCCTTGGCTGCGGGCGAGGCTTCGCTCTCGTAGGCACGGGCCAGGTGGGCGATGTAGTCGGCCGGGTGGTAGTACGAGATGTACTGCAGGGCGGCGGCGATGCTGTCGACGAGGTCTTGCTGGCGGATGGTGACGGTCATGGCGGAGTCGGGTGAGGATGGACTGCAGCTGGGATTATCCGGCGCCATGCCCTCTATGCTGCTGACAGCACGCCAGGAGACCCCGTGATGAACACCCGCATCGAACGCGACACCTTCGGCCCCATCGAGGTGCCGGCCGACAGGCTGTGGGGCGCGCAGACGCAGCGCTCGCTGCAGAACTTCGACATCTCCGGCGAGCGCCAGGCGCCCGAGCTGATCCGCGCGCTGGCCAAGGTCAAGCGCGCGTCGGCCGTCGTCAACCAGGCGCTGGGCCTGCAGGACGCGGGGAAGACCGAGGCCATCGTGGCCGCGGCCGATGAGGTCATCGCCGGCCTGCATGTGGACGAGTTCCCGCTCGTCGTCTGGCAGACCGGCTCGGGCACGCAGACCAACATGAACGTCAACGAGGTGCTGGCCAACCGCGCCAGCGAACTGCTGGGCGGCGAGCGCGGTGAGTGCAGGTTGGTGCACCCCAACGACGATGTGAACCGCAGCCAGAGCAGCAACGACGTCTTTCCCACCGCCATGCATGTGGCGGCCGTGCAGGCGCTGATGGAGCGCCTGCTGCCGCCGCTGCGGGCCTTGCGCACGACGTTGCAGCAGAAGGCCGAGGCGTTCGATGACATCGTCAAGATCGGCCGCACCCACCTGCAGGACGCGACGCCGCTGACGCTGGGGCAGGAGATCTCGGGCTGGGTGGCGCAGCTGGCCCACGGGGAGCGCCATGTGCTGGCGGCGCTGCCGCATCTGCACGAGCTGGCGCTGGGCGGCACGGCCGTCGGCACGGGGCTGAACGCGCCCAAGGGCTATGCGGAAGCGGTTGCCGCCGAGCTGGCGCGGCTGACGGGCCATCCCTTCGTCACCGCGCCCAACAAGTTCGAGGCGATGGCGGCCTGCGACGCCCTCGTCCACGCCCACGGCGCGCTGAAGACGCTTGCCGCCAGCATGACCAAGATCGCCAACGACGTGCGCTGGCTGGCCAGCGGCCCGCGCAGCGGCATTGGCGAGATCAGCATCCCGGAGAACGAGCCGGGCTCGTCCATCATGCCGGGCAAGGTCAACCCGACGCAGAGCGAGGCGGTGACGATGCTGGCCGCTCAGGTGATGGGCAACGATGTGGCCATCAACATCGGCGGCGCGTCGGGCAACTTCGAGCTGAACGTGTTCCGGCCCATGGTCATCCACAACTTCCTGCAGAGCGTGCGCCTGTTGGCGGACGGCATGTCCAGCTTCGACAAGCACTGCGCCGTGGGCATCACGCCCAACGAGGCGCGCATCGCCGAGCTGGTGGAGCGCTCACTGATGCTGGTGACGGCGCTGAACACCCACATCGGCTACGACCAGGCCGCGCAGATCGCCAAGAAGGCGCACAAGGACGGCAGCAGCCTGCGCGAGGCAGCGCTGGCACTCGGCCATGTGACGGCCGAGCAGTTCGACGCCTGGGTGGTGCCGGCCCAGATGGTGGGCCGGTGAGGCTTCAGTGCTTGTCGGCGGGCGCCTGCAGCAGCCGGTCGGTGTAGGCAATCGCCATCGCCGACAGCAGGAAGGCGACGTGGATCAGCGTCTGCCACATCAGCGTCTTCTCGGTGTAGTTGTCGGCGTTGATGAAGGTCTTCAGCAGGTGGATGGAGCTGATGCCGATGATGGCCGTGGCCAGCTTGACCTTCAGCACCGAGGCGTTCACGTGGCTGAGCCACTCCGGCTGGTCCGGGTGTTCGCTCAGGCCCATGCGGGACACGAAGGTCTCGTAGCCGCCGATGATGACCATGATGAGCAGGTTGGAAATCATCACCACATCGATCAGGCCGAGCACCACCAGCATCAGGATGGTCTCGTTGAGCTTGGCGATGGGTTCGTATCCGATGACTTGGTCGGCGGCATCCTTGATGGCCACGGCCTTGTAGCCAATGCTCTTGACCAGCATGGTCAGCGCTTCCTGGTTGCCGAACGCTGCCTCGATCAGGTGGACCAGTTCGGTCCAGAACTGGAAGACGTAGACCGCCTGCGCCAGGATCAAGCCGATGTACAGCGGCAGCTGCAGCCAGCGGCTGGCAAAGATCAGGCGGGGCAGGGGGCGAAGCTGGGGATCGTTGGGCATGGATGGAGACCGAGCAGAATTAGGGGAAATTCTAGGTCCCGTGCATGACGCCACGCCGTCAGGGCATCGTCAGACGCCCGCCGCACAGTCCGCGCCAAGAATCATCAGGAGACAAGCCATGAGCACGCTGAATACTTATGCACCCACGGCTGAGTGGGTCGCCAACGCCCACGTCAAAGGCGAGGCCGGTTACGCCGCACTGGTGGCCGAGGCCGAGGCCGACTACGCCGGCTTCTGGGCCCGCCAGGCACGCGAGCTGCTGAGCTGGCAGACGCCGTTCACCAAGACGCTGAACGACAGCGACGCGCCGTTCTTCAAGTGGTTCGAGGACGGCAAGCTCAACGTCTCCTACAACTGCCTGGACCGCCATGTCGAGGCGGGCAAGGGTGGCAAGACGGCGCTGATCTTCGAGGCCGACGACGGTACGGTCACCAAGGTCACCTACTCTGAGCTGCTGGCCAAGGTCAGCCAGCTCGCCAATGCGCTGAAGACCCGCGGCATCAACAAGGGCGACCGCGTCGTCATCTACATGCCCATGTCCGTCGAAGGCGTGGTGGCCATGCAGGCCTGCGCGCGCATCGGCGCGACGCACTCGGTGGTGTTCGGCGGCTTCTCGGCCCAGTCGCTGCGCGACCGCGTGCAGGACGCCGGCGCCGTGGCCATCCTCTGTGCCGACGAGCAGGCGCGTGGCGGCAAGGCGCTGCCGCTGAAATCAATCGTCGACGAGGCGCTGGACGGTGGCGTCTGCCCGACGCTGAAGGACGTCATCGTCTACAAGCGCACCGGCGGCAAGATCAACTGGGTCGAGGGCCGCGATTCCTGGCTGCACGAGCTGATGGCCGCCGAGCCCACCACCTGCGCGCCGGAGTGGGTCGAGGCCGAGCATCCGCTCTTCCTGCTCTACACCTCCGGCTCCACCGGCAAGCCCAAGGGTGTGCAGCACAGCACCGGCGGCTATCTGCTGCATGCCGCGCTGACGACCAAGTGGACCTTCGACCTGAAGGATGACGACATCTTCTGGTGCACGGCCGACATCGGCTGGGTCACGGGCCATACCTACATCACCTACGGCCCGCTGGCGCTGGGCGGCACCGAGATCGTCTTCGAGGGCGTGCCCACCTACCCGGACGCCGGCCGCTTCTGGCAGATGATCGAGAAGCACAAGGTCACGATCTTCTACACGGCGCCCACGGCCATACGTTCGCTGATCAAGGCGGCCGAGAGCAACGCCGCCGTCCACCCCGCGCGCTCCGACCTGAGCAGCCTGCGCCTGCTGGGCTCGGTGGGCGAGCCCATCAACCCGGCCGCCTGGGAGTGGTACCACCAGCATGTCGGCGGCGGCCGCTGCCCCATCGTCGACACCTTCTGGCAGACCGAGACCGGCGGCCACATGATCACGCCGCTGCCGGGCGCGACGACGCTGGTGCCGGGCTCCTGCACGTTGCCCTTCCCGGGCATCACGACGGCCATCGTCGACGAGACCGGCAACGACGTGCCCAACGGCCAGGGCGGCATCCTGGTCGTCAAGAAGCCCTGGCCTTCGATGATCCGCACGATCTGGGGCGACCCCGAGCGATTCAAGAAGAGCTACTACCCGCCGGAGCTGAAGGGCTACTACCTCGCCGGCGACGGCGCCATACGCGACGCCGAGACGGGCTACTTCACGATCACCGGCCGGATCGACGACGTGCTGAACGTGTCCGGCCACCGCATGGGCACGATGGAGATCGAGTCGGCGCTGGTCAGCTGCACGGAGCTGGTCGCCGAGGCGGCGGTCGTGGGTCGCCCGGACGACACGACCGGCGAGGCCATCTGCGCCTTCGTCGTGCTCAAGCGCGCCCGGCCGACCGGCGACGAGGCCAAGGCCATCGCCAAGCAGCTGCGCGACCACGTGGCCAAGGAGATCGGCCCCATCGCCAAGCCCAAGGACATCCGCTTTGGCGACAACCTGCCCAAGACCCGTTCGGGCAAGATCATGCGGCGGCTGTTGAGGTCGGTGGCGAAGGGGGAGACGGTGACGCAGGACACGTCAACTCTTGAGAATCCCGCGATCCTTGAGCAGTTGGGTCAGGCGTACTGAGTCCACGCGCTCCAACAAAAAGGCCGCCCTCGGGCGGCCTTTTTCATCGCGAGGCGAATCAACCGCGCCGGCGGCGGCGGGCGACGATGCCCAGCAAGCCCATGCCGCCTAACAGCAGCGCGTAGCTGCTCGGCTCCGGCACGGGGGTGGCCAGGTGGATCTTCAGGAACTCCGTGTTGTCGGAGCCGAGGTTGCGGCCACCGACGCCGGGATAGTTGTTGTCGTTGACGACCAGCAACGTGTTGGCGTCCAGCAGCAACACGTTCTCGATGGTGACGAACGGGAAGGTGAAGGCGGTGCTGCCGTCGCCGTTCAAGTCGTTGGGGTCGGCGATGTTCATCAGGTCGACCACTTCGGTCTTCACCAGGTTGCCGCTGCCGTCGACCTTGTTCAGGTCGACCTTGTAGATCTTCTTGAACGGCGTGCCGCTGGTGGCGGTGCCGCCATTGCGCTCGATGATGAGGAACTCGTGGTCGTTGATGGCCGTCATGTCGCCGATGGCCGTGCCCGCGCCCTCCAGCTTGTAGCGCCACTGCTCGCCGGTGTAGGCCTCGGTGTCGACGTTGAAGGCGTTGATGCGCAGCGTCTTGGCGGGGTCGCCGGAGACCGTGCCTTCCAGCAGCGTGTAGAGGCGGTCGCCGTTCGGGTTGATGGCCATGCCCTCGAAACCGCCCGAGTTGGCGATGGTGCTGAGCACGCTGCCGTTCTGCACGGCCTCGTTCGACGGCGACAACACACCCTTCATGCCGATCTCGCGGCGCAGCACTTCGCCGCTGGCGCTGGTCTTGACCAGGTAGGGGCCGAACTCGTCGCCGAACCACAGGTTGCCGTTCTTGTCCTTGCGCACCGACTCGATGTCCAGGTCGGCGCCGGTCAGCAGGCGGCCGCTGCGGATGCTGCTGTCGACCAGCGGGTTGGCGGCGTTGTTGTAGTAACGCGTGTAGTCCGCCTGCACCTTGAGGGACAGCAGGTGGTTGGGGTCGGACAGCGTGATGTAGCTGCCGGCCGTGAAGCCGCCCATGGCCGCGCCGGTGCTGAAGTTGGCGGCCGAGACGGTGCCGGTGCCGCCCGTAGCGGTCTTGAAGTCGGGCGTCACGCCGTACATGCGCAGCAGCGTGTCGCCGGAGTTGGCCTTGTTGCCGAAGCCGTTGTCGGTGGTGAACAGGTAGCTGCCGGCCGTCGGGCCCGCCAGCACGCCGGAGAAGCCCTGCACGGGCTGCTTGTTGACCAACGGCAGCGGGTTGCCACCGGCGCCGTTGGCGAACTGGCCGGACGTGGGGCCTTCCGAGAACGTGTTGGCCGGCATCAGCGCCCAGCCTTCCAGCGTGGCCGAGGCGGCCTGGGCAGCGCCGGCAAACAGGGCGGCAACGGTCGCGGCGATGGCAGCGAGTTGGGGGGTGCGGTGGATGGTCATGGGGAGCCGAGGGGAAAGGTGCGCAGAAAGGCCTGCGCGCCGGCATTCTTCGTGGCGGCGATGAATCCCCCATGAAGTGCCGCCGCGCCGTTTTCCCCCGTTCGGCTCATGCGGCGCACAAAGAGAACGGGCCCCGCAGGGCCCGTTGAATCAATGGCGGAAGGGGGTCACTTGACCGACAGCACCCACTTGGCCAGCGTCTCGGCCTCGGCCGGCGTGACCTGCGGGTTGGGCGGCATGGGCACGGGGCCCCAGGCGTCCTTGCCGCCCTTGATGATCTTTTCGGCCAGCTTCTTGGTGGCGTCCTTGTCCTTGGCGTACTTGGCGGCGACGTCCTTGTAGGACGGGCCGACCAGCTTCTTGTCGACGGCATGGCAGGCCATGCAGTTCTTCTTCTGCGCCAGTTCCTGGTTGGCGAACGCGGCGGCGGGCGCGATCAGGGCGAGGCTGAGGATCAGGACATTCTTCATGCAAACCTTTCGGGGGCGGTGAACTACAGTGAACGCAAAGATACCTGAAGGAGTTGACGCATGGCATTCGTGTTGATCGGCGTCCTGTTCCTCGTGCTGCGGCTTGGGGGCTGGGTCGACTTCCACAAGGACGATACCTGGGCCTGGCTCATCGTGCTGTCGCCCTTCGCGCTGGCCGTCGTCTGGTGGGCCTGGGCGGACGCCAGCGGTTTCACGCAGCGCAAGGTCATGGACTCGCTGGACGCCAAGAAGGCGGCGCGGCGGGAGCAGCAGATGGAAGCGCTGGGCCAGTACAAGCCGGGGCAGAAAAAGAAGCGCTGAGAGCGCTTCCCGGTCACTCGAACCGTTGACGCAGGCTCAGCGAGCCTGCGCCCCGATTCGATCTGAAACAGCTGCGCGGTTTCAGGCCGGCGTCGTGACCGACACCGGCAGTGAGTTCGTCAGCGAACTCACTCGAACCGGTCCAGCACCGCGCCGCTGCTCGCGCTCGACGCATTCTTCGCGAACTTGGCCAGCACGCCCCGCGTGTAGCGCGGCGCCGGCTGCACCCAGGCCGCCCGGCGCTTGGCCAGCTCGGCTTCGTCGACGTGCAGGTCCAGCACCAGCTTGTGCGCGTCAATGGTGATGGTGTCGCCCTCCTGCACCAGTGCGATGACGCCGCCCTCGTAGGCCTCCGGCGCCACATGGCCCACCACCATGCCCCAGGTGCCGCCCGAGAAGCGGCCGTCGGTGATCAAGCCCACGCTCTCGCCCAGGCCCTGACCGATCAGCGCGCCGGTGGGGGCCAGCATCTCCGGCATGCCGGGGCCGCCCTTGGGGCCCAGGTAGCGCAGCACCATGACGTCGCCCGCAACGATCTTGTTGGCCATGATGGCGGCCAGCGCGCTCTGCTCGTCGTCGAAGACGCGCGCCGGGCCGGTCATCACCGGCGTTTTCAGACCGGTGATCTTGGCGACGCAGCCTTCGGGCGAGAGATTGCCGCGCAGGATGGCCAGGTGGCCTTCTGCATAGATGGGCTGGGCCACCGGCTGGATGACGTCCTGATCGGCGCTCAGTGCGGGCACGTCGGCCAGGTTCTCGGCCACGGTCTTGCCGGTGATGGTGATGCAGTCGCCGTGCAGCAGGCCGGCGGTCAGCAGCTCCTTCATGACGGCGGGCACGCCGCCGGCCTTGTGCAGGTCCACGGCCAGGTACTTGCCGCTGGGCTTGAGGTTGCACAGCACCGGGATCTTCTTGCGCATGCGCTCGAAGTCGTCGATGGTCCAGTCCACCTCGGCCGCATGGGCGATGGCCAGGAAGTGCAGCACCGCGTTCGTCGAGCCGCCCGTGGCCATGATGACGGCGACGGCGTTCTCGATCGCCTTCTTGGTGACGATGTCGCGCGGCTTCAGGTCGGCCTTGACGGCTGCGACCAGGTAGTCAGCGGCCTTCTTGGTGTTCTCGACCACCTCGTCCTCGACGTTGGACATGCTGGACGAGTAGGGCAGGCTCATGCCCAGCGCCTCGAAGGCCGAGCTCATCGTGTTGGCCGTGTACATGCCGCCGCAGGAGCCGCTGCCGGGGATGGCGCGCTTCTCGATCTGGCAGAAGTCTTCCTCGCTCATCTTGCCGGCGCTGAACTGGCCCACGGCTTCAAACACCGAGACGATGTTCAAGTCCTGGCCCTTGTAGTGGCCCGGCTTGATGGTGCCGCCGTAGATGTAGATGGCCGGCACGTTGGCGCGCAACATGCCCATCATGCCGCCGGGCATGTTCTTGTCACAGCCGCCGATGACCATGACACCGTCCAGCCACTGACCGCCCACGCAGGTCTCCACGCAGTCGGAGATGACCTCGCGCGACACCAGGCTGTACTTCATGCCCTCGGTGCCCATGGCCATGCCGTCGGAGATGGTCGGCGTGCCGAACAGCTGGGCGTTGGCGCCGGCCGCCTTCAGGCCGATGACCGCCGCGTCGGCGAGCTTCTGCAGGCCGGAGTTGCAGGGCGTGATCGTCGAGTGGCCGTTGGCGATGCCGATCATCGGCTTGCCGAAGTCGGTCTCCTGGTAGCCCATGCCGTAGTACATGGAGCGGTTGGGCGCGCGGGCCACGCCCTCGGTGATGTTCTTGCTGCGGCGGTTGAAGCTCATGACGGTCTCCTGAAGAAGTCGGCAGTTTGGCGCGCGTCTCAACGCTTATCAAATATATTGTTCTCATTGAATCAATACGTTCGGTGAATCAATGATCGAGCTGCGCCCCCTCCAGCAATTCCTTGCCGTGGCCGAGCTGCTGCACTTCGGCCGCGCCGCCGAGCGCCTGCACATGAGCCAGCCGCCGCTGACGCAGGCGGTGCGCAAGCTGGAGGCGCAGCTCGGCGTGCAACTGTTCGAGCGCAGCAGCCGCAGCGTGCGGCTGACGGCGGCCGGCGCGGCGCTGCAGGTGTCGGCGCAGAAGCTGCTGGCCGAAGCCGCAGCGTTGCCGGGCGAGGTGAGGGCGGTGGCCGACGGCCTGGCCGGGCGGCTGCGGCTGGCCTTCGTGTCCACCGTGGGCTTCGGCGGCCTGCCGCTGTGGCTGCGGTCCTTCCGCGAGGCCTGCCCGCAGGTGGCGCTGCTGCTGCGCGAGGCGACGCTGGACGTGCAGTTGCACGAGTTTGCCGCCGGCAGCATCGACGCCGGCTTCGTCATCCACACGCCGGGCCAGGCGCCGGCCGGCTTCGAGCGGCTGTCCATCGGTGTCGAGCCCCTCATCCTGGCCCTGCCCAGCACTGACCAGCCGCCCAGCGACGCCCAGTGCCTGGCGGCGCCGCTGGTCATCTTCCCGCGCGAGATTGCGCCGTCTCTCTTCGACGCCATCCTGGCCCACCACGGCAGCAACGGCGTGGCGCAGGAGGCCATCCAGATGCAGACCATCATCAACCTCGTCTCCGCCGCCATCGGCGTGGCCTGGGTGCCGGCCAGCCTGCAGGGCCTGCAGCGCGCGGGTGTCGTCTACCGCCGCATGGACGGCGCGCCCGAGGTCGAGACCAGCCTGATCTGGCGCGCCGATGCACCACCCGCCGTCGCACGCTTCGTCGAGCACGTGGCCAGCCACGCCTGAGGGCGCTGGCTATGATGCGCGCCGCTTCCTGCTTCCCGATCGAGCCATGCTGGTTCACCCACAGTTCGACCCCATCGCCCTCCAGCTCGGCCCCGTGGCCGTGCACTGGTACGGCATCACCTACCTGATCGCCTTCGGCCTTTTCCTGTGGCTGGCGGGCAAGCGCGCGCGCATGCCGCAGCACGCGGCCGTGGGCTGGACGAAGCGGGACGTCGACGACGTGCTGTTCTACGGCGTGCTGGGCGTCGTGGTGGGCGGGCGGCTGGGCTACTGCTTCTTCTACAAGCCGGACTACTACCTGCACAACCTGGGCGAAATCTTCGCAGTCTGGAAGGGCGGCATGGCCTTCCACGGTGGCCTGCTGGGCGTGCTGTTTGGCCTCTGGCTGTTCGGCCGCCAGCGCGGCCGCAGCTTCTTCGAGGTGGCTGACCTGATTGCGCCCTGCGTGCCCACCGGCATCATGGCCGTGCGGCTGGGCAACTTCATCAACGGCGAGCTGTGGGGGCGCGAGGCGCCGGCCGATCTGCCATGGGCTATGGTCTTTCCGCAGGCCAACGATGGCGGCATCGCTCGTCACCCGTCCCAGCTCTACCAAGCGGCCGGAGAAGGCCTGCTGCTCTTCGTCATCCTGTGGTTCTATGCCCGCAAGCCGCGCGCGACCGGGCAGATCTCGGGCGTCTTCATGATGGGCTACGGCGTGTTCCGCTTCATGGCCGAGTACTTCCGGCAGCCCGACGACTTCCTCGGCCTGCGCGCGCTGAACTGGAGCCAGGGGCAGTGGTTGAGCCTGCCGATGATCCTGGCGGGTGCTGCAATCTTTGTCTGGGCCACGAAGCGCAATCAGAGGCCCGCATGAGGCAGATCTTCTTCGACACCGAAACCACCGGCCTGGATGCCGACAAGGGCGACCGCATCATCGAGATCGGCTGCGTGGAGATGCTCAACCGGCAGCTCACCGGCAACAACCTGCACCTCTACATCAACCCCGAGCGAGCCAGCCATGAGGACGCGCTGCGGGTGCACGGGCTGACCGAGGCCTTCCTGTCGGACAAGCCCAAGTTCGCCGAGATCGTCGACCAGTTGCTGGCCTTCGTGGCCGGCGCCGAGCTGGTCATCCACAACGCGCCCTTCGACATCGGCTTCATCAACGCCGAGCTGAAGCGCCTGCGCCGTGGCGTGCTGACCGACCATGTCGGCGGCGTGCGCGACACGCTGCTGATGGCGCGGGACCTCTTCCCCGGCAAGGCCAACTCGCTGGACGCGTTGTGCCGCCGCCTGGAAGTGGACAACACCAAGCGCGTGCTGCACGGCGCGCTGCTGGACGCCGAGCTGCTGGCCGATGTCTACATCCGCCTGACGCGCGGCCAGGACGCGCTGCTGATGGACGACCACGGCGACTCGGCCAGCGGCGATGCGCACGCGACCGTCGACGCCGTGGACCTGAGCCGTTTCGAGCTGCCCGTGCTGCGCGCCGACGCCGCCGAGGCGGCGGCCCATGCCAAGCTGATGGCCGAGCTGGACAAGGCAGCAGGTGGTGCCTGCAAGTGGCGTGCTCTGGAGCCCGCCCAACCCGTGGCATAATCGCGGGCTTCCCGGATACGGGACGTTGATAAGCCGCACGCAAGTGCGGCGTTCAGGGCGGTTAGCTCAGGGGTAGAGCACCACATTCACACTGTGGGGGTCGCAGGTTCGAAACCTGCACCGCCCACCAAGCCTTGCTTGGTATCTGAACACAGTCACCGCAAACCCGGGCGGTTAGCTCAGCGGTAGAGCACTGCCTTCACACGGCAGGGGTCGCAGGTTCGAACCCTGCACCGCCCACCAACAGAAGTTGTCGAACCCGGCCCGCGTGCCGGGTTTGTCGTTTCAGGACGTCAGCGCACGCCTGACCAGTTCATCGGCGCTGCCATCGTGCCGGAATCCCAGCGCATGGGCCGCCGGCGTGTGGAGCGGTGGGTAGCCGGCAAACAGCCGTTGCACCTGCGCTTGGGGCTCGAAGCGGACCAGCGCCTCCCGGCCGGGGCCGCAGATGCGGGCCAGCGCGGCGATGACCTGCTGCATCGACAGATGCAAGGCCGGCACCTGCACCACGCGGCGCGGGCCGAGTCGGGCCGTGTCCAGGCACGCGGCCAGCAGCAGGTTGTCGACACAGGCCTGCACTGACAGCCACCAGGCGGTGCCGCATGCACTCACCGGCAGCACGAGAGGCTGGCCGTCGCGCAGCTTCCAGAACAGCTGGCTCATGAAGGCGGACATCAGGCCGGCGCCGTCGCCGGGGCGGGCGACGATGCCCGGCAGGCGCAGCGAACAGGCCTGCACCCAGCCGCGCCGGTCGGCGTCCGCCAGTAGCACCTCGGCGGCCAGCTTGTGGGCGCCGTAGCTCAGGGCCGGCTGGGCCGGCGTGGCGTCGTCGACCCAGGCTGGCAACGGATCACCATAGACCGCCACCGTGCTGGCGAAGACGAGGCGCGGCGCGCCACCCTGGGCGCGTAGCAGGTCGACCAGTCGCAGTGTGGCGTCGAGGTTGACGCGGCGTGCCGTGTCCGGTGCCTGCTCGGCGGCCCCACCGGGGACGCTGGCGAGATGGAAGACCGCGTCAACCGGAGCCGCGAGCGCGCGTTCCAGCACGCCCGCTTCGGCAATCGATCCGGCTACCGGCCGGATGCGGGCGTCGGCGGGCAGGTCCTCCAGATTCAGGTCCGAGGCTACGAGGCTGGCCACGGGGCGCCCGCCGAGGCCGTGCGACAGCAGGCGCCTCAGCAGGGCCCGGCCGACGAAGCCGTTGGCGCCTGTGAGCAGCACGGCCATGCCCGGGCCGGACATTCAAGCGCCGTCCGAGACCGTCGTGCCGCCGTCCACGACCAGGTTGTGCCCGGTGACGAAGGCGCCAGCGGCACTGGCCAGCATGACGACGACGCCGGCCACCTCTTCGGGCTCGCCGACGCGGCGCAGCGGCGTGGCCTGCAGGCGCCGGGCCATGAAGCTGGCGTCCTGCAGCAGCTCCTCGGCCAGCGGCGTGCGGATCAGCCCGGGCGATACCGCGTTGACGCGCACGCGTTGAGGTCCCCATTCGACGGCGAGATTGCGTGCCAGCTGCGCCAGCGCGGCCTTGGACAGGCCGTAGAGGCCCAGCGAGCGGTTGCCGCGCAGGCCGGCGATGCTGGACATCAGGATGACGCTGCCGCCACCACGCCGGGCCATGCCGGGCAGCAGGCCCGTGCACAGGCGGGCTGCGGAGCGCAGGTTGATGTCCAGCACCTGCTGCCAGTCGGCGTCGCCCGCGGCCGTCAGCGGGCCGGCCGGCCCCTGGATGCCGGCATTGCAGATCAGCACGTCGATGCCGCCCGCTGCGGCGATCAAGGCCTCGATCTGTGCCGGCAGCGCCAGGTCGGCCGCGATGGCTGTGGCCGTGTGGCCCTCGGCCCGGAGCGCGTCGGCCGTGCGCTCGCAGTCGGCAGGCATGCGGTCGGAGACGAGCACGTGCGCACCCTGGGCCGCCAGCGCACGCGCGATGGCCAGGCCCAGGCCCTGGCCGGCGCCGGTCACGAGGGCCGTGCGTTCGGCGAGGTCGAACAGGCCCCGGCTCACGGCTTCGATGCCAGTGCCGTCGCGAGCCCGGGTTCGTAGCGGCCGTCCAGCAGCACGAAGAGCATGCGGCAGGGGCGGTCCGAGCGGTTGGCCCAGGCATGGTTGCTGCCGCGCTGGATGACCACGCTGCCGGGGCGCAGCAGCACCTCGCCCTCGTCGAGCACCAGGGTCAGTTCGCCGTCAATGACGACGCCGTAGTCGACGGACTCGGTGCGGTGCATCAGCGGGTGGGGCGAGTCCGCGCGCACGGTCGAGGCCTCGGCATCGCCGAGCTGGGCGAAGGCCTCGCGCATGCGGGCGGCGCCCTGGGTCAGGTGCTCGGCCGTGTCGGGCGGGATGTCGACAAAGCGCAAGCGGCTGCCCTGGCGAGGCGGCGGCAGCACCAGCGGGCCGTGGGTCGGGTCGGGGCCGTTGTCGACGCGGGCGGGCGAGCCTGCGGTGGACCAGACCTCGTGGAAGACCGTGCCCGGAATGGCCTGCAGTTCGACGACGGTGGGCAGCGGGCCGTCGCTGATGACGATGGCCCGGCCGTGCGCATCGTGGCCGGTGACCACGCGATGGATGGGCGGCAGCAGGCTCATGACGTGTGCGGTGCGGGTTTGAGACTGGGGGCGGTCGGCACGGATGCGGTGGCAGCGGCGGCGCAAGCCGGCTTGCCCTGGGGCGAGTGCGGGTGTGCGGGTGTCGTCGCACCGTCGAGCGCCGTCGACACCGCGACCAGCGCGCCGCCGATGTTGACGAGCCGGGTCATGCCGGTCTGCCCGCGTCCACGACGCGCTGGTCCAGCACGCCGAAAGGCCCGGGCTCGCCGTTCTCGAAGCGGGCCTCCATGCGCACGCGGTCGCCAAAGCGCATGAAGCCGCTGCGGACTTCGCCGAGATCGATCTTCTCGATCATGCGGCGCTCGGCGATGCAGGCCGAGCCGGCCGCGCGTTCGACATTGGAGACGGTGCCCGAGCCGATGAGGGTGCCCGCGCGCAGCCGGCGCGTGCGCGCGGCATGCGCGATGAGCTGGCCGAAGTGGAAGTTCATCGGCGCGGCGCTGGGCTCGCCGAAGCGCTCGCCGTTCCATTCGATGTGCAGGCGCAACCGCAGCCGGCCGTCGCTCCACGCGGGGCCCAGCTCGTCGGGCGTGACGGCGAAGGGCGCGAAGGCGGTGGACGGCTTGGCCTGCAGGAAGCCGAAGCCGGTGCGCACCTCGCGCTGGCCCAGCGCGCGCAGGCTCCAGTCGTTGAGCTGCACCAGCAGGCGCACGGCGGCCAGCGCCTGGGTCGGGCTGGCGCCCAGCGGCACCTCGCCGACGATGACGCCGAACTCGCCCTCGAAGTCGATGCCGTCGGCTTCGCTGGGCAGCGGCACGTTGGCGTGCGGACCGAGGAAGTCGTCGCTGGCGCCCTGGTACATCACGGGCACGGTGTCGAAGTCGGGAATCGGCGGCGTGCCGAAGGCCGTTTCCATCAGCCGGCCGTGGTTCAGGAAGGCCGAGGCGTCCAGCCACTGCGGGCTGCGCGGCAGCGGCGCGGCGCAACGCTGCGGGTCGAAGGCCAAGGTCGCGGCCTTGCCGGCTTCGAGCGCGGCCGCGCACTCGCGCAGCGCGGGCTCGGCCTGCGTCCAGTTTTGCAGGGCGCCGATCAGCGTCGATGCCGGTGCCGTCGTGGCGTGGCGGCCGTCCTGCGAGACGAGGATGAGGCGGCCGTCCAGGCTGCCGTCGTTGAGGGTGGCGAGGCGCATGGCGGTCAGTCCTCGAAGATGGCGACGGCGCGCGTCCAGCCCGCGGAGGCGCCGCGGATCTTGTGCGGGAAGCAGCTGACGAGGAAGCCGTGCGCGGGCAGCGCCTCCAGGTTGTGCAGCTTCTCCAGGTGGCAGTAGCCGATGTCGCGGCCGGCCTTGTGGCCTTCCCAGATCAGCGAGGTGTCGCCGGTGGCGGCCACCTTCTTGGCGGTGTACGAGAAGGGCGCGTCCCAGCTCCAGGCGTCGGTGCCGGTCAGGCGCACGCCGCGCTCCAGCAGGTACATCGTCGCCTCGTAGCCCATGCCGCAGCCGGCGCCCAGGTAGTCGGGGTGGCCGTAGCGGGAGCCGGCGCGGGTGTTGACGAGCACGATGTCCAGCGGCTGCAGGTCCCAGCCGATGCGGGCCAGCTCGGCCTCGACCTCGGCGGCGGTGGCGACGTGGCCATCGGGCAAGTGGCGGAAGTCCAGCTTCACGCCGGGCTGCAGGCACCAGTCCAGCGGAACCTCGTCGATGGTGATGCTGGGCCGGCTGCCGCCGTTCTTGGCGTCCTGCGTCGAATGAAAGTGCCAGGGCGCGTCCAGATGGGTGCCGTTGTGCGTCGTCAGCGTGACCCACTCGGCTGCGGCGGCCTCGCCGTCGGGGTAGTCCTCGGGCTTCGTGCCCGGGATCATGGCCATGAACTCGTGCAGCGTGTCCTGGTGCTTCTGGTAGGTGATCTTGGGCGCCAGCGGGGGCGGGTCGGACAGCACGTCGTTTTCGAGGTAGATCGACAGGTCGACGAGGCGGCGGGGGCGGTGGGTCGGGCGCATGGTGCTTGTCGTCAGATGGGCTTGCCGAGTGCCATCAGCGTCTCGCGCATGATCTGGCCGTGCTCTTCCTTGGAGCCGCCTTCCATCTCGATCTGGCCCAGCCGTGCCGAGTTGTCGACGACGAGGCGGCAGCGCTCGAAGCGCCGCGACTGGAAGGCCGCCAGCGCTGCGTCCACAGTGGCCTTGCTGGCGATCTCGTCGGCCAGCACGAGGGCGTCCTCGAGGCCGATGCAGGCGCCCGAGGCCATGTGCGGCGTCGTCGCATGCACGGTGTCGCCGATCAGCACGACGCGGCCGCGGTACCAGTCGCCGCGCACCAGCAGGCCCTCCAGCGGGCGGTAGACGATCTGCGAGCCGGGCGTGAGTTGCGCGCGCAGGCCTTGCAGCAGCGGGTCGGGGAAGGGCGCGAGCAAGGCCTTCAATGTGTCGCAGAAGGTGGCCGGGTCGACGAAGTCGTTGCTTGGCCGGTGCTCGGTGACGAACAGGTAGAGCTCATCGGCCGAGACCGGGTTGACGCCCGGCTTGACGGCGCCGCCCATCCACATCGTGATGGTCTTGAGTTCGTCCGGCCGCGGCAGCACGGCGCGCCAGACGGCCTGGCCGCTGTACTGCGGTCTGGGCGCGTCGGGCAGCACGGCCTCGCGCACCTTGGAGTAGAGGCCGTCGGCGCCGATGACGAGGTCGTAGCGCTCGCGGCGGCCGTCGGTGAAGGTCACGTCCACGCCGTCGGCGTCCTGCTCGATGGCGGTGAAGGTGCAGCCCAGCCGCACCTTGGCGCCGCTGGCGCGTGTGGCGTCGGCCAGGATGCGCGCCAGCACGGGCCGCATGATGGCGCCGCCGCCCGGCACGTCGGCGCCGGCCAGGCGCGGCGTGGGCAGTTCGCCGATGGGCTGGCCGTTCGGCAGGCGCAGCGCCACGCCGTCGCTGGCGGCGCCGAGCCGCAGGAATTCATCGAGCACGCCGAGCTGGCGGAAGGCGCGCAGCGTTGCGCCGCCCAGGCTGATGCCGGCGCCGTAGTTGCGCCAGTCGGGGTCGATCTCGGCGATCTCGACATTGGCGCCGTGCTTGCGCAATTGGATGGCTGCGGCCATGCCGGAAAAGCCGCCGCCGATGATGAGGATGCGCTGGGCTGCGAGGCTCATGGGGTTGTCTCCTGTGGGGTGGGGTGGGCGAGGTGGACCTCGCCGTCGTTCTTGATCTCGATGGCCACGGCCGTCAGCGCGCTGCCCAGGGCGGCGCCCGCGACGCAGTGGCCGGTGGCGGGGTCGAAGCGCGCGCCATGGGCGTAGCAGACGATGTGGCGGCGGTCGGCGCTGAGGTAGGCGTCACGCCGCCAGGCCAGCGGCGCGCCGTCCACATGCGGGCAGGCGTTGCGCCAGGCGTGCAGGTGACCGGCGTGGCGCACCAGCAGCAGCTGGTCTTGGCCGGTGCCGGCCGGGTCGAAGCCACGCGCCTGGCCTTCGGCCAGGTCCTGCTGGTGGCACAGCCGGGTCATGGGGTTTCAGCGCGGTGCGCCGGCGCCCGGGGGCGGGCCGCCCGGTGCCCACTTGTCGCGCGACTGGAACAGGAAGGCCTGCGACGCATCGGCGCTCAGCGGCACCGCGCGGGCGGTCCAGCTGTCGTCGTGCTGGTCCATGTCGGCGTCGTACTCGATGTGCGTGGCCAGCGGGCTGTTGAAGTACCAGAACCAGTTGGAGCCCATCTTGTGCCGGCCCGGGCCCCAGAAGCTCTGGTAGCCCTTGGCGACGAGGCGGTAGCCGTTCTGCATCACGGCGGTGGGGCCGCTCATGTGGAAGGTGAAGTGCTCGATGCCCTTCATGAACGGCGGCGTCTGGATCAGGAACAGCGTGTGGTGGTCGTCGGTCGCCGCCGGACGCAGGAAGGGGCCGGCGCCCAGCAACCGGTCGGTGCAGCGAAAGCCCAGCCGCTCGACGTAGAAGGCCTCGGCCTTGGCCGCGTCGGGCACGAAGTACACGACATGCGACAGCGTCAGCGGCTGGTGCAGGGTGTCCTCCTGCACCGCCACGGCATTCATTCCGCGAGCCGGCGCGCCGGGCAGATTGGCGGCCTCGCCGCGCGCCTGCAGCGGCCGGCGCACGGTCACCTGAAAGCCGAGCAGGAAGCCCATGTCGTCGTGCGCCTCGATCGAGCCGTCGGGCAGGCGCTTGACCTCGCGGTCGCGGCCCAGCTCCTCGGCGATCTGCCGCAGCGCGGCGGCGTCCTTCACGCCGTAGACGGTCTTGCGCAGCAGGCTTGCGGTGCCCAGCGGCGGCGGCAGGGCCGAGTCGTCGGCGCGGGCGATGACGACGGCCGTGCCGTCCAGCGCCTCGAAGCGGCCACCGGCGTCGGTGACGCCGACCGGCGTGAGGCCGTAGTCGGTCAGGAATTGCGCGCAGGCGGCGACGTCGTCGACGCCGAACACCAGCGCATCGGGTCCGATGATCTGCATGTCGTTCTGTCTTTCTTAAGGCTTAGGCGCGGTGCGCGCGCCCAGGGTTTCGGCCACCCAGTCGGCGATGTAGTGGCCGGCGTTGATGCTGTTGTCGAAGCTGGCGTGCTGGCTGCCGCCCTCACGGTCGGTGAACACCTTCAGCTCGCGCTTCGGGCTGTTGACGAGCTGCTCGTAGGTGCGCTCGGCCCACTTCAGCGGGATCTGCGAGTCCCGCGCGCCATGCGTGACGAGGAAGGGCACGCGGATCTTCTCGACCACGCCGTCCAGGTGCACGTCCTCGGCGATGCGCATGAAGTCCGGGATGTCCTTGGCACCCCAGACCCAGCAGACATGGGCCCAGTAGTGCGGCACGGGGAAGTCGCCCTCCTTGTCGAGCCGGCGCTTCTGCACGTCGCGCCAGTCATGGTTGGCGCCCCAGGCCACGCCGCAGGCGAAGCGCGGCTCCATGGCCACGGCGCGCGGGCAGTAATAGCCGCCCAGCGACACGCCTTCGCAGCCGATGCGGCTGGCGTCGACATGCGGGTGCTGCTCCAGCCAGTCGACGACGCGGCTGGCCCAGTGCTCGGCATCAAAGCGCGCTGTCAGGCCCAGCAGGCGGAGCGCCTCGCCGGTGCCCGGCTGATCGACGACCAGGGAAGACACGCCGCGCCGCGCCAGCCAGGCGGGCAGGCCGACCAGGTATTTCATCTCCTTGGTCGAGTCCAGGCCGTTGAGCTGCACCAGCAGCGGCGCGCGCTCTCCCGGGCGCAGCCCCTCGGCCGGCAGGTAGAGGGCTGACAAGACCTGACCCTCGTAGGGAATCTCGACGCGCTGCACGCGGTCGCCCAGCAGCGCCGAACCCTGCTGGAACAGCGCCAGCTCGCGCTGGTACAGCGCCAGGCGGCCGGGGGCGTCGTGGGCTTGCAGGCGTTCGGCGGTGATGAGGTAGCTGGCGGCGCGGCGGTATTTCTCGCCGGCCGAGTAGCGGCGGCCGCGTGCCTCGTCCTCCTCGGCCAGGCTGCAGAGCTGGTCGGCCATGCGCACCCAGGTTTCGCGGAAGGCGCGCGTGCCGGCGGCATCGGGCGCCTTGGCGGCCTCCTGCAGCGGCGCGCACATGGCCTCGATCTCGCCGATCCTGGCGCCCATCTCGATGGCCAGGTCGACCGAGAGGTTCCAGACGTAATTGGTGGGGAAGTACTTGAACATGGGCGGCAGACTAATGACGCCCCATCGTTCGGAAAAGCGGATTCCGTCCATTCCATAATTCGACGAAACCGAATCATTGGCGGGGCGATGCGCTTCAACCGACTGGACCTGAATCTTCTCGTGGCGCTGGACGCGCTGCTGACCGAGCGCAGCGTGACGAAGGCTGCGCTGCGGCTCAACCTCAGCCCCTCGGCGACCAGCGATGCGCTGTCCCGGCTGCGCGACTATTTCGGCGACGACCTGCTCGTGCAGGTCGGCCGGCGCATGGAGCCCACGCCGCGCGCCGAGGCGCTGCAGCAGGCCGTGCGCGACGTGCTCGTGCGCGTGGACAGCACCATCGCCATGCAACCCAGCTTCGACGCGACGCAGAGCGAGCGCGTGTTCAAGATCTTCACGTCAGACTACACGCAGCTGGTGGTGGGCCCGCGCGTGATGGCCGCCGTCGCGGCGCAGCAGGGCACGGTGAAGTTCGAGTTCCTGCCCCAGGTGGACAACCCGCAGCGCGACCTGGAGCGTGGCGAGGCCGACCTGCTCGTGCTGCCGCGGCCGCTGATGTCGCCGGATCATCCGCACGAGGTCATGTACGAGGAGCGCTTCGTCTGCGTCGTCTGGGCCGGCAGCCGGCTTGCGCAGGAGCCGCAGGCGCTGACGCTGGAGCGCTACCTGGCGGAGGCCCACGTCATCATGCGACCCCAGGCCGTGCGGGCCAGCGCCTTCGAGGACGCCTTCATCAAGCGCCTGGGCGTGAGCCGCCGCGTGGCCGCCACCAGCTACAGCTTTGCGCCCATGCCGGGCCTGCTGGTGGGTACCGAGCTGATCGCCACGCTGCACGCGCGCCTGGCGCGGCTGCTGATGCCGGTGTGGCCGCTGGCCATCCTGCCCTGCCCCATCGCCATCCCGCCGATGGAGCAGGCCATCCAGTGGCACAAGTACCGCACGCAGGACGAGGGCATCGTCTGGCTGCGCGGGCTGTTCAGGCAGGCCGGCGCGGCTGTCGCCACCGCTCAGTTCTGAACTTTGTTCATTCAAATCTGAGCTTTTCGGGCGGGAACGGTGACCCGCCTCGCCGCTGGGCTGCAAGGAGCCTGCAGGGAAGGGTCCAGGGAGGCGATGGCCGACGCACTTCAAGGCGGGCGTGAAGCCGAGATCGCGCCGTCGCCTGCAAGCCGATTCCCATCCCCTGTTGCAGGGGATGGGAAATATCGACTGCACACCCCGGCGCAGGAATCGCCTGGCGCGCAACCCTGTGAACACCGATTCCCATCCCCTTTATAAAGGGGATGGGAATCGGTGTTGACCTCGGCATAAGGCCTTCGGGGTGTGTTCGGCGGACGCTTTCGGAGTTCGCGGCGCGATTCTGGAAGCGATCTGGAAATTTCTGGAAGCAGCGCCGAGACCTCTTCTCAGGGCGCTCTCCTGGCGTCACGCCAATCGAGGCGTCCGACCTGGCAGGCATCTGGAAATATCTGGAAGCGATTCAGCCGGCTCAGAAAGGTGCCGTTGTGGCCCGGTAGGTGGTGCTGGGCCCCTGCCCCTGTCGCACCAGCATGCCGTGCTCGACCAGCGCGAGCAGGTCGCTCCGCACAGTGCGCTCCATCACCTTCTGCGCCAATGCCGCCGCCACGTCTGACGCCTTCACCGGTTCGAGCCTGAAGGCCACCTCCAGAACCAGCTTCTGCCTCTCGGTCAGCTCGGCGCGGCCGGCAGCCCCGCTCACGCGGGGCTTCATCAGCCGCTAAAGAAAGGCAGCGGGTGGGACCTACTTCGCGACGGCCTGGATGAGTTCGATGTCCTTGCGAAGCAGGCTGTTGACCAGTGCTGCGACCTCCACGCCCTTGGCGCGGGCGCGCTCGGCGAGGAAGGACTGCACCTCGTCATCGAGGTAGACCGGCATGCGCAATTTCGCGCCGGAGCGGTGGAACTTGCCGCGCACGCCATTAGAGAAGTCAATCTCTGCGGGCATACCGTCGTCTGGGGTGGTGCTTGCGTTCATGTGGGCTGCCTCAAGAGGGGTTCAGCGAGGTTCATCCTCATAGCTGCGACGTTCGCGCGGCGTGGCCTCGCGGGCGGAGATGAGGCGCACGCGGGCCTCGGTGGCGCTGAGCGCCTCGTAGGTATGCACGACCACCAGCAGCGAGCCGCTGCTGGCGCGGCCGATGGTGAACCAGCGCTCCTCGAACTCGCTGTGCGCTTCATCGTAGACCGTCAGGGCCAGCGCGTCCTGCAGCACGGTGGCCGCCGTCTCGAAAGCCACGCCATGCTTGGTGAGGTTGGTGCGGGCCTTGTTCGGGTCCCACTCGAAGTGCAACACCGGCGAGGTCATGAGCGCGCTTGCTGGGCCAACGCCGTCGCCAGCATCTGCGTGACGAAGCGTTGCTGCGTGCGCGGCAGCTTGGCGATGGCCTCGATGTGCTCTTGCCACTGGGGCACAGGCCCCCGGCGGCTGCGGGCTGGCTTGGGGCTCACCTCGCCGAACAGCTCTTCGAGCGACACCGACAGCGTGCGCGCCAAGGCCGGCAGGGCCGACACCGGAATGCGCCGACGCCCCACTTCGTAGGATTGCATCGTCTGCTGGGACACACCCAGCGCTTCGGCGAGCTGCACCTGCGTGACGGCGTGGTCACGGCGCAGCGAGGCGATGCGCTCGCCCATGGAAACGAAGAACTCGCGTTCTTCGGCGCTGATGGTCTTGGTGGCTGCGGGGAACTCGTGGGCAGCCATGACGGTAAGCCTCGGGTTGACGAAACGACATCATCGTACTTCGAAACGAAGTACGCTGAAGCGGAGATCTTTAGTCGTCCCCGCAGATCCACTGTCCGCCGCTGACTGCACTTCGTGTCGAACACTTGCGGCCGACGTGATGGCCTTGTGCCAGGCATCGGGGGCGTTTCAAGCGACCAACCGTTCGCGCCTGAGCCCCTGTCTGTGCCGCTGCCAGCGCCATGGTTGCCAGCACCACCAGTTGAAAAAGACTTGAAAAGCCGGCGCGATGCCCAGCTTGGCAACGGCACGCCTGTACGGATTTGTGCCGGGGTGCCGGGTAACCGGCATCTCTACCGCGATAGCAATTGGACGGCGTCCATCTTCCGCGCGGCGGCGAGCAGCGTCTCGCGCAGCCACAACAGGCCGGGGTCTTCGCTGCGGTGGCGGTGCCATTGCAGGCGCTGGTCCACCTTGGGCAGCTCGAACCCGGGATCGGCCATCGCCAGCGGCAGGTGGCGGCAGGCCTGGCGCGCGATGTGGCGCTGCACCGTGGCCAGCCGCTGCGTGCCCAGCAGCATGCCGGGCAGCGACGAGAAGCTGTACGACGTCACCTCGGCGCGGCGCTGTATGCCCAGCCGCTGCAGGTGCATGGCGTCGATGGCCGTGCCCGAGGCGGAGGCCGGCTGCATGAGGACGTGGCCCGCCGCCTCGTAGGCCTCGCGGGTCAGCGGCAGCCCCGCGAGCGGATGGTCTGCGGCCATCAGGCAGGTGAACTCGTCCTCGAACAGCGCGGCAGACGGGTGCTCCGTCGAGACAAAGCGTTTGGGGATGATGAGCACATCCGCCTCGCCGCGCTCCAGCGCCTGCGTCGGTTCGCCGACCTGGGGCAGGAACTCGAAGCGCGCGCTCGCGCCCAGCTCGGCCGCGTGGCGCAGCAGATGCGGCACGAAGACCCACAGCGAGTAGTCGGACACGACGATGCGAAAGCTGCGTTCGGTCGTCGTCGGGTCGAAGTGCGGCTGCACCTGCATCGTCGAGTCGATGCGCACGAGCAGGTCGCGCACCAGCGGTTTCAGCGCCTCGGCGCGCGGCGTGGCCTCCATGCGCCGGCCCACGGCCACCAGCAGCTCGTCGTCGAAGTGCTCGCGCAGGCGTGACAGCGCATTGCTCATCGCGCCCTGGCTCAGGTGCACGCGCTCGGCGGCGCGGCTGATGCTGCTCTCCAACAGCAGCGCGTCCAGCGCGACGAGCAGGTTCAGGTCCAGCTTCTTGAAGCGCATGTCAACGAATCCGGCATGAAACGAATGCAGGAAATGCAACCACAGAGGCACAGAGGCACGGAGAAGCAGCCTTCATGGATTCCCTCTGTGTCTCTGTGTCTCTGTGTCTCTGTGTCTCTGTGTCTCTGTGGTTGCCTTTGGTTTTCACTTCAGCCCGAGTCCCTCACCACCAGTGCATGCGGCAGGATGCGCGGCTCGGGCTTGCCGCCGGCCAGTTGCTCCAGCAGCAGCTCCGCCGCCACCGCGCCCAGTTCGCGCAGCGGCTGGGCGATGGTGGTCAAGCCCGGCTCGAAGACCTGGGCCAGCGGCACGTTGTCGAAGCCGACGACGGCGATGTCCTCGGGCACGCGCCGGCCGGCGCGCCGGAAGGCCTTGATGGCGCCGATGGCCAGCGTGTCGGCCACGGCGAACACGGCGGTGGGCGGCTCGGGCAGCGTCAGCAGGCCGCCGGCAGCCTCGCTGCCGTCGCCGTAGTCGGTACCGCGCGCCACGCGTACATAAGCCGGGTCGACGGGCAGGCCGGCGCGGGCCATGGCCGTCTCGTAGCCGGCACGGCGCTGGCGGGCCCAGGCGTAGTCCTCTTCGGCGGTCAGCAGCGCGATGCGCCGGTGCCCGCGGTTGAGCAGGTATTGCACGGCGTCCATCGCGGCCTGGCGGTGGTCGATGCTGACGTAGGGCGTGCTTCCCTCGGTCATGACCTCGGAGCAGGCCACCCAGGGCAGGTCGCGGCCGCCGGTGCGCGGGCGCTGCGTGTGGGCCATGCTGATGACGCCGTCGGTCAGGCGGTCGTAGACGGCGTCCAGCGGGCCGTCGCCGGCCGCGATAGCCAGCACGATGCTGTAGCCGTTGCGGCGCGTGACGGACTCGACCCCCTGCACGATCTCGGCGAAGAAGGGGTTGGCCACGTCGGGCACGACCACCAGGATCAGCCGGCTCTCGCCGCTGGTCAGGCTGCGCGCGAACGGGTTGGCGCGGTAGCCCAGCTGGGCCACGGCCGCCTCGACGCGCTCGCGAGTCTCGGCATTGACGGGCTTGCTCTGGTTCAGCACACGCGAGACGGTGGCGGTCGACACCCCCGCCAGCGCGGCGACGGCGGCGATGGACGCATTGCTGCCCGGGGCCTCCTGCGGCGGGGGCGGGCTGGCGCGATTCGAGGGGCTGGGCGGCTTTCTGGGCATGGGCCGAGCATAGCGGGAAACGCATTACATGAAAATGCCGAAACGCGCGACGGAAGACGGACCTGAGTGGCGCATCACGTCACCCCGGTCCGGCTGTCCGCAGGCCGTGCGCGGCCAGCGCAGACACGCCGGTGACAGCGGCAGGATGTCCTGTTTGTTTCAATAGACAGTTGATTCTTATTGAGTGAGGCGACGCGTCGGAGGGAGATTGAATTCACGGGACCGATGGCTGGCATTGATGCGAAGCACCGATGTGCCGCGTAAACCCTGAGTGGGAAATTTCGGGAAACCGCTTACCTTTCAGTCCATCAGATCAGTGAGTGCTGCAGCGCTCCACCCAGCGGCCCGGAACGGGACCGCGCATCACAACGAGAAGGAGACAAACAATGAACCCATCCCTGCAAATCGGCCGTCGCACCGTCGGCCTCACGGCATTGGCCCTGGCTGCCAGCCAGGCGCTGGCCCAGACCCCGGCAGACGCAGCGGCAGCGCCCGCAGCGGCCGCCTCCGCGCCCGCGACGAACTCCCGCTCCGAGCTGCCAACGGTCATCGTGACCGCGCAGAAGGTCATGCAGCCGGCGTCCAAGACCTCGGTGGCCTTGTCGGTGATCGACGGCGAGCAGCTGCGCTTGTCCGGCGTCGTCGACGCCCGCGCGCTGCAGGAGCTGAGCCCGAGCGTGCAGGTGGCGCAGGAATCCGGCCGCCTGCAGATCAACATCCGCGGCGTGATGAGCATCAACAACACCGAGCGCGGTGATCCGTCCAATGCCTTCAACATCGACGGCATGTACGTCGGCCGGCCGGAGTCGCAGTTCTCGTCCTTCCTGGACGTGGAGCGCATCGAGGTGCTGCGCGGCCCGCAGGGCACGCTGTACGGTCGCAATGCCACCGGCGGCGCGGTCAATGTCATCAGCAAGAAGCCGGGCAACCGCCTGGGCGGCACGGTCAGTCTCGAACTCGGCAACTACAACGCCCGGCGCGCGGAAGCGGCCATCGACGTGCCGGTCAACGACGTGCTGAAGCTGCGCGCCGCGGTCGGCACCAACAAGCGCGACACCTACCTGAAGGGTGGCGCCGGCTTCGGCCTGGAGGACCAGGACGACATGGCCGCCCGCCTGCACGGGATGCTGACGTTCTCGCCCGACACCAGCCTGCTGCTGACGGCCGAGTACAGCAAGGTCAACGCCAACGGCTTCACGCCGGTGGCGATGAAGGGCTCCTACACCGGCACGCCCAAGGGCGGCAATGCCAACTGGTACAACGACTTGCTGGACCCGGTCTACATCGGTGCTGACGACGACGCCCAGCGCACGGTCGACCCCTACTACGCCCGCCCGACCTTCCGCCTGAACGAGAACACCGGCCTGCGCGCCGAGTTCCGCCACAACTTCGGCCCCACGGAGCTGGTCTACCAGCTCGGCCACCTGAAGTCCTCGCTGTCCAACAGCTTCATCTCGCCGTTCAACGGCGCGCCCTTCCTGGGCGAGACGCTGGCCGGCGAGTCGGAGCAGCTCTCGCACGAACTGCGCCTGCACTCCACCGGCAAGGGGCCGCTCACCTGGGTGGTCGGCGCCTACCTGTTCGACGAGGACATCACGCGCAGCATCCGCTACAACACCTTCATCAACCCCAACTTCACGTTCCGGCTGAAGTTCGAGCCGACCGTGGAGAACAAGGCCAAGGCGGTGTTCGGCCAGAGCCGCTATGCGCTGACCGACACGCTCAAGCTGGTCACCGGCGCGCGCTTCAGCAAGGACACCAAGAGCGCGCAGGACGACTTCAACGGTGGCGGCCTGACCATCCCGGCCGCGCCCTTCGCCCGCACGGTGGAGTTCTCGCAGTCCACCTACAAGCTGGGCCTGGACTGGGACCTGACGCGCGAGACCTTCGTCTACGGCAGCGTGTCCACGGGCTACAAAGCCGGGGGGTTCAACACCAGCAGCGACACCATGACCTACAAGCCCGAGGAGCTGACGGCGGTGGAGTTCGGCGTCAAGACGCAGGCCTTCAAGAACCGCCTGCAGCTGAGCGCCTCGGTGTTCGCCTACGACTACGCCGACCTGCAGCTGACCTCTACGGTCTGCACGACCAACGCCCAGGGCGTGAACACCTGCGGCTCGCGCACCGTCAACGCGGCCTCGGCCAAGATGACCGGGCTGGAACTGGAAGGCCGCCTGCGCCCCTGGGACGACGGCACCTTCGACTTCGGGCTGGCCTACAACCACTCGCGCTTCGGCGACTACCAGCCCGTCAACAAGCCGGCGGCGGCCCCTAACGTCGTCATCGACTGGACCGGCCAGCAGCTCGACCGCGCGCCCAAGGGCTCGGCAAGGCTGGGCTACACCCACGCCTTCGACCTGAGTAGCGGCGGCTACGTCGAGGCCGGCGTCTCGGCCCGCTACAACAGCGGCTACCTGATGAGCAGCTACGGCGACGACTACGCGACCCGCTACCGCCAGCCGTCGTTCACCAAGTACGACGCGCAGGTGGTGTGGCACAGCGCCGATGACCGCTACTCGGTGCAGGCCTTCGCGAAGAACCTGACCGAAGAGATCACCGTGGAAAGCCGCCAGCCCGGCAGCGTCAACATCGGCGAGCCGCGGACCTACGGCGTGCGCTTCAGCGCCAAGTTCTGAACGGGCTCCGCCCCCAGCGGGCGGCGTGAGCGCGCCGCCCGCATCACCTTCCAGAAGTACGACATGCCCACCACGATCCAAGGCCCGGCGATCTTCCTGGCCCAGTTTGCCGGCGACGCCGCGCCCTTCAACTCCTGGCCCGCGATCACGCGCTGGGCCGCCTCGCTCGGCTACCAGGGCGTGCAGGTGCCCACCTGGGACGCCCGGTTGTTCGACCTCGACGCCGCAGCGTCCTCCCAGCAGTACTGCGATGACTTTGCCGGCGTGGCCCGCGACAACGGTGTCGCGATCACCGAGCTGAGCACGCACCTGCAGGGCCAGCTGGTGGCCGTGCACCCGGCCTATGACGAAGCCTTCGACGCCTTCGCGCCCGAGGCGCTGCGCGGCAAGCCGGCCGAGCGCCAGGCTTGGGGCGTGGAGCAGGTGCTGAAGGCCGCGCAGGCCTCCAGGCACCTCGGCCTGAACGCCAGCATCAGCTTCCCCGGCGCGCTGGCCTGGCCTTATCTCTACCCCTGGCCGCAGCGGCCGGCCGGCCTGGTCGAGACCGCCTTCGATGAGCTGGCGCGGCGCTGGAAGCCCATCCTCGACGCCTATGACGCGGCCGGCGTCGACATCGCCTTCGAGCTGCACCCGGGCGAGGACCTGCACGACGGCGTCACGTTCGACATGCTGCTGCAGCGCCTGGACGGCCACCGCCGGCTGAACATCGCCTACGACCCGTCGCACTTCGTGCTGCAGCAGCTGGACTACCTGCAGTTCATCGACCTGTACCACGAGCGCATCAAGGTCTTCCACGTCAAGGACGCCGAGTTCCGGCCCAACGGCCGCCAGGGCGTCTACGGCGGCTTCCAGCCCTGGGCGGACCGGGCCGGCCGCTTCCGCTCGCTGGGCGACGGCCAGGTGGACTTCAAGGCCGTGTTCTCGAAGATGGCGCAACACGACTTCAAGGGCTGGGCCGTGCTGGAGTGGGAGTGCTGCCTGAAGCATCCGGAGCAGGGCGCCGCCGAGGGCGCGCCCTTCATCCGCGACCACATCATCCGTGTCACCGACAAGGCCTTCGACGACTTCGCCGGCAGTGCGCCGGACCCGGCGCAGCTGCGCCGCATGCTGGGGATCGCGTGATGGCCAGCACAGCAAAACCGGCACGCATCCGCCTGGGCATGGTTGGCGGGGGCGAGGGCGCCTTCATCGGCGCCGTGCATCGCATTGCCGCGCGGCTGGACGACGAGTACGAGCTGGTGGCCGGCGCGCTGTCCTCCTCGGCCGACAAGGCGCTGCGCTCCGGCCTGGCCCTGGGCCTGGCGCCCGAGCGCTGCTACGACAGCTACGAGGCCATGGCGCAGGCCGAGGCGGCGCGCGAAGACGGCATCGAGGCCGTGGCCATCGTCACGCCCAACCACCTGCATGCGCCGGTGGCCACGGCCTTCCTGAAGGCCGGCATCCACGTCATCTGCGACAAGCCCGTCACCACGCGCAGCGCAGACGCCAAGGCCTTGCTGGCGCTGGCGCGCAAGCAGGGCCTGATCTTCGCGGTGACGCACAACTACAGCGCCTACCCGATGGTGCGCGTGGCGCGGAAGATGGTGCAGTCCGGCTGCCTGGGCGAGCTGCGCGTCGTGCAGGCCGAGTACCCGCAGGACTGGCTGGCCGAACCGCTGGAGCAGGGCGGCAACAAGCAGGCCGCCTGGCGCACCGACCCGGCCCAGGCCGGTGGCGGCGCCATCGGCGACATCGGCTCGCATGCCTGGCATCTGGCCGACTACGTGACCGGCGAGCCGCTGTTCCAGGTCTGCGCCGAGCTGAGCAGCTTCGTGCCCGGCCGGCCCATCGACGACAACGCCCAGGTGATGCTGCGCTATGCCAACGGCGCGCGCGGCATGATCTGGGCGAGCCAGGTCGCGCCCGGCCATCTGAACGATCTGCGCCTGCGCGTCTACGGCAGCAAGGGCGGCATCGAATGGCGCCAGGAGCAGCCCAACCAGCTGCGCTTCACGCTGCTGGGCCAGCCCACGCAGATCCTGGAGCGCGCCGGGCCAGGGTTCGATGCCGCCGGTGCGCGCTTGGCCCGCATCCCCGGCGGCCATCCCGAGGGTTACCTCGAAGCCTTTGCGTCCCTGTATGCCGAGATCGCCCAGCACCTGCGTGCGGCGCGTGGCGGCGGCCGCAAGGCGAGTAGGGCCATCAAGGCCGACAAGGCCTGCCATTTCCCCACCATTGCCGATGGGCTGCGCGGCGTGCAGTTCATCGAGGCCGTGCAGCGCTCTTCCCGTCAGGGCGGACGCTGGATCAAGCTGCCGGCCACGGCGGCGTGAACGCTAGACAAGAGAGAGAACCATGAGCCATGACATCAAGCGGGGCGTCAGCCTCTACAGCTTCCAGAACGACACCTTCCTGCGCACCATGTCGCTGGAAGACTGCATCCGCACCTGCGCCGAGATCGGCGCCATGGGCATCGAGGTGGTGGGCGAGCAGACCTTCACCGGCTGGCCCGAAGTGGGCATGCCCGAGGCCGAGATCGCCCACTGGCATGCGCTGATGGAGCGCTACGGCACGACGCCGGTCTGCCACGACTTCATGCTGGACTACAAGCGCTACAAGGGCCGCCCCATGCCCTTCGACGAGCAGGTGGCCAGCGTCAAGCGCGACCTCGACTTCGGCGCCCGCCTGGGCATGAAGTACATCCGCGCGCTGGTGTCCATCAACCCGGACGTGCTGGTGGCCTGCGCCGGCTATGCCGAGGACAAGGGCTTGAAGATCCTGCTGGAGGTGCATGCGCCGCTGCACTTCGACCACCCCTGGATCATTCGCCACGCCGAGGCCTACGAGAAGAGCGGCTCCCAGGCGCTGGGCTTCCTGCCCGACATGGGCATGTTCGTGCACCGCTTCCCGCGCGTGTGGAAGGAGCGCTTCGTGCGCAATGGCGTGCCGCAGCACATCGCCGACTTCATCGAGAAGGCTTACGAGGACCGCACGCTCAGCGAGTACGTGCTGCTGGACGTGCAGCAGATGGGCGGCACCGGCCCGTCCATCGCGATGGCCGAGACGCTGCGCCACAACGCCGCCTTCGAGCCCAAGCGCATGCTGGATTTCATGCCCCGCATCCACAACATCCACGGCAAGTTCTACGAGATGACCGAGGACGACGTGGAGTACTCCATCCCCTACGACGAGATCGTCGCGGTGCTCAAGCAAGGCGGCTACCAGGGCCACATCTGCTCCGAGTACGAGGGCAACCGCTGGATCGAGGACGCGCACCCGGTGCAGTCGGTCGAGCAGGTCAAGCGCCAGCACCGCATGTTGTGCCGCCTGCTGGACCAGCCCATCCCGGCCGCGCTGCAGGCCTGAACCGAACTCCAGGAGAACCCCACCATGATGGATCAACACATGCTCTGCGACGACGGCTTCGAGAACGTCGTCGTCGGTCAGGAAGTCACCGGATTCGCGCTGCTGGCGCGCCTGCCCTATTACCGCGGCCTGGGCCTGTCCATGGTCGAGGACATCGCCGTCAGCGTGGACGGCCAGCCCATGCCCCGCGAGGCCGTGCGCCTGGCGCTGCGTGGGCGCTCGTGGAGCCTGGACGAGCTGGAGACCTGCTTCGATGAAAAGTGGAACTTCGGCGAGAAGGCCCGCGTGGTCGTGGCGCGCCCGGGCGGCCTCGCCGCCGGTGCGCACCGCGTCGACCTGGCCATCCGCTACCGCGTGTCCTACCTGCCCTTCGTGCCCACCACGCGCACCGGGCGAGAACTCACCCTGGCGGCCTGAGCGGCCGCACGACACAGAAAGCCACCCATGGCCCGCTTCTTCAAGAACAACTTCAGCGACTTCCTGATCACGCCGCAGGACTCGCGCGTCACGCCCGAGGGCCTGGCGCTGGACATCCGCCTGCCCTGGTACCGCTCGCTGCCGCTGTCGGTGGTGATGCCCAGCGAGCTGCTGGTGGACGACCAGCCCGTGTCGCTGGAAGACGCCACCGTCGAGCACGAAGGCCGCCGCTACACGCTGGCCGAACTGCCCGAGCAGATAGCCGCGTGGTGGTTCATCCAGGACTCCGTGACGCTGCACGTGCCCACGCCCCAGCCGCTGGCCGCCGGTGCGCACCGCGTCGTGCTGACGCTGAACCTGTTCCCGCCCTACATCCCCATGCTGACCTGGGTCACCCGCGGCGACGCGGTCCTGCAAGCCGCCTGAGATCCACCCCATGAACGCAAACACCACGCCTGCCGCCAAGGGCTTCAAGCTTGGCTCCACGCTGTACAGCTTCACCAACGAGTGGCATGAGCGCCGCTTCGGTTTCGAGGACCTGATCGCCGAGGTCGCGCGCCGCAATCTCGGCCCGGGCCTGGAGATCATCGGCTTCTCCAGCATCCGCGGCTTTCCGAACGTCAGCGACGACTTCGCCGCCCACTTCAAGGACTTGATGGCCAAGCACGGGCTCACGCCCAGCTGCCTGGCCATCAATGCCGACGTGGCGATCCGCCGCGGCACCATGATGAGCATCGACGAGGCGGTGGCCTACCACGTGCCGCAGATCGAGGCCGCCGCCAAGCTGGGCTTCCCGGTCATCCGCAGCCAGTTCGCCGCGCCGGCCGAGGTGGCCATCAAGCTGCTGCCGCTGCTGGAGAAGCATGGCATCAAGATGGGGCCGGAGGTGCATGCACCGCTGAACCCCAACTCGCCGCCGGTCATGGCCTACCGCGAGGCCTATGCCAAGGTCAACTCGCCGCTGCTGGGCTTCGTGCCCGATTTCGGCTGCTGCGCCTTCGACCTGCCAGCCACCTACATCGAGAACCTGCGCCGCCAGGAGCTGCCCGAGCACCTGATCCAGCTGGCGCTGGAGGTCTGGCACCTGCCCAAGGACGCCGGCTGGAAGCGCCAGGAGTTCGCCCGTCGCGTCGAGCCGCTGCAGGCGGACCCGGCCGACGTCAGCGCGCTGTCGGTGATGTTCAACATCCTGAGCCCCGGCGTTGCCGAGATGTGGAAGGAGATCATTCCGCAGGTCGTGCACGTGCACGGCAAGTTCTACGACTTCGACGCCGACGGCAACGAGACCTCGATTGCCTACGACAAGATCCTGCCGGTCTTCCACGACGGCGGCTTCACCGGCTTCATGTCCAGCGAATGGGAGGGCCACCTCTACATGCGCGGCGTGGACGCCTTTGACATGGTGGCCAAGCACCAGGCGCTGGCGCGTCGCGTCATCGCCAGGCACACGGGGCAGCTTGCATGACCACTGTTGGAACGCCACTGGGCGGGCGCAAGCTGCGCTACGCCTACATGGATCACTGGCGCGTGGACACGGCCCAAGGCCAGGTCTCGCAGTACAGCTCCGTGGAGCGCTTCGACGCTTTTCTCAAGCAGATCGCCGGCGTGGGTTACGAGGCCATCGAGACCTTCGACTTCCACCTCGGCGCGCTGCGCGACCTGTTCGGTTCGCTGGAGGCCGCGCGGGCCCACATGCAGTCGCGCGGCATCGATCGCGTGCTGAGCCTGTTTCACGCCGTCATGTACGACGCGCGCCAGAGCACGCCGCATGTGCGTGCCACGCATGACCGCATCGTCAACTACGCCGAATACATCATGAAGAGCAGCGCCGGCCTGGGCGTGCAGAACTTCATCGTCATGCCGGCGGGGCTGTACTTCGATGTGGAGCCGGTCACAGACGACAAGCTGCGCGCCTGCGCGGAGCTGTGGAACCGCGTCGGCCAGATGACGCTGGAGGGCTACGGCGTCAAGACCTGCTGCCACCATGAGTTCTTCTGCGGCATCCGCTCGGCCGAGCAGTTGCAGAAGTTCTACGACTGGACCGACCCGCGCTACGTCTTCCTGTGCCTGGACACGGCCCAGCACGTCATCGCCGGCGTCGACCCGGTGGACCTGTTCCTGAAGCTGCACGACCGCTGCGCCGCCTTTCACCTGAAGGACACGCACCACGTCGACACCAACGGCGACTACCGCCGCAAGCCCGATGCCGAGGTGATGGCGCCGACGACGGCGCGCTGGTTCTACGAGATCGGCACCGAAGGCGGGCTGGTCGACTTCCCCGCGCTCTACGGTGCGATGAAGGAGGTGGGCTGGCAGGGCTGGGTCGGAGTGGAGCATGACAAGGCCGATGTCGGCGGCGGCAACTACCCCGAGAGCACGGCCATCGCGGCGTGGACCATCCGCAACGTGCTGAGGAAGATCAATGACTAAGTGGGGTTACGCCACCAACCAGTGGATGGCCGGCTTTACGGGCTTCGCCCGCATGGAACAGCAGGAGCGGGCGCTCAAGGTCACGGCCGCTTGCGGCTTCGACGCCATCGAACTGTCGGGCGGCACCGGCCGCTGGGACCCGATGGGACGGCCCGAGAACATCGTGCAGAACTTCGGCTCCGTCGAGCACTTCAAGCTGCGCCTGCGTGACTGGGGCATCCAGCGCGTCGCCAGCCTGTTCTTCGACCCGCTGCAGATGAGCTTCGAGGAGCTGCACCACGGCCTGGACTGCAGCGACCGTGGCCAGCATGCGCTGCTGTTGCAACAGGCCGGCGTGTTCGCGCGCTTCCTGGCCGAGGTGGGCGGCGAGGTACTGGTGGTGCGCGCGCTGCCGCCGCATGGCCGCCACGCCGGGCTGGACGCCGAGCGCCAGGCCGCTGCGGCCGACTGCTGGAATGCAGTCGGCGCGATGACGGCGGCGCTGGGCATCAAGACCGTGCTGCACCTGGATGCGCTGTCGCCGCTGCGTGACGCGGACGAACTCGCTGCCTGGCTGGAGCGACTGGACCCCGTCACCGTGGGCCTGTGCATGGACACGGCCGAGCTGACCATCGCCGGCCATGACGTCACGGCCTGGTACCGGCGCTTTCACGATCGCGTCTGGCATATCCACCTGAAGGACGCGCTGGCCGTGGACACGCTCGACGAGTACCGCGCGCCGAATGCCGAGCGTGCGCTGTTGCAGGCCGGCGGCCAGCGCGGCATCCAGCGCTGGTTCGGCGAGCTGGGCACCGGCCTGGTGGACTGGACCGCGCTGATGGGCGCGCTGCGCGAGACGGGCTATGCCGGCTGGCTCATCGTCGAGAGCGACAAGGGGCCTGCACCGGCGGCCGCCAGCATGATGCAGAACGCCTGGACCGTTCGCCATGTGCTGCAGCCGCTGTTGACTTGATAACGACAAGGAGAAGACGCGATGAAGCTGTCTGCCGTCATTGAAGACCTGTACATGTTCAACGAGGCCGGCGACATGCCGGCGCGCATCCGCGCCGCCGCGGCGGCCGGCCTGGACCGGGTGGAGTTCCACATGTGGGGCCCGGAGGGCATGGACGCGGTGGAGGCCGCGCTGAAGGAGACGGGCGTTCGCCTGCTGAGCCTGACGGTCGGGCCACGCGTGGGCTGCGTCGACCGCAGCAAGGAAGCCTACGTGATGGACGCCATCGATCGCACGATGGCGATGTGCCGGCGCCTGGGGGCGAAGGACATGGTGATCGCCGGCGGCCCGGCACTGGCCGGCGCATCGGCCGCCGAGCAGCACGACAACATGGTCTACCTGCTGCAGCGTGCCGCGCCGCGCGTTCATGCCGCCGGCATGCGGCTGCTGTTGGAGCCGCTGAACAACCGCATCGATCATGTCGGCTTCTTCATGGCTTCGGCCATCGAAGGCCTGGACATCGTCGAAGCGGTGGACAGCCCGGCGGTGCGCCTGCTGTACGACGCTTACCACGCCGAGGTGATGGGCGAGGACTACCGCGAGATCCTGCGGCGCGCCCACCTGATCGGCTACGTGCAGGTGGCCGATACCAACGGCCGCCACGAACCCGGCACGGGCAGCATTGACTGGGCCGCCTGGCTGCCGGCGCTGAAGGCTGCAGGCTACCAGGGCGACATCGGCCTGGAGTACCGGCCCAGCGGCTCGACGCTGGCGTCGCTGACCCGCACCCGCGAGGTCTTCGGCATCACAGAGGTGGCGGCATGAAGCTGATCCCCTGCATCGAGATGCTCTACAAGGCCGAGCATCCCGATTTCATCGAACGCTTCCGCGCCGCCAAGGCCGACGGGTTCGACGCGGTCGACACGTGGCTGTGGCGGGACAAGCCGTTGGACGCCGTCGTCGACGTCGTGGCCGAGACGGGCGTGCAGGTGTTCAGCTTCTGCGTGGACCCGCGCGCCAGCCTCGTGAACCCGGCCGAGCACGCCACCGTACTGGCCGGCGTGCGCGACGCGGTGCCGGTGGCGCACCGCCTGAACGGCGCCCACATGATCATGGCCTCGGGCTTCGGCCTGCCCGGTCAGTCTGAGTCCGAGTTGCGCGCCAACGCCGTCAAGGTGCTGCGCGAGGCCTGCCGCATCGCCGAAGACGGCGGCGCGACGATCCTGCTGGAGCCCGTGCACATGGTCATCAACGGCAACCTGATGGCCGTGCGCAACATCCGCCAGGGTCTGGACATCGTGGAAGAGGTGGGTAGCCCCGCGCTCAAGGTGCTGGCCGACGTGTTCCACAACGCCGTCGACGGCCAGAGTTTCGAAGACGCGTTTGCCGACCGCGTCGAACTCATCGGCCATGTGCAGTTGGCCGACTTCGAAGGCCGCCACGAACCCGGCACCGGCAGCCTGCCGTGGGCCACCTTGCTGCCGCTGCTGCGTGAGCGCGGCTACACCGGCCCCATCGGCCTCGAATACCTGCCCTCGCTGCCCATCGCCGACTCCCTGGCGCTGACGCGCCGCAGCCTGGGCCTTTGAGTTGAATCGCATGAAACAAGACCATTTCGACGCCATCGTCGTTGGCTCCGGCGCCACCGGCGGCTTTGCAGCCAAGGAACTCACCGAGCGAGGCCTCAAGGTGCTGGTGCTGGAAGCCGGCGGCCCGCTGCCGGAGGAGAAGTTCGAGCAGGCGCTCAAGGCCCAATTCGCCAGCATCGGCTCCTGGGCCCGCATCAAGGCCGGCATCAACGGCCAGCACAAGCAGGCGCTGACCTCCTTCTTCACGCCAGAGAAGAGCTTCCTGTTCGTCAACGACCGCGAGCATCCCTATCAATCGCCGCAGGACAGCTACCTGTGGCTGCGCGGCAAGCAGGTCGGCGGCCGCTTCTTGGCCTGGGGCCGGGTGGCGCTGCGCATGTCCGACCACACGTTCAAGTTCAAGAGCCACGAGGGCACGGGCTTCGACTGGCCCATCTCCTACGCCGACATCGCGCCCTACTACGAGAAGGTCGAGCGCTTCCTGGGCGTGGTGGGCAACGACGACGGCATCGCCTACTGCCCCAGCGGCGCCTATGCCCGCCCGGCCGGACTGAGCAACGCCGAGCAGGCCTTCAAGGCCAAGGTCGAGGCGCGCTGGCCGGACTGCAAGGTGATGGCCTGGCGCTATGTGCGCAAGGAGGCCACGCCGGTGGACGAGCAGCGCAACCGCACGACCACGCCGCTGCAGGCCGCCGCCGCCACCGGCAACCTGACCCTGCGTTCCAACTCGCCGGTAGAGCGCGTCAACACCGACCCGCGCACCGGCCGCGCCACCGGCGTGACCTACATCGACAAGTTCAGCGGTGCCCGCCACGAGGCGAAGGGCAACGTGGTGGTGCTGTGCGCGTCCACCATCGAGACGCTGCGCCTGATGCTGAACTCCAGCGGCGAGAAGCATCCCAACGGCCTGGGCAATTCCTCGGGTCTGCTGGGCCGCTACTTCATGGACCAGATGCTGACGCTGAGCCTGGGCTCGGCGCCCGGCTTCAAGGGCGGCCAGTTGGTGGACGGCACCTCGCCGGCCGACAACCATGGCGGCATCTACATCCCGCGTTTCCAGAACCTCAAGCGGCCCGGTGCGGGCGGTTTTGCCGGCGGCTTCAACTTGCAGGGCATCATCGGCCGGCCCATGGTGCCCCAGCATATGGATTCCATCGTCGGCCTGACCGGCCATGGCGAGATGCTGCCGCACGCCGACAACCGCGTGACGCTGGCGGGCCGGCGCGATCGGCTGGGCGTGCCGATCCCGTCGGTCGGCATCCGCATGCGCGACAACGAATGGAAGCTGCTGCGCAACCAGGTCGATACGCAGAAGGCGTTGATGCGCGAGGCCGGCCTGCGCACCGACTTCCTGATCAGTCCGCTGGGCATCGACCCCGACAGCCCCTTCCTGCCCAACGCGAAATGGCATGAACGCCTGCTGTTCCGCCTGGCCTACAAGCGCAGCGTCGCGGTCGGCGCGGCCATCCACGAATGCGGCGGCGCGCGCATGGGTGAGGACCCGAAGACCTCGGTGCTGAACGCGATGAACCAGCTCTGGGACGCGCCCAACGTCTTCGTCACCGACAGCAGCTGCTTCGTCACCAACGGCACCTGCGGCCCGACGCTGACGACGATGGCGCTGACCGTGCGGGCCTGCGAGCACATCGCCAGCGAATACGGCCACTCGGCCAACCTGCGCGCCGCCTGACCGGCCGCCGGCATACCAAGAACGGAGACAAGCCATGCAAACCACCCAACGCCGGGCCGGACTGCCGCAGGGGCTGATCATCATCGCGATCAGCCTGCTGCCGATGATGGCCATCGTGGCCTTGATGCCCATCGTGCCGCTGCTGGTGAAGAACTTCCAGCACGTGCCCAACATCCAGACGCTGGCGCCGCTGGTGCTGTCGGCGCCGGGGCTGTGCGTGGCGCTGCTGTCGCCGTTTGCCGGCTGGCTGGCCGACCGGGTGGGCCGGCGCAAGCTGGCCATCATCTTTGCCGCCGTCTACGGCGTGGGCGGCATGGTGCCCTTCTTCATCCAGGACTTCACGGCGCTGTTCGCGGGCCGGCTGCTGCTGGGCGTGGGCGAGGCCTTCATCCTGACGATGGGCAACACGCTGCTGGGCGACTACTTCGACAAGGAGCAGCGCGCCAAGTGGCTGATGTGGCAGGGCATCGTCGGCTCCTTCTGCGGCTCGCTGCTGCTGGCGGCCAGCGGCTACCTGGCCTCCTTCGGCTGGAACTTCTCCTTCCTGGTCTATGGCGTGGCGCTGCTGATCGCGCTGGCCGCCTGGTTCTTCCTGTTCGAGCCCGAGCGCCCCGCGCCGGCCTTCACGGCCTCGGGCAGCTGGATACAGCCGCGCTTCCCGACCGCGTTGATGCTGCGCATCGCCGGCGCCACCTTCGTGCTGGCGGCCCTCTATTTCGTCTACACGCTGCAGTTCTCCCTCGCGCTGGATGCCATGGGGCTGAAGCAGACCCACCGCATCGGCAACTACAGCGCCGTGGCCAGCCTCGCCGTGCCACTGGGCGCCATCCTCTTCAAGCTGCTGTCCAAGCGCAGCTCGGCGCTGCAGTTCACCGTGCTCTTCCTGCTGCTGGGTGTCGGCATGGTGGGCATCGGCCTGTCGCATGACATCAACACCGTGGTGGGCTTCGCCTTCGTGCAGCAGCTCGGCGCCGGCATGTGCATTCCCATCCTGATCGGCTGGGGCCTGCGCGAGCTGCCCGACCAGTTCCGCGGCCGCGGCATGGGCTGGTGGACCAGTGCGTTCTTCCTGGGGCAGTTCCTGTCGCCGCTGTTCGTGACGCTGGCGCGTGGCTGGACCGGCGGCCTGCTGCAGACCTTCGTGGCGGCCGGTGCGCTGTGCATCGCGATCGCGTTGGCCCAGGCGCTGCTGGCGCGGCGCGCGCCGGCGCCGGTGCTCAGCGGTCAGGGGCGCTGAATGGGTGATCGCCTGAAAGCCGGCCCACCGGGGCCGGTGGGGCCGTCGCACGCCCTTGCGAACGCGCTCTCGCCGCGCCGGCGCAGCCTGGCCTTCACTATCGTGGCCATCGCCTTCGTGATGGACCTGCTGGACGTCACCATCGTCAACGTCGCACTGCCCGGCATCGGCCAGGCCTTGCAGGCCAGCAGTGCCCAGGCGGCGTGGATCGTGGCCGGCTATGCGCTGTCGTTCGCCGTGCTGCTGGTCGTCGGCGGCCGGCTGGGCGATCTGTACGGTCACCGCACCATGTTCCTGTGGGGCGTGTCCAGCTTCACGGTGGCGTCCATGGCCTGCGGCCTGGCCACATCGGCCAACGGCCTGGTGCTGGCCCGGGTGGCGCAGGGCGGCTGCGCGGCACTGATGGTGCCGCAGGTGTTGACGCTGATGCAGGCCATGTATGCACCGCATGAGCGCATGCGGGCCTTCACCATCTTCGGCATGCTGGGCGGCGTGTCGTCCGCGCTGGGCCCGGTGATCGGCGGCCTCATGGTCGACGCCGATCTGGCTGGGCTGGGTTGGCGCTCGGTGTTCCTCATCAACCTGCCGATCGGCGTGCTGGCTGTCGCCGGCGCCTTGTGTCTGCTGCCCAAGGACCCGCCTTCGCCCGGCACCGCGCTGGACCTGACGGGCGCGGCCCTGTGCCTGGTGGCGGCGCTCGCCTGGAGCGTTCCGCTGATGCAAGGCCCCGAGCAGGGCTGGACGCCGGTGCTCGTGCTGCTGCTGGCCAGCGCGCCGCTGTGGACCGCCGCGCTGTGGCGGCACTGCCTGCGGCTTGAAGGCCGGGGAGGGCGGCCGATCGTGCAGCCGCGCCTGATGAAGGACCCGGGCTACCGCCTGGGCCTGCTGCTGTCGCTGGTGTGCACGGGCGTGGTGCCGGCCCAGCTCTTTGTGCTGACCTTTGCGTGGCAGGTGGGCGCTGGCCTGAGCGCCACGCAGATGTCGCTGCTGTGCATGCCGATCGCGCTGGGCGTGATGTGCAGCGTCACCTACCTGGGCAAGCTGGCCTTTGCCCGCTTCGGCTCGCGTTGCATCGTCCTGGGCCTGGCGATCCAGGCTGGGGGCATCGGCCTGATGGCGTCGACGGCGGCCGGCCTGTGGGGTGAGCCGGTGCGCCAGGTGATGGGCTGGCCCGGCCTGCTGGCCCAGGGCCTGCTGGGCCTGGGTGTGGGCTTCATCGGGCCGCCGCTGACAGCGGTGACCTTGCAGTCGGTGCCGCGTGAGCAGGCAGGCGGGGCCTCGGGCGTCGTCAACGCGGGCCGGCAGTTCGCGGCGGTGGGCGGCATCGCCCTGGTGGCCGCGCTGATCCACAGCGCCGACGGGCAGCGCCACGCGCCGACGACGCTGCTGCTGGCCCTGCCGGGACTGTGCGCGCTGATGGCTGTCAGCGCCGTGCTCGCCTGGCGCCTGCCGCCGCTGGCGATGGGCGCGACACTGGCCACTCAAGCTCCTGCAGTCCCCGACCCTTCATGACACTCGCACTACCTGCCTCCGCGCCCACGGCATCCGGCCAGCACCTTGATCGGCAAGGGCTGGCTCATCTCCTCGGCGCCGGGCGCCCAGCGCTGCAATTCCAAGACTGCGTGTTCGACGGCGAGGACCTGCAAGGGCTGGACCTGAACGGCGCCGAGTTCCTCGGCTGCCAGCTCACGGGCACGCGGCTGACCCGGGCCTCGCTCGCCGGTACCCGCTGGCGCCGCTGCCGCGCCGCCGGTGCGGTGTTCGAGCTGTGCGACCTGACCGATGCCCAGTTCGAGTCCTGCGACCTGAACAACACCGACTGGCGCCGGGCCCGGCTTTCATCGGCATCCTTCAGCGAAGTGAAGCTGACCGGGGCCCGGTTCACCGACGCGGTCACGCTGGGCCTGACCCTCAGGGACAGCCTCGCGGTCAGCGCGGACTTGCGGGGCATCTCGTTTCGCAAGCAGGTGCTCCAGGGGCTCAACTTCGAAGGCGCCGACCTGTCCGGGTGCGACTTCACGGAGGCGGTCCTGACGGACTGCAACCTGACGAGTGCCGCGCTCAAGAACGCGAGGTTTGCCCGGGCGGACCTGCGCGCGGCGAGGCTGGGGAACATCCAGGTCGGCGACCTGATCCATCACTTCAAGGGCAGCACGATTTCCGCCGAGCAGGCCGCAGTCATCGTCTCGGCGCTCGGTGTGCAGGTGGTCTAGGGCGCAGACGCCGGCTGGGGCAATGACTTGTTTCGCCAAGGCGATATCGAGTTGGCTATCGATCACCTCCGCTGAGGCGCCGATTCGGGTGAATCGGCGCGGCAACTGCCCTTTGGCGCGCGCTTGTCGGCCCGTCCGCCAGACCGCCCTTGCCGGGGCCGGGTAGACCCTTGAATCGCTGCGAATTGATATCGGTACCATATTTGTTGGTAGAGCTAACATTCGGGAAGCAGCGTGAGTCAGGTGATTCGACAAGGCGTGGGTGCCGTTCTTCTTGCGGCCATGGCGTGGTTCCCGGTGGCCGGCGTGGCGCAGGGCGGCATGCCGGCGACGTTCGACAACCCGGTGGTGAGCGGTTTCGCCTCCGACCCCAGCGTCTGCCGCTCGGGCAGCGACTTCTATCTGGTCACCAGCACCTTCGAATACCTGCCGGGGCTGCCGGTCTATCACAGCCGGGACCTGGTGCATTGGCGGCTCATCGGCAATGCCTTGTCGCGCGAAAGCCAGCTGAGCTTCGTGGGCCGCAAGAGTTCGCAGGCCATCTTCGCGCCGACGATCCGCTGCGAGGCCGGCCGCTTCTACATCGTCACGACCGACGTGGGCGGCATCGGCAACTTCTTCATCACCGCGACCGACCCGGCCGGCGAGTGGTCCGACCCCGTGCGCCTGCCGGAGCCGGTGTTCGGCATGGACCCGTCGTTCTTCTTCGATGACGACGGCACCGTCTACTACACGCGCCACGGCGGCGGCCGCAACGGCGGGGTCTACCAGGCGCGCGTGGATCTGAAGGCCGGCAAGCTGCTGGACGAGCCGCGGCTGGTGTGGAGCGGCATGGGCGGCATCTGGCCCGAGGGCCCGCACCTGTACAAGCGTGAGGGCTGGTACTACCTGCTGATCGCCGAGGGCGGCACTTCCTATGACCACCGCATCACGATGGCCCGGTCGCGCTCGCCCTGGGGCCCGTTCGAGGCGCATCCCGACAACCCGGTGCTGACCCACCGCAACCTGCCCGACCACCCCTTCCAGGCGCTGGGCCATGCCGACCTGGTGACTACGCCCAAGGGCGACTGGTGGGCCACGCTGCTGGCCATACGCCCGCAGGCGGCCGACGGCAAGCGGCATCACCACATCGGCCGCGAGACGCTGTTGTCGCCGGTGCGTTGGCGCGCCGATGGCTGGCCGGAGTTCGGCCAGAAGGGCGTGCTCGCCCAGCCGCAGCCGACCCAGGGCCTGCCCGGCTGGCACCCCTGGCCACAGCCGGCGGTGCGCGAGACCTTCGCGGCGGGCGCCAAGCTGCCGCCGCACTGGGCCTTCCTGCGCACGCTGGCGGCGGGGCAGTGGTCGCTGTCGGACCGGCCCGGGCAACTGCGCCTGATCGGCGCGCGCAACGGCCTTGACGTGGTGGGCACGCCGTCCTTCGTCGGCCGGCGCCAGGAGCGGCTGAACCAGCGCTTCGCGACGGAAGTGGATTTCAGCCCGGCGGCTGCGGGCGATGCGGCCGGCCTGGCGCTGCGCATGAATGAATCGCACCATGCGCTGTTGCGCGTGACCGGCGGCAGCGAGCGGCGCGTGGAATGCGTGCTGCAGACCGGCGGCGCGCCGCGCGTGCTGGCTTCGGCGCCTGCACCGGCCACGGCGCTGCAACTGCAGGTGCGCGCCGACCCGCTGCGCTACAGCCTGGCCTGGCGCGCGGCGGGGGCGTCGGGGGAGTGGCAGGCGCTGTGCAGCGTTCCCACGCACCAGTTGTCGACCGAAACGGCCACCGGCTTCACCGGGGTCTACCTGGGCCTGTACGCGCAGAGCAGTACCGACAAGCCGGCGACCGCCGACTTCGCCTGGGTGGACTTCGAGGCCCTGGGCCCCTGAGCCCCGCCCCCGAGGCTGGGCCGCCACACGAACCGGGAAAACCATAGGGCAGCACCCGTGGGATGGCACTAGACTGAAATGATTGCGTTACCAACCATTTGGTTGATTTACCAGAAGTCCGCGACCGCCTCTTAGGCGGTGAGCATCAGCAAAGACCCCGACATGGGGCCAACCAGGAGACGAGAGTGAACGAGTATTCAATGGGCGCTGGGCAGCGCCGCATGCGTGTGGCACGCGATGTTTTCGCAACCACCACCTTGGCCGGCATGATCGCCTGCGCCTACGCGCAGGGCGTGCCGGCGCCGGCCGGTGCCGCCTCGGCGCCGGCCGCCAAGGCGAACACGCTGGAGACGGTGACCGTGACCGGCTACCGCAGCTCGCTGGCGAACGCGGCGCGCGAGAAGCGCGACGACATCGGCCTGAGCGAGACGGTCTTTGCCGAGGACATCGGCAAGTTCCCGGACTCCAGCATCGCCGATTCGCTGTCGCGCGTGCCCGGCGTGCGGGTCAACCGCGCCACCATCGACGGCGAGGGCCTGAACATCTCCATCCGCGGCATGGGCGCCAACTTCACGCGCGTGCTGCTGAACGGCGCGCCGATGGCGTCTGCATCGGCCGGCCACTGGGGCGGCACGATCAGCGCGAACCGCGAAGTCGACATGGACTTCCTGCCCTCGGAGCTGTTCCGCAGCGCCACGGTCTACAAGAGCCAGCGCGCCAGCGTGCTGGAGGGCGGCATCGCCGGCACGGTGGACATGCGCAGCGTGCGCCCCTTCGACAAGAAGGGCTTCCGCTCGGCCTTCACGCTCAGCGGCAACTACCGCGACCAGGTCGGCAAGTGGAGCGACACCGGCTCGGCGCTGGTCAGCAACACCTGGCGCAACAACACGCTGGGCGAGTTCGGCGTGCTGGTCGGCGCGGCCTGGGGCAACACCAAGTACAAGACCACCGGCTTCCAGACGGTGGACATGCGCAACTTCCAGCTCAAGTCCTTCCAGGCCAACGCGGGCGACAACCCCAACAACACCGGCGGCGGCTCGCAGTCCACGCCGGACACGGTGCCCTCGGGCCTGGCGCTGGACGCGCTGCCGGCCTACGCGCGACCCCTGCTCGTGCCGGGCGCGCAGATCAACCGCGCCATGCTGCTGGGCCTGAACCCGGGCGCCGACATCAAGCAGATCGACAACGCGCTGATGGGCCGCCTGGGTCGCCACATCAGCTATGAAGGCGAGCGCGAGCGCGCCAGCGGCATCGTCAGCCTGCAGTGGCGCCCCAACGAGAAGTGGGACGTCTACCTGGACATGCTGGGTGCCCAGAAGTCCAACCAGATGGTCTACAACGCGATGAACGCCGGCACGCGCGCGAACACGCCCATCCCCATCGGCATGGAGTTCGACCGCAGCGACTGCACCAGCGGCTGCGTGCTGACCAAGGCGACCTTCGCCAACACCTTCTGGTCGCTGGAGTTCCGGCCGATGGAGGAGAAGACCAAGTTCTGGAGCTTCAACCCCGGTTTCGAGGTGCGCCCCAACGATGACTGGACCATCGACGGCCATATCAACCTGACCTACAGCGACTTCTACCGTGACATGCCCACGGTGCTGCTGGCCACGCGCTCGCCCAACTCGGTCATCACCTACGACAACTCGCGCCCGGGCGAGATCCCGACCTACTCCAGCAACCTGAACGTCAACGACCCGGCCAACTTCGGCTGGTACCAGGCCGGCCAGGGCTTGTCGGGCCTGCGCATGGACCTCTACGACCGCCGCAACACGACCAGCGGCGGCCGCCTGAACGTGAAGTGGGGCGACGAGATGTTCAACGTCAAGGCGGGCGTGACCGTCGATGACATCGAGCGCCGCTACCGTGGCTACTCGGTCGCCGACGCGTGGATGAACGTGACCTGCGGCGGCAACATGAACTACCGCTTCTTCCAGCCCAACACCCAACTGCAGACGCCGGGCTGCGATGGCCGCACGACCACCGGCGCGCTGCCGGCCACCGCCTATCCCGGCTTCGGCCAGGGCTCGACGGCCGGCGTCACGACGCCGCTGGCCTACCTGGGCTCCGTCATCCCCAACTCGCGCGTGCCCGAGTACGCGATGGCGTCCAGCCAGGGCTTCATCACGGTCGACTGGGACAAGTTCGCCAAGGACACCGACTACAGCTACTTCCGCGACAACATCCGCCGCGGCTTCGGCAACGGCAGCGGCGGCTACATCCGCGAGCAGGTCTACGGTGCCTATGGCGAGGTGACTGGCGTGCTGAAGCCGCTGGGCCGCACGCTGCGCTACAACGCCGGCCTGCGCTTCACGGAGACCCAGCAGACCATCGGTGAAGTCGTCACGCAGGCCGACCCGCGCAATGCAGCGCTGGGCAACATCAACGGCGCCCGCTACGACGATCTGTCGCTGTGGAACTACGAGTCGACGACCTACACCAACCTGTTGCCGTCGTTCTCGCTGGCCTACAACATCACGCCCAGCCTGATCGCCCGCGCCTCGGGGTCCAAGTCGATGACGCGCGCCAACCCGGCCGACCTGCGCCAGACCCGCCTGACCATCGGCGACCAGGGCGCGCGCCAGGGCAACCTGACCAACCCCAAGCTGTCGCCGTTCAAGTCCAACAACTTCGACCTGGCGCTCGAGTACTACATGACCCGCGAGGCCTATGTGGCGCTGAGTGCCTTCGGCAAGGACCTGACGGGCCGCCCGGCGAACCGTGTCGTCAGCTACACGCTGGCGCAACTGGACGCGCTGTATGGTGAAGTGGGCTTGACCGACGCGCAGCTGCAATCCGTCACCGCCAGCGGCGGCCGGACACAGCACCGCGTAGAAATCACCGAGCCCTTCAACATTGCCGCCAAGCTGAAGGTGCGTGGCGCCGAGCTGACCTGGCAGCAGCCGCTGGACTTCCTGCCGGTCAAGGGCTTCGGCTTCACGGCCAACTACACCTACACCAAGCAGACGGACACGCTGCCCAATGCGCTGCCGGTGGCCGGCGTGCCACCGCGCACCAACAACCTGACGCTGTACTACGAGCGCAACGGCTACAGCATGCGCGTCTCGCGCCAGCACCAGTCCGAGCACATCGTCGGCTCCAGCGTGGGCCTGTCCACGCCGGGCGCCTACATGTGGACGACGGCGCGCACGCAGTACGACGCGTCGGCGGGCATCAACTTCAAGCACGCCTTCGGCTTCAAGTACGACACCAGCCTGAACCTCAGCGTCTGGAACGCCACCGATGCGGTCAGCCGCACCTGGGTGCAGTTCCCCGGCGCCACGTTCGACGAGTACAAGCCAGGCCCGAGCTACAACGTCTCGCTGCGCGCCGCCTTCTGAGGTCTCCGCTTGAGAAAGCCGGCCCCGCAGGGCCGGTCTCTGGTGTGCCTTCGGGCTTCACGGCCGGCTCCCTGGAGCCGGCCTTTTTCATGGGCTTGTCACATGCACTCTTCTCTCACACGCATGGTCGCGGCGCTCGCTGCCGGCCTGCTGCTGGCGCAAGCAGCCGCCGATGCGCCAGCGCCGGGCAGCAACCCGGCGCTGCGCGACGTCTTCACGGCCGATCCGGCGCCCTTGGTGGTCGGCGACACGGTCTATCTCTACGTCGGCCATGACGAGGCCCGTGGCAGCGAGATGTTCACGATGAACCAGTGGCTCGCCTACTCGTCTAAAGACCTGAAGCGCTGGCAAGCCCACGGCCCGGTGATGAGGGCCACCGACTTCAAGTGGGCCGTGCGCGACGCCTGGGCCGCGCAGGTCGTGCGGCGCAACGGCAGGTTCTATCTCTACACGACGGTCCAGCACGACAAGACCCACGAGGGCAAGGCCATCGGCGTGGCCGTGGCCGACAACCCGCTCGGCCCGTTCAAGGACGCACGCGGCTCGGCGCTCATCACCGAGGAGATGACGCCCGGCCCCTACGGCTGGAACGACATCGACCCCACGGTCTTCGTCGACGACGACGGTACCGCCTGGATGGCCTGGGGCAACCCGACGCTCCATCTGGTCAAGCTCAAACCCAACATGACCGAGCTGGATGGCCCTATCGAGAAGATCGCCCTGCCCAACTACACCGAGGGCCCTTGGCTCTCCAAGCGCAAGGGCCTGTACTACCTTACCTACGCCTCCATGGCCCACCAGGGGCTGTGGGAGCACCTGTCCTATGCCACCGCGCCCAGCATGAAGGGCCCGTGGACCTACCGCGGCATGATCACCGGCACGGCCAAGAACAGCTACACCATCCACGCCGGCCTCATCGACGACTTCAAGGGCCAGTCCTACCTGGCCTATCACAACGCCACGCTGACCTTGCCCGATGGCCAGACCGGCGCCGTCGGTCGGCGTTCGGTGGCGCTGGACTACCTGCACTACCTGGACGACGGCAGCATCGCACCCATCGTGCAGACGCCGGAAGGCCTGAGCCGCCCGCCGGTCCTACCCACTTCGAGGCCTGCCGCGCCGGACTTCGGCCGCTCGGACGCGCGGCTGCGTGTCGGCCAGTTCATCCAGGGCTACCCGTCGGCCTGGCGCGGCGAGCCGGTGCTGGCCTCGGTCACGTCGCCGTTCGAGCACGCCCCCGAGCCGCGCGGCTTCAACAGCCACGGCGGCGCCAGCCGCATCGCGCAGACCTTCGTGCCCAAGTCGGACTTCACGCTCGGCCGCATCAGCCTCTACGCCGGTGACGGCCATGGCACGCAGGCCGACGCGCCGCTGCGGCTGGCGTTGCTGGACCTGGGTCCCGGGGACGCGAACGCGGCCAGCTACGGCGCCGGCGCGGACCTGCTGGGCGCGGGCGAAGGCCTGGCGCTGGCCTACCAGCCGCAGGGCGCGGGCCTGCTGGACATCAGCCTCGTCGGCGGCGCGCCTGTGCAGCTGAAGGCCGGCCACCGCTACGCGCTGGAACTGCGCGGCGAACGCAATTCAATAACGGTCTATCTGCGAGCCAGCCGCAAGGACGTCTATGCCGACGGCGCGGCCTACCTCGACGGCAGGCTGTTCAAGGACAAGAAGGATCAACCGGCCGACTTCGCCTTCGCGCTCTACGCCAGGCCCTGAGCTCACTCGGCGCGTTTGTCGCTGAAGCGGAACCAGTCCACGTCCACCTGGCCTGCCTTGCCCGTGCCGGTGTTGAAGCAGAAGAGGGCGACCTGCGGCCCCTGGAAGGTGCCGGTGCGCCAGTCGTAGATCAGCTCGAACTCGTCGCCCAGCGGCTTCGCGGCCTCGCCGTCCAGCCAAGACAGCCGGCCGCGCGCGCGCACGAAGTCCATCTCCAGCCGCAGCGTCACGCCGTTCGCGTCCAGCGCCGCGCTGGGGCCGGGCAGGGTGGTGGCGGGCTGGCGGTCGCCGTTGTCGATGATCGTGTGCCGCTCCAGCCGCAGGCGACCGTCCTCGGTGCGCACGGCGGCGATGCCGGCGTTGACCTTGCCCAGCGTACCCAGGCCGCAGCGGTCCCCCGCGGCCAGGCCTGACAGGTCCAGCCGCACGTCGCCCCGGCTGTACGGGCCCTGGCCTTTTTGCGTCAGCGTGTTGCGCGCGGTCCAGAAGCCGTCCGCCCGCGTGGCCTTTAGCCGCAGCCAGCCCGGCCGCTCGGCAAGCGACCAGCGCGTGTCGTCGGGGTTGTGGTTCCACGCCCATTGCAGGCCCAGTTGCGGGCGGTCGAACTCGTCGCTCGTGTCCGGCTGCGCCAGCGGCTGGCCCTGCACGGGCTTGACGGCCCGCGCCGGCACGCGGCCGGGCGCCTCGGGCGTGCCCCAGACGGGCCAGTCGTCCTGCCAGAAGATGGGGCTGAAGTTGGTGATGCGGCCGATGGCGGGCTTGTCCTGCATGACAAAGCCCCACCAGCGCCCGTCGGCCAGGTCGACGATGGCGCCCTGGTGGCCGCCGCTGGTGGCCGTGTCGATCGCGTTGATGGTTTCCCACGGCCCGGTCAGCGCCTTGGCGCGCGAGATCGTCATCGCCAGCCGGCGCGGGATGGCGTTGAACAGGTAGTACCAGTCGCCCCGGCGGATCAGCTTGGAGCCTTCCGCGCCGGGGATGTAGTGCACCTTGCGCGCCTCGGTGACGCGGCTCAGCGACTTATCCAGCGACAACAGCGTCACCGTACCGTCGCTGCCGATGGCCGTGGCGATGAAGGCGCTGCCGTCGCGGTCGAAGAACAGCCCGGGGTCGAAGGCCGCGCGGTCCAGCGAATGGCAGCGCCACGGGCCGGCAACCTGGACGGCGCGGCAGATGCGCGTGTTCTGGCCCACCACCGTGAAGGCGATGACGAATTCGCCGTCGTGGAAGCGCAGGCTGGGCGCGAACACGCCGCGCCGGTAGACGCTGCCGCCGGTCAGGTCGAAGGCCGGGCCGCCCTCCAGCCTGGGCAGCACATGGCCGGCGATGCGCCAGTTGACGAGGTCGCGCGAGTGCAGGATGCGCAGGCCCGGCGAGTTGGCGAAGGTGGTGGTCGCGAAGTAGAAGTCGTGGCCGACGCGGATGACGTCGGGGTCGGGGTAGTCGGCGTTGAGCGGCGGGTTGCTGTAGCTGCCGTCGCCGTTGTCGGCCTGCCAGGCGAGGGCCGGCAGGCCGGCGAGCAGCAGGCCCGCCGCGCCCAGTGCGAGCGCCACGCGGGAAGCCAGGGAGGCCAGGGGGAACTTCATGGCAGGTTGTCCTTCAGGTAGATCTCGATGCGCAGCGGCGTGGCGTCGGCCGGGCAGCGCTGGCGCGTCAGCCGGGCCAGCGCCAGGCGGCAGGCCAGCTGCGCCTCCTGGGCGGCCGACTGGCCGATGACGGCGCTGGCCGTGCCGTCCAGCAGCGCCGCGCGGGTGTGGGGCGTCAGCTCGTGGCAGACCCAGGCCACGCGCCCGGCGCCGCCGCCGTCCAGCAGCGCCGCGTGGATGCCGTCGTTGCCAGCGCCGATGCTGTACAACCCGGCCAGGTCAGGCCGCTCGGCCAGCAATTGCGCCACCAGCGGCCGGGCGGACTCGGGGCGGTCCTGGCATTGCAGCGGCGGCAGCAGCGCCAGCCGGGGATGCTCGGCCGCCATCAGCTCGCGAAAGCCCTGCAGCCGGTCGGCGTGGTCGCGCAGCGCCTGCGAGCCCATGACGACGCCCACGGGCCCGCTGCGGCCCGTGAGGCAGCGGCCCAGCAGGGCGCCGGCCGTGCGGCCCGCAGCACGGTTGTCGATGCCGACGAAGTGATTGCGGGCGCGCGCGGGAATGTCCGACACCAGCGTGATGACGCAGGTGCCGTCGCCGGCCATGCGTTCCACGGCCTCGCGCACCAGCGGGTGGTCCTCCAGCATCAGCACCACGGCGTCGTACTGGCCGCGCAGCCGCTTGACGGCGGACGACGCGGCGGCCGGGGAGAAGGCGTCCGTGGTGCGCACATCCACGCGGGCGTGCTGCTCGGCCAGCCAGGGCGCCAGCGCGTGCAAGGCCTCGCGCAGCTGCTCGACGAACGCGTTCTGCCCGGCCGGCAGCAGAAAGCACAGCAGCCAGCTGCCGGCCCGGGGCTGCGGCGCGCTGCTGGCGTCGCCCTGCAGCGCCAGGCGCTGTACGGCGTCCTGCACCCGCGCCAGCGTGCGGGCGCTGACGCCGGGGCGCTCGTTCATCACCCTGTCCACGGTGGCGAGGCTGACACCGGCTTCGCGGGCAACCTCGTGCAGCCTGGCTCGGAGGTCGGGTCGCGGCGCAAGCGCAGACGCCATCACGGCATGCCTTTCGTCAACTTCATGAGAAGTCTTGTGTCGGATTGGTTGGTATCGCTATCATATTTATCAACCATCTCACAATCCTTGGCGTTTCCCCTAGCGGACCTCATGCCGATCGGGTGGATGAGAACGGTAACAAGAACACAGGAGACCTGGATGCTTGGCAAACCCTGGCGGCATGTGGCCGTCGGCTTGATGTGGGCCTGCGTGGCCGCGCTGCCGGCGGTGGCGCGTGAGCGCATCGACCTGGCCACTGGCTGGCGCTTCCATCGCGGTGACCCGGTCGGCGCGACGGCGCGGCTGATGTACGACGTGCGCCCCGAGGTGACGGCCTCGGCCGACGGCAAGGTGGCCGACGCGCGCCCGGACGAGGCCGTGCAGGCCAAGGCCGGTGCCCAGGACCGCGTGCTCAAGCCCTGGGTACTGCCCAGCGCCAATGCCTTCATCAAGGACCCCGCCAGGCGCCACCGCCGCCCCGAGGGACACCCGGGCAGCGACGTGGACTTCGTGCGCCCCGGCTTCGACGACAGCGGCTGGCAGGCCGTCACGCTGCCGCATGACTGGGCCATCGCCGGTCCCTTCCTGGAGACCGGCCCCTACGGCGGCATGGGCCGGCTGCAGACCTGGGGACCGGTCTGGTATCGCCGCGCGCTGGACATCCCGGCATCGGACCGTGGCCGCTCGCTGTTCCTGGACGTGGACGGCGCGATGTCTTACGCGACGGTCTGGCTCAACGGCAAGCTGGTGGGCGGCTGGCCCTATGGCTACAACTCCTTCCGCCTGGACCTGACGCCCTGGGCCCAGCCGGGCGGCGCCAATCAGCTGGTCATCCGGCTGGACAACCCGCCTGAGTCGGCGCGCTGGTATCCCGGCGCGGGCCTGTATCGCAAGGTCTGGCTGACGAAGACGGCGCCGGTGCATGTGGCGCACTGGGGCACGCGCATCACGACGCCGCAGGTGTCCGCACAGGAGGCCACCGTGGCGGTGGACGTGCGCGTGGACAACGACGGTGCCAGTGCGGCGCGCGTCGACGTGCTGACCGAGATCTTTGCGCTCGACGCCGACGGCAAGCCGATGGGCGAGGTCGTCGTGACAGCGCGCAAGCCGCAGGTCGCCGTGCCGGCGCGCGGGCAGGGCGTCGTGACGATGTCACTGCGCATCGCCAAGCCGCGGCTGTGGGGTCCCAGGCCCCAGCAGCAACCGCATCGCTACCTGGCCGTCACGCGCCTGCAGGGCAAGGCCGGCGTGCTGGACCGTTACGAGACGCCGTTCGGCATCCGCACGCTGCGCTTCGACGCGAACACCGGCCTGCACGTCAACGGCCAGCCGGTGAAGCTGCAAGGCGTCAACCAGCACCACGACCTCGGCGCGCTCGGCGCTGCCTTCAATGTGCGTGCCGCCGAGCGGCAGCTGGAGATCCTGCAGGCCATGGGCGCCAACGCCATCCGCATGGCCCACAACCCGCCGGACCCGGCGCTGCTGGTACTGACCGACCGCATGGGCCTGCTGGTGGTGGACGAGATCTTCGACAGCTGGGAGCGCAAGAAGACGCCGCTGGACTTCCACCTCATCTTCCCGGACTGGCACGAGGCCGACCTGCGCGCCATGCTGCGCCGCGACCGCAACCACCCGTCGGTCATCATGTGGAGCATCGGCAACGAGGTCGGTGAGCAATACACCGGCGCGGCCGGCGCCGCCGTCGCGCGCCGCTTGCACGAGATCGCCCGCGAGGAAGACCCGACGCGGCCCACGACGACGGCGATGAACTTCGCCAAGTCCGACATGCCGCTGCCGGCCGAGGTGGACCTGATCAGCCTGAACTACCAGGGCGAGGGCATACGCCAAGACCCCGAGTTCGTCGGCACGGACCGCATCCGCACGCCGCCGCAATACCCCAACTTCCACAAGCGTTTCCCAGACAAGCTCATCCTCAGCAGCGAGACGGCCTCGGCCTTCAGCAGCCGGGGCGTCTACCTGTTCCCGGTCACGTCGGCCAGCAGCTCCATCACGCGCGACGGCCGCGGCGGCGATTCCAAGGCGCTGCAGGTCAGCGGCTACGAGCTGTACGCGGTGGACTTTGGCTCGTCGGCGGACAAGGTGTTCGCCGCGCTGGACGCCCACCCCTACGTCGCTGGCGAGTTCGTCTGGACCGGCTTCGACTACCTCGGCGAGCCCACGCCCTACTACGCCGCGCGCAGCTCGTATTCGGGCATCGTCGACCTGGCTGGCTTCCCCAAGGACCGCTACTGGCTCTACCAGTCGCGCTGGCGGCCCGAGCTGCCCATGGCCCATCTGCTGCCGCACTGGACCTGGCCGGAACGCATGGGGCAGGTCACGCCTGTCCACGCCTTCACGAGCGGCGACGAGGCCGAGCTGTTCCTCAACGGCCGCTCGCTGGGCAAGCGCAAGAAGGGCGCGGGCCAGTACCGGCTGCGCTGGGACGACGTCGTCTACGAACCCGGTGAGCTGAAGCTGCAGGCTTACCGCGACGGCAAGCCCTGGGCCACGGCCAGCGTCGCCACGGCCGGTGCCGCAGCCCGGCTCGAACTGAAGGCCGACCGCGCGGCCATAGCCGCCGACGGCAGCGACCTCGGCTTCGTCACGCTGACCATCACCGACGCCGCCGGCCGCCCCGTGCCGCGCGCCGACGCGCGCATCCGTTTCAGCGTCGACGGCCCCGGCGACATCGTCGCCACCGACAACGGCGACGCCACCAGCTTCGAGCCCTTTCCCTCCACCAGCCGCAAGGCCTTCAGCGGCCAGGCGCTGGCCATCGTGCGCGGCCGCGTTGGTGCTGCCGGCAAGCTGGTCGTGCGCGCCGAGGCCGACGGCCTGGCAGCGGCCGAAGTCACCCTCCACAGCCGGGCGGGCCGATGAAACTCATGCGCAGCGACAACGGCGCAATCATGTAGCGCTACCAATCGACGCGTGCAGCGGCCGGCGGGAAGCGGCTGTCTGGAGCGCCCGCACGCGTGAACGATTGACGAAGGCTGCCATGATGACTTGGTTGGTCGCGCAACCATCGTTGTGGGTGGTCGGCGACAATCGCATACCATTCCGGCGGGCGGGCCGGATCGGCCCACGGGCAGTCTGAGGACGCCGGCCAACCATCGAGGTAGAGATTGAATCAACCCGCGCGTCAGCGGCGTCGCACCAAGGCCGCCACGATTGCCGACGTTGCCGAGCTGGCCGGCGTCTCGCCGATGACCGTCTCCCGCGTCGTCAACGAGGAGCCCGGCGTGCGGCCGGAAACGCGCGACAAGGTCATCGCCGCGCTGGCCGCGCTGGACTACCTGCCCCAGCCGGCCGCGCGCCGCACGGGCGAGTTGGACCCCATCCGCATCGGCATGGTCTTCAACCATGCCAACGTGGGCTACCTGACCGACTTCATGATCGGCCTGCTCAACAAGGCCAGCCTGCGCCATGTGCAGCTGGACGTGCAGCGCTGTGAGCTGCGCGAGGACGAGGAGGCCACAGTCCAGGCCATGATCGCCGGCGGCATCCACGGCCTCATCCTGCCGCCGCCGTTCTGCGACTCGGAGCCGCTGCTAAAGAAGCTGGCCGAGCACGGCGTGTTGGCCGTGGCCGTGTCCAGCGGCCGGCCCAGCGACAGCGCCCACGCCATCGGCATCGACGACCAGCGCGCCGCCTACGAGATGACGCGCCACCTGCTGTCGCTGGGTCATCAGCGGCTGGGTTTCATCCTGGGCGACAAGCAGCAGCACTGCAGCGAGCGGCGCCTGGCGGGCTTTCGCAGCGCGCTGCGCGACGCCGGGCTGGACCCGGCGACCGCGAGCGTGGTGGCGCAAGGCGATTTCAGCTACCGCTCCGGCCTGGACGCCGCCGAGGCGCTGCTGGCGGCGCCGCAGCGGCCGACCGCCATCTTCGCCAGCAACGACGACATGGCTGCCGCCACCGTGGCCATCGCCCACCGCATGGGCCTGGACCTGCCCGGCGACCTGGCTGTCGTCGGCTTCGACGACGCGCCGCTGGCGACCACCATCTGGCCCGAGCTGACCACCGTGCGCCAGCCCATCACGGCGATGGCCGGCGCGGCGGTCGAACTGCTGGTGCGCCATCTGCGCGCCCGCCGCAATGGCGAGCCGCTGCCGCGCGAGCATGTGCTGATGCCTTTCGAGCTGGTGCGCCGCCAGTCCGACGCGGCACCCCGCTCGCGCCCGCGCCTGGGCGCAGTGGCCTGACGGACCGAGGGCGGAGCGCCGCCGCCCTCGGCCGGGCCGATGACTTGTGGCCGTCGAGCGATGCGGCTTTGGTCATCGCCTGCCTCAACGGCGGCTGTCAATCACCTCGTGCTGAGTGCATTGATACCCATCTCGGCATCGAATCGCTCTGAAAATTGATTACCTGGCTCAGGCGGCGCTTTTTAGGATGTCCACTGATATATCAGTGGGCATCCCGCCCCGCTTGAAAGGATGTTCATGAAGCACGCAGCGCAGCCGGGCAGCAGCCCGAAGCCGGCCACGGTGACCGATGTCGCCCGGCTGGCGGGGGTGTCGACCATGACCGTGTCGCGTGTCGTGAACGGCGAGCCGACGGTGAAGCAGGCGGCTCGAGCCAAGGTGCAGGCCGCGGTCGCCGCGCTGAACTACACGCCCAACCCGGCGGCCCGCAAGCTGGCCGGCTCGCGGCCCATCATGCTGGGGCTGCTCTACAGCGACAGCCGCGCGGGCTACCTGAGCGGCTTCATGCTGGGTCTGCTGAGCAAGATCAGCCTGCGGCATGTGCAGCTCAATGCGCAGTACTGCGACGCGGCCGACGACGGCGAGGAGGCGGTCGCGAACATGATCGCCACGGGCATCGACGGCGTCATCCTGCCGCCGCCGTTCTGCGAATCGCAGGCGCTGCTGGACCTGATCGCCCGCAGCGGCACGCCTGCGGTGACCGTCTCTGCAGGCCGGCCGTCGCCGCTGTGCCACGGCGTCAGCATCGACGACTACAAGGCGGCCTACGAGATGACCCGCCACCTGCTGGCCCTGGGCCACCAGCGGCTGGGTTTCATCATGGGCGACCCCGGTCACAGCAGCAGCGAGCGCCGCCTCGCGGGCTTTCGCGCTGCCGTCGCCGAGGCCGGGCTGGACCCGGAGCACGACATCCAGGCGGTGCAGGGCCGCTTCACCTACCACTCCGGGCTGGACGCCGCCGAGCTGCTGCTGTCCGGCGGCCGGCGGCCGTCGGCGATCTTCGCCAGCAACGACGACATGGCAGCGGCCACCGTGGCGGTCGCCCAGCGGCTGGGGCTGTACGTGCCCAGCGACCTGACCGTGGTGGGTTTCGACGACGCACCGCTGGCCACGACGATCTGGCCCGAGCTGACGACCGTGCGCCAGCCCGTCGGCGACATGGCCAGCATGGCGGTAGACATGCTGGTGCGCCACATCCGCGCCGCCCGCAACGGCGTCAACCTGCCCTTCGGCCAGCAGATGATGGACTACACGCTGATCCGCCGGCAGTCCGACGCCGCGCCCAAGCACCGGCCCGCCGTGCGCCTGGGCATCGTGGCCTGACGGGCGCCGCCGAGCGCCAGCAGCTCGGCCTGGATCGCCTGCAGGAACACAGCGCGCCGGGTCAGCCGGCGACGCTGCTGGAATTCCGCACCCTGGTCGACGGCCGCTGCGCGTGTGGCGGGCTTCGTGCGAGCATCATGCCGACGCGGCGCTGCCTTGCCACCCGATCAAGCCGGAAGGACGGGCTCGATCAGCGTTGCCCGACTCCAGCTGCTGCCTTCAGGCCCCTCATGACCGACGCTCACTACACGACCTTGCCGACCTGGCCCAACGCTTATCCGGCCAGCGGCGCCAGCGCCACGCTGAAAGGCCTCAACGAGGATTTCATCGTCACCGAACTGCCGCTGCAACTGCCCTCGGGGGCGGGCGAACACATCTGGCTGGACGTCGAAAAGAACGGTGCCAACACCGCCTTCGTCGCCCAGCAACTGGCCGACGCCGCCGGCGTGCAGGAAAGAGACGTGGGCTATGCCGGCCTCAAGGACCGCTACGCCATCACGCGTCAGTGGTTCAGCATTTATCTGCCGAAGGGCGAGACGCCCGACCTGACCCAGCTTCAGCACCCGGAGTTCAAGGTGCTGGGCCAGAGCCGCCACGTGAAGAAGCTGCGCCCCGGGGACCTGCAGGGCAACGCTTTTCGCATCGTGCTGCGTGACGTGGGCGGCGAACGAGCTGCCATCGAGGCCAACCTCCAGGCCGTGGCGGCGCAGGGCGTGCCCAACTACTTCGGCGCCCAGCGTTTCGGCTTTGACGGCGGCAACGTCGAGCAGGGCAGGGCCATGCTGGCGCGAGAGATCCGCGTGCGCAACCCGAAGAAGAAGGGCATCTACCTGTCGGCGGTGCGCTCCTTTGTCTTCAACGAAGTGCTGGCGCTGCGCATCCAACAGGGGCTCTGGGGCCAGGCCTTGCCCGGCGACGTGATGGACGACGCGGGTCGGCCCACCGGGCCGCTGTGGGGGCGCGGCCGCGTGATCACCACCGATCAGGCGCAGGCGCTGGAGAACGGCGTGGCTGCTCGTCACGCCGTGCTGTGCGACGGCATGGAACACGCCGGCCTGGACCAGGAGCGCCGTGCGCTGGTGGCCTGGCCGGCGGACCTGTCATGGGCATGGCCGCAGGCCGATCAACTGCTGCTCACGTTCTCCTTGCCCGCCGGGAACTACGCCACCTCCGTGCTGAACGAAATCCTGCGCACCACGGAGCCTGAGCGGCACACGGAGAACGAGCCTGCGGCCCTCGAATGACGGTGCCCGCACTGTTCGCCAGCGTGGCCGGCCTGGCGGCGCGCGCGCCGTGCTGACGCCCAGTGTGCTGCTGGGGGCGTCAGCCGCCTAACCCCCGCCCTGAGCGTCGCCGGTGTCGAACAGCAAGGCCTGATCGCGCGGCTGTTCGATGCGCAGCGGCAGGCAGGCGTCGGGCGGTGCTGCCAGCCCGGCCTCGGCCAGCCGCTCGCGCCAGGGGGCGGCATCCCGCAGCGGTGCCGTGCACATCACCACGCTGAGGCGCCAGGGCCAGGCGGGCGAGCCCGGGCCCGGCACCACGCGGTCCATGCCCGGCAAGGCCAGCAGACGCGCCGGCAGCGCAGCGGGCAGCGCGACCTGCCGCCAAAGCGCCAGCAACCCCGGCCGCGGCACCGGCGTGGGCGGGGGCTTCAGCGTCAGGCCCTCGAGCTGGCCGCTGCGGCGCCAGGCGTTCAGGTGCGTCAGCACGCGCTGCTCGCTGCAACCCGGCGGCCTGGCGCATGCCGCATAGGGTCGCGAGCACAGCGGCAGGCCCTCGCCGTGTTCGAGACCGGCGGCGATGTCGATGGTGTGGCGCTCGCACGTAACAAACCCCGCCAGCCGTGCAACCACGACGATGAAAGGACGGCGTGACCGTCTCCGGCCTGTCGTTCAGGCAATAGCCATCAGGCGAACACGAACGCGCACCGTCTTCGGCTCCAGCCTGAGCCTGGAAAGAATCCACGCATCGGTCCTGCTCAAGGACGCAATGCTGGAGCTTTCCAATGGCCTATCGCCTGGGTGTGGACGTCGGTGGCACGTTCACCGACCTCTTGTTGTTCAACGACGCCGACGGTAGCTGCTGGCGCCACAAGACGCCCTCGACACCGCATGATTCCTCCGAGGGCATCCTCGTCGGCGTGCGTGCCATCTGCGAGAAGGCCGGCATCGCCGCCAGCGACATCGAGGTCTTCCTGCACGGCACGACGGTGGCCACCAATGCGGTGCTGGAGGGCAAGGGCGCCCGCGTCGGCCTGGTGGTGACCGAGGGCTACCGGCAGATGATGCAGGTGGCGCGCTCGCTGGTGCCGGGTGGCCTGGCGGCCTGGATCGTCTGGCCCAAGCCCGAACCGCTGGCCAAGCTGGAAGACACGGTCGAGGTGAAGGGCCGGCTGGATGCGCAAGGCCGCGAGCTGCGCCCGCTGGACGAGGCCGACATCCGCGCCCAGCTGCAGCTGCTGAAGGCGCGCGGCATCGAGGCATTGACCATCTCGCTGATGAATGCCTACGTCAACGGCGTTCACGAGAGTCGCGTCGCCGAACTGGCGGCGAAGATCCTGCCCGACGTGCCGGTGTCGCTGTCGCATGTCGTGCTGCCCGAGATGCAGGAGTACGAGCGCACGCTGACGACGGTGGCCAACGCCTCGGTGCGCCCCATCGTCAGCCGCTATGTGCGCAACCTGCGCAGCAAGCTGCGCGAGCTGGGCATGAAGGGCCGCATCTCGCTGCTGCGCTCGGACGGCGGGCTGATGTCCTCCGAAGCATCCGAAGAGAAGCCCGTCTCGCTGCTGATGTCCGGCCCGGCCGGTGGCGTGACCGGCGCGCTGTGGGTGGCGAAGAACGCCGGCCTGAAGAACATCCTGACGCTGGATGTGGGCGGCACGTCGACCGACGTGGCGTTGATCGAGAACGGCGAGCCGCGCCTGGTGCGCACCACCGACGTGGGCCACCTGACCGTGCGCGTCTCGGCGCTGGACGTGAAGACGGTGGGCGCCGGCGGCGGCTCCATTGCCAAGATTCCGGAGCTGACGAAAGCGCTGCGGGTCGGCCCCGAGTCGGCCGGTGCAGTGCCCGGCCCAGTGGCCTACAGCCGGGGCGGCACGGTGGCCACGGTGACCGACGCCAACGTGGTGCTGGGCTACCTGCCCGAGAACCTGCTGGGCGGCACCTTCAAGCTGGACCGCGAAGGCGCGCGCGCGGCCGTGCAGAAGGTGGCCGACGACCTCGGCGTGGACCTCTACGACGCAGCCCGCGGCATCATCGACATCGTCAACGAGAACATGTTCGGCGCGCTGCGCATGATCTCCGTGCAGCAGGGCTACGACCCGCGCGACTTCGCGCTGATGGGCTTCGGCGGCGCCGGCCCGCTGCATGTCAATGCGGTGGCCAAATTGATGAACTCCTGGCCGGCCGTGTCGCCCGTCTCGCCGGGCGTGCTGTGCGCGCTGGGCGATGCCACCACGCGCATGCGCACCGAGACCGCGCGGTCCTTCTCGCAGCTGGTCTCGCGCAGCAGCGATGCCCAGGTCGTGACGATGCTGGAGACCATGCGCGACCAGGTCCAGCAGACCCTGCTCGGCGAAGGCGTCGCCGCCGACGAGATCGAGCTGCGCTTCGAAGCCGACATGCGCTATGCCGGCCAGGCTTTCGAGGTGCCGCTGCCGGTCACGCTGGACGACTTCGTGGCCGGCACCGGGCTTGCGGGCCTCAACGCCACGTTCCACGAGGCCCACAAGCGCCTCTTCACCTTCAGCATGGACACCGAGACCGAGCTGGTGAACCTGCGCGCCGTGGCCCTGGGCAAGGCGCTGGACCTGCCGGCGCTGGCCTTGCCCAAGGGCGACGGCAACCCCATCGCCGCCAAGCTGCGCGACCACCAGATGTGGGCCACCGGCGGCTTCGTGCCCGGCGTCATCTACGACCGCGCCAGGCTGCGTGCCGGCGACGTGATCCCCGGCCCCGCCGTGGTCTGCGAGATGGACTCCACGACAGTCATCCTGGCCGAGCATGTCGGCACCGTGGACGCCTTCGGCAACATCCTGATCAACCCCGCCTGAAACCGGAGTTAGCCCAATGCCTGCACGCATCATCGAAACCGCCACCACGCCGCTGGGCGGCGCCACGGTCGACCCCATCACGCTGGACATCATCGAGAACGCGCTGCGCAATGCGCGCGTGGAGATGGACGCGACGCTGTTCCGCACCGCGCTGTCGCCGGGCATCCGCGAGCAGGGCGACGCCTTCCCGCTGATCGCCGACCGGCACGGCCGCATGGTCGTCGGCCAGTTCGGCTCCTTCATCGACGGCTTCCTGCGCAACTACGACGGCGAGATCGAGGACGGCGACGTCATCTTCCTGAACGACCCATATTCCTGCGAAGGCGCCATCAGCCACCTGAACGACCAGCTCGTCATCCTGCCGGTGTTCCGCAAGGGCCGGCTGATGGCCTGGGCGGCTATGTTCGGCCACATGACCGATGTGGGCGGCAAGGTGCCGGGCTCGCTGCCGACCGACGCGACCAGCATCTTCGAGGAAGGCTTTCGCCTGCCGCCGGTCAAGCTCTACCGCAAGGGCCAGCTGCAGGAGGACATCGTCCGCATCAACGTCAACCAGTCGCGCATGCCCGAGTGGTGCAAGGCCGACCTGCACGCGCTGGTGGCGTCCTGCCGCGTCGCGGCGCGGCGCATCGACGAGATGTGCGAGCGCTTCGGCGACGAGGTGTTCGACACCGCCACGCAGGAACTGCTGGCGCGCAACCACCGCGCGATGAAGCACCTGATCAGCACGCAGATCGGCGAGGCGCCGGTGTCCTTCGAGGACTACCTCTGCGACGACGGCCGCGGCTTCGGCCCGTTCAAGATCAAGTGCACGATGTGGCGCGAGGGTGAGCGCGTCATCCTCGACTTCGCCGGCACCGATCCGCAGTCCACCTCCTCGATCAACTACCTGTTGAACGAGAACATGTTCAAGATGTTCTTCGGCATCTACATGATCATGGTGTTCGACCCGCAGGTGCTGTTCAACGACGGCTTCTATGACCTGGTCGATGTGCGCATCCCCGAGGGCTCGCTGCTCAAGCCGAAGTTCCCCGCAGCGCTCAGCTGCCGGACCCACGCGCTGGGCCGCATCTTCGACGTGCTGGGCGCGCTGCTGGGCCAGAAGACGCCGGAGTTCCTGTGCGCGGCCGGCTTCTCGTCCAGCCCGCACCTGATGTTCTCGGGCCACCGTGCCAATGATGACGGCGGCCAGGGCGACTGGTTCCAGCTGTTCCAGATCGGCTTTGGCGGCATCCCGGGTCGGCCGTTCGGCGATGGCGCCGACGGCCACTCGCTGTGGCCCGGCTTCACCAACGTGCCCAACGAATTCCTGGAGCGCTATTTCCCGATGGTCATCGAGCGCTACGAGACCGTGCCCGACTCGGGCGGCGCCGGCAAGTTCCGCGGCGGCAACGGCATCCTGATGACCTACCGCTTCACCGAGGCCGGCAACATCTCCATCCACGACGACCGCTGGTTCATCCCGCCCTGGGGCGTCAACGGCGGCCAGCCGGCGCAGCGCTCGTTCAAGACGCTGCAGCGCGTTGACGGCAGCGAGCAGTCGCTGCCCGCCAAGTGCGACTCCATCGCCGTGCAGGCGGGTGACCAGCTGCACTTCGTCACCTGGGGCGCCGGTGGCTGGGGCGACCCGCTGGAGCGCGAGGCCGAGACGGTGGCGCTGGAAGTGCGCCGTGGTCTGGTCACGGCCGAAGGCGCGCGCCGCTACGGCGTCGTCATCACGCCCGCGCTGACGGTGGACGAGGCCGCCACCGCCGCGCTGCGCGCCGAGATGCGCGCCAGCCGCGCACCGCTGGCCGTGTTCGACCGCGGCCCCGACCTGGCCACGCTGAGAGAGAACTGCCTGGCCGAGACCGGCCTGCCGGCACCCAAGCCGCCGGTCTGGCCCGGCCGTCGCAGCGCCGTCGCGGCATGAGCACCGCCGTCACCCGCCGCCGGTTCATCAGCCTGGCCGGCGCGGGTGCCGGCCTGGTGCTGGGGCTGCCGGCCGAGGCTGTAGAGCCGCCCGCTGCCGGCGGCCTGAGCCAGCCCTTCGTGCGCATCGCGCCCAGCGGCGAGATCACCATCCTGATCAAGCACCTGGAGATGGGGCAGGGCGTGTCCACCGGCCTGGCCACCATCCTCGCCGACGAGCTGGACGCCGACTGGACCCGCGTGCGCAGCGAGCCCGCGCCCTTCAACCCGACGCTGTACAAGCACACGCTGTTCGGCTGGCAGACCACCGGCGGCTCCACCTCGGTGGCCAACAGCTGGCAGCAGCTGCGCGAGGCCGGCGCCGTGGCGCGGGCGATGCTCGTGCAGGCGGCGGCGCAGCGCTGGGGTGTGCCGGCGGATGAGCTGACGGCCCACCGTGGCCGCGTGATGCATGGCGCCACCGGCCGGCAGCTGGCCTACGGCGAGCTGGCCGAGGCGGCCGGCAAGCTACCCGTGCCCAGCGGCGTGCCGCTGAAATCCCGCGCCGCCTACACCCTCATCGGCCGTGAAGGCGGCCGGCTGGGTTCCGCCGACATGGCGCGTGGCGCGGCGGCTTATGGCATCGACATCCAGCGGCCCGGCCAGCGCATCGCCGTCATCCAGCGCCCGCCGCGCTTCGGTGGCAGCGTGCGCACGTTCGACGCCACCGCCGCGCTGGCCCTGCCCGGCGTGCGCGCCGTGTACCGGCTGCCGCAGGGCGTGGCCGTGGTGGCCGACAACAGCTGGGTGGCCATCCAGGGCCGCGCGCTGCTGAAGATAGTCTGGGACGACAGCCAGGCCGAGACGCGCTCCACGCCCGAGCTGAAGGCCGAGTTCAAGCGCCTGGCCTCCGCCGGCGACCCCGGCATCGACGCCCTCGTGCGCGGCGACGCAGCCCAGGCGCTGGCCGGCGCCGCGAAGGTCTTGTCCGCCGACTTCGAGCTGCCCTACCTGGCCCACCAGCCGATGGAGCCGCTGGCCGCCGTGGGCGAGCTGCGCGACGGCCGCTGCGACATCTGGGCCGGCTGCCAGAACCCCAGCGCCGATCACCGCGCGGCGGTGCGCCTCCTCGGGCTGCCGGCCGACAAGGTCACGCTGCACCTGCTGCCCTCGGGCGGCAGCTTCGGCCGCCGCGCCACCTTCAGCGCCGACTGGATCAGCGAGCTGGCCGAGCTGCTGCGTGCGCAGGCTGCCGCCGGCGACGCGCGCCCCGTCAAGCTGATGTGGACCCGCGAGGACGACATCACCGGCGGCTACTACCGGCCGATGAACCTGCACCGGCTGCGCGCCGGGCTGGACGCGCAAGGCCGCTTGCTGGCCATCGAGCAGACCATCGTCGCGCAGTCCTTCTCGCCCAGCATGCTCAAACCCGGCGTGCCGGCAAGACCCGACCCCTTCATCACCGAAGGCCAGCTGGCCGAGGGCTACACGGTGCCGCATGCGCGCACGCGCTGGGTCAAGCCCGATGTCGGCGTGCCGGTGCACACCTACCGCGCGCTGGGCTACAACCACACGACCTTCAGCAAGGAGGTGATGATGGACGAGTTGGCGCGCGCCGCCGGGCAGGACGCGCTGGCCTTTCGCCTCGCCCACCTGGGCGCCCACCCGCGCCACGCCGCCGCGCTGCGCCTGGCGGCCGAGCGTGCCGGCTGGGGCCAGGCCTTGCCGCCCGGTCGCGCGCTCGGGCTGGCCGTGCAGGAGGCCTACAAGACCGTCGTCGCCCAGGTCGCGCAGGTGCGCATCGAGCAGGGCCAGGTCGTCGTCGAACGCGTGGTCTGCGTGGTGGACTGCGGCGTCGTCATCAACCCCGGCACGCTGCGCGCGCAGATGGAAGGCGGCATCGCCTGGGGCCTCAGCGCCGTGCTGCACAACGAGCTGACGCTGGAGTCGGGCCGCGTGCAGCAGAGCAACTTCCACGACGCCCCGGTGCTGCGCCTGCACGAGATGCCGGCCATCGAGGTGCACAGCATCGCCAGCGACGCCGCGCCCACCGGCATCGGCGAGCCCGGCAGCGTGCCCATCCTGGCCGCCGTGGCCAACGCCGTCGCCCGGCTTACGGCTAAGCCGGTGCGCTCGCTGCCCATACGGCTCGACAAGACCGACACCTGATGATCAAAGCCTATGAAATCGGCCCCCAGCAGGGCCTGGCCGGCCTGCGCGCGGTGCGCCGCCCGCAAGCCGCGCCCGGCCCCGGCCAGGTGCTGGTGCGCCTGCGTGCCGCCTGCCTGAACCACCGCGACCTGCTGGTGCTGCAGGGCCGCTACGGCCCGCTGCGGCCCGAGACGCGCATTCCGCTGAGTGACGGTGTGGGCGAGGTCATCGCGCTGGGCGCTGGCTGCGGCGAGCTGGCCGTGGGGGAGCGCGTCATCTGTTCGCACTTCGTCAGTTGGATCGATGGCGATTTCCACCCGCGCATCTTTGCTGCCGACCTCGGCACCTCGCTCGACGGCTGGCTGGCGGAAACGGTGCTGCTGCCCGCTGCGGCGCTGGTGACCGTGCCCGATGCACTCAGCGATGCGCAGGCCGCGCCGCTGTGCGCGGCGGGCCTGACGGCCTGGCATGCGTTGGTGGAGTTAGGCCGCGTACAGGCCGGCGACCTGGTGCTGACGCTGGGCACCGGCGGCGTATCCATCTTTGCGCTGCAGCTGGCCAAGATGCACGGCGCCCGCGTCGCCATCACTTCGTCCAGCGATGCCAAGCTGGACCTGGCCCGCGAGCTGGGGGCCGACATCACCGTCAACTACCGCACCCATCCCGACTGGGCCACCGAGCTGCTGCGCGCCAGCGGCGGGCAGGGCGCCGACATCATTCTTGAAACGGGCGGCCTGGCCACGCTGCCGGCCTCCATTGACGCGGCCGCGCCGAATGCGCGCATCGCCGTCATCGGCGCACTGGGCGGCTACGGCGCCACCAGCCTGCCCAACTTCACGACGCTGGTGCTGAAGAACCTCGTGCTCAAGGGCATCACCTCGGGCAGCCGCAGCATGCTGGAGCGCCTGGTGCGCGCGGCCGCCGCCAACGGGCTTGCGCCGGTCATCGACTGCGAGTTCGGCTTCGACGACGCGGCCGAGGCCTATGCGCATCTGCAGGCCGCAGAGCACCTCGGCAAGGTGCTGATTCGCGGCCGTTGAGCGCCCACATTCGCAGGCCGAACAAGCGTCATCGCCAGTCGGCAAGAGGCTGCTGCAACGCAGATCATGAAGGCCGAGTCGCACTCATCCTTCAATAGAAAGCAATCGTATGGAATTCAATGAACTGGCCGTGCTGCGATGGGTCCACATCGTCTGCATGGTTTACTGGTTAGGTGGCGAGTGGGGCATCTTCAACCTCTCCCGGCACATCGTGAACCGCACGCTGCCGATGGAGGAGCGCCGCCGCCACATGGAGACGGCTTATCGCATCGACATCCTGGCGCGCTCCGGCATCATCCTGCTGCTGCCGCTGGGCCTGCACATGGGCCACTTCTGGGGCACGCAGCCGCTGGGTGGTGCCTGGCTCACGGGCATGTGGGTGGTGGCGCTGAGCTGGCTGGGCCTGTGCCTCGCGGCCTTCTTCTACCGCGAAAGCGACACCGGCATCCGCCTGACCATGCTCGACGAGCGTGTGCGCTTCGTGCTGATCCCGGTGCTGGCCGTGTGTGCCATCAGCTCGCTGCTGGGCCACGGCCCGTTCGCGGCGGAGCCCGGCCAGAAGTGGTTCTCCATCAAGGTCCTGCTGTACTCGGGCACGCTGGTCATCGGCCTGTACCTGCGCTTTGTCATGCGTGAATGGACCATGATGTTCCGCGAGCTGGCCAAGGGCCCCAACCCCAAGGTCGAGGCCACGCTGGAGCGTTCGCTGCGCATCAGCCGCTTCATCGCCTACTGCTACTGGGTGATCATCCTGTCGGTGGCGTTCATGGGGGCGGTCAAGCCGTTCTGAGCGCGCGCGAGGTTGGCGACCGCACAAAAAAAGGGAGCCTCGGGGCTCCCTTTTCTTCTTTGCGGGCATCCGACGTGGCTGCCGGTTCGTGCCGATGTGGCGCTTAAAGCGCTGTATCCAGCGAGATCGTTCGTGCGACCTTGCCCTTGTCATCGAGCATCTGAATGCTCGGCTTGCCATCCGCAGTGACGAGCAGCAGCAGCCGAGGCCGTCCCTGTGCATCGCTCAATTGCAAGGCTGATGCGCGGTCGGCCGTCGTGCCGATGCGCACCCGGTTCTGCGGCAGCAAGCCCTCTGCCCGCAGCTTTGCCATCTCGGCGCGGCGCTCCTCGGTCGGCAGGGTCGAGAACTCGCGCAGCAACTCCTTGCGTTGCGGCAGGTCCAGCTTGAGCGGGTCCGCTTCGTCGTTGATCGCGATCTCGGTGCGGACACGTCCGTCCTGTTCCGCATGCAGCAGTTGGAGCACCTGGTCCGTCCGGAAGCGGTCGAATGTCAGGCTGAGGCCGGCATTCACCTTGCCGTCCGCGCCGATGGCACCCTTCTGGATCAGCCCGCCGTTCTCCGTGCCTTCATCGTTGATGAAAAGCATGCCCGCCATGGTGCGTCGATCCGGTCTTGGCTGTTCGGCACCCTTCCACGGTGTGCCTGGGAACTGCTCGCGGTTGGAGATGACCATGCGCAGCTGGCCATCGGGCTCCCGGATGTTGATGCGGCCAACGTCGATCTCCTCGAACTTGGTCGGCGGCGCCTTGGCGCCCGTCAGAAGCGTGACGGCAGCGATGAATGTGGCGCAGGCAGTCATGCCGGCGAGAAAGCTTCGGGTTCGGCTCAAAACGGGCTCCAAGGCAGAAGGGAATCAAAGCGTAGTGCCCGGTTTCGCATGCGTGATGCAGCTCATCCCACGCATTCAACGCTTCGTCGGATTCCTGCGCTTGCCCGCCAGGGCCCTTCCGTTTTGAGTGGAACGCGAGCCGGAGCTAGCCTTCAGGCCAACGCGCGCGCCGCGTCGGCGACTGCCGCTCGAATGCGCGCATAGGTGCCGCAGCGGCACAGGTTGCCGGACATCGCCGCGTCGATCTCGGCTGCACTCGGCTGCCTGCCGCGCGGCAGGCTCTTCAGGAAGGCGGTGGCCGTCATGACCTGGCCCCCTTGGCAGTAGCCGCACTGGGCCACGTCGTGCCGCACCCACGCGGCCAGCACCGCCTGCGCGACCTTGTCGGTGCCGGCGGCCAGGCTTTCGATGGTGGTGATCTTCTGGCCGGCAGCGGCCGCGACCGGCGTCACGCAGGCGCGCGTGGCCTGGCCGTTCAGGTGCACGGTGCAGGCGCCGCATTGCGCCATGCCGCAGCCGAACTTGGTGCCGGTCAGGCCCAGCGTGTCGCGCAGCAGCCAGAGCAGGGGCATGGCGGGGTCGGCCTCGACCTGGCGGGCCTGGCCGTTGATGTGCAGGGTTTGAGTCTTCATCACTTGTTCTCGAAGCTGCGATAGCGCCCCAAACCCAGCAAGGCGAAGGCGCTCAGCACCAGCGCAATGCCGGCCGCTGTCAGCACGACGACATAGGAGCCCGTCTTGTCGAAGCTCCAGCCGAACACGGCCGGGCCGAAGCCGGTGCCGATGGCGAAGCAGCAGTACAGCAGCGAATAGATCTGCGTGTAGCTGCGCATGCCGAAGTAGCGCGCCACGAGGAAGGCCAGCAGGTCGTACTCCACGCCCACCGCAAAGCCGATCAGCACGATGGACAGCAGCGCCATCGCATAGCTCATCTGGCCTTGGGCGATCAGCCAGCAGGAGATGCCCGGCAGGCACAGGATCACCAGGGCCACGCCCGGCGCCCAGAAGCGATCGATGAGCCAGCCGCCCACCAGCCGGCCGGTCAGCGCGGACAGGCCGATGAAGGCGGTCAGCCCCAGGATCTGCGAGCGCTCGAAGCCGTTGGTCTTGAGGATGTTCTCCATGTTCGGGATCGGCCCGCCGAGCGCGAAGGAGATGGGAATCAAGGAAACCGCGATCAGCCAGAAGCGCCAGTCGCGCAGCGTCTGTGCAAACGTCAGGCCGTTGGCCTCGGCGCGCGCGCCGCCGGGCTGCTGCGGGTTGCCTTCGACGTTGCGGAACAGCAGATAAGCCACCGGCAGCGCGATCAACAGTGGCAGCAGGCCCAGGCCGATGTAGGCACCGCGCCAACCGAAACTGGCGATGAGCCAGGCGGTGTAGGGCTTGGCAATGACGCCGAACAGGCCGGTGCCGGTCAGCGCCAGCCCCAGCGCGAGGCCCTTGCGCTCCTCGAACCACGCGTTGACGCCGCGCGTCCACGTGATCGGCAGCGTGCCGGAACCCAGCACGGCGATGCCGACCCAGGTCAGGTAGTACATCGTCAGCGAGCCGTCGCCCAGCGCGAAGGCCATGAAGGACAGCGAGAACAGCAGCGTCGACGCCAGCGCCACCGGGCGGGTGCCGTAGCGCCCGGCCAGGAAGCCGGCCAGCGGTGCGGCGACCAGCGTGGCCAGCGTCATCACGGTGATGCCGAAGAACACCTGGCCGATGCCCCAGCCGAACTCCCGCGCCAGCTCGGGCGCCAGCAGGCCTATCGTGTAGAAGGGCAGTGGTGACAGCCCGAGGCCTACGCCGAGAAACGCCGCCAGCACGATGGGCCAGCCGCGCCGGAACTCACCGTAGCCAAGTTTCTTCTCGCTCATCGTCCCTGCTCCTGAAGCTGCTGTGCTGGCGGCCGAACGTCCGCCTCCGGGCCATGATGGCCAGCCCCCGACCGATTGAGAAAGCTGCGCAGCCGGCTATCCAGCAAGCGAACAGGCGGCCTGCTGGAACCCCGGCAAAGGCCTGAGCCCTCCTACGCTGCGGCCCTGTCATCTTTCGGAGTCGCGATGTCTGGGATCGAAGCGCAAGGCCTTGCCACGCTGCAGCAACTGAAGGCCGGCCTGGTGGCGCTGCTCGGACCCGAGCATGTGCATGACGACGAGGCGCTGCGCACTCTGCACAGCCAGGACATCTGGCGCAGCGGCGCTCACCGCGTGGCGCTGGTGGTGGCGCCCGGCTCGGTGGAGCAGATCGTTGCCGCGCTGCGCCTCATCCAGCAGGCCGGCCATGTGGTCGCGCCGCGCGGCGCCGGCATGGGCTACACCGGCGCCTACGTGGTGGACTCGCCGCGTGTGGTGTCGCTGGACATGTCGCGCATGGACCGCATCGTCGACATCCATGCGGCCGACATGACCGTCACCGTCGAGCCTGGCTGCACCTGGGCCGCGCTGCGCGCCGCGCTGGCGCCGCTGGGCCTGCGCACGCCGTTCTGGGGGCCGATGTCGGGCCTGCGCTCGACGGTGGGCGGCGCCATCTCGCAGAACGCGGCCATGCTGGGCGCAGGCCAGCACGGCATCTCCAGCGAGAGCGTGGTCGCGCTGACCGTGGTGCTGGGCGATGGCCAGGTGTTGCGCACCGGCGCGCGCGGGCAGGGCGGTGACCAGCCGTTCTTCCGCCACTACGGCCCCGACCTGACCGGGCTGTTCTGCGGCGACGGCGGCGCGCTGGGTATCAAGGCGCGCATCACGCTGCGGTTGATGGCCAGCCCCGCGCACGAGGACTACGCCTCCTTCGCCTTCCAGACCGGCCGTGACCTGCTGGCGGCCATGGCCGCGATGGCGCGCGCCGGCATTGCCTGCGAGATGTGCGCCTTCGACCCCGGGCTGACGCGCGTGCGCATGCAGCGCTCGTCGCTGGCCAGCGACGTGAAGACGCTGGGCGCCGTGGTGGGCCGGCAGAAGTCGCTCGTCAAGGGCCTGCTGGAGGCCGGCAAGATGGCACTGGCCGGGCGCGACTTCGTCGGCGACGAGAACTACTCGCTGCACATGATTGCCGAGGGCCGCAGCGCCGCCGGCGTGCAGGCCGACATCGCCGAGGCGCGGCGCATCGCCAGCGCGAACCAGGGCGAGGAGATCGCCAACACCATTGCCAAGGTGATTCGCGCCCAGCCCTTCCCGCCGCTGAACAGCGTGCTGGGCCCGGGCGGCGAGCGCTGGACGCCGGTGCATGGCGTGGCGCCGCTGTCCACCGCAGCCGACCTGTTCGAGGCCATCCAGCGGGTCTTCGCCGAGATGGATGCGGACTTCCAGCGCTGCGGCGTGAAGGCCGGCTATCTGTTCACGTCCATCTCCACCAACGCGCTGATCGTCGAGCCGGTGTTCTATTGGCCGGGCGAGCGCCTGGCGGTGCATGCCGCCGCGATGCAGCCGGAGCACCTGGCCAAGCTGCCCGCGCTGCCCGACGACCCAGCAGCCACGCAGGTGGTGGTGCAGGCGCGCACGCGGCTGATGGCGCTGTTCCAGCGCTTTGGCTGCGGCCACTTCCAGATCGGCCGCACCTATCCCTACCGCGCCAGCCGCGACGAGGCCAGCTGGCGCCTGGTCGAGGCCATCAAGGCGTCGGTCGATCCGGCGGGGCTGCTCAATCCCGGCGTGCTGGGCCTGGGCACCGCACGCTGATCAGCGAGCGCCTTGTCCGACCAGCGGACAAGACTGGAATGGGGACTGCAGCCTCTTGTTGCGGCGCACAACATGGCGCATCCCCACTCCGATGCCGTCGCCGCCATGACCACTGCCCGAAAGATCGCCCGTCACCGCCCGCGGCACTGCCTGCCGCTGTTGCTGGGCCTGGTGGCACCGCTTGCCGGCGCACAGGCGCAGGTGAGAGCAGCGCCCGAGGCCACACCTGCCGAGCCCGCCGCGTCTGCCGACACGCGGCAGACGCTGGGGGCGGTCGTCGTCACCGCGCAGCGCAAGCCACAGAAGCTGCAGGACGTGGCCGCTGCCGTCACCGCCCTGACGGCCGAGTCCATGGAGTCGCTGCAGGTGCAGAGTGCGACCGATCTCAGCCGCCTGGTGCCCAACGTGAAGTTCGATGCCGTGACGGCGGGCTCCACCGCGCTCAAGCCCTTCATCCGCGGCGGTGGCGTCACCGACGGCGGCCAGATCACGTCGGAGTCCGAGGTCGGCATCTATGTCGACGACGTCTACCGCGCGCGGCTGTCGGGCGCGCTGATGGAGTTCGTGCAGCTCGACCGCATCGAGGTGCTGCGCGGCCCGCAGGGCGTGCTGTATGGCCGCAACTCGTCGGCCGGCGCGTTGAGCATCGTCACGCGGGCACCCACCGCCGCCACCACGGGCAGCTTCGAGCTGGGCCTGGGCAACAACGGGCAGCGCCACATCAAGGGCCACGTCTCCTCGGCCATCTCCGAGGACAAGCGCTGGCGCGGGTCGCTGCAAGGCATGGTCAAGCGCCGTGATGGCAATGGCCAGTACAACGTCACGCAGCGCAAGGACGTGGGCGCAGAGGACACCGTCGGCCTGCAGGGCGACCTGGCCTACGAAGGCCCCGAGCTGCAGGCCCGGCTCAGCGTGTTCACCACCCGCACCGACGGCGATGGCCAATGGGCCGTGCCCAACACCATCGCCCCGGACGGCACCATCACGCCCAGCACCGGCTCCTACCGCAAGGTGGCGTCGCCCTATGACTCGCTGACCGATGTGCGGCAGTCCGGTGCGACGCTGCGGCTGCAGGGCCGGCTGGGCGACGTCCGGCTGACCTCGATCACCGGCTTCGTGCGCATGAACGACCACTGGCGGCAGGACTTCAGCGGCGGTGTGTCGGCCGCGCTCATCGGCGGTTCGGCCAGCGACACGCTCGCGTTGTTCGAGCGCGAGAGCCACACCCGCCACCACCAGTTCAGCCAGGAACTGCAAGCCGCCGGCGAGCTGCTGGACGGGCGGCTCAGCTACGTCACGGGGCTGTACTACTTCGATGAGTCGGGCAGCCAGGATCTGGCCTCGACCATCTTCTTCCAGCCGTCCCAGGTGCGCTTCAACGCCGACACGACGAGCCGCGCCGCCTTCGGCCAGCTCAGTGCGCGCCTCACGCCGGTCACGACGCTGCTGGTCGGCGGCCGCTACAGCCAGGACCGCAAGCAGCTCGATGGCGCGCTCGCGGCCCAGCCCTTCGATCAGTCGAACCGTTACGGCAAGTTCACGCCCAAGGTCGGCATCGACCACAAGCTCGCGCCCGACACGCTGGCCTACGTCAGCTACAGCCAGGGCTTCAAGGCTGGGGGCTACAACGGCCTGGCGGCGACGGTGGCGCAAATCAGCCAGGCCTTCCTGCCGCAGACCACCGATGCCTGGGAGCTGGGGCTGAAGTCCGAGCTGCTGGAGCGCCGGCTGCGCGTGAATGCAGCGCTGTTCCACAACAAGATCAAGAACCGGCAGCAGACACTGACGGTGAGCAACGGCCCCAGTGCCGGCAGCTTCGTCGTGGAGAACTACAACGCCAAGCTCACGGGGCTGGAGGTGGAGGCCGCCTGGCGCCTGCTGCCCACGCTGACGCTGTGGGCCAACGGCGCCGTCAACAGCGGCAAGTACACCGGCTGCGCGACCACCGTGAACGTGCCCTGCTCGGTGATCGACAACGCGCTGCCGCTGTTCCCGGACCATGCCTTCACCGTCGGCTTTGACCACAACACGCTGGCCGGCCCGGGCGCGCTGCGGTTCGGCGCGGACTACAGCCAGCGAGCGGCCTACTACTCCACCGCCGACAACGCCCCGATCGGCGCGGTGCCACGGCAGAAATCGCTGAACGCCTACGTCGCCTACGACGTTGGCGCATGGACCGTGCAGCTCGCCGGCAAGAACCTGACGCAGCAAGAGGGCTGGCAGACGGGCTTTGGCTTCAGCGTCGTGCAGCCGCGCTTCGCCATCCCCGGCCGCAGTGTGATGTTGACGGCGCGCTACCAGTATTGAGGGCAGGCCCCGGGGCCATGAGAAAGGCCCGGCGTCTGGCGACGCCGGGCCTTCGTTGCCGGGGCGGCAGGTGCGTCAGTCGCGCTTCAGATCCAGGTGCTGCAGCAGCGGGCCGAAGCCGTCGACGCCGTCCAGGATGCCGTTGGTGCGCAGCGCATGCCAGTAGGTCGCGGTGTTGATGGCGATGACCGGCTTGTTGAGGAAGGCCTCGGCATACGGTGCCAGCCGCGCCATCGACAGGTTGGTGCCCACTTGAACGATGGCGTCGATGTCGTCGCCGTCGAGCTCCATCAGCGCCCGGGCCAGCTGCGGCTCGGTGACGCGCGAGATGTCGGTCCAGCTCTTGCAGCGCAGCGGCGTGTCGCGTACCTGCTGGATGCCGTAGTCGCTGAAGAAGCGCCGCACATGCTCGTTGGCCACGGGGTAGTAGGGCGAGATCACGGCCACGCGGCGGATGCCGCCGTAGGCCTTGATCGCCTCCACGCAGCTGATCGGGCCGACGCTGAACTCCTTGCCGCTGATCTCGCGCAGGTGCTTGAGCTGGGCGTGGCAGGCCTCGGCGCCGCCGACGAAGGAGACGGCCGAGACGCCCATCACCATGTAGTCGGGTTCGGCCGTCATGGCCGTGCGCACCGCCGCATCGACGGCGCCCTGCAGGATGTCGATGCCGGCCATGAAGGTCTCGTCCGACAGCGCCTTGGCGTTCTCGATGTAGATGTCGCGGTACTGGTTGGTCACGCCGGCCGGGCGCATGGCTGCGAACTCGGGCTCCACCACCGTGTTGGTGGAGGGGCCGAACACGGCGAAGACCTTGCGCCAGCCGCAGGTGTCGCGGCCCTGGGGGCGGGGGACGGGTTTGGCGATGGTGCTCATACGTAGTGCGGATCTTTCATGGGGCCAACGGAACGGGAGCGGGTCGCCTGCAGCATCACCGGCGGCTCGCTGCCGGGGAAGTCGGGGCCCCAGTTGACGGGGTCGCCATGCATCTCGACACGGGCGTTGTCCGTGTACCAGTCGACCAGCCGGCCGTCGCAGCGCAGCAGCCAGGTCGTGCCTTCGTCGCCGGCCACGAAGTCGCCATGGCGCACACCGGCCGGGCGGAAGAAGTAGGTGCCCGGGTACATGGTGCCGAAGTTGTATTCGAAGCTGCCTTCCAGCGTGAAGGCCTCTTCGTAGCAGGGGTGGTGGGCGAGCGGATGCTCCTTCCAGTTCGCCTTGGCATGGATCAGCCGCGTGTAGAAGCCGGTCACCTTGTCGTGGTGCAGCAGCTTGATGAACAGACCCGGCACCGGCGTGCCGCCGCGCGAGAAGTCCATCGGGCTGCCGTGCGTCGGGTGGGTCACGTCGTACCAGTCCATCTTGCTGGCCTGCTTGATGACCAGCTCGTGCGCCGGGTTGCGGTTCGCGCCGTGCGCGTTGCCCGGCGTGAAGGCCCAGTCGGCGTACTCGCGGAACAGCAGGATGCGCGTGCCGGCCTTGGCCTTCACGGCGGGCATCAGCACGCCTTGCGGGGCCATCAGGTAGTCGTCCTTGACCAGCACCTGGTCGCCGACAGTGACTTCACCCGACAGCACATACCACTCCGTCTGAGCGGCATGCAGGCCGGCCGGGCGGCTCCAGTCGCTGGTGAACTCCACCAGCAGCGAGGCCTCGCCCTTCTCTTCGCAATAGTTCAGGTTGCGCTGGCGCGCCTCGCCGCTGCCGTGCGGCAGTTCGGCCGGGTGCCAGATCAGGTCTTTCTCGTCGATGAGCTCTACATGCGGTCGCATGGCGGGTTACCTCGTGTCAGCGTGGGGATGCGGTGATGATTGCGGGCGGCTGCCGCCAAGCCAATCGAGGCTGCAGCCGTGTCCGCCTGTTGAATGGAAGGCTCAGCCCCGAGGCCGGGGCAAGTTGGCCGCTATACGCTTTGGGCGTATGGTTGCGGCATGCTCGACCGTCGTCGAGAGCCCCATCTTTCGGAAGCTGTGGCCCCGCTACTGGGACGAAGATGAGCGCGCCGAGTTCGCGTCCTTCATTGCGCTGAACCCAGAAGCCGGCGCCGTCGTTCGTGGCTCCGGTGGCGTCCGCAAGGTGCGCTGGGTTCGGGAAGGAACGGGCAAGTCGGGTGGCGTCAGGATCGTCTACCTCACCCGGAACGAAGCGGGTGAGATCTATCTGCTCACGCTTTATGCAAAGTCCGAGTCGGGGAGCATCTCCCTCGGCACACTCAAGGAGATTTGTCGTGCCCTCAAAGTCTAGGAAGCTCAACCCCGCCGAGCTCGCTGCGTTTGAAGCGAAGCGAGACATCGGCGCGGAGACCCTGCAGTCCATCAAGGACATGAAGGCAGGCAAGGGCAAGGTGGTGGTCTCTTCTGCCACAGAGGCACGGGAGGCCACGGGTCTTTCCCAGTCCCAGTTCGCCAGCTTGCTGGGCGTCTCCGTTCGCACGCTCCAGGGCTGGGAACAAGGGCGAAAGCAGCCAAGCGGTGCGGCTCGGACGCTCCTGGCCATCGCGCGCACCAATCCGAAGGCGGTTCTCGCGGTCTCGGCGCAGTGAGGCCAAACCGACTGCTCCAGCGGCAGGCCGATCAGGGCTTGAGCCGCTGCGCCGGCAGCTTCACCTCGACTGGCGCACCCAGGTCGGCCGCGCTCTTGCCGAAGGCGAAGGTGTAGGTGCCGGCCGGTACGGTCCAGCCGCCCAGGCCCTTTTCTTCGCGGTAGTCGGCCAGCAGGCGCGAGTCGACGCGCAGGCTCACCGTCTGCCGCTGGCCGGGCTCCAGCGCCACCTTCTGGAAACCCACCAGCCGCTGCAGCTTCTGGCCATTGCGGGCCACCAGGTAGGCCTGCGGCACATCGGCGCCGGACATTGCGCCGGCGTTGCTGACCGTCAGGCCCAGCTCGACGACGCCCTTGTCGTGGCGCACGCTCGCTGCGCTGTGCTCGAAGCGCGTGTAGCTCAGGCCGTGGCCGAAGGGGAACAGCGGCGCCAGGCCGGTCTTGGCGAACCAGCGGTAGCCCGCATCGGCGCCTTCGTCATAGACCACCTTGACCGGCGTGCGCTCGACCAGGCCGATGCCGGGCAGCGCCGCGCGCGGCCACTGCGTGATGGACTGCGGGAAGCTGACCGGCAGCCGGCCCGAAGGATTGATGGCGCCCGTCAGCGCCTCGGCAATTGCCTGCGCGCCCTCCTGGCCCGGGTACCAGGCTTGCACGACCGCGCGCACGTCGCGCAGCCAGGGCATGGTGACCGGGTTGCCAGTCTCCAGCACGACGACGACGTGCTTGTTGGCCGCGGCCAGCTTGGCGATCAGCTCGTCCTGCCCTTGCGGCAACGCCAGCGAGCCGGAGTCGTAGGCCTCGCCCTCCCATTTGGTGGCGAACACGATGACCAGGTCCGCCTGCGCCGCATAGGCCGCCGCCGTGTCCGGCGAGTAGCCCGAGTTGAAGCGGAACTTGGCCTGGGGCAGCGCGGCCTTCAGCGCGGCCAGCGGCGCGCTGGGTGTGTAGACCTGGCGCGTGAAGGTGGTCGATGGGTCATCGACATCGCCGCCGACGAAACGCGGCTTGCCGTTGCTGGAGAACACCTGGCTGGAGCCGCCGCCCGAGAGCACGCCGAAGTCGGCATTCCCACCGACGACCAGGATGCTCTTTGCCGACTTGTCCAGCGGCAGCAGGCCGCCCTCGTTCTTCAGCAGCACCAGGCCGGCCCGCGCGGCCGCCAGCGCCACCTGGGCGTTGGCCTTGTAGTCGATGGGCTGCGGTGCGTAGGGCGCTTCTATGCCCAGCGCATAGAAGCTGCGCAGCATGCGCCGCACGGCGTCCGACACGCGTGCCTTGCTCACCTTGCCGGCGTCGATCAGCGCCTGCAGCGGCTTGCCGAACCAGACCTGGCGGTCCAACTGGCTGCCGGCCTGCTGGTCCAGGCCGGCGTTGAAGAACTCGGCGCCGCTGACGGCGCCCCAGTCCGACATCACCCAGCCCTTGTAGCCCCAGTCGCGCTTGAGCACGGTGTTGAGCAGGTGGTCATTGCCGCAGGCCTTGTGGCCGTTGACGAGGTTGTAGGCGCACATCACCGAGCCCGGCTGGCCGATCTCGATGCCGATCTGGAACGCCAGCAGCTCGCTCTCGCGCAGCGGCGCCTCGGCGATCACCGAGTCGGCATAGAAACGCAGCGTCTCCTGGCCGTTCAGCGCGAAGTGCTTGATGGTCGACACCACGCCCTGCGCCTGGATCGCCTGGATCGAATGCCCGGCCAGCACGCCGGCCAGCAGCGGGTCTTCGCCCAGGTACTCGAAGTTGCGGCCGTTGCGCGGGTCCCGCGCCAGGTTCAGCCCGCCGGCCAGCAGCACGTTGAAGCCCTTGGCGCGCGCCTCCTGCGCCACCGAGGCGCCGATGCGCGCGGCCAGTCCAGGGTCGAAGGACGAGGCCAGCGCCAGGCCGGACGGCATGGCCGTGGCGACATCGCCGGGGCGGGCGAGATTGGGGTTGGTCACGCCCAGGCTGGCGTCGGTCGCCAGTTGCGGCGGCACGCCCAGGCGCGGCACGCCCGGCACATGGCCGGCAGAAGCGGGCACGCCGGGCGGGATGTCGGCCTTCAGCCCCGGGATAAGGATGGGCATCACCCCCACCAGCAAGCTCATGCGCTCGGCATCGGTCATCTGTGCCTCGACGCGCGCGGCGCGGGCGTCGGGGTCCTCGCGGTTCGGGGTGCTGGCGGCGCTGGCTGCGCCGTTGGCGGTGGCGCAGAGCAGGGCGGGAACGAGGAGCAGCAGTGGCTTGCGGTGTTTCATGGGCGGCGGGCTCGGGCAGTCATCCGGGAAACCGGGAATGAGCCGACCACGCGCGTGCGCCGGCCCAGTGGTGCGCGGATGCTGACATTGAGGCCCAGCGAGCCGATAGCGCGGGTGGCGCGGTGTTCACCAGTTGGTGAAATTGGCATCGGTTGGGCGCCCAGGCGGCGGGAGCGCCGGCAGGGCACCGGCCTGAGTCCGTGTCGGATTGAGCCTTGCGGCGCCGGTCGTCCCTGGTCAGCCGAACGGCGTGAATCGGCGCGTACAGCGCCGCCAGCAGCCGGCAGCAGCTCACGGCCAGGCCTGGACAGGCCGTGAGCAACGGGTTGGGCCCGCATCCGCTGAGTCATTACGCAGACAGCGACGCACGGTGTTCGCCAGCAGTCGGCAGCCGATTGTTCCGATGGATCAAGTACTTGCCCGTGCCGACGCGGTACGCATGACGCGGCACGGGTCTACATTACGGAGACTGTCGATAGCACGTTAGCCTGCACAAGCACCATGGAGCACATAGCCCCCTTGCTACAGACCATCCTCTGGGTCGCACTGGCCGGTGGCATTGTTTGGCGCTTTCATCGACCGATTTACGACCTCCTTACCGCTCTAGGCAGGCGGGTCGATGCTGGTAGCACGATCAAGGCTGGCCCATTCGAGCTGAGCGAGCAACTGAAGCCTCAAGATCCTGTGAAGGTTGAGGCCAAGCTGACTAATGAGATCAAGGAAGCCACGCCGCCTCCCAAGCTGTCGGTCGATAGTGAGCACTTGGAACCGTCGAACCTCGCTCGCATCACAAAGAGTCGCTTCCTGCAAGCAGAAGACTTGGTGCTTCGCGCGATCCAGACTGAGTACGGGTCTCCAATCAATCGGCAGGTGACTGCAGGAAGGGATGACGGATTCGACGGAATCTTTCTCTCTTCTGGCCGAGTGAGCGTGGTCGAAGTTAAGTACGTCTCAAGAGGTGGCCCTGGTCACCGCTTCCAGGAGTCGATCACTCGACTAACTCAGTCAGTTCGAACCTATGGCTGGCCCGATGCGCAAATCATCCTCGCCCTTGTCTTTGAGGACGCCGAGCAAGTCGGACGAACTCGTGAGCTACTGGTCGCGATGTTCGCCAAGAATCCAGTGCCGGTCGTTGTTCGCTGCTATTCGCTCTCAGAATTGAGATCGCTATTCGGTATCGAAGACGCAGGCGGTGCAGGCTAGCCATTCAGTCGAGAGGACTTGCGCAAACAGTCGCGCAGGCCGCTCACTTTCACGTTGAGCGCCCGCTTTCGGGCAGCGCTTCAGGTAAAACGGAAGTCCGCTCCGGGTCGATAGCCTTCGCGCACTGCGAGCCGCAGTGTCGAGCCGGCGGCGCCAGTGCGGCTCAGCCGCCCGCCACAAAGCCCAGCATCACCCCCGCCCGCGCGTCCCGCGCCATCCGCACCTTCACACTCCCCGGCACCAGCGCGGCAGCCGCATCGAGGTAGATCCCCAGCGGGTCGCCGTCGTCGGCCATCAGCAAGGTCGGGTGGGTCAGCAGCGGCAGGCGCTCGGCGGTGGGGTGGGCGAACACGGCGTGGTAGGCCAGGTGGTAGCTGGGCAAGGCCTTCAGCAGGTCCACCACCAGGGCCTGTCGGGCGGCAGCGGGCGGCACGGCGTTGCGGTGCAGGCGGTGCGCGGGGTCGGGCAGGTGGTAGGGGAAGTGCAGGAACATGCCTTCGACGAAATGCCAGGACCAGGCGAGGTGGCCGCCGAAGTCGTCCGGCGTGATGGGCGGCGCGTAGCGGGCCACCATCTGCGCGCGCAGCTCGGGCTCGAACAACCCCAGGCCGTCCAGCATCAGGCGCCGCACGCGCGTGGGGTGGCGCAGCGCCAGCTCCAGGCCGATGTGGGCGCCGGTGTGCTGGCCGCAGAAGTCGACCTGGGCGATGCCGAGCCGGTCGAGCAGCTCGACCATCTGCTCGACATAGTCGGCCATGGAGGGCGCGGCCATCGGCAGCGGCTCGGAGTCGCCGTTGCCGGGCATGTCCGGCGCGATGACGCGGCGGTGCGGGGCCAGTTGCTGGATCAGCGGCACCAGGCCCGCCGACGAGCCCGGCCCGGCGTGGGCCAGCAGCAGTGGCAGCTCGCCCGGCCGGGCTTCACCGGCCACGCGGTAGTGGGCCAGCCTGCCATCGGCCAGGCGCAGGAAATGTCGGTCGATCCACATCGTCATCAATAGCCCCGCGCCGGCTGCCAGGGCAGGTCGCGCAGATGGCCCATCTCGGCCGGCAGCACGGGTGCGTAGGGCTGGTGGAAGTCGAACGGCGCTTCGTCGGCTGTCCAGATGTTGATGTGCCAGCCGCCGACGAAGCGGATCAGCGCGACGCAGCCCCAGCGCGTGCCGAAGGGCCCGTGCGGGATGCCGGGCGGGCGCCAGAAGTAGGCGCCGGCATGCATCTCGCCATGAGGGCCGACCAGGGAGCCGGCGATGACGAAGCACTCCTCGACGACCGGATGCGACTCGCGCGGGCCTTGCGAGCCGGGCGGTTCGGAGTGCGGCAGCATCATCGACAGGAACGTGCGCTCGCCCGTCACCGGGTCGGCGCGCAGGTCCTTGCGCGAGATGCCCAGGTGGGCGAGCTTCTGGTCGTTCAGCCGCATGTCCCAGGGCATGTGCAGCACGTCGCGCTGCTCGATGGCTGCAGCTTCTGCCGCCACGGTCGGCCCCAACTCGGGCCGGGCGTCGAAGAAGGTCAGCACCACGGCGCCGCGCAGCGTGGACATCGAGTGGCGCAGCAGGCCTCGCGGCACCTGGCCGTAGTGGTCGGCGCCGAAGCGCAGGCCGTTGATCTCGATCTCGCCTTCCAGCACGTAAAACTCTTCGCCCGCATTCAGGCGCTCGTCGGCCAGCCGCGCCCACCCGGGCGCGTAGCGGATCAGGCAGGTGCAGGCGCCGGTGTCGGCGTCGCGGCTGAGGTATTTGTACTCGGCGTCGGGCCGCGCCGCGCCAGGCGGGATGCGGCGCCACGGCAGCATCTGCGACTGGACGAACTCGGTGTGCGGGCGGTTGAGCATGTCAGTCGAGATAGATCCAGGGCCGGGCCTGGCGGTCTTTGGCCTGGAAGGCCTCGATGGCTGCGCTCGACTGCAGCGTCAGCGCGATCGGGTCCAGCCCCTGCAGCAGCATCTCGCGCTGGCTGGCCGCCAGCTCGAAGGGGTAGGCGTTGCCCGCTGCGTCCGTCACCACGCAGCGCTGCAGGTCGACGTTCAGCCGGCGGCCCTGCGGGTCGGCCGAGGTGGACGCTGCCATTGCGGCGATCTGCGCCTCCGGCAACACCACGGGCAGCAGGCCGTTGCGCACGCAGTTGCCGGCAAAGATGGCGCCAAAGCTGGGCGCGATGATGGCGCGGATGCCGTACTCCTTCAGCGCCCAGACCGCATGCTCGCGCGACGAGCCGCAGCCGAAGTTGGCACCGGCCAGCAGGATGCTGCTGCCGCGCTGCACCACGCGGTTCAGCACGAAGTTGGGGTCGGGCTCGCGCGCCTGCACGTAGCGCCAGCCGGCGAACAGGCCGCCCGCGAGGCCGGTCTTGGAGACGGTCTTCATCTCGCGCGACGGGATGATGGCGTCGGTGTCGATGTTGCTGCGCAGCAGGGCCGCGGCCACGCCGGTGTGTGTGGTGAACTTGTCCATCTACGTCAGCCTGCGAGGGTCGGCAATGCAGCCGGCGATGGCCGAGGCCGCCACCGTGATCGGGCTGGCCAGGTGCGTGCGCGTCTGCGGCCCCTGGCGGCTCTCGAAGTTGCGGTTGGTGGTGCTGACAACGCGCTGCTGCAGCCCGAAGCTCTCGCCGCCGGCAAAGAAGCACATCGAGCAGCCCGACTCGCGCCACTCGAAGCCGGCATCCAGGAACACCTGGTGCAGGCCCTCCGCCTCGGCGGCGAGCTTGACCTGCGTGGAGCCCGGCACGCAGATGGCCTTGACGCCGGCGGCCACCTTGCGGCCACGCAGCACGGCGGCGGCGGCGCGCAGGTCGGACAGGCGGCTGTTGGTGCAGGAGCCGATGAAGGCGGCATCGATGGGCGTGCCGGCCAGCGGCTGGCCGGCCTGCAGGCCCATGTAGGCCAGCGCCTTGTCCATCGCTGCGCGGGTGGCGCCGTCTGCCGCCGAGGCCGGGTCGGGCACGCACTCGCCCACGCCAATGGCGTGCTGCGGGCTGGTGCCCCAGGTCAGCATGGGGCTGAGCGCGCCGACGTCCAGCCGTGTCTCGAAGTCGAAGCGGGCATCGGCGTCGCTGCGCAGCTCGCGCCAGGCTGTTGCCGCGCGTTCCCAGGCCTCGCCCTTGGGCGCGAAGGGCCGGCCCTGCACATAGTCCAGCGTGGCCTGGTCGGGCGCGATGAGGCCGGTGAAGGCCGAGAACTCGACCGCCATGTTGCACAGCGTCATGCGCGCCTCGACGCTCAGGCGCTGCACGGCCTCGCCGGCAAACTCGACCACCGAGCCGCGCGCGCCCGAGGCGCTGTCGCGCGCGATCAGCGCCAGGATCATGTCCTTGGCGGTGACGCCTTGCGGCAGCTGGCCGTCGAAGGTCACGCGCATCGATTTCGGCTTGACCACGCGCAGCGTCTGCGTGGCCAGCGCATGTTCGGCTTCCGACGAGCCGATGCCCCAGGCCAGCGCGCCTAAAGCGCCCTGCGTGCAGGTGTGGCTGTCGGGGCAGACGACGGTGGCGCCGGGCAGCACGATGCCCTGCTCCGGCGACACCACATGGACGATGCCCTGGCGCTCGTCGCCGAGGTCGAAGAGCTGGATGCCGCTCTTGGCCGTCTGCTCGCGCGTGATGCGGATGAAGGCCTCGCCGCCGGGCATCAAGGTGTTGTCGCTGCGGCCCGGGAAGGTGTCGACGATGTGGTCCAGCGTCGCAAAGGCCAGCTGCGGGTTGCGCACGCGGTGCCCCGCCTCGGCCAGCGCCTGCAGCGCGACGCCGCCGGTGCGCTCGTGCAGGAAGACGCGGTCGATGTGGATCAGGCTGTCGCCCTCGTCCAGCTCGGCCAACAGGTGCTGGCGCCAGAGCTTCTCAAACAACGACAAGCCGCTCATGGATGCAGCACGCCTTGCGCGACGAGCCCGTCGACATCCGCCTGGCTCAGGCCACGAGCCAGCAGCAGCGCGCTGCCATCGGCGCCGATGCCGGGCAGGTCATGACGCAAGCCGAAGCGGCGACCGGCCATCGCGATGGGCAGGGCCGGCAGCTTGGTGGTGCGGCCGTCGGGCAGCGTCAACGGCACCAGGCCGCCAGCGGCGTTCAGGTGCGGGTCGTCGAACAGCTCCTCGGGCTTGGCGATGGGCGCAAAGGGCAGGCCGGTTTCCTCCAGCTTGGCCATCAGCGCGGCCTTGTCGAACTGCTTGAAGCGCTCGCGGATGATGGGCAGCGTGCGCTCGCGCTGGCGCACGCGCTCGGTGTTCCTGGCCAGGCTGGCGTCGGCCAGGAAGTCGGTGAAGCCGAAGGACTCGCAGAACTTGCGCCATTGCGTGTCGCTGACGACGGCGGCGAACACGCGCTCGCCGTCGCCGGCCTCAAACACGTCGTACACGGCCCAGGCCGACTGGCGGATGGACATGGGCGGCGCGGCGACGCCGGTGGACGCGAACTGCGCCATGTGCTGGCCGACGAGGAAGGCGGTGGTCTCGTACAACGACGTGGTGACCTGCTGGCCCAGGCCCGTGCGCTGGCGCTGCGCCAGCGCGCCGAGGATGCCGATGACGCCGAACATCGCGCCGGTCACGTCGATGACCGATGCACCCGCGCGCATGGGCCGGTCCGGCAGGCCGGTCATGTAGGCTAGGCCACCCATCATCTGCGCCACTTCGTCCAGCGCGGTGCGGTTCTCGTAGGGGCCAGCCAGGAAGCCCTTGCCCGAGCAGTAGATCAGCCGCGGGTTGGCCTTGGCCAGCGCCTCATGGCCGAAGCCCAGCGCCTCCATTGCGCCGCCGCGGAAGTTCTCGACCAGCACGTCGGCGTCGGCCAGCAGCTCCAGCACCAGCCGGCGCCCCGTCTCGGACTTCAGGTCGATTGCCAGGCTCTTCTTGTTGCGGTTGTACATCGCGAAGTAGCCGGCGCCCGAGCCGCTGAGGCGGCGCGTGTTGTCGCCCTCGACGGGCTCCACCTTGGTGACGTCGGCGCCCATGTCGGCCAGGATCAGGCCGATGCTGGGGCCCATCACCATGTGGGTGAACTCGATCACCTTCAGCCCCGAGAGGGGCAGGTCTTGCTGTGTCGTCATGCGTCGTTCTTCTTCTGGGGAGTGGCGGGCACGAAGCCCTTGGGCAGGCCGGCCAGCGGCGTCAGGCCGTACAGCGGCTCGCCGGGCAGCGCAGCGGCCAGCAGTTCGCGCGTGGCGAACAAGGCCTCGAGGTCGATGCCGGTGCGCAGGCCCATGGCTTCGAGCATGAAGACCAGGTCTTCGGTGACGATGTTGCCGCTGGCACCGGGCGCGAAGGGGCAGCCGCCCAGGCCACCCAGTGACGCGTCCAGCGTCGTCAGCCCCACGTCCAGCGCCGCCACCACATTGGCCAGGCCCTGGCCGCGCGTGTTGTGCAGGTGGATGCCGGTCAGCTGGTCGCGGCCCACGGCCGACCAGACCGCGCGCGTCAGCCGCCGCACCTGGGCCGGGTTGGCATAGCCGGTGGTGTCGGACAGGCCCACCTCGTCGCAGCCGGCTTCCATCAGCGCCACGGCCAGCTCCAGCACGCGCTTCTCCGGCACCACGCCTTCCAGCGTGCAGCCGAAGGCGGTGGACAGGCTGCCCTCCAGGTGCGGGCGCTGCCCTACCGGCAGGCTCTGGATGAGGGTCGAGATCTGGCGCACCTCGTCCAGCATCTGCGCGTGGCTGCGGCGCACGTTGCGCAGGCTGTGCGTCTCGCTGACCGACAGCGGGATGGTGATCTTGTGCGCGCCGGCCGCCACCGCCGCCTGCGCGCCCTTGAAGTTGGGCACCAGCACGGCGACGTTCAGGCCGGGGATGGTGCGCGCATGGGCGACGATCTCGGCCGTGTCGGCCAGCTGCGGCAGGATGTGGGCCGGCACGAAAGAGCCGACTTCGATCTCGGCCACGCCGGCTGCGGCTGCGGCGCTGATCCAGGCCTTCTTGGCCGCCGTGGGCATGATGGCCGAGATGCTTTGCAGGCCGTCGCGCGGGCCCACCTCGCTGATGAGGACATCCCTGTCGGTCATGCCGCCACCTCCAGCTGCTGGGCGGCGAAGGCATCGATGATCTCGCCGGGCGACGCCTGCCAGACCTCGCTGGACGCGCTGATGTGCTGCAGCACCGTCTCCAGGTGCTGGATGCGGTGCGGCTGGCCCATCACCCAGGGGTGCAGCGACAGGCTCAGCAGCCTGCCGCCCTGCTCGCGGGCCTCGGCCAGCAACAGGTCGAAGGCGTCCATCACCTGTTCGGCCCATGAGGCCTCGGCATGCAGGTTGTCCATCACGACGAAGCGGTCCTCGATCTCGGTGGCCAGCGGCAGGTTCCACAGGCTGCCGTGGGCGGTGTGGAAGGCATAGGGCAACTCGTCGTTGACCCAGTCGCAGAAGTAGTCGATGCCTTCGGCCTTCAGCAGCTCGGGCGTGTGGGGGCTCTGCAGCTTGCCGGGGCTGAGCCAGCCGCGCACGGGCTGGCCGCTGGCTTCGCGCAGCGTGGCCAGCGAGCGCTGCACGGTGGCCCGCTCCTCGTCAACCGCCAGGCCGCCGACATGCGGTGTGTCCATGGACCACGAGTGGCCCAGCACCTCGTCGCCGCGCGCGCGGATGTCGGCCATCAGCGCCGGGTAGCGCAGCGCCAGCTCGGCATTGATGGCAAAGCTGGGCCGCACGCCATAGGCATCGAAGGCGCGCAGCAGGCGGTAGATGCCGACCCGGTTGCCGTAGTCGCGCAGCGTGAAGTGGCGCAGGTCGGGGTAGGGCATGGTCATGGAGCCGGGCAGCTTCAGCTTGGCCGATGGGTTCATCGGGAAATGCTGCAGGCTCACGTTGATCCACACGGCCAGCGGCTTGCCGCCGGGCCATTGCAGGCGCGGCCGGTCGGTCAGCAGGGACCAGTCGTAGCGCCCATGGTCCATGCCGTAGCGGCGCTGCGGGTAGTCCAGATGGGAGGGGTCGAGTGCCATTCAGCGGCCTCCGTTCTTGGCTGCGATGCTGGCCAGCGCGTCGTCGTGCTGGTGCGCGAGGTAGTGCTCGGCGATCTCGCGGCCGGTGGTGACCCAGACATCGCTGTGGCCGGTGATGTAGGCCAGCGCGTCCTCGAAGGCCTTGAGCCGGTGCGGGCAGCTGACCTGGTAGTTGTGCGTCGGGATGCACATCACCGTGCCGCTCTCGGCGCCCTCGGCGTAGAGGCGGTCGAAGCTGTCCTTGATCATCTGGCCGTAGCGGCGCGGCTCGATCTTGTTGACCACGTAGGCGATGGTGTCGTTCAGCTCCAGCGAGTAGGGCACCGACACGAAGCGCTGGCCGCCGCGCACGCGCAGCGGCGTGGGCTGGTCGTCGTGGAAGAGGTCGCAGCTGTAGAGGCCGCCCAGCTCGGCAAAGAGGTCCAGCGTGTGCTCGCTGTGCGACAGCGCCGGCGCCAGGTAGCCGGCCGGCGCGCGGCCGGTGTGCTGGGCGATGGTCTCGATGGACTCGAGGATCATCGAGCGCTCCTGCGCCTCGGACATGCCGTAGGTGTAGCGCGTGTTGTAGATGCCGTGGCTGAAGAACTCCCAATCGCGCTCGCGGCACATCGCGATGATCTCGGGATGGTGGATGCACAGCGCGGTGGACAGCGAGATCGAGCCGCGCACGCCGTACTTGTCCAGCAGCTTCATCTGCCGCATGTGGCCGACGCGGTTGCCGTAGTCGCGTATCGAGTAGCCGGGCACGGCGGGCGACGGGTGCGGCCAGGCGGCGCGCGACGGGTTGACCGGCGGGTTCAGCTCGTAGAACTCGATGTTGGGCGCCACCCAGAAGGCCACGCGCGCGTTGCCCGGCCAGCGGATCTTGGGCCGGTCGAGGTAGGGCCAGTAGTCGTAGTGGCCGGTGTCGGCCTTCATGCGGGCACCTTCGCGCGCTCGTCCAGCCAGCCCAGCGTTTCGCTCACGTCGACGACATCGGCGTACTTCAGCATCAGGTCGGTCAGGTTGGCGAAGTGGTAGGACTCGTGCTTGTCCGCCACGCACTGCTCGGGAACGATGGTGCGGTAGCCCCGCGACAGCGAGTCCACAGCCGCTGCGCGCACGCAGCCCGAGGTGGAGCCGCCGGTGATGACCACCGTGTCGACCTGGTGCCAGACCAGCAGCGAGGGCAGCGGCGTCTCGAAGAAGGGCGAGGGCATGCGCTTGCAATAGACGAGGTCGCGGCCGTGCTCAATGTCGCAGCGCTCGTCGAACGCCGCACGGCGCGAGCCGTGCTTGATGTTCTGCAGCGAGTCGGGCGTGTCTGTGCGCGTGCCCCAGACGCCGGCATCCTCGGCCGATTCGGCATAGGCCACATGGGTCCAGACGACCGGCCAGTCCAGCGCACGAAAGCGTTGGGCCAGCGCATTGACGTATTCGATCTGGCGCGGGTCGGTCTCGTAGGCGGTCTTGAACTCGTCGACGCGCGTGTAGGCGCACTGGAAATCGATGTTCACCAGCACGGCCTTGCGGCCGTAGCCGAAGCGGGCGCGCTGGGGGTTGGCCTTGATGTCGGCCCAGATCTCGCGGGCGGTCTTGTTGGATGTTTCCATGCGTCGCTCCTTTGCTGGGGACGATAGGCAGGCGCGCCGGCAGCGACAAAGCCGGCCGGGCGGCTGATCAGCCTGCGAGCAGTGGCGTCTCGAAGAACTCCAGCCAGGCCCCATCCGGCGCCCGCAGCGCCAGCAGGCGCACCTCGCCATGCGGCGCCAGCGTGACCGTGCTCGGCGGCATCGCCAGCGCATGGCCGGCGGCTTCGACATGGCGGGCCAGGGCCTCGACGCCGCGCGTCGGGAAGCGCAGCGTCGCCATGCCGAAATGCGGCGGGCCGGCGTCGGCGGACAGGTCGCGCCCCTCGGCGCCGGGCGCGGCCACCAGCTCGACCGAGCCCTCGACCTTGCCCTGCGGATGCACGATGCACAGCTTCAGGCCGATCTGCGAGGCCAGGCCGGGCGGCGCGCCGAACAGGTTGGGCCCAGGCGCAAAGCCTGGCGACTCATAGCGCGATGCGATCTGAAAACCCAGCACGTCGCGGTAGAAGGCCAGCGCCACGTCCACGTCGCGCACGATCTGGCTGGAGTTGAAGACCTGGCTGAACTCGCGCAGGTGGCTGAAGCCTTCCAGCGGCGGATGCAGGCGCTCGATCAGCGCCAGGCGCACGTTGTCCGGCCCGCGCACCAGCCATTCCTTGACGCCCAGCGTGCCGAAGTCCCAGGCGATGGGCGGTGCCACGCCGTGCCATTGCAGCGCCCGCATGCGCGCGGCCATCGCGTCGACGTCCAGCACGCGCACGTTGAGGTCGAAGATGCCGCCGCTGTCCCAGCATTGGTCATCGGCGCGGATGTCGTGCTGCGGGCCTGCACCCTCCAGGCGCAGCAGGCGCACGAAGCCGGTGTCGCAGTCGGGGTGGGCCAGCAGCCATTCCTGGCCGCTGGCGCCGGGGCGGCCCCAGGCGGCCAGCAGGCGCGGGTCCACAGCGCCCTGGTGGCGCACGACCCAGCCGCCGTTGCCGACCCAGCAGGCCAGGTGCGGGCGCTCGTCGCGGACGATCAGCACGGCTTCGTTGAAGCCGTCGATGCGGAAGTCGCCGCCGGTGGCGGCCGCCGCCGTCACTTGATCGTGCGCAGGTAGTCGATCAGCGCCTTGCGCTCGGCCGCGTCAGGCATGCCGGCGAATGCCATCGTGGTGCCGGGCACCACGGCCGCCGGCTTGATCAGCCAGGCATTCAGCTGGGCCTCGTCCCACACCAGCGGCTTGGCCTTCATCGCGGCGGAGTAGTTGTAGCCCGGCACGCTGCCCATGGGCCGGCCGACCAGGCCCTTCAGGTGCGGGCCGATGCGGGCGGGGCCGGTGTCGCCGGTGTCATGGCAGGCGGCGCAGCGCATGTACAGGCGCTTGCCTTTGTTGATGCTGGCGGCATCGGCGGCCGGCTGTGCCAGCGCGGCGCCCGTGCCGAGCAGCGCGAACAACAAGGTGGCGCCCAACGGGGCGAGGCGCAAGGTCTTCAGCAGCATGTCCATACCTTTGGATGAGTCCGGGAACGCGAGTCGCTGCCGATGCTAGGGCGGGGTGGTGCGTAGGCCCGGCGCGGCGTGCTGCGTTGTTCACGCTGCGGCAACTCCGTCGCTGCGGCGGCCCCGGCCTATCCGCCTGATGGACGGCCGCGCACCCAGGCAAGACCCGGCCGCCGTGGCGCGCCAGGATGGGGCATCTCTGCTGCAGCCTGGAAGGCATCTCTCCCCATGATCACTCACGACACCGAGGTGCTGGTCGCCGGTCTCGGGCCGGTCGGCGCCACTGCCGCGCTCTCGCTGGCCCGCCAGGGCATCACCGTCGCCGCCATCGAGCCGCTGTCCAGCAGCGCGACCGACCTGCGCGCCTCCACCTATCACGCACCGACGCTGGAGATCCTCAGCGACCTCGGCGCGGCCGACACGCTGTTCAGCCAGGGTCTGAAGGCGCCGATCTACCAGTACCGCGACCGCCAGACCGGCGAGGTCTTCTCGTTCGACATGGGCGAGATCGCCGACCGCACGCGCTTCCCATTCCGCATCCAGTGCGAGCAGCACCGCGTGACGGCCAACATCGTCGCCCAGCTCAAGCTGCAGCCCAGCGCCACCGTGCTGCAGGGCCAGCGCGTGCTGTTCGTCGAGCAGGACGCCGACGGCGTGACCGCCTATGTCGAGAGCGCCAACACGGTGGAGCGCTGGCGCGCCCGCCACCTCATTGCTGCCGACGGCGCCAGCAGCGTCGTGCGCAAGGTGCTGGGCCTGCAGTTCCCGGGCTTCACGTATGACGAGAAGTTCGTCTGCTTCTCGACCGAGTACCCCATCGAGGAGGCCTTCGACGACCTCAGCTACGTCAACTACATCTCCGACCCGCAGGAGTGGATGGTGGTGCTGCGCGTGCCGGGCCTGTGGCGCATCCTCGTGCCGGCGCCGACCGACCTGACCGACGAGCAACTGGTGTCGGACGAGTACAAGAACGGCGTGTTCGGCCGCATGCTGGGCCGCGAGTGCGACATCGTCACGCGCCACCGCACCATCTACCGCGCGCACCAGCGCGTCTGCGAGCGCTTCGCCGTTGGCAACATCCTGCTGGTCGGTGACTCGGCCCACCTGAACAGCCCGATGGGCGGCTTCGGCATGAACAGCGGCATCCACGATGCCATGAACGCCACCGAGAAGCTGGTGCGCGTGCTGCGCCACGGCGCCGATGCGGCCGAACAGATCGCGCTGTACGAGCGCCAGCGCCGCACCATCACGCATGACTTCGTGCAGGCCCAGACGATAGAGAACACGCGGCTGATGCGCGACGGCTGGGCCAACGCCCGCGCGCAGCGCAGCGAGGCGATGAACAAGCTGATGAACGACAGCGCCGCGCGCCGAACCTACCTGCTCAAGCAGTCGATGTTCACGAGCCTCGAACAGGCTGCGGCCATCGCATGAACCCGCCTCGCCAGGCTGGGGCATGAGGCACCGCGCGGAGGCTCGCAGGCACTGCGCTGCAGCATGAAAACAGCCCGCAGGCGGACGCTTATCCACCTGCCGAGTGAAGGCAAACAGAAGGCGACGCGCATCGGTGGGGCTGCCTACATTCGCGTCCAACCCGAGCAAGAAATCACCGCTCCAGCCCGGATGGCCAGACAGGCGTCGCGCCTGAACCACCCACGTCACGGTCCTCTCTACGCAACCCGGAGAAATACACATGCAATCGCATCAGCCCCTGTGCCAATCGCAGCAGCCGCACCAGCCATGGCTCGCTCCTACCGCCGTCGCGCTCGCCTGCGCCCTGTTGACCGCCCCGGCGCTCGCGCAGACTGAAGCCGCCGCCGCGCCTGCCGTGGCGGACGCTGCAGCGACGAGCAGCAACGCACTGCCGACGGTCACCGTCACGGCCCGCAAGCGCAGCGAAAAACTGCTGGAGGTGCCGATCTCGATCCAGTCGTTCTCCGACAAGGAACTGCGTGCCAGCGGCACGACCGAGATCAAGGACCTGACCACGCAGGCCGGCTTCAACTTCACCTCCGCGCAGGGCTCGGGCGCCCAGGGCCGTGCCTTCGGCGTGACGACGTTCCGCGGCCTGCAAGGCGAGTTGAACTTCCCGTGGGACAACTCGGGCGGCATCTTCATCGACGGCATCTTCATCTCGGGCGGCGTCTCCAGCATCGGCATGACCGATGTGGCGCGGGTTGAAGTGCTCAAGGGCCCGCAGAATGCCTTCTTCGGCCGCAGCACCTTTGGCGGCGCGGTCAACTTCATCACCAAGCCACCGGCCGGCGTGCTGCGCGGCACGGTGAATGCGTCGCTGAACCAGCATGGCTCCAACGATGTCGACGTGACCATCGAAGGCCCGCTCATCGACAACCTGCTGAACGGCCGCATCTCGTTCGGCTCGCGCAACAAGGCGGCCACCTACCGCGCCAGTGATGGCGGCGACCTGGGCGCGGAGAGCACCAAGTTCATCTCCGGCACCTTGCACTTCTCGCCCACCGACGACCTGTGGGTGCGCGTGCGTGGCCACTACCAGAAGGACGAGGACTCCATGGCGGCCACGGCCCTCATCCGGGCCACGGGCAACACCAGCTGTGCCGGCCAGACCTTCAGCGGCATCGGCCGTGATGGCAGCCGCGTGCAGTACACGCCGGGCACGGCGTACTTCTGCGGCAGCATCCCGTCGTTCAAGAGCGTGGGCAGTGGCGTCTTCGATGCCAACACCGCCATCCCGGCCGCCGCCTACGAGGCCTATGTCAACAACAGCCTGAGCGATCCCTTCCTGGCCAAGGCGCCGCGCCTGGACCACGGCGGCATGGCCCGCGAGGTCAAGCGTTTCTCGGCGCAGGCCGGCTACTCGCTGCCGCTGGACATGGAGGCCTCCTTCAACATTGGCTACAACGAAGCGAACTCGGCCAGCATCTTCGACCTGGACCGCAGCAAGGTGCAGGCCTTCTACGCGCTGCAGACCAATGCGACGAACGACATGACCGTCGATGCGCGGCTGTCCACCAACCCGCGCGCAGCCTTGCGCGGCGTCATCGGCGCCAGCTACTTCAAGTCGCGCTACCAGCTGTCGCAGCTCAACCTGAACAGTGCCTACGGCGCCACCGCCGCCGTGCGCGACTCCGGCAACTACCTCAACCTCGACTCGTCGGTGCCCGCCCTCTACGGCTCCATCGAGTACGACATCACCCAGCAGATCACGGCCTCGTTCGAGACCCGTCGCCAGAAGGACAAGATCGAGTCCACCACCTTTGCAGGCACCGTCTTCTCCAACACCGTGGAGAACTGGCTGCCGCGCATGACGGTGCGCTTCAAGCCGAGCGCCGACCTGTCGATCTATGCCAACGTCGCGCGCGGCGTGCAGCCGTTGACGGTCAACACGGGCTACGTCAATGCCTCGGCGGCGGGCAAGGCCTACATGCAGAGCATCTACCCGGACCTGGGCAACTTCACGCCCCAGCCCAAGCTCAAGTCCATCGAGCTGGGTGTGAAGCAGCGCGTGTCGGACTCCCTGCAGTACTCGCTCGCGGTGTACGACCAGAAGTGGAACAACCGCCTGTCCTCCAGCGCGCTCTTCAACCCGGCCAGCTGCGGCACGACCACCGGCACCACGGCCTGTCCGTTCACTGCCACGGGCTCCGGCGTGACCTTCGGCAACGACGCCAAGATCCGCGGCCTGGAGCTGCAGGTCGACGCCCAGCTCGGCAGCAGCTGGACCGCCGGTGCCTACCTGGACCTGAAGCGCGCCACCTGGGACAAGTTCAACGCCGCCGGTGCGTCGGTCTACGGCTCGAACGGGGCCATGGCGCTGACCGGTACCGCCGTGGCCTTTGATGGCAACGACCTGGGGCGCGTGCCCAAGGTCACGGTGTCCGCCAACACCACCTACCGCTTCGGCCTGCCCAGCGGCTGGAGCAGCTTCGTGCGCGGCGACCTGACCTATGTCGGCAAGCAATGGGAGACGGACTACAACTTCGGCCAGACGGACGCCTATCACCGCCTGGACGCCCGGCTCGGCGTGGAGAAGGGCAACACGTCCGTGGAGCTGTTCGTGCGCAACCTGACGGACAACCGCGGCTGGGTCACGGTGGGCCGCACGGTCAACCTGACCTTGACGCCGCTGGTCAACTTCTCCCAACAGGCCCTGTTCACGACGGTGCAGGACGAGCGCACGTTCGGCGTGCGCGTTCGCTACGGCTTCTGAGCTTCGGCTCGCGCGCTGGCTGGCCAGCCTTGCCAAAGGCGCTCTTCGGAGCGCCTTTTTTCGGCGCCAGCAAGGTCACCCGACGACGCGCTGTTCACCTGGTGAATCGCGCGCTACCCAGCGCTTGTGGCGGCAAGTGCCGTGGCGATCATGCACGGGCGCGCCCGCCCGGATCGACCGGCTGAACCGCTGCCACGCATTCCTGAAGGCCATCCAGATGAATCCACCGTTGCCCCGTCGGGCCTATGCAGACGGCCCGTTCGGGCAGGTCCACTACCGTGTGCTCGGCCAGGGGCCTGCGGTGCTGATGTTCCATCAGGCGCCGATGACCTCGGCCCAGTTCGACGGCGTGTATGGACCGCTGTCGGCGCACGGCCTGCAGGTCATCGGCGTCGACATGCCGGGCTTCGGCATGTCCGACCCGACCGACTTCGTGCCGCGCGTCGAGGACTACGCCCGCGTCGCGCCGGCCGTGCTGGATGCGCTCGGCCTGGACAAGGCCGTGATGCTGGGCCATCACACCGGCTCGGCGGTGGCGACCGAAGCGGCGCTGCAGTTTCCCGACCGTGCCATCGCGCTGGTGCTGGCCGGCCCGCTGCCGCTGACCGAAGAGGAGCGCAGCAACTTCCTCGCCACGGTCACGGTCCAGGAACAGGCCTTTGCCGCCTTGCCCGGCGGCGAGCATCTCGCCGAGATGTTCAAGACCCGCGAACGCATGGCCGCCGGCAGCGTGCCGCTGCACCGGCTGAGCGACTACGTCATCCAGGCCCTGTCGGGCCGGGGCGCCTACTGGCATGGCCACCATGCGGCCTTCCAGTACCGACATGAGCTGAGCCTGCTGAAGGTGAAGCACCCCGCGTTCATCCTCACCAACACCGGCGACATGATCTACGACCTTGCGCTGCGAGCGCGCGCCCTGCGCCCGGATTTCGCCTACGCCGAGCTCGATGGCGGCGGGGTGGACATCGTCGACCAACAGCCCGACGCCTGGTCAGCGCTGGTGGCCGGTTTCGTCCATTCGCTCTGAGCCCGCGCCGACCCCGGCCCCCACCTCTGCACCGTCACAGGACTTTCCATGCCATCTCCCATTCCGACGCGGCCACCCGCCATGTCGCTGCGCACCATGCTGGCCTACGGCGTGGGCCAGACCGGCGCGCAGGTCTTCCGCGACACGCCCGCCGTGCTGCTGCCGGTCTTCCTGACCACCTTGCTGGGCGTGCCGGCCTGGTTGTCGGGCTTCGTGGTGCTGGGCCCCAAGCTGTGGGTGATCCTGTGTGACCCGCTGATGGGCGCCTGGTCCGACCGGCTCAAGAGCCGCGTCGGCCGTGCGCCCTTCCTGTTGATCGGCGCGCTGCTGACGGCGCTGGGCTTCATGGGGCTGTTCTCGTTCACCGGCTTCTCGTCGCCGGTGATGGCGGCCGTCGCCATCGGCGTGCTGTTTGCGCTGGCCTCCACCGCTTTCAGCGCCTTCTCGGTGCCCTATCTGGCGGTGGCGGCGGAGTTGTCCGACGACCCGCATGAACGCACCCGCATCCTCACCTGGCGGGTGGTGTTCTCCGTGGTCGGCGTGATCCTCAGCGTGGGGCTGGCGCAACCGCTGGTGTTCCATCTGGGCGGCGGCCCCGAGGGCTGGCGGGGCATGGCGCTGATCCTGGGCGGCCTGTCCCTGGTGACGATGCTGGCCACGCCGCTGGGGCTGCACCGCCAGCTGCGCAGTGCCATCAACTCGACCGCCGCCGCCGTCGCCACCACCGGCCTGGCGGCCGGCCTGCGCGCGGCGCGCCGCAACAAGCCCTACCTGCGCCTGGTCTGCACGCACTTCATCCAGTCGTGCTCGCTGGCCTGCAGCTACACGATGGTGGCCTTCATCTTCATCTACGCCATCGGCAAGATCGACCTGCTGCTGCCCTTCGTGCTGGTGATGTCGGCTGCGGCGCTGGCCGCCCAGCCCTTCTGGCTGGGCCTGTCGCGGCGCATCGGCAAGCGCAGCGCCTTCCTGCTCGCCTGCGCCGGCTGGGTCGGCGTCACGCTGAGCTGGCTGGTGGTGCGCCCGGGCACCGACGTGCTGCTGACGTTGCCCTTCTTCGGCCCGCTGGCCAGCGAGCACCTGTGGGTGCTGCTGCGCGCGGTGGTGATCGGCATCACCAACTCGGGCTTCCTGCTGTTGATGCTGTCGCTGCTGACCGACGCCATCAAGCGCGGCGACGATGAAGCCGGCAAGGACGGCCCGGACGACGAGGGCCTGCTGTCCGGCGTGTTCTCTGCCATCGAGAAGCTGGCCTTTGCGGTGGGCCCGCTGCTCGCGGGGTTTGCGCTCAGCCTGTCGGGCTTCGCGTCCTCCACCACCGGCATGGCGCAGCAATCGCCGCAGGTGGTGTCCAGCATCGTGCTGCTGTACTCGGTGGTGCCGGCGGCCGGCATGGTGATCAGCCTGCTGGTCTTCGGCCTGCGCCGCAAATGACGTGGCAGACAGGGCGCCCACCGAGTTCGACGGCCACCCGGTGGCACCCGCCACGCGCGCCTTCCTGCGGCGCGCACATCGATTCCTGATCGACGGTGAGTGGGCCGAAGGCTCGGCCGGCGAGACCCTCGCCAGCAGCGACCCCGCCACCGGCCTGCCGCTGGCCACGGTGGCGGCCGGCAGCCCGGCGGACATGGACCGCGCCGTGGCGGCGGCCCGGCGCGCCTTCGATGGCGGCTGGTCGCGCACCGGCGCCCGCGAGCGCACCCGGCTGATGACCCGCCTGGCGCGCCTGCTCGAAGCGCGCGCCGAGGTGTTCACCGAGGTCGAGGTGCTCGACAACGGCATGCCGCGCGCCATCGCCGCGCTGACGGTGGCCAACTGCGTGGAGATGCTGGACTACTACGCCGGCGCCACGCTGAGCATCGAAGGCCGCACCACCACGCCGCCGCCGCATGTGACGGCCTTGGCCGAGGCGCTGACCTACACGGTGCGCGAGCCGGTCGGCGTGGTGGGCCAGATCGTGCCGTGGAATGTGCCCCTCTCCACCGCCATCCTGAAGCTGGCACCCGCGCTGGCGGCTGGCTGCACCGTGGTGCTCAAGCCCGCCGAGGAGACACCGCTGTCGGCGCTGCTGCTGGGGGAGCTGATCATCGAGGCCGGCTTTCCGCCCGGTGTCGTCAACATCGTCAACGGGCGCGGCGAGAGCGTCGGCGCCGCGCTGGCCGCGCACCCCGACGTGGATAAGATCTCCTTTACCGGCTCGACCGAGGTGGGCCGCAAGATCGTCATCGCCGCCGCCTGCAACCTGAAGAAAGTCTCGCTGGAACTGGGCGGCAAGTCGCCGGTGGTGGTGATGCCCGATGCGGACCTGTCGCTGGCGGTGCCCGGCGTGGCCATGGCCACCTTCTTCCTGCAGGGCCAGAACTGCATGGCCGGCACCCGCATCTTCGTGCACGAGGCCATCCACGACGAGCTGGTGCGGGGCCTGGCGGCCTTTGCCGACGGCATGGTGCTGGGCCACGGGCTGGACCCGGCGACCCAGGTCGGCCCGCTGATCTCGGCCGGCCATCGGGCGCGGGTGATGGGCTATGTCCATGGTGGCGAAGCCGCAGGCGCCACGCGCGTGGCCGGCATGGCACAGCCGGCGGGACCCGGGCACTTCATGCGCCCGGTCATCTTCACCGGCGCGCAGCCGCACATGGCCCTCATGCGCGAGGAGATCTTCGGCCCGGTGATGGCCATCCAGCGCTTCGCCAGCAACGACATCGAGCAGATCGCCGCGCTCGCCAATGACAGCCCCTTCGGCCTGTCAGGCAGCGTCTGGACCCGCGACCTGTCCTTCGCGCACAAGCTGGTCTCGCGCATCCGCTCGGGGCAGGTGTCGATCAACTGCCACGGCGCCATCGGCACCAACATCCCGTTCGGTGGCATGCGGCAATCCGGCTGGGGCCGCGAGTTCGGCCGCGAGGGGCTGGACGCCTACCTGGAAACCAAGGCCGTCACGGCAAGGCTTTGAGGTGCCGCCCGCCACCTTGCCCGTTCGCCGGTGCAGGAGTTGTCCCTTTCGTCCCTCAGCTGGCCGGTAGCAAGGTCGCGGTGAACACCCGCTTACGTCGCAGGCGCTGCGCCTGGCGTCGGGGTTCAGGGTTGCGCGGCAGGCCGTGCACGGCAGGCGGGCGCAGCGGCCAGGCTGGCCAGGAAGGCCTGCACGTCTGCCGCACTCCTGGCGGCGGTGTCCACCATCAGCATGTGGCCAGCCTCGGGATAGATGCGCACGTCGACGCGGCAGGCGTTCTTCATCGCATCGGCGAAGGCCTGCGCGGTCTCGATGTTGAGCGCGCGGTTGGCCGCGCCCCACAGCACCAGGGCCGGCGCGCGTACATGGGCCAGCACCCGCTGCGGATCGCCGCGTTCGTACAGCGTGCGGCCGGCGATGGCCTCTTCGCCACGGCCGCGCATGTTGGCATAGGCCAGCTTGCGCGCCACGCGCTCGGGCGTCACCAGCGCCTCGTCGGCCAGCAGGTGGTAGAGGTTGGCCTCGATGTCGTCGGCCGTGATGACCGGGCTGCTGAACACGCTGGCGTCCGGGATCTTGCGGGCCTTGGCCGATGGCTTTTCCACCTCGCTCGGGCCCTTGCCGGTCTGGATGCCGGCGGAGTTGGCCAGGATCAGGCCGGTGACCCGGTCGGTGCGCGTGGCGGCGTAGCGAAAGGCCACCAGCCCGCCATAGGACGTGCCGGCAATGGCAAAGCGCTCGGCTCCCAGGCGGTCCATGAAGGCGTCCACCAGCGACAGCCAGCGGTCCACCGAGTAGTTGCCGCTGCGCAGCGGGCCGGTCAGGCCAAACGCCGGCAGGTCCAGCCGCAGCACGCGGTAGTGCCTGGACAGCACCGCCGCCCAGGCGTCCCAGTCGGACAGGTCGCCGAGCGTGCCGTGCACCAGCAGCAGCACCGGGCCGCTGCCCTCGTCCTTGTAGTGCACGTCAACGCCGTCCACGTCGATGAAGCGCGACTGGGCGTCGGCGTAGCGGGCGATCACCGATTCGCGCGTCAGCACGCGGGTGGTCTCGGCCGCATGGCCGGGCAGGGCCGCGCCGATCAAGGACAGGGCCAGCGCGGCGGGAGGCAAGAGTCGGTTCAGCTTCATGGCGGTGTCCCAGCTCACGCCAGTTCGTCCATCAGTCGCAGCACGGCGTTCTCGGCGGCCTCGCAGGCCGACTCCAGGCCGGCGTGCGCCTTGCCGCAGTGCTCGCCGGCGAAGTGCAGCGCGCCGATGGGCTGGGACAGCAGCGCCTCGTAGCGGCCGATGTCCCCGGGGGCGAAGCTGGCGATGTGGCCGCGGTTGTAGGGCTGGGCCATCCAGTCGTGCACGTGGGTGGCGCGCACGACGCCGGCGGTGGACGGGCGGATGCGTGCCAGCTCGGCCACCACGGCCTTGCCGATTGCGGCATTCGACAAGCCCTTGAAGCGCTCGGTGGCCTCGCCGTTGATGAAGCTGACGAAATGGTGCTTGCCGCCCGTCGATCCCATGTTCAGCACACGCTCGATGGCGCCGTCCGACCACAGCTCGGGGGCCATGCCGTCGCGCTCCCAGAACGGCGCATCGGCCTCCAGGAACACCTGCACCAACTGGCCGTAGCGCAGCGCGCTCCAGGCCTGGCGCTGTTGCGGCGGCACCTGCACGCCGCCGACACCTTCGACCCGCACGCCCTTGAATACGGACATCGGAATCGTGCTGATGCAGGCACGGGCCCGATGCTGGCTGCCGTCGGCGCAGCGCACCACCACGCCGCGGCGGCCGACCTCGATGCCGTTGACCGCCCGGCGCAGCTGCACCGGCCGCTGCAGCGATGCGGCCATCGCATCGGTCAGCGCGCTGGTGCCGCCGCGCACCTTGGCGCTGGGGCCGGCCTTGGCTTCCCACAGGTAGTAGTTGAGCTTGCGCAGCGTGTCGAGGGCATTGGCCTCGTCGAGGTTGCGGGCGCTGGTGTTGACGTTGAGCAGGCGCAGCGCTTCGTCGGACGCGCCCTTGCTCTTGAAGTACTGGCGCAGAGACATCTTGTCGAGTGCGGCGAACTCGGGCTTGAGCCAGTCCGACAGGTCGGACAGCGGCATGGCGCCCACCAGATAGCGGCCCGACAACTGCAGCGGCAGCAGCGCCTGTTCGTTCGGCGCCAGCCGGTTCAGCGGCGAGCTGCTCCAGGCGCGGTTCACCGCCGGCTGGCCGTAGACGCTCATCGCCACCTGGTTGCCGCCCAGCATCGACGGCCCGCCGCTGGCCCGCACGTCCAGCGGCACGCCGAGGTCCGCCGCATTGGCGCGCACCCGGCCGTAGCCGCTGCCGATCTCGGCGGCGCCGAACTCGGGGCGGCCCGGCACGTCCACGCCGGTCCAGCAGCGCCCGCCGACGCGCGGGCTGGCTTCGAGCACGGTCACGCTGATGCCCGCGCCCTGCAGCATGCGCGCCGCATGCAGGCCGGCGATGCCGGCGCCGAGGATCAGCACATCGGCCGGCGCTGCCGCTGGCGTTGCGGCAGCCGATGCGATGCCCGCGTGGCCGGCCCAGGCGGCAGCGCCCAGGGCCAGCGCCGCGCGGCGCGTGAGTTCATGTTCAGCCATTCGTACTCCTCATGCGCCACGATGCGGGGCGCGCGATGTCCAAGGTGCCATTCGCACGGGTAGCGCGCCAGTGAGCCACCAGAAGCGCCGGTTTGCATCCGGGCCGGCGGCCGTGTTCACGGGGCGAGCAGGCCTGCGGGCGCCTCATCGCGGTGTGAACAGCGGCGCCGACCGGACAGCGGGCGGCGGCGAGCCCGGTTAGTGTGCTGGCGATGAACGCCTCCGCTCCCCACGAAACGCAGCTGCCCCCGTCTCACGTCTCGGCTGCCGCCCCGCTGTTGCCACAACTGATCGCCGCGCTGGGCGCGGACAGCGTCTGCTGCGAGTCCGACCGGCTTGCGCTGCTCTCGCATGACGTCTACCGGCAGGGCGGCCTGCCGCTGGCGGCGGTGCGGCCGCGCGATGTGGCGGCGCTGCAGGCCGCGGTGCGCCTGTGTGCCGCAGCCGGCGTGGCGATGGTGCCGCGCGGCGGCGGTGCCTCCTATACCGACGGCTACCTGCTGCCTGCGGGCGGCCATGTGCTGTTCGACACCGGCGCGCTGGACAGCATCGAGATCGACGCCGCCAACGCCGTCGTCACCGTGGGCGCTGGCGTCACCTGGGCGGGCTTGCGCGAGCGCCTGGCCGCGCAAGGCCTGCGCACCCCGTTCTGGGGGCCGTTCTCGGGCCTGGCCGCCACGGTGGGCGGCAGCGTCAGCCAGAACGCCATCAGCCACGGCAGCGCCAGCCACGGCATCTCGGCGCAGTCGGTGCTGTCGCTGGACGTGGTGCTGGCCTCGGGCGAGCTGCTGCGCACCGGCATCAGCACGGCCACCCGCCATTTCGGCCCCGACCTGACCGGCCTGTTCACCGGCGACTGCGGCGCCCTGGGCATCAAGGCCGCCATCCGCCTGCCGCTGATCGCCGCGCGCAGCCAGTTCGACGCGCTGTCCTTCGCCTTCCCCGACTTCGCCAGCTTCCACGAGACCCTGCGCCTGGCGGCGCTGGAGGGGCTGGAGGACGAGCAGTTCGGCCTCGACAAGGCCTTGTCGCAGGGGCAGATCGGCAAGCAGGAGGGCCTGGGCTCCAAGCTGGCCATCGCGCTGAAGGTGTTCCGCTCGGCGCCGAACGCGCTGGCCGGCGTGCGGCAGCTGCTGCGCATGCTGCTGGCGGGCGACGAGGTGCTGACCAGTGGCGAGTACATGGCGCACTTCATCGTCGAAGGCGCCAACATGGCCGAGGTGCAGGGCAAGGCGGCGCGCTTGCGCGAGCTGGCCCTGGCGCGCGGCCATGAGATCGCCAACAGCGTGCCGGGCTTCGTGCGCGCCATGCCCTTCGCACCACTGACCAACATCCTCGGCCCCAAGGGCGAACGCTGGGTGCCCGTGCACGGCATCCTGCCGCATGCCGATGTGCCGGCCTTCCACGCGGCGCTGCTGGACTTCAACGCCCGCCACCGCGACGCGATGGCGCGGCTGGGCGTGTGGATGGGCACCATGTTCTCCACCGTCTCGTCCACGGGCCTGCTCTACGAGATTGCGCTCTACTGGCCCGAAGCGCCGGCCGCGTATCACGAGGCGGTGCTGGGGGGCGAGTACCTGCGCCAGGTCTCCAGCCACGCGCCCAATGCGGCGTCTTCGGCCCTGGTGGAGACCCTCAAGCTCGAACTGATCGAGCTGTATGCTGCCCATGGCGCCGCCCATTTCCAGATCGGCCGCGCCTATCCCTATGCGCAGCGACTCGACCCGGCGGCGCTGGCCCTGTTGCAAGGCCTGAAGCAGCAGCTCGATCCGCAGCAGTTGATGAACCCTGGCGCGCTCGGACTTGGAGGCTGACGCGCCCAACCCTGCTTCGCATGGCCGAACGCGACCAGATCAAGTCACTGAAGAAGGCGTTGCGCGCCATCACCTACCTGAACCAGCAGGGCGACTGCACCGTGTCCCAGGTGGCGGCGGGCATCGAGGTGCCCCGCGCCACGGCCTACCGCCTGCTCGCCACGCTGGCCTCCGAGGGCTATGTGGACAAGCTGCCCAACAGCGACATCTACCGGCTCACCAGCCTCGTGCGCAGCCTGTCGACGGGGTTCCGCGACGAAGAGCTGCTGCTTGAACTGGCGCGGCCCCTGCTCGCCGAGGCGCAGCGCGAACTGGGCTGGTCGATCGGCGTGAGCACGCCTCGCGGCAGCCAGATGGTGATGCGGCTGAACACCGACTACGAGTCGCCGCTGGCCCTGATCCGCCACGGCATCGGCGGCTCGCGCCACCTGCTGGTGTCGGCCTGTGGCTACTGCTATCTGGCCCACTGCACGCCGGCCGAGAGCGAGGCCATGATCACCGCCGGCCTGGCCGACCCTGACCATGAACACCCCATGCCCTTCGACCGCCAGCAGATCCAGGAACGGGTGCAGGGCGTGCGGGACGAGGGCTTCTGCAGCATCGAGTTCGACCATGAGCGCGAAGGCAATCTGGGCGTGCCCCTGCTGCTGGCCGGGCGGCCCGTGGGCGGCATCCTGATGCGCTACATCAAGTCCACGATGCGCAGCACCGACCGCCTGCGCAGCAGCTATGTGCCGCGCCTGCAGCGCCTGGCACTGGAGATTGCGCAGCGCCATCCCGCCCATCGGGATCATGGCGAGCGCATGGCCGGGCTGGCGTCAGGGACTGCGGCTGAAGGCGAGTAATTCGCCTCGGTTAGGCCGCGGGCGGCGTTGGGGCATCAGGCACCGCGCCGGTGATTCAGGCACTGACCTGCAGCGCTCACGGGGCTGCGTGCCGGCCGCTTATCCGCCTGCCGAGCGGTGTGGAACAAAAGAGGATTTCCGGGGGGGCCGTCCCTACATTGCGGCCGAGCCAGATCGGAGCGTCTTCACGCTGTCACCAGGACATGCGAGTGGAGTTCGAGATCGAGTGCCACGGTTTCCCTCACATAACCACCCCCGGAGAATTTCGCATGCATGCAGACCACCGGCGCGAAGCCGCACAGCGCTCGCACCATCCCCAATGGCTCGCGAGAACCAGCGTCGCACTGGCCTGTTCCCTCTTTGCGGCCGGGGCACTCGCCCAGGCCACTGCCGGGACCGCCGAGACAGACGCTCAAGCCAGCACGAAGGCCGGCGCAGAGACCACGAACGCCTTGCCGACGGTCACCGTGACCGCCCGCAAGCGCAAGGAACTGCTGATGGACGTGCCCATCTCCATGCAGGCCATCTCGGAGCGCGAACTGCGCAGCGCCGGCATCACCGACATCAAGGACCTGGGCGAGCAGACCGGCTTCACCTTCTCGTCCGCCACCGGCACCAGCGCGCAGGGTCGTTCCTTCGGCGTTATCACCTTCCGCGGCCTGCAGGGCGACCTGACCTTCCCCTGGGAGAACTCCGGCGGTGTGTTCATTGACGGCATCTTCCTGTCCGGCGGCGTGTCCGGTGTCGGCATGGGCGACGTCGCGCGTGTGGAAGTGCTGAAGGGCCCGCAGAACGCCTTCTTCGGCCGCAGCACGTTCGGCGGTGCGGTGAACTTCATCACCAGCAACCCGTCGTCGACCTTCAAGGGCACCGTCAACGCCAGCATCGACCACAAGGGCACGAGCGACGTGGACGCCACGCTGCAAGGCCCGCTGACCGAGAAGCTGGGTGCGCGCATCTCCTTCGGCAGCCGCAGCAAGGCCGCGCAGTTCCAGGCCAGCGACGGTGGCGACCTGGGCGCGGAGACGAGCAAGTTCGTCAGCGGCACGCTCTACTTCGCCCCGACTGCCGACCTGTGGATGCGCTTGCGCGGCCACTACCAGCGCGACGAAGACTCGGCACCCGCGATGGGCTTCTTCGCGGCCGCCGGCAACACCAGCTGCGCGAGCCGCAGCTACACCGGGCAGACGATCGACCGCACGCCCATCAGCTTCACGCCGAGCGTCGCCTATTTCTGCGACCGCATCCCGAACTTCAAGGATGTCGGCAGCGGCATCTTCGACGCCAACACCGCGCTGCCCGCGGTGGCGGTGGACCCCATGGTCAACAACAGCCTGAAGGACCCCTTCCTGGCCAAGACGCCGCGCATCGACCACATGGGCATGGTGCGTGAGTCCACGCGCGTGTCGGCCCAGATGGGCCTGCTGCTGCCCAAGGACATGGACCTGGCGGTGAACGCCGGCTACAACGAGTCGAAAGCGTCGTCCATCCACGACCTGGACCGCAGCAAGACCTTCAACTTCCTGGCGCTGCAGACCAACCCCACCAAGGACCTGACGCTGGATGCGCGCCTGTCGACGGATGCGCAGGCTTCGCTGCGCGGCCTGATCGGCGTGAGTTATTTCAAGTCGGTCTACCAGATGTCGCAGGTCGACTTCAGCCCGGCCTTCGGCCAGGCCGCCCCGACGATCAGCACGGGTGCCTACCTCAACCTGCGCTCGACGGTGCCGGCCATCTACGGCTCGGTCGAGTACGACTTGAACCCCCAGTGGACCGTCTCGGCCGAGGCCCGCTACCAGACGGACAAGAGCGAGTTCACGTCGCAGCAGGGCACGACCACGGGTCAGAGCATCTCCAACCTGCTGCCGCGCCTGACGCTGCGCTACAAGCCCGCCCCCGGCATCTCGACCTATGTCAACCTGGCCCAGGGCGTGCAGCCGCTGACGACCAACGGCGGCTACGTCAACGCCAATGCCAGTGGCAAGGCCTACCTGGAGCAGATGTTCCCCGGCATCTCGCCCTTCACCAAGCAGCCCAAGCTCGATTCCATCGAGCTGGGCGTGAAGCAGCAGGTCAGCCGCAGCTTCCAGTACGCGCTGGCGGTGTACGACCAGAAGTGGCGCAACCGCCTGTCCGGCACGACGGTCTTCAACCCGGCCAGCTGCGGCCGCGTCACCGACACGCCGGAGTGCCCGTTCTCCACCGCCGGCAGCGGCGTGACCATCACCAACCAGGCGCGCGTGCGCGGCCTGGAGCTGGTGCTGGAAGCCCAGCTCACGCCGAGCTGGTCGGCCGGCGGCTACATCGACTACAAGAAGGCCTACTGGACCACCTTCGACGCCGCCAACGCCTCCGTGATCACCGGCTCTGCGGTGGCCTTCGACGGCAATGAACTGGGCCGCCAGCCCAAGCTCAGCGTGACGGCCAACTCCACCTACCGCTATGCCTTCAGCAACGGCTGGACCGGCTACACGCGCGGCGACCTGACCTATGTCGGCAAGCGCTGGGACTCCGACTTCAACATCGTCCAGGCCGACGGCTACAGCCGTTTCGACGTGCGCCAGGGCTTCGAGGGCAAGGATGTGCTGGTCGAGTTCTTCGTGCGCAACCTGTTCGACAACCGGGGCTGGCAGTCGATCTCGCGCTACCCCAACCTGAGCCTGTCCCCGCTGACCAACTACAGCCAGCAGGGCATGCAGGTGACCGTGCAGGAGTCCCGTACCGTCGGGGCCCGTCTGCGCTTCGGCTTCTGAACCCAGGGCCTGCGCAAGCAGGCCGGTTCACATCGCGAAGCTGCGATGACCTGCCATCGGCCCGGGTCTCACGAGGACCCGGGCCGAACTGTTTTGGGCCGGGCAGGGCCAGGTCTTGCGGCTCTTGCCGCTTATGGGGCGGGCGGCCGCTTGTTGAAACCCTCGGCGGCTATCCACCCGCCGAAGGCGTCGAGCCAGCGGTCGCTGGTGCTGCCCTGTTGGCGCATGCCGAAGCCGTGGTTGCCGCGCTGGTACAGGTGCAGCTCCGGCCGGTAGCCGGCGGCGAACATCGCGTCGTAATAGGCCCGCACGCCGGTGCCGACGGCCAGGTCGTCCTGCGCCATGGCGATGAAGGTTGGCGGCAGGGCGCCCGGTGCCGGCGTGGGCTTGGGGCGCAGCCAGGGCTCCTTGGGCGTGCCTTCGGGGTAGGGCAGGTGGGCGGGCGGCAGCGGCGGCAGGGGCGTCGTCATGGGCATGCCGTAGATCAGGCCGACGAAGTTGGGCCGCTCTCGCTCGTTGGCGGCCAGGGCCATCATGCCCACCACATGGCCGCCGGCGGAGAAGCCCACCGCGCCGATGCGTTGCGGGTCGATGCCGAACCCGGCGGCTCCGGCGCGGATCTGGCGCAGTGCCTCCATGCCGTCGGCCACGCCGGCCGCGCCCGCCAGGCCACTGGCCAGGCTGCCGAACATGCGCTTGTTCAACGACTCCCGCGTCTCGCCGGGCGACTGGTGGAAGGTGCGGTAGCGCAGCACGAAGGCCGCGATGCCGCGCTCGGCAAGCCACTGCGCCACCTGCGTGCCCTCGCTGCGGATGGACAGCGCGCTGAAGCCGCCACCCGGCGCGATCAGCACTGCCGCGCCCGTGGCCTTGCTGGCCCGGGGCAGCCAGGCCTGGTAGCTGGGCTGGCTGACGTTGACGACGATCTCGCCGCCTTCGCGCACTTCGTCCCGCCCGATGGCGGGCGCCGTGCCCGGCCAGTTGGGGATGGCGGGCACGCCGGCCGGCCACAGCAGTTGGGGCGCCAGCGTGCAGACGTCCTGGGTGCAGGGCGCGGCCTGGCTGGTGCCGGATGCTGCGGCCAGCGCGAGCGACAGCGCGGTGGCCTTGAGGAGGGTTCTTCGTTGGGACGGCATGGGGCGGGCTGGGTGCAAGCGGTGGTGGAGACGATCCACGCTATGCCCAGCCCTCGCTCACGCCAAGCGCGGGCGCCGACCTGTCCGCCTGACGGCCACGCCCGGGTCAGCGTGCCTTGCCCGCCTGCTTGAACCCCAGGGCCTTGATCCAGGCGTGGAAGGACTCGGCCCAGAGGTCGGAGGTCGTGCCCTGGGTCTTCATGCCGAAGCTGTGGCCGCCGCTGGCGTAGAGGTGCAGCTCCGGGCTGTAGCCGGCCGCCATCAGCGCCGCGTAGAAGCCGCGCACGCCCGTGCCGACCAGCCGGTCGTCCTGGGCCATCGCGATGAAGAAGGGCGGCAGCGCGCCGGGCGCCGGCGTCGGTGCGGGCTGCAGCCACGGCTCCTTGGGCGTGCCGGGCGGATAGGGCAGGTGGGCGGGCGGCAGCGTCGGCGGCGTCAGCAACGGCAGGCCGTAGATGAGGCCGGTGAAGGCGGGCCGGTCGCGCAGGTCGGCCGCCAGCGCCAGCATGCCCACGACGTGGCCGCCGGCCGAGAAGCCGACGGCGCCGACGCGCTGCGGGTCGATGCCGAACTCGGCCGCATGCGCACGGATCTCGCGCAGCGCCTGCAGGCCATCGGCCGCGCCGGCCGCGCCGATCTGGCCCTGCGGGCCGGTGGTCATGGCCGTGAAGACGCGCTGCCGGTACGCCTCGGCGCTCTCGGTGGGCGGCTGGTAGATGGTGCGGTAGCGCAGCACGAAGGCGGCGATGCCGCGCTCGGCCAGGAATTGCGCCACCTCGGTGCCGTCCTTGCGGACCGACAGGTGCCGGAACCCTCCGCCCGGCGCCACCAGCACGGCCGCGCCGGTGGCCCGGCCGGGCTCGGGCAGGAAGGGCTGGTAGCTGGGCCGGCTGATGTTGAAGACGACGTCGCCGCCCTCGCGTTCTTCATCGGGGCCGGCGTTGGGCACGCTGCCGAACCAGTCCGCCAACGCGGGCTGCCCGGTCGGCCAGACCTGCCGCGCAGGCAGCACGCACACGCCCTGCACGCAGGGCGCGGCTGGCGCGGCCTCGCTGGCCGCTGCGGTGAGCGATGGCAGGGCCGCCAGCGCCAGGGACAGCGCCGTTGCTGCGGTGAAGAGGCGTCGACGGTGGCCGGCCATGGTCAGGCCTTCACGGCTGCCGCCAGCAGCGGCACCAGCCGGGCGGCCGGGTCGGCCAGCCATTCCACGCTGCCCGCACGGGCCGCCGCCAGCCAGCGCGGATTGATCTCGTCCAGCGTCAGCCCGTAGCTGCCGCTGCCATGGCCCAGCACATGGCCGGGCTGGTCGCCCATCTGCATCCACGGCCGCCAGCCGCTCACCGAGCTGAAGCTGTTGCGCGCGCGGACCTGGCGCGCCTTCGGGTCACGCAGCGCGGCCAGCGGCGCACGCAGCGTGACGAGTTCGCCATAGGCATAGGGCAAGGCCTGACCCGGGCGCGGCAGCACGGCCTGCACGCGCTCGACGAACACCTGCTCGCCGCGGTCCTCGTAGGCGGCGTTGACGCGGTCCTCCATCGTCGTGCCGGGCGGCATCGGCTGGATGGGCGTGGCGCTCAGGTCCGGCGTCAGGCGCCGCACGGTGGGCCTGGAGGAGTAGGCCGGCACCGCCACCGTGCGGCCGGTCACGGGGTTGCGCCACTCGGTGAGCACCGCACCGGAGGCGATGTCGGTGTAGTACACATGCTCGAAGCTGGCCGACAGCCAGGTGCCATCGCCCGCGGCCTGCCAGCGCGTGAAGGTCGTGGCCAGCAGGCCGCACAAGGGCACCGTCTGGCCGTTGATGACGGCATGGAACTGCGCATCGATCTCGCCGATGACCAGCCGGTCGTCGAGGGCGCCGCGCATCATCAGGAAGCGGCGCAGGCGCTCGTCGGTGGGCAGGGCGGCGCCGGTGTCGGCACCGGCCAGCCCGGTGGCGGCCATGCCGGCCAGGCCTTGCAGCAGCAGGCGGCGATGTGTCGAGAGGGGTGAGGTCATGGTGATCGGCTCGCGTGAAGAAGGTGGAAGTGCGGTCGGCCTCAACGGAACAGCTGGGGCGCCAGTTCCGCCAGGTAGTGCCGCCAGTTCGCCCAGGTGTGGCCGCCCTCGGTCTCGTACCAGGTGTGGCGGATCTTGACCTCGTCGAGCAACTGCCGCGTCGGCGCGGCCAGCGCGTGGATGAAGTCGGTCTTGCCGTAGGCGTAGTACACCAGCCCGCCCTGGGCGGCGCGCCGCTTCAGGCCTTCGGCGTGGCGCTGCTTGTAGTCGTCCAGCGACGCCGGGCCGCCGACGCCGACGCCCATGCTGAACACGCCGATGGCGCCAAAGACATCCGGCCGCGGCAGGCCGAAGTTCAGCGTGTGCATGCCGCCCATCGACAGGCCGGCCATCGCCCGCTGCTGGGGCTTGGCGACCGTGCGGTAGCGGCCGTCGACCAGCGGCACCAGCGTCTTCAGCAGGTCGTCGCCGAAGTCGGTGTTGTTCATCGGGTTGACCTCGGCGCGGTCCGGCGTGTGGCCGTTGGGCATGACGACGATCATCGGCCGCGCCTTGCCCGAGGCGATCAGCGCGTCGAGGATGCGATGGGCCGCGCCGACGGAAGTCCAGCTGTCGTCGCTGTCGCCATAGCCATGCACCAGATACAGCACCGGGTAGCGTTGCGCGCCGCCGGCCTCGTAGCCCGGTGGCGTGTAAACGTGGGCACGGCGCACCACGCCGGGCAGGGTGGATGCGTACTCCATCGTCGCCACCTGGCCATGCGCGATGCCAGGCTGCCAGTTGGTGGGGTCGCCCGCAGCGCCGGCCACGTCGAACACCGAGCGCACGCCGCGCGCCAGCTCGGAATGCTGTGAGCCCTGCGGGTCCGGCAGCACCACGCCGCCGATCTGGAAGCCGTAGCGCCAGCGGCCTGCGGGCACGGCGGACGGCGTGCTCGCCTGCCAGAAGCCTTGCGCGTCACGCGCCATCGCCAGGCCGGCAGGCTTGCCGTCGAAGCCGCCGGGAATGCCCTCCACGTCGGGGCTCACCAGCCGCACCGCCTCGGCGACCGGCGCGCACAGCCGGAACGACACGCGGCCATCGGCGAGCGGCTCGACCGAGCGGTACTGCAGCGGGCGCTGCATCGGCGTGCGCTGTTCGCAGGCAGGGGCGGCCGGTGCCGGCTGCTGAGCCTGGGCGCTGGCGCAGATGGCCAACAGGGCGGCAGCGGTGGATCGAATCAGGGTCATGACGGTCCTATCAGGTGTCCGTGGCGCTGCGGATGAAGCGCATGCATTTGGGCCGAGCGCCGGGCCGCTCCCAAGCCGGCCCGTTGGGCGATGTGCTTGCGGTTCAACGCCGCAAGCATCGCCGTCCCCTCGGGGGACCGACCAGCGAGCCCGCGTGCAGCGGGGCGCGCTGGGCGAGGGGCTCACATCACTTTGCCCAGCGTTTCTCGAAGTCCCAGACTTCCTGGAAGCCGATCAGCTTGCAGAACTCGGTGAAGTCGAACATCGGCAGGTCGGGCACCTGGCTCAGTCCTTGATCCTTGAGATGGCGCAGTGCCTGCTCCATCGCCGCAGCCGCCACCAGGCTGGTCATGGACGGGTAGATGGCAAACGCATAGCCGATGTCCTTCAGCGTGGCGGCCGGCAGGATGGGCGTCTTGCCGCCGTCGGCCATGTTGGCCATCATCGGCAGGTCGAAGGCCTCGCAGGCGCGGCGCATCTCTTCCTCGGACTGCGGCGCCTCGAAGAACAGCACGTCGGCGCCGGCCTTCGCATAGGCCTCCAGCCGGCGCATCGCGTCGTCCACGCCGAAGCCGGCGCGCGAATCGGTGCGGGCAATGATGAGGAAGTTCCTCTTGTCCTCGCGCGTCTCGGCGGCGACCTTGATCTTCTCCACCATGTCTTCCAGCGGCACGCAGCGCTTGAATGGCGTGTGGCCGCACTTCTTGGGGAACTCCTGGTCCTCGATCTGGATGGCGGTGACGCCGGCCTTCTCGTAGCCGCGCACCGTGTGTGCCACGTTCAGCAGGCCGCCGTAGCCGGTGTCGCCGTCGGCGATGACGGCGGCGTTGCTGGTCTGCACCAGCGTGGCCATGCGGTCCAGCATCTGCGTGTAGCTGGCGATGCCGGCGTCGGGCAGGCCCAGGCTGGAGGCGGTCAGCCAGTAGCCGCTGCCGTAGACGATGGGAAAGCCCACCTTGTTGGCCACGGCGGTGGCGATCATGTCCTGCATGCCGGGGACGACGAAGAACTCGCCCTTGTCGAGCATCTGGCGAAAGATGGGATTGGCCATGGTCGGTATGCGCTTTGAGTGGGTGTTAGGTCAGGTGTAGAGCCAGGGCTGGCGCTGGCGCTGCTGCGCCTCGAAGTCGGCAATCGCCGGGCCGGCGTCCTGGCGGATGCGCTCGATCTCGTCGCGGCCTTCCAGCAGCGCCTGGCGCGCGCGCTCGGCAATGTCGAAGCGGATCAGGCCACCGTCGGCCAGCGTGATGGTGCTGGCGGCCAGGTCCACCGTCAGTGCCTGGCCGGCCTGCGCGGCGGCCATCACGCGGGCATGCTCGGCGGCAGCCAGGCGGATGGGCAGCAGGCCGTTGTTCAGACAGTTGGACTGAAAGATGTCGCCGAAGCCCGGCGCGATGATGCAGCGCAGGCCCAGGTCGGCCAGCGCCCACGGCGCCTGCTCGCGGCTGGAGCCGCAGCCGAAGTTGGCGCCGGCCACCAGGATCGCGGCCCCGCGCCAGCGCGGCCGGTGCAGCACGAAGTCTGGCCGTTCCCGGCCTTGATCGTCGAAGCGCTTTTCGTAGAAGGCATAGGGGCCCAGGCCCGCCTTCTGCGTCAGCACCAGGAAGCGGCCGGGGAAGATGATGTCGGTGTCGATGTCGGCATCGGGCATCGGTGCGGCGACCGAGTGCAGGGTGGTGAAGGCTTTCATCAGCGCTCCGTGCGGGGGTCGGCCAGGTGGCCGGCGATGGCGCTCTCGGCGGCCATCGCCGGGCTGACGAGGTGGGTGCGGGCGCCCACGCCCTGGCGGCCCTCGAAATTGCGGTTGCTGGTGCTCGCGCAGCGCTCGCCCGGCAGCAGGCGGTCGTCGTTCATCGCCACGCACAGCGAGCAGGCCGGCTCGCGCCACTCGAAGCCGGCGGCGGTGAAGAGGCGGTCCAACCCTTCGGCCTCGGCCTGGCGCGCCACCTGGGCCGAGCCGGGCACCACCAGCGCCTTCACATGCTCGGCCTTGCGGCGCCCCTGCAACTGGGCGGCGGCGGCGCGCAAGTCCTCGATGCGGCTGTTGGTGCAGGAGCCGATGAAGACGTGGTCGATGGCCACGTCCTGCAGCGGTGTGCCAGCGCTCAGGCCCATGTAGTCGAGCGCGCGGGCGATCTTGCGGGCGGCGGCGTCGTTCGGTGCCGTGGCCGGGTCGGGCACGCGGCCGTCGATGGCCAGCACCTGGTCGGGGCTGGTGCCCCAGGTCACCTGCGGGGCCAGCGTGTTCGCGTCGAGGTCGATGCTGCGGTCGAACACGGCGCCGGCATCGCTGTGCAGCGTGCGCCAGTAGTCCAGCGCCTGCTCCCACTGCGCGCCGCGTGGCGCCATGGGCCGGCCTTCCAGCCAGGCGTAGGTGCGCTCGTCCGGCGCGATCAGGCCGCTGCGCGCGCCGGCCTCGATGCTCATGTTGCAGACCGTCATGCGCTCGGCCATCGTCATGGCTTCGATGGTGTCGCCGCAGAACTCCAGCGTGTGGCCCACCGCGCCCGAGGCACCGAGCCGGCCGATGACGGCCAGGATCACGTCCTTGGCCGTGACGCCCGGCGGCAGCGTGCCGCTGACCCGCACGCGCAGGTTGCGCGCGCGGCGCTGGCGCAGGGTCTGCGTGGCTAGCACGCATTCGACCTCGCTCGCGCCGATACCGAAGGCCAGCGCACCGAAGGCGCCGTGGGTGGAGGTGTGCGAGTCGCCGCAGACCAGCGTGATGCCCGGCAGCGTGAAGCCCTGCTCGGGGCCGATGACGTGGACGATGCCGTGGCGACCGTCGGTCAGCGGGATGTAGCGCAGGCCGGTGGCCGTGGTGTTGCGCTCCAGCAGCGCCACCTGCTCACGCGCCAGCGGGTCGGCGATGGGCTGGTCGCGGTGGCGGGTGGGCACGGCGTGGTCGGCCACGGCGAGCTGGGTCTCGGCGCGGCGCACCGGCAGGCCGCGCATGCGCAGGCCCTCGAAGCCCTGCGGGCTGCTCACCTCGTGCAGCATCTGGCGGTCGATGTAGATCAGCGCCGTGGTGTCGCCGTGCTCATCGCGGTCTTCGCTGACCACATGCGAGGTCCAGAGTTTGTCGTACAGGGTCTGCGGGCTCGTGGCTGGGCTCATGTCGGGCAGTGTGCAAGCCGGTGGCGCGCGTGCCACGCCCGAGTGGCCGCGTGTTCACTACGTGGACGAGGCGCAGGCTCAGCAGACCGCGCTGGCCTGTCGCAGGGTGGGATGCGCCGGAGCACCGCGGCTTTCGCGTGCTGCGGGAGCGGGCTGCAGGGACAGGTCTTGCGTCAGCTCGTCGGACACCGCCTCGGCCATGGCCTTCAGCTCCTCCACGTAGCGGCGTACAGCCTCGGCCATCGGCATGGCCGAGGCGAAGAACACCAGCGCCATCGCGCCCACCACGCGCGAGCCCTCGAACAACGGCACGCCGATGGACGAGGTCTTGCGCGGCACGGCCGAGTGCGGGTTGCGCTCGCAGGTGGCATAGCCGTCCTCGCGGATGCGCTGCACCAGCTTGTCGCCCTTGAACATCTCCAGCATGTGGCTGCGCTGATCCAGCGTCTCCAGCCCGGCCAGCATGCTCAGCCGGTCGCTGTCCGGCACATGGGCCAGGTAGGCGTGGCCGGATGCGCACTCCAGCAGAGGCAACGTGTAGCCCGGCTCGTAGTTGCAGAAGCTCAGCGAGGTCTCGCTGTGCGTGGAGTCGCGCACCATCATGCTCTGGCCCACATGCGTGACCAGCGACACCGGCCAGGACAGCTTGCGCGTCAGCGCCACCATGTGCGGGCGCGCCCGGCTCAGCAGGTTGCCGTTCTCGCGGTAGCCCACCGACAGCGTCTGCACCAGCTGCGTGGCGCGGTAGTGCTTGCGCGTCGGCTCGCACTCCACCAGGCCTTCGTGCAGCAGCGTCTGGATGATGCGGAAGGTGGTGGGGTAGGGCAGCGACACCCAGCGCGCAATCTCCATCAGCGACAGCGAGCCATGCCGGTTGATGCACTGGAGCACCGCGATGCTGCGGCTGACCGCACGAATGGGAACGCCTCTTTCCATGATGTCCTCGGGTGTGCGCGTGGAGACGCTTTGGCTGCCGCGCGGGATGCAGCGGCACGTCACGGAAACGTAATGTGGATCAGCGTTTGGCCAGCTATATCTGGGTAATCCCTGGCTTGTTCGGATCTATCCGCCAGCCGAACAGGCGGGCGAGCCGGTGTGGCGCGGCCGCTGCAGCGCCCTAAATTGCCGGCCATGACAGCCTCGCTCCAAGACGACTACCAGCGTGCCGGCTTCGGCGGCACGCTGGCCTTCGGGCAACGCCCGGCCCTGCTGGTGATCGATGTCGTGCAGGCCTATGTGCAGCCCGACAGCCCGCTGTTTGCACAGGGCTTTGTCGATGCGCTGGCGCCCAACGTGCGGCTCATCGAGGCGGCACGCGCGGCCGGTGTGCCGGTGGTGTTCACCAATGTGGTCTACGGTGCCGAGGGCCGTGATGGCGGGCTGTTCTACCGCAAGGTGCCGGCCCTGCGCTGCTTCCTGAAGGGCTCGCCGCTGGGCGCCTTCCCGGCCGGCATCGTGCCGCGCGTTGATGAGGTGGTGGTCAGCAAGCAGTACGCGTCTGCCTTCTGCGGCACCTCGCTGGCCGCCACGCTGGTGGCCATGGGCATAGACACCGTGCTGGTGACCGGCTACTCCACGTCGGGCTGCGTGCGCGCGACAACGCTGGACGCGCTGCAGCACGGCTTCGCGCCCTTCGTCGTGCCTGAGGCCTGCGGCGAGCGCGACCCGCGCCCGCAGGAGGCCAACCTGTTTGACCTGCAGGCCAAGTACGCCGAGGTCATCGGCGAGGCCCGCGCCGTCGCGCTGATGGCCGCGTGCAGCGCTGCACGATGAGCTTCACTGCCCCGCCGGTCCAGGTTGCCGGCAGCACGGCGCGCCACGGCCATGCGCTGTTCATCCTGACCGTGCTGTTCTTCATGTGGGGCCTGCTGACCTCGCTGAACGACGTGCTGATCCCGCACCTCAAGTCGGTCTACTCGCTCAGCTACGTGCAGGCCATGCTCGTGCAGTTCTGCTTCTTCGGCGCCTACTTCCTGGTGTCCATCCCGGCCGGTGCGCTGATCAAGCGCCTGGGCTACCAGCGCGGTGCCGTGGCAGGTCTGGTCATTGCTGCTGCGGGCTGCGCGCTGTTCTACCCGGCGGCCGAGGGCGGCTACGGCCTGTTCCTCGGCGCGCTGTTCGTGCTGGCCGCCGGTATCACCTTGCTGCAGGTGGCGGCCAACCCCTACGTCACGGCGCTGGGCGACCCGGCCACGGCGTCCAGCCGCCTGACGCTGACACAGGCCTTCAACGCGCTGGGCACCACGGTGGCACCGGCGCTCGGCGGCCTGCTGATCCTGCCCGGCGCTGTGCTGTCGCTGGACGAACTGGCCCGCCTGCCCGAGGCCGAGCAGCTGGCCTACCGCGCCAAGGAAGCCGCGATGGTGCAAGGCCCCTACCTGGCGCTGGCCGCCGCGCTGCTGGCTTTGGCGCTGCTGTTCGCATTGGCCCGGCTACCCCGCGTGGCCGCTCATGCCGACGCCGGCCGCGCCGGCCTGCGCGATGCGCTGCGCCACCGTCACTTGCTGCTGGGCGTCGTGTGCATCTTTGTCTACGTGGGCGCCGAGGTCAGCATCGGCAGCTTCCTGATCAACTTCATGGGCGAAGGTCACATCGCCGGGCTCAGCCACGCTGAGGCGGCGCTTTACGTCAGCTACTACTGGGGCGGCGCGATGGTGGGCCGCTTCATCGGCGCGGCCGTGATGCGCTATGTCAGCCCGGGGCGCGTGCTGGCCTTCAATGCCGCTGCGTCGGTGCTGCTGATCGTGACGGCCACGCAGACGCAGGGCCCGCTGGCGATGTGGTCGCTGCTGGCCGTGGGCCTGTGCAACTCCATCATGTTCCCGACCATCTTCAGCATGGCCCTGCACAAGCTCGGCCCGGCGACCGGGCAGGGATCGGGCCTGCTGTGCATGGCGATTGCCGGCGGCGCCATCGTGCCGTTCGGGCAGGGCCTGGTGGCCGACTGGGCCGGCGTGCAGACCTCCTTCCTGGTCCCGGCGGCCTGCTACCTGTTTATCGTCTACTTCGGCGTGAAGTACGCCAGGCTGCACCGCGACGGGAACCCGTGATGAAGCCGCTGGCCCGCACGCTCGCCGCCGCGCTGGCGCTGTTGTGCGCCGGGCTCGCGCAAGCGGCGCAACCGTCGGCGCAACCGTCGGCGGAATACGTCGCCATGGGCAGTTCCTTCGCCGCCGGCCCCGGCCTGCCGCCCTATGCGCCCGACGCGCCGCCGCGTTGCGCCCGCTCGCTGGCCAACTACGCGCGCCAGTTCGCGACTATGCGTGGCCTGCGCCTGAACGACGTGAGCTGCAGCGCCGCCACCACCCGGGCGCTGCTCGAACCCTGGGGCGAACTGCCCGCGCAGATCGACGCGCTGGGTGCCGACACGCGGCTGGTCACGGTCACCATTGGCGGCAATGACGTGGGCTACATCGGTGGCCTGTTGGCCGCCTCCTGCGCGCAGCTCGCCGCCCAGGGCCGCGTGCCCGCCAGCCGCTGCCGCGCGGTGGCGCCGCCCACCGAGGCCGACTTTGCCGCGCTGGCGCGCTCGCTGCGCGAGCTTGCCGCTGCCGTTCGCGCGCGGGTGCCAGGGGCCACGCTGGTGTTTGTCGACTACCTGACCGTGTTGCCGTCTGCCGGCCTGTGCGAGGCGACGCCTATGCCCGAGGCCGACGCCGACCTGGCCCGCCGCACGGCAGCCCGGCTGCTCGCGCTCACCGCAGCGGCGGCCCGCGATGCCGGCGCCCTGTTGCTGCCGGCCTCGCGCCTGTCGGCCGCACACCACGCCTGCTCAGCCGAGCCGTGGATGTGGGGCTACCCGGCGCCGGCAGGTGGCGCGCCGTATCACCCGAATGCACAGGCGATGGCAGGGCTGGCGCAGGCACTGGATGAGATCTTGGAGCGGTGAGGCGTGGCCGGCCTTGAGCCGCGAAGGGGTGGCGGCGATCGACCCAGAGCGGAGATAGGCCTCGGCGAAGTGAACTAGGGAAAAGCTGTCATTCCAAGCCCGAGTTCACCGTCGCTTTGCGGCAGTTCGGGTGATCGGAGAGTTGGCCGGAATCAGGAACACCTTTGCAATCAAGTGCTGCCGGCCTATTCAAACTCGAGGTCATTCAGAAAGCCGAGCGGCTCGGGAAATTTGTGTTGCGCGAGCGCAAGCTTGTTGAGCGTCTGTTGCATCGCGGACCACAACTGAATGCGGTCCTCGGATACGAGCGAGCGATGGGTCTGGACATCGACGGGCTCCGCGACACGGCTGCCGGCATAGGTGACCAAAGCCTGGATGAGCGTGGCCGCAGTCCAAGGTTTGTGTCGGCCCCAGTCGCTCTTGCCGTAGCCATTGGAGAATTCGACTAGCGCCTCGGTCATTGCCCTTCTGTCTTGCGCTAGAACGGCTATGAAGAAGCTGACGAAAGTCTTGTCAGTCTTGGTTCTGCTTTTTGAGGATACAAAGGCCTCAGCAAGCGTGACAGCCTTTGCTCGAAAGGGCCATGTGGGGCACTCTATGCACACCATAAGGTTCGCGGCGTGCACATACGCCCCAGAGCCATTCCTAGACATCGGTCGCCCGCAGTTGAACGCCGAGGCGATGTATGCGTTGCCGAGGAAGGCTGAGTAGAGCGAAGGTACGACCAAGGCGCAGAAATCGTGCCCACCCCAATGGAGCCCCGTCTCGTCGGTTGGTCCCCAGCAATGATGCGCACACTTCAGAAACCTCGTGATCGTCGCGTAAAGAATGCTGGGGTCATTGGCTGCTAGTGCCTCGTTTTCGCCAACGCCGAGCAGGGCCCAACCGAGTTCTGGAAACACGCAGTACTGCGCAAAGCGGCGCTGGACATAGGCATTTGACGCGCTTGGAACCAAGCTGCGAAAGCGGGTGTACTCGCTGAGTAGCGCGGCGTCAAAGTCCGCGATCGACGAAAGGCTTTTGGTCACTGGAAACATTCGGCTGTCGCGAGGGCCCGTTGACGATTGCGGCCCAGCATTTAAGCAGACCCAAAGCCATCCATCGCGACCGTTTGCATCTGGCCGGGAGCCGCCTCTCAACGCCTCAGCGCTGCCCAGTGCACTGCAGCTCGTCCAACACCGCATTGAACCGCGCCGCTGCGTCAGCCTCCGCGAACATCGCATGCCCGGCCTCGGGGAACTCGACCACCCGCGCGCCGGGCAGGGCGGCGCGCAGCTTCAGCGCCACGGCCGTGGGCACGATGGGGTCGCGGCCGCCGAGGGCGAGGGTGAGCGGCAACGCGGTGAGTGCCGGCAGCAGGTCCGCATTCGCACCGGCGCCGCGCACGGCCATGGCGCTGTCGAGGTAGGGCCCGACGCGCATCGAGGCGGCGGTCAGTTGGACGCGCAGCGCGGGCTCGACGCCGCTGCCGAAGACGAACTGCGCCGAGCGCTCGGCCGCAGCCACGCCGTGGGCCAGGTCCAGAGCGGGCGGGCGCGGTGCGTTGGCGGGCGCGCTGCCCGGCGCCGTCAGCAGGCCGGCCGGTGACGACACCAGCACCAGCCCGGCAATCGGCACGTCGGCGTGATGGCGCAGGAAGTCCATCGCCACATTGCCGCCGAAGGACCAGGCCACCACCAGCGGCTTCACCAGGCCGCTGGCCTTGATGACGGCGGCCATGTCGTCGGCCCAGGGGCGGCTGTTGTCGTAGGCGCCGGCCTGCCAGGGCTGGCCGGAGTTGCCGTGCCCGCGCAGGTCGTAGGCCACCAGGTGGCAGCGCTTAGCGAGGTCCGAGCCGAACTGCGCCGACCAGCTCAGGTAGCTCTGCTTGTAGCCATGCAGGAACAGCACGGCGGGCCGACCGGGCTCGCCCTTTTGCACCATGTTCAGCGGCACGCCGTCAAAGCCGGCGACCTGGCTGATGCGCGCGCCGTCGAACGGCGCCTGGGCGTGAGCAGCGAGTGGCAGCAGGGCGAGGCTGGTGGCCAGGAGCAGGGTCTTCATCACAGGTCCATCAAGAGGCTTGCTTGCACTGGCGCGCCGCCGCAGTGACGAGGTTGGGCACCAGCGAGTCGTCCCAATCGAAGACCCCCGCGCCCAGCCTCACGATGACCAGCTTCTCGGCCGGCGAGACGTAGACGCGCTGCGCCCCGGCGCCGTCGAAATAGACCATGTCGCTGGCCAGGAAGGGCTGCTTGGCTGGCACGGTGGCCGGCGTGGACGTGTTGTAGCCGCGCGCCGGCGCGTGCGGGCTGCCGCGCCACAGCTGGTAGCCATAGTTGGGGTTGGCCGCGCTCGGTGCAGACATGGCCTTCAACCAGGCCGGATCAACGACTTGCTTGCCATCCACGCGGCCCTGGTGCGCGAACAGCAGGCCCAGCCGCAGCCAGTCCTCGGGCTGAGCGAACAGCGCGCTGGAGGTGCGGGCCAGGCCGCCGGGATGGTCCAGCGTCACATAGGCGTCCTGCGCGCCCAACGGCTGCCACAGGCGTTTGGACAGGTAATCCGCATAGCGTTGGCCGGTGGCGCGCTCGATGATCAGGCCCAGCAGCTGCGAGATGCCGCTGGCGTAGTTGAAGCGGCTGCCGGGCGTGTCGCTCAGTGCGGCCTCCAGCGGCACGGCCGTGCTGTCGGCGCCGTAGAGCGCGCGGCTGTAGGCCGAGCCGGGCTTCAGGTCGAAGGGCAGGGGCGCCAGGCCGCTGGCCATCTGCAGCATCTGCTCCACGGTGATGGCGCCGCGCGGGTCGCCGGCCCACTCCTTGAGCCAGCGCGACACGGGCGTCTGCAGGCTGGGGATGGCGCCGTCGGCCACGGCCTGGCCCACCAGGATGGCCAGCACCGATTTGTGCATGGAGGCCGGCTCGGCGCGCGTGTCGGCACTGAAGCCGGGGGCGTAGTACTCCGCCTCCACCGCACCGTCGCGCCACACCATGAAGCTGTAGCTCTTGACGCGCTGGATCTCGGCCAGGGCCGGGGCCAGCGCGGCGTCGGTGAGGCACGCGCTGGCGCGGCGCGGCAGCGCCTTCGCGCCACCGCCGGCCACGCGCTCGGCCGGCCATTGCTGGGGCTTGTCCAGCTCCAGCAGCGAGGCACTGCCCGGCGCGGCGCGGTTGGCCATGCGCCAGTCGTACAGCCAGTCCCATTCGGCCTTCTCCTCCGGATTCAGCGCGGCGTAGAGCAGGTTGGGCAGCGTCTGGTCACGCCAGGCCGGCGAGCCCTTGCCGACGCGCAGGATCAGCAGCTGCTCGCTCGGGATCAGTGCCACCTGCAGGCCACCGGCACCGCTCAGGTAGTACAGGTCCGGCGCGGCGGACGCCACGAGGCTGGACTTCTGTGCTGCGGTCGCGCGGTGCAGGCGCGGGTCCATCCATGCCGAGCCCAGCGCGACCTGGAAGCCGAAGTTGGCATTGGCCGCCGAGGGCGTGCGCAGGTCCTTGACGAAGGCCTCGCTGAGCAGGCGCTTGCCCTGCCAGCTGCCGCCGTCCAGCAGCATCTGGCCTACGCGCACCCAGTCGCGTGGCAGCGTCCAGGCGCAGCAATAGACCATGGCCCGGCCGCCCTCGCGGTCCATCAGCAGCTCGCTCGGGCTGGCGCCCAGCGGTTGCCACAGCCGCGTGCCGACGTAGTCCAGATACGGCTTGCCGGTGGCGCGCTCGATCACCAGGCCGAGCGCCTGCAGGTTGTCGTTGTCGTAGGAGAAATCGGTGCCCGGCGCATAGGCCAGCGGCGCCGTGGCGACGATCTGCTCGACGTCCGAGCCGTAATGCATCTGCATGTAGCGGTCGGCAGGGTCGACGTTGAGCTTGGTGCGAAAGCCCCCGCTCATCGTCAGCAGCTGGCGCAGCGTGATGGCTGCGCGGGCGTCGCCTTGCCACTCCTTGATCCAGCGCGAGGCCGGCAGATCGACCGAGCCGATGAAGCCGTCGTCCACCGCCGCGCCCAGGGCCACGGCGGCCAGCGTCTTGGCGAAGCTGTGCGAGCTGAACTGGGTGTTGGCATCGGTGCCGCCGAAGTAGCGCTCGGTCTGCACCACGCCCTTGTGCACGACGATCAGCGCCTGGCCATTGCTGGCCTGCACGAACTGCGCAGCTTCTTCCATCGCGCGTGCCGGGATGGTGGTGCGGCCGGGCTGCGCCGCCGGCAGGAAAGGCCCGGGCTGGTGGGCCAGCATGCCGAGCGGCTTGTACCAGCTCTTGGGCGGCTGCAGGCGGTCCGCCGGCGGGAAGTCGACACGGTTCCAGAACGACGCGTTGCGCGCGTCGCGCGGCGGCGCGGTCTGCGCCTGCGCGGCGGTGGCGGCCAGCAGGGCAGCAAGCCCCGCGATCAACAACAGAGGCTTGCTTGACTTCATCTTCAGGGCTTCTTGGTACGGGGCGCTGCTGGCGTCTGTTCGAGCGCATAGCGCTCCAGGCTCGACAGGCTGGGCCCCTCGACCTTCTCCGGCGCCACCAGGTACTTGGCGTGGCGCTCGCGCACGCGCTCGATGACGTCCTTGGGGTGGACCATCTTGGTCTGCGCCGTCATCGTGCCGGTGTAGAGGATGTGGCCGGGGGCCTGGTCCATCAGCATCCAGGGCAGCCAGGGCGTGACGCGGTTCCACACGCCGTGGTAGGGGATGTGGTCCAGCGTGGCGTCTTCCAGGTCACTGCGGCGGATGACGTAGCGGAACATCTCCGACACGCGCGTCATCGCGCCGGGCGACTCGCGCAGCCACTTCTCCGGCCGCATCGCGCTGGGGTAGTACAGGTGGATGTCGGATTCCAGGCCGACGGTGTTCTCGTCCAGCATGCTCCAGTTGCGGATGAAGGGGCGCGGCGGACGCGTCTCCTTGTTCAGCCCGCCGTAGCTGGGCGGCTGTGGGAAGTGGTCGGCAATGACGTAGTTGTAGGGGTCGTTGGCCACGTCCACCACCTTGACCCGCTCGCCGGTGTACGGGTTGTCCCACTCGTCCATCAGCTGGCCGGTTTCGAGGTTGCGATAGAACACCACCTCGCGGCACAGGCGCTGGTAGTTGCCGTCGGCCATGCGCACCACGCGGATGGTGCTGAACACCTCGAAGCGCATCAGCGGGCGCACCTTCTCGCCGTCGCGCACGCCGGCCACCACGCCGGACACCGCGCCGTAGACGAAGTTTTTCGGGTCGGCGCAGGCCTCCAGGCGGGCGGACACCTCGCGGTTCCAGATCGGGTCTTTGAAGGCCAGCGGCCGGTGGGCCGGCGTGGCCGCGAGTGCGGGGCCGGTGGCGCCGCCGGTCAGCGCGGCCGCAGCGGCCAGGCGCAGCGCGTCACGGCGCTTGAAGTCATTCAGGGACATGGCTTTCTCCAGGAAACAGGGCGGAAGGTGCGCGGGGCTCAGACGACGGCGCAGACCGTCTTGAGCTCCAGGAAGTTGTCGACGGCGGCCTGGCCGCTTTCGCGGCCCCAGCCGGATTGCCGAACGCCGCCGATGGGCAGGCTGGCGTCGAACATCAGGTGGCAGTTGATCCACACGGTGCCGGACTTCAGTCGCGCGGCGGCGCGGTGGGCGGTGGACAGGTCGCTGGTCCAGATGCTGGCGGCGAGGCCGTAGATGGAATCGTTGGCCAAGGCCAGCGCTTCTTCCAGCGAGTCGACCGGCGTGGCCACGACGACCGGGCCGAAGATTTCCTCCTGCACGCAGGCCATGTCCGGCCGCACGTTGACCAGCACGGTCGGCTCGATGAAGGTGTTGTTGGGGCCCAGCTGGCGCCCGCCCACCACAGCCTTGGCGCCATCGGTCAGCGCGTCCTGCACATAGCGGTGGACTCGGTCGGCCTGCTTGCGGCTGACCAGCGGGCCGATCTGCGTGGTCGCGTCCAGGCCGTGGCCCAGCTTCATGCCGCGGGCGATGTCGGCGATGCCGTTGACGACCTGGTCGAACACGCTGCGGTGCACGTACAGCCGAGAGCCGGCCACGCAGACCTGGCCGGTGTTGAAGAAGATCGCATTCGCTGCGCCCGGGATGGCCAGGTCCATGTCGGCATCGGGCATGACGATGACCGGCGACTTGCCGCCCAGCTCCAGCGTCACCTTCTTCAGGTTGCCGCCGGCCGCTGACAGCACCGAGCGGCCTACCTGCGTGGAGCCGGTGAAGGAGATCTTGTCGACGCCCGGATGCGCGGCCAGCGCGGCGCCCACCACGTCGCCACGGCCGGTGACGATGTTCACCACACCCGGCGGCAGGCCGGCCTCCAGCAGCAGCTCGCCCAGGCGCAGCGCGGTCAGCGACGTGTCTTCGGCGGGCTTGAGCACGACGCAGCAACCGGCGGCCAGCGCGGGCGCCAACTTCATCGCGGTCAGCACCAGCGGCGAGTTCCACGGCACGATGGCCGCGACGACGCCGACGGGGGCCTTCAGCGTGTAGGCGAAGACCTGCTTGCCGGGCGGCTGGTAGTTGATCGAGGTCGGGAGGGTCTGCCCCTCGATGCGCTGGGCCTGGCCGGCGAAGAAGCGGAACTGCTCGGCCGCTCCGGGAATCTCGGCATAGCGGCCGACCCAGATCGGCTTGCCCTGGTCCAGCGTCTCCAGTTCGGACAGCTCGTCGATGTGCTGCTCGATCAGCTCGCCCACGCGCCACAGGATCTTGGCGCGCTGTGCTGGCGTCATCGCTGGCCAGGGGCCTTGCTCGAAGGCGGCTCGCGCGGTCTGCACGGCGATGTCGACATCGGCCGCGTCGCCATTGGGGAAGCGGCCCAGCACGGCGCCGGTGGCCGGGTTGACGGCCTCCATCCACTCGCCGGAGCGGGCGGCGACCCACTGCTCGCCCAGCAGCATCGGATGGTCGCCGCGACCGAGGAACTCCAGCGCGTCGGCGTGGCTGGCTTGCAGCTCAGGGATGACGAGGCTCATGCGCCGGCCCTCGGCGTGATGTGTTCGTGGTGGTGTTCCAGATACCAGCTCGCCACCTCCTCGCGGGTGGTGAACCAGACGCCGGGCAGCGACTTGGCGAACTCCAGGAACTCGCGCAGCGCGCTGATGCGGTAGGCGCGGCCGCTGACGTGCGGGTGCAGGCCCACGTTCATGATGCGGCCGGTCTTGGCGCCTTCGTCATGCAGCACGCTCAACTCCTCGATCAGCACGTCGCGGAACTCGGCCGTGGTGTGGCCGCGCCGGGTCAGCAGCGTGAAGTCGTTGATCTCGTTGGAGTAGGGCGTGGAGACGATGGGGCCGTGCGGCGTCTGCACCAGGTAGGGCTGGTCGTCGTTCATCAGGTCGCAGTAGAACTTCAGGCCCTTCTCGGCCAGGATGTCCGCCGTGTTCAGCGTGCCGCGCAGCGAGGACGACAGCCAGCCCTGGGCCTGGCGGCCGCAGACCTGCTCGTAGACGGCCAGCGTGCGCTCGATGACGGCGCGCTCAGCGGCCACGTCGCCGGCAAAGTTGGTCAGCAACTCGCCCTGCTCGTAGTTGTGGGCAATGACCTCGCAGCCGCGCTTCAGCGCTGCGGTCACCATCGCCGTGCGGCGCAGGCCGGTGACGGCATTCATCGTCACGGCCGGTTTGACGCCCATCTCGTCGAACAGCTCGTACAGGCGCCACACGCCGACGCGCTGGCCGTACTCGCGCCAGCTGTAGTTGGGGAAGTCGGGCACGTTGCCGGGCAGCGTGTCGGGCAGGATGGCCGGGCCGCCGGCGTAGTAGGGCTTGTCGGTGTCCTTGATCAGGTCCCAGGTTTCGAGATTGATGGTCAGGAACAGCGCGACGCGCTTGTCGCCGGGCCAGCGCAGCGGCTGGCGTTCGGGCAGGGGGACGTAGTCGTAATGCATGAGAGGGCTTCCCGGGGGGCAGGTGATCAGGTCTTGCTGCGGCACTTCGTGCTGCGGTCGAGAAAGGCCATCGCGTCGGCCGCGCTCTGCGCCGCCTTGTCGACGATGAGCAGGTGGCCGGCGTCGCCGTAGACGATGCGCTCGGCGTTGCAGGCGTTCTTCAGCGCGGCGACGAAGGCGTCGGCGGTCTTGGGGTCCAGCGCCTTGTTCGCCGCGCCCCACAGCACCAGGGCCGGCGCACGCACCCGGCTCAGCACCCGCAGCGGGTCACCGCGCTCGTAGAGCTTGCGGCCGGCCAGCGACTCCTCCAGCCGGCCCTGCATGTTCGTGAAGGCCAGTTTGCGCTCCACCATCAGCGGCGTCACCAGGGATTGGTTGGCCAGCACATGGCGCAGGTTGACCTCCACGTCGGCGGCGGTGATGACGGGGTCGTTGAAGATGTTGGCGCGGGTCTCGCCTGCGGGTGCGGATGCAGGGGCGGGCGCCGTCGCCGAGCCGGCCAGCGGCGTCGGCAGGCTGGCGGTGGCGATCTGAGACGGCCGCTTGCCGTACTCGACGCCGGCCGAGTTGGCCAGGATCAGCGCCATGACGCGGTCGGTGCGGGTGGCGGCGTAGCGGAAGGCCACCAGGCCGCCGTAGGACGTGCCGGCAATCGCGAAGCGCTCCACGCCCATCTGGTCCATGAAGGCGTCGATCAGCGACAGCATGCGGTCGGCCGAGTAGTTGCCGCTGCGCAGTTGGCCGCTGAGGCCGAAGGCCGGCATGTCGAAGCGCAGCACGCGGTAGCGCTTGGACAGCTGTTCGGCCCAGCCGTCCCAGTCGGCCAGGTCTCCCAGCGTGCCCTGCATCAGCAGGATGGCCGGGCCGCTGCCCTGGTCCTTGTAGTGGATGTTGACGCCGTCCACGTCGACGAACTTGGACTGGGCATCGGCAAAGCGGGCGATGACCGATTCGCGGGTCAGCACGCGGGTGGTCTTGACCTCCGCTGCCGACGCGGGTTGGGCCACGGCGGACAGGGACGCGAGCAGTAGCGCGGCGGGCAGGGCGAGGGACAGGCGCATGGTCATTCCTCAGGCGTCCAGCGGCGTGGTGGCCACATCGAAGTCGAACTCGGCGAAGTCGTCACGCGGCACCGGCGCATCGGCGGAGGCCGTCACCAGATGCTGGTGGATGCGCAGGCCGTGGGCATCGGCGCGCTTGGCGGTGTTCGTGGCGCGCGGGTAGCGGATGCGTTCATAGCAGGCCAGCGCCGTTTCGACATCAGGCCCACGCACCAGCGCGCGCGCCATCAGCACGCCGTCCTCGATGGCCATCGCGGCGCCCTGGCCCAGGAAGGGCAGCATCGGGTGGGCGGCGTCGCCGACCAGGCTGACGCGGCCCTGCTGCCAGCGCGGCAGCGCGGCGCGGCCGAACAGGCCCCACTTGAAGGCGCCGGCGCGGCACAGGCCTTCGATCATGTCGTCGGCCTCCGGGTGCCAGCCGGCGAAGCTGGCGCGCAGCTCGGCCCGGTCTGCCGGCAGCGACCAGCCCTCATCGGCCCAGCTCTCCACCCGCGCGAAGGCCACCACGTTGACGGCCGTGTGGCCGCGCACGCGGTAGCGCAGCAGGGTGCGCTGCGGGCCGAGGAAGACGGCGGTGTCGGGCGTGAAGTCGGGGTTGCGCAGCGAGTCCGTCGGCACCACGCCGCGCCAGGCGACATAGCCCGTGAAGTCCGGCGCGCCGTCGCCGTAGAGCGCCGCGCGCACCGCCGAGCGCACGCCATCGGCGCCCACCAGGCAGGTGCCGGTGAAGCTGCCGGCGGCCGTCTCCACGGTGACCGAGTCGCCGTCCTGGCTGACACCCAGCACCCGGGCGCCCAGCTGCAGCGCCGTCGTGTCGAGCCGGCGCAGCTCGTCCACCAGCACCGTGTGCAGGTCGGCGCGCAGCAGCTGCAGATAGGGGCTGCCCCAGCGGCGCTCCATCTCGGGGCCCATGTCGTAGGCCACCATCTCGGCGCCGCTCTGGTAGTGCTTCATCGCCGCGCGCTGCGGCCAGTTGGACGCGGCGCGCAAGGCCTCGCCCACACCCAGGCTGTCGAGCGCGCGGGTGGCATTGGGGGCCAGCGACACGGCGGCGCCGACCTCGCGCAGCTCGGCTGCCTGCTCCAGCACGCGCACCGGGATGCCGGCGCGCAACAGGCCCAGCGCCGTGCACAGGCCGGCGATGCCGGCGCCCGCAATCAGGACGGGCTGCTTGTCAACGGTGCCGCTCATGCCTGCGCCGTTTCTTCAATGACCTGGTCGTAGCGCTGCTTGCTGTCGGCCTGTGCCAGCTCGTCGGCTTCCTTGCGGGCGACGTAGTACAGACGCTCGAACAGCTGCTGGCGCTGCAGCTCGCGGGCATCCAGCGCGGCCTGGTCCAGCTCCAGCGATTCGATCTCGCTGGCGAGGTCGATGCCGCGTTTGGCCGAGACCCGCTCGATGGCGTCGACGCGGTCGCGCAGCACGCTCAGCTCCTGGGCCAGCACGATGATCATGGACATCGCATCGTCCAGGCCCGGCGTGGCATAGAACTGCGGGCGCTTGCCGCGCGCGTGGCGCTGGGGCTTCAGGTTGGGCGCGCTCATGCTTGCACAGCCTTGCGTGCGACCAGCACTTCCCAGCCGCCACCGGGGGCGAACTCACCGGCGGTGAACTCGCGGTCGGCCACGGCCGCCGTGGAGTCGCCGGTGTAGCCGGCCGCGCCTTCGGCGCTCGATTCCAGGATGGCCATCGGTGCGGTGGCGAAGGCCACGCTGTCGGCCGGGAAGCCGGCGTCGACCGCCAGCTTGATCTGATCGATCTCTCTCATCGCACCCCAGAACGGTTCGTTGTTGTACCAAGTCTCGTTGTCGAGAATGAACTGCGTGAACGGGCTCATCAGGTCGAAAGGCGGCAGGTCGGCGTGGATCACATAGCCGCCCGGCGACAGCAGCCGATGGCACTCGCGCACGATGCGCGGCATGGCCTTGCCGCTGGTCTCGTGCAGCAGGATGTGGCTGACGATCAGGTCGAAGTAGCCGTCCTCGAAGTCGGTGGCCTCGGCATTCATCTGCGCGAAGTTCACGTCCATGCCCAGTGCTGCGGCGCGGGCGTGGGCATAGCGCACCACCGGCCCGCCCACGTCGATGCCCCAGACCTCAGCATCGGGGAACAGCGTCTTGTAGGGCAGCGTGGAGTGGCCCACGGTGCAGCCCATGTCGAGGATGCGGCGCGGCTTGAAGCCGGGCAGCTTGCGCTGCACGTAGTTGCAGACCGAACGGCCCATGTCGTCGTTCAGCGGGCCGGCGAAGCCCATGCCGTAGAGGTAGGCGCCGCGGTCGTAGAGGGCCGCCACGCTGATGTCGCCGGGGCTCAGCTCGCTGGCGTAGCCGCCGGGCATGCAGTGGATGTCCAGCGCCGTCACGTAGCGGGGCGGCACGAAGTCGGGGGTTATGCGAAGCTGGGCCTGGGTCTTGGCCGACCAGGCCTTGGCGCCCTCGTTCAGCGCCGGCAGTTGGCGCTCGACGGAGTCGATGACCGAGTTCCACATCAGCTCCTGCGCGATGCGGTTGAGCGCGGCGTAGTGCTGGAAGTAGAGGTCGGGCTCCATCACCTTGCGGATTTCGCGGCGGTCCTGCGGTGCGCGGCCATGTTCCTGCTCGAAGGCCTTGGCGGCGCGCTGCGAGAACACCGGCTGCAGGCCCGGCAGCAGGCCTTGCTGCACGAACTGCTTGAGGCTCTTGGCGAACTCCTGCCGCGACGCTTCGTCGTGGCTGGCGCGGGGCAGCATCGGGTGCTGGGCTTGCTGGAAGGTGTTGAGCACGGGAACTCCTTGGTCTCGAATGAATGTAGGACCGGCTCTCGCCGTCTGTGCGCCGGGCTCGCCGGCTAGCCGCCAGATGAACAGGCCGCGCCGTTCGGCCCTTGCCAAGGTCTTGGGGTGCCGCCCGCTGTTCGCGAGGTGAACTGCGGCGGAGGGCCGCGTTGACCGGCCCGACCCTATCCCCTAGCCTGCCGCCACTTGCCAGCATTCGTCCGCCCACCATGAGCACTCTCTCCGCACAGCCCGCCGCGCTGCCCTCCGCCTCGGACCCCGAGGTCAGCGAGTTCAGGCGCGACCACGCCTGGCGCGTGGTGCTGGCGGCCTGGATCGGCGTGGCCATGGGGCTGACGGCGCTGCCCTTCTACACGCTGGGCATCTTTGCCAAGCCTCTGGCGCTGGAGTTCGGCTGGTCGCGCTCGGTGATCCAGAGCGGCTTCACTTTCTCGATGGTCGGCGTGATCTGCAGCGCCTGGGCGGCGGGCTGGGCCATCGACCGCTTCGGCGTGCGGCCGGTCGCGCTGTTCAGCCAGCTGGGCCTGGCGCTGGGCTTCGCCGGCCTGGCCGCGCAGACCGGCTCGCCGACGCTGTGGCAGGCCAACTGGTTCATCTTCGCGGTGCTGGGCGTCGGCACCACGCCGCTGACCTGGTCGCGCGGCATCGCGGCGTGGTTCGACAAGCGCCGCGGCTTGGCGCTGGGCATTGCGCTCAGCGGCACAGGCGTGACGGCGCTGGTGGCGCCGCCGCTGGTCAACCTGATCGTGGGCGCCTACGGCTGGCGGGCCGGTTACCTGGCCATCGCGCTGGCCATCGTGCTGGTGGCGATGCCGGCCGTGTGGCTGCTGTTCCGCGAGAAGCCGAGCGCCGCAGTCGGCGCCGCGAGCGCTTCGCCCGAAGGCGAGGGAATGACCGTGGGCCAGGCGCTGCGCACGCGTCATTTCTGGCTGCTCATCGTCGGCTTCTGGTTGATCTGCGCGGCGGTGTCGGGCCTCATCCCCAACCTCGTGCCCATGCTGACCGACAGCGGCCTGACGATGGCGCAAGCGGCCGGCTATGCCAGCCTGCTGGGCCTGAACGTGATGGCCGGTCGGCTGCTGGCGGGCTGGCTGCTGGACCACTTCTGGGGCCCGGCCGTGGCCCTGGTGCTGCTGATGCCGCCGACGCTGGCCTGCCTGCTGCTGGCCGTGCCGCAGTGGCCCGGCGCGGCGGTGATGATGATCGGCCTGGCGGCCGGTGCCGAGTTCGACCTGATCGCCTACCTGTGCCTGCGCTACTTCGGCAAGCGCAACTTCGGCCAGATCTATGCGTGGCAATGGGTCAACTTCTCGGTGGCGGCCGGCGCTGGGCCCATCGCCTTCGCGATGATCTTCGACCGCACCGGCAGCTACCAGGACGCGCTGTGGGTGGCCGCCGCGATGCTGGTGGTGGGCCCGCTGCTGCTGCTGGGCCTGGGGCGCTACCCGAAGGCCGCTGCCGCGTCCTGAACCGCCACCCCTAAACTCGGCGCAGACAGGGCGCCGGGCGAGACGTGCATGGGTGAGCGGGATGAAATCAAGTCGCTGAAAAAGGCGTTGCGGGCGATCACCTTCCTGAACCAGCAGGGCGACGCCACCGTCACGCAGGTGGCCCAGGGCATCGAAGTGCCGCGTGCCACGGCTTACCGGCTGCTGCAGACGCTGGCCTCCGAGGGCTATGTCGACAAGCTGCCCAACAGCGACATCTACCGCCTCACCAGCCTGGTCCGGCGGCTGGCCGCCGGCTTCCAGGACGAGGACTTGCTGATCGAGATCGCCCGGCCGCTGCTGGCCGAGGCCCAGCAGGAACTGGGCTGGGCCATCGCGCTGTCCACACCGCGCGGCACCGACATGGTGGTGCGCCTGAACACCGACCACGACTCGCCGCTGGCCCTGATCCGCTACGGCGTCGGCGCCTCGCTGCCCATCCTGCTGTCGACCTGCGGCTACTGCTACCTGGCCCACTGCACGCCGACCGAGCGCGAGTCCATCGTCAGCTCGGCCCTGCAGCAAGCCGACCCGACCGCGCCCGTGCGGTTTGACCGCCCGCAGATCCAGCGGCTGATCGACGGCGTGCTGAGCGATGGCTTCTGCCATCTGGAGTTCGACCATTACCGCGAGGGCAACCTGGGCGTGCCGCTGCTGCTGGCCGGCCGGCCGGTGGGCGGCATCGTCATGCGCTACATCAAGTCCACGCTGCGCAACACCGACCGGCTGCGCGAGGTCTACGCGCCGCGCCTGCAGCGGCTGGCGCGCGAGGTGGCCGAGCGGCACCCGCTGCATGTGGCCCAAACGGCCCAAGCGGCGCAGGCAATTCAAGGTGTGAATACGAAAGCCCGCGACGCTTCCTGAACGGCTGGCGCAGCACTAGTCTGCAAGCCACAACCAGGCAGTCCGGGAGGCCCTCGCATGACATTCTCGACAGGGCAGCCGCCCGCCGCTGGGCATCGCCATCCGCCGAGCGGCCGGGCGTGAGGATGGCGAACACCGTGGCCGAGCGTCTGGCCGATTTCGTCTGCGACCAACGCCGCAACGGCCTGCCGGAGAGGGTCTTGCACCAGGCCAAGCGCCTGCTGCTCAACCAGCTGAAGGCCTCGGCCGCTGCGGCGCTGCAGCCTGCAGGCGTGGCGCTGCTGGCGCAGGCGGCCCAGGCGCGTCAGGCGGATCGCAAGCCTGCGCTGGCGCGGCTGTGGTGGACCGACATGCTGGCGCCGCCGGCACAGGCGGCGGCCGTCAACGCCCAGCTGCTCGGCATGCTGGATTTCGGCGACACCCACCTGCCCAGCCTCGGCCAGGTCACGGCCGCCATCGTCCCGCCCTTGCTGGCGCAGGCCGAAGCCGGCGCTCATGCGGGGCGCGACCTGTTGCAAGCCCTGGCCCTGGGGCTGGAGGTGGGCCTCGCCTGTGCAGAGGTCGAGGGCGGCGGCTCGCGCAGTCTTGGTGCGGTCGTGGCTTGCGGCACCTTGTTGGGGATGGACCGCACCGCCTTGTCCACCGCGCTGGCCGGGGTCGGCGCCGCGTCGGGGTTGGCCATCGACGGGCTGGGTGGGCGTTGGCGCCTGCAGGACATCGCCTTGCACTGCCGGCCGCTGCCGGTGCAGGCGTTGGCGCCGGTCGACGCGGTGCTGGCCTTGCGGCCGCTGGCGCTGGGCCGCGAGCCGCGCCTGATGCAGTTGGCGCTGTCGCCGCAGGCCTGGCGTCTGCTTCAGACGCAGGCGCCGGCCGCAGCGGACGGCCTGTGCCGCGATTTGGCGGCTGCCTGGCTGCTGGGGCAGTTCACGACCGATGAGCGGGAGCCGTCGTGCCGGGACAGCCCCGCCGTCCGCGCCCTGGCCGCCCGCATCGAGCTGCTGCCGGGCGGGGGCGGGGACGGCGGCATCGAGGCCTGCAGCCTGACGGCGCACTTCGAGGAAGGTGCCAGCGAGCACGTCCGCATCGACGCCTTCCTGGGCAGCGCGGCCCAGCCGCTGAGCGACTCGCAGCTCAGCGAGCTGTTCCGCAGCGCCGCCGATGACCTGGTGCTGCCCCGCCGGTCCGGCGAGATCCTGCATGCGCTCTGGGGGCTGGACCTGGCGCCCGACAGCCGGGCGCTGCTGGGCTTGCTGCGCCGGGCTTGAGGGTCAGGCCAGGGCCAGGTGCTCGGCGGGCATTGCGTGCTCGGTGGCGCCTTGCGTACCGGCCTCCAGCTGTGCGGTGATCTCGCGCGCGGTGGCCTTCATGTCCTCGGCATAGCGGCGCACGGCCTCGGCCATCGGGATGGCCGAGGCAAAGAACACCAGCGTCAGCGTGGCCACGACCTCGCCCTGCTCGAACACCGGCACGGCGATGGAGGAGGTCTTGCCCGGGAACTGGGTGTGCGGGTTGCGCTCCCAGGTGGCATAGCCGTTGTCGCGGATGTTCTGCACCAGGCGCTCGGTCTTGAACATGTCGAGCAGCGGCGTGCGGCGCTCGTAGGCCTCCAGCCCTGCCAGCAGGCCCAGCCGCTCGTCGTCGCTGAGGTGGGCGAGGAAGGCGTGGCCCGAGGCGCACTCCAGCAGCGGCAGGCTGTAGCCCGGCGCGTAGTTGCAGAAGGTCAGCGAGCTGAGCGTGTGCGTCGAGTCGCGCACGATCATGCTGCGCCCGACATGGGTGGTCAGCGAGACCGGCCAGGCGTGCTTCTGCGTCAGCGCCACCATGCGGGGGCGCGCCACCTCGATGAGGCTGCCACGGTCTGCATAGCCCAGCGCGAGCGACTGCACCAGCGCCGTCACGCGGTAGCGCTTGCTGCCCGCCTCGCACACGACCAGGCCCTCGTGCATCAGCGTCTGGATGATGCGGAAGGTCGTCGGGTAGGGCAGGTCGACGGCTTTCGAGATCTCCATCACGGTCAACCAGTCGCCGCGATTGATGGCCTGCAGCACCGCGATGCTGCGGCTGACGGAGCGGATCGGAACGCTTCTTTCCATGGTGGCACCTTCAAGGTCGGAGGATCGTTGCCGCCGCGGGGGAGGAGGGCCCTCAAGCCCACGACGGATGTGTGCAATGTGTCGCAAGCGGCATGCCGTTGGGGCTGGGGAAACGCCCATTCGAAACGCCTGACCGCAATGCGGGCAGGGCCAAGATTTCGATTGAAAGCAGGGCGCGAGGCGAGCGTTTCCGCCCTGTGGAGACAGGCCGCGCGAGGGTGGCGTCACCGGCCCTTGCGTCCGCACACTGGCCGCCCGCCCGTCACTGCCTCGGCATTCCCATCGTGCAAGCCTTCTCCTTCCAAACCGTTCCGCAGCTGGTCGTTGAGCGTGGCGCCAACGCGCGCCTGGGCGAGCTGCTCGCGGCCCGTTTCTCGCTCGCCACAGTCCGGCGGATCTGTGTCGTCACCGATGCGTTCCTGCACGCCAGCGGCCTGCTGGCGCCGGCGCTGGCGAGCCTGCGCGCGGCGGGCTACGAGGTGTTGGTGGTGGACGACGTGCAGGCCGACCCGCCCGAGCCGGTGGTGGAGGCGGTCACCGCAAGGGCGCGCGACTTCGGTGCCCAGTTGGTGCTGGCCATCGGCGGCGGCTCGTCCATGGACGTGGCCAAGCTGGTGGCCGTGCTGCTGGCCGGCACGCAGCCGCTGGCGGACATGTACGGTGTGGACAAGGTCAAAGGCGAGCGCCTGCCGCTGGTGCAGGTGCCCACGACGGCCGGCACCGGCTCGGAGGTCACGGCCATCGCCATCGTCACGACCGGCGCCGCCATGGGCAACGCCAGCAAGAGCGGCATCGTGGCCCGCCAGCTCTATGCCGACATGGCGGTGCTGGACGCGACGCTGACGACTGGCCTGCCGCCGGCCATCACGGCCGCGACCGGCATCGACGCGATGGTGCACGCCATCGAAGCCTTCACGAGCCGGCGGCTGAAGAATCCGCTGTCCGGCACGCTGGCGCTGCAGTCGCTGGATCTGCTGTCGCGCCACCTGTTGCGAGCCTGCCAGGATGGGCAGGACCTGGAAGCCCGGGAGGCCATGCTGCTCGGCGCGCTGCTGGCCGGCCAGGCCTTCGCCAACGCCCCCGTCGCCGCCGTGCATGCGCTGGCCTATCCGCTGGGCGGGCGCTTCCACCTGCCGCATGGCCTCAGCAATGCGCTGGTGCTGGCACCCGTGTTGCGCTTCAACGCCGAGACCGCGCCCGAGGGCTATGCCCAGTTGGCCGACGCGCTGGTGCCCGGCGCCAGCGGCGACGTGCCGGCCAAGGCGCAGGCCTTCATCCGTCACCTGGAGGCGCTGATCGCCGCGACCGGCCTGGCCCTGCGGCTGCGCGACCACGGCATCACCGCCGATGCTCTGCCCCAGCTCGCCGCCGATGCGATGGGGCAGACCCGGCTGCTCATCAACAACCCGCGCGAGGTCGGCGAAGCCGACGCGCTGGCCATTTACCGGAGTGCTTTCTGATGAACACGGCGACATCCCCGCTGAACCTGCTGGCCGATGCCCGCTTGCTGAAGACCGACGCCTTCATCGACGGCCGGTGGCGCGATGCGCCGCAGCGCTTTGCCGTGCACGACCCGGCCACCGGCCACGAACTGGCCCGCGTCGCCAACCTTGATGCGGGTGACGCCGAAGCCGCCATCCAGGCCGCCCACCGCGCCTGGCCCGCCTGGCGCGACACGACGGTCAAGCAGCGGCATGCCGTGCTGCTGCGCTGGTTCCAGCTGCTGATGGACAACCAGGACGACCTGGCCAGGCTCATCACCGCCGAGCAGGGCAAGCCGCTGACCGAGGCGCGTGGCGAGGTGGCCTATGGCGCCAGCTTCGTCGAGTGGTACGCCGAGCAGGCCAAGCGCATCAACGGCGAGACGCTGCCGCCATACGACAACGGCCGGCGGCTGCTGGTGCTGCGCCAGCCCATCGGCGTCTGCGCCGCCATCACGCCGTGGAACTTCCCGCTGGCCATGATCACGCGCAAGGTCGCGCCCGCGCTGGCGGCGGGCTGCACCGTGGTGCTCAAGCCCGCCGAGCAGACGCCGCTGGTCGCGCTGGCCGTGGCCGCGCTGGCCGAGCGCGCCGGCGTGCCGGCCGGCGTGCTGAACCTGGTGACGGCGGACAGCGCCAACAGCATCGCCATCGGCAAGCGCCTGTGTGCCAGCGACGTCGTGCGCCACATCAGCTTCACTGGCAGCACCGAGGTGGGCCGCCTGCTGATGGCGCAGAGCGCGCCGACCGTCAAGAAGCTGGCGCTGGAGCTGGGCGGCAATGCGCCCTTCATCGTCTTCGACGATGCCGACATCGACGCGGCGGTGGAGGGCGCCATTGCCAGCAAGTTCCGCAACGCCGGCCAGACCTGCGTCTGCGCCAACCGCATCTATGTGCAGGCGCCGGTCTATGAGCGCTTCCTCGACAAGTTCACCGCCCGGGTGTCTGCGCTGAAGGCCGGCAATGGCTTCGCGCCCGACAGCACGCAGGGCCCGCTCATCGAGCCGGCTGCGCTGGACAAGGTCGAGGCGCATGTGGCTGACGCGCTCGCGCGTGGCGCCCGGCTGCTCACCGGCGGGGAGCGGCTGGCGGGTCAGTTCTATGCGCCCACGGTGCTGGCCGATGCCACGGCCGACATGCTCTGCGCCCGCGAGGAAACCTTCGGCCCGCTGGCGCCGGTCTTCCGCTTCGAGACGGAACAGCAGGCCATCGAACTGGCCAATGCCACCGAGTTCGGCCTGGCAGCGTACTTCTACAGCACCGGCCTGGGCCGCTGCTTTCGCGTCGCCGAAGCACTGGAGTACGGCATGGTCGGCGTCAACGCCGGCGTCATCGCGACGGAGCATGTGCCCTTCGGCGGCGTCAAGCAGTCAGGCCTGGGCCGGGAAGGGTCGGCGCTGGGCATCGAGGAGTACCTGGAGGTCAAGTACGTGTGCATGGGTGGCATGGCCTGAGGTGCTTGCAGCGGCTGGCTCACGGCTCACTCATGCCTGCGTGAGCCGGGCGAGACGGCTCGGGAGGCTCGATAGCCACGGGCCGGCCGGAGGCATCCACGGCCACCATCTCGAAGCTGCCCTGCAAGGCGTCCTGGGGCTTGGTGCCAGGCGCGGCATCGAGTGCTGCGTGTACCTCCAGCGTCATCGAGGTGCGGCCCACGCGCACGACGCGCGCATGCAGGTGAAGCAGTGAACCCACCGCGATCGGTTGCAGGAACCTGATGTCGCGCGACGCAGCCATCACGACCGACTGGCGGCTGAAGCGGGTGGCGGCCAGCAGGGCCGTCTTGCCCAGCATGGACAGCGCCTCAGGGGCGAACAGCGTGCCGTAGGGATTGCCGTGCTGGGGTAGGACCAGTTCCGTGCGGGTCAGTTGGTCCAGCGGTGTGGCGGTCAAGGCCTTGATCCAGTCCATGGGCGCAGGGGGTAGTGGGGTGGCGCGCCATCGTTGCAGCGCGCGACGCCTGCATCAAACGCCACATTGGCAATGACCGTACCGCGGAGTTGTTGGTGGCAAGGCTTGCGGCTGCCGCCAGCGCCCAGTCCGCAAGCCATCAGGCGAACACAATCACGGCTCGGTTTTCAGGCGGGTTCGCGGCTGCCAAGAATCCGGCGCCGTCCTGGTCAGGGCGACGTGCTGGAGCTTTTCCCACGGTCAGTCCGTCGCCAGGCTTCACAAGAGCAACGAACCCAGGAGACCACGATGTCCTTCCAAGAGCAGTACCGCCAGAAGCGCCGCTGCGCCGCCGAGTGCGTCAGCGAAGTCAGAAACGGCGACACCATCGTGGTGCCGACAGGCGCGGGGGAGCCCCCTGCGTTGCTGGGTGCGCTGTCCGAGCGCCGCCGGGAGCTGCTCGATGTCCGCATTGGGCAGATCCTGCCGCTCGGCGCCTACGGCTATTTCGACCCCGAGACCGTCGGGCACATCCGGCACATCGGCTACTTTCTGGGCGGCGCCTCGCGGCCTGGGGCGCAGCAGGGCTGGGTCGAGACACTGGCATGCCATTTCTCCGAGCTGCCGCAGATGATCCGGCTCGGGCTCACGCCGGCCGATGTCGTGTTCAGCATGGCGTCACCGATGGACGAACACGGCTACTTCGCCCTCTCGCTTGGCGCCGACTACACGATGGCCGCCGTCGAGCGCGCCCGCGTGGTGGTCCTCGAGGTGAACTCCGCGATGCCGTTCGCGCACGGCAACTGCCATGTGCACATCTCCCAGGTCACCGCCTTCGCCGAGAGTGACGCGCCGCTGCGCGAAGTCGGCCTGCCCGCCATCGGCCCGGTCCAGCAGGCGATTGGCGGCTACGTCGCCGAGATGATCGAGGATGGCTCCACGCTGCAGATCGGCTATGGCGGCATCCCGGATGCGGTGGTCATGCAGTTGCGGCACAAGCGCGACCTGGGCATCCATTCCGAGATGATGGGCGACGGGCTGCTCTCGCTCATTGAGTGCGGTGCCGTCACCAACCGCCGCAAGAACTTCCAGACCGGCAAGGCGATCGCCACCTTTGCGCTGGGCTCGGCGAAGCTGTACCGCTACATCCATCGCAATCCGGCGTTCGAGTTGCACCCGGCGGATTTCACGAATGACCCCTTCATCGCCGGCCGCAACGACAAGCTGGTCTCGATCAATGCGACGCTGCAGATCGACCTGTTCGGCCAATGCGGCTCGGAGTCGCTGGGCGCAACGCCCTATTCGGGCACGGGCGGCCAGTCCGACTTCGTGCGCGCCGCCAACCGCTCGGCGGGTGGGAAGTCCTTCATCGTCCTGCCGTCCACGGCCAAGGACGGCACGATCTCCCGCATCGTGCCCACGCTCGAACCGGGCACCTTGGTCAGCACCAGCAAGAACGACGTCAACTACGTCGTGACCGAGTTCGGCGTCGCGCAGTTGCGGGGCAAGTCGATGCGTGAGCGGGCGGCGGCGCTCATTGACATCGCCCATCCTGATTTCAGGCTTCAGCTAAAGGACCAAGCGGGACGCCTGAAACTTTTCTAGTCCTGGCGACGAACGTGAGCCCTTCGACGATGCACCGTTCGGATGCCCTTCCCTCAGAAGGCGCCCGCGCCGCGTGATGGCGATTTCCTTGATCAACCGAAGCTGCTCGGGTTGAAAGCGTCCAAAAGATGCTTCACAAAGCGCCCCGGTTGGGCGGGCGTTTGAAGTGGCTGCTACGGCCGTTGGTTGGGCAAGAGTGGGGTCCTGGGGCATGAGATCCTCCTTGATGCGGTCTAGACCACTCGGGGATGCTGAACATGCGCGAATAAGACGGCGGTCGTGCCGGTGTGGGGCTTGCCTGCCGCAGCCTTTTGCCAGTGGACCCCTGGGTGGACCCCTCAGAGCTTTTTCGACGCCAGAAAGGAAAAAGGACTTAGAGGCTTTCGCTTCTAAGTCCTTGATTTCTCTTCTTATTTTTGGTCGGGACGGCGGGATTCGAACTCGCTACCCCTTGCACCCCATGCGATTAAGAAGGAAATCTGGCGGGATGTGGTGGGACGCTCTGGGACTAAAAATGTTCTTGTAAATCAATCGGTTGCGTCTATCCTTGTGTCCCAAGGCGTCTAGCGAGATTTGCCGAAAGCCCGGCGCTGGTTTACCCACTGGTTTACCCATTGGAGGGGTTGTGACTCGGTATCCGAGGCAAGGAAAAGGCCGACGCTGGACCGTGAAAGAGCTGGAGTCCGTGCCGGCCGGCTGGAAGCGCGACACCCTGAGCGACGGCGACGGATTGAGCGGGGAGGTCCGTTTATCGGACGGCGGCGCCGTCTTTCTGCCGTTCCGGTATGCCTTCAAGTGGGAGGGCAAAGTGACCTGGCACTACTGCGGCAGCTGGCCCGCTACAAGTCTTGAAGCGATTCGTGTCGAGCGTGATCGGGCGAGGGCGCTGATCAAAGACGGCGTGAAGCCGACCGACGCCAAGCGAGCCGCAAAGATCGAAGCGCAGGCCAAGGTCGAGGCGACTATTGCGGAGGCCGCCCGTCACCAGGCCGAGGATCTTCCGCTTCGAGCGATGTTCGAAGTGTGGTTGCGGGACGGCGTGAAACGTGCAGGTGAGAACGGCGAATTGCAGCGCAGCTTCGAGAAGGACGTGCTGCCGCTCATTGGTAGAAAGCCCGTGCGGTTGGTGGACGAAGGCGACATCCGCGCGGTGCTGCGCGCCGTAATCAGCCGAGGCACCTATCGCATGGCCTCGCGGATCTATGCCGATCTGGTGCAGTTGTTTGCTTGGGCAGAAGCTCGCAAGCCCTGGCGCGCGCTCATGATCGAAGGCAATCCGACCAAGCTGGTCGAGTTGGCAAAGTTGCTGCCGCACGGATGCGATCCAGACGCAGAGCGTGACCGCGTGTTGTCCCCCGATGAGTTGCGCGAGCTGCACGCAAAACTCGCAGACATGGAGGCCGCCTATGCAGCGACGCCAGCTGGACAGAAGTACGGGACTGATCGTCCGCTGAAGAAGGAGACGCAGCTCGCTCTGTGGATTTGCCTGGGCACGCTCTGCCGAATCGGCGAGCTGTTGATGGCCCGTTGGGAGCACGTGAACCTACAGATCGGCGAGTGGTTTGTGCCGGGAGAGAACACCAAGACACGCGTCAGCTGGAAGGTCTACCTGTCGCCATTCGCGCTGCGGCAGTTCAAGGCGCTGCATGCGCTGACCGGTGACACGCCGTTTTGCTTCCCCGCCCGAGCGGCGACTGGTGAAGCGCCAGCGCACCACGTCTGCGTGAAGAGCGTGTCCAAGCAGATCGGCGATCGCCAAACACAGTTCAAGAAGCGCGCCGGGCCGTTGGCGCACCGCAAGCATGACAACTCGCTCACGCTGTCAGAGGGAGCGGCGGGCGCGTGGACGCCCCACGACTTACGGCGCACCGGCGCCACCATGATGCAGCAGTTGGGCGTGTCACTCGATCTGATTGATCGATGCCAAAATCATGTGTTAGCCGGGAGCCGTGTCCGCAGAGCCTATCTGCATCATGACTACGCAGCGGAGAAGCGTGAAGCTTGGGAGCGCCTGGGGGAACGGTTAGACGCTTTGCTGGTCGCCTTAAACGTCGTGCCCCGTGACTGATCAAGAGACCGCTGTTGCCCAGGGCGGAAAATCCCATCCCCCTAGGGCTGCCTTCTGCATGCCCCGCTGCGGCAGTCGATCTCAGGCTATAGAGGGGACGGCTGATCAGGAAGGCCCGCCGACATCTCATTTCTGCTACCTCATAATGCCAGCAGCCAAAATCATCCCTATTCTCCTGGGCGCGGCCGGTCTGGCCGCATCTGGGCCGGCCGCGCAGATCGACGTCAAACCCTGAGCACAATGGCTAAAACAAGCACACCCTCTGCCCAGGCCGCGGCTGCAGCACCGCCGCCTATTGTCAGGTTCAAGACCAGGGACCTGCATTTCGACCCAAAGAATCCGCGCTTTTATCGGCTCAACAACGCGATTGAAGACAAGCAGGTAATCGAGGAAATGCTCGATGACGAAGGCGTTCAGGATCTGATGGCGTCGATTGGTCAGAAGGGCTACTTTGAGGGAGAGCCGCTGCTTGTCACGCGAGAAGGCGGCCGGCTGATCGTCGTAGAAGGCAACCGGCGGCTTGCGGCCGTCAAACTACTAAACCGACAGTTTGAGCCTCCGGCGCGCCGTAGGTCTAGCATTGCAGAGCTTCGTGAGGCCGCCTCTGTTGAGCCGCCTGTCGAACTGCCGTGCATTGAATATCCGGATCGCCGGTCATCAATGCGCTACCTGGGATACCGGCATATCACCGGCATCAAGGAATGGGACTCGCTGTCGAAGGCCCAGTACCTGATGGACATCCGCCAAGAGTTCTACAAGCGCTTGCCTAAGAGCGAGTTGCTTCGAGTTTTGGCCAGAGACATTGGAAGCCGTGCAGACTATGTGGGGCAACTTCTCACCGGCTTACAGCTTTATCACACGGCTCAAGATGCGAAGTTCTTCATGCTTCCCATGGAGTCCAAGGACGTAGAGTTTTCGTACCTAACTACGGCCCTCAACTACAAAAAGATTACTGACTGGCTGGGTCTTTCGTCGCGGGACGATTTCGAAATGTCTGCGCTCAAGGATGATCGCCTGCAGATGCTCTTTAGCTGGCTGTTCCCCAAAGATCAGCAAGGGCGAACCATCATTGGCGAGTCTCGGAACATCGGCAAGCTGGCCGAGATTGTGAGTAGTAAGCATGCTGCGGCAATGTTGGCTAAGACGCGCGATCTGAATACCGCGTATCTGTATAGCGAAGGCCCGCAGCAAGCCCTTAACAATGCGCTCGACGAGGCTCAAAAGCAGATTTCCATCGTGTGGAACATGCTGCCCGACACGAAGCCGCTTACGCGTGACCACTTGAGCCAAGCCGAGAAGCTAGCAGAGGGCGCGCGCGACGTGCGAACGTACATTCGTGAGAAGCTAGAGGACTAGCCGGGCATGCTGACCGCATTGGAAGTGCCGCCCGATACGGGCGATCCGTACTTGTGGACGGACTTTGCCGAGTTGCGTGCATTGGTTCATCCGGACAGGTGCTACTCGCGCGGTGACCTAGTGGGACTCGCGAGACGCGTGGAGGCAACGGCAGCGAATCGGAAGTTCGACCCGGAATCGCGATGGCGCGATCTGATCAGCTTCGCGGCGGCGCGACGCACCGAATTTGGAGATGCTGTTTACCCATTCGCGGTAAGTGCGGACGAGGACACACTCGAACTTAGGGAAGCGCCGAGCACTCCTCAGCAGCATTCCTATTTGCACTTGCTCCTGGCATCGCTGTTGCGCCATATCGAGTCAACTCGCGAGCGGAACGAACTCGCTCGCTACTTTGAAGGACTTTCACTGGCGGTATTTCGGCATCTCATTCCCGTAGGTTCTGAAGTTCACGCAACTGGTGCTGGAGGGGGTGCTGGGGCTCGTTATAAGGGCACTCTGTTGGCGAAGATGACTGCGATGGCACACGATATCCGCGCAGGGGTGAACTTCGTTGCCCGCGACTTCAAACGCAACGACAGCGGGGATGGCGGGATCGATCTTGTTGCATGGCATCCCATGGCGGATGACCGAAAGGGCATCCCAGCGGCCCTCGCGCAGTGCGGCTGCTCCAAAGAGGATTGGCGGTTCAAGCAGCTTGAGACCAGCCATGCAAAGCTCGGGTGGAAGATGCCCATCATGCATCCCTGGGCCAGCTACTACTTCTTGCCTCTTGATTTTCGCCACGCCGATGGGGGCTGGGCCAACGAGAGCGATTTGGGAGGCGCAATCATCGTGGATCGGCTGCGCCTTCTTCGGCTGGCAGATGCTCATCAGCTTCATGCGCTGGCACCGCGCTGGGCACCGCTTCGCGCTGTGATGAGTGCCCGGTACTCGTAGCTGATCAGTATGTGCGGAGATCTAGCCCATCCGAGGATTTGTGGCACCTCACGCCTGACGCGCTTGCCGAGGCGGCTTGATGTCCGCAGGTTCGCGTAGGCAATCTAGATCGAAAGCAGTTTCCGGACATGCGAATCAAGCCGTTCGAAGTCCGATTCTTGCGCATCGCCTGCTCTGTTCGTCAGGTCCATTGCGATAGTGCCGATGGCAGACATCTCCCCGTTGTCCTCGTCGAACTTTGGGATGTTGAGGTACTCTGCAACGCTGGCACCCAAGCTGAGTTGCGCCGCGTAAGCGGACACCGCCTTGGCAATGGTCGGGGCGTTTAAGAAACCTGTCAGGTAAGCCGCCTCGGGCTCTGATTCAAGCGGTATGAAATAGAGCTTGTGGTCAGGCACAACGGTTTTTTCGCCCGCGTGCTTGATCGTTGCGCTACCGATGTATGCCGCAGCGAAGGTGTTCCCCATCTCGCGCCATAGCACTTTGAACGGAGCAAACGTGTAGGTGCCCGTGCTCCATAGCGAATAGAACTCCTGCCCCTTTTGGAAGCGTTTGAGGCTGGAGCGCTGTTCAAGGTGGCTCTTGAAACGATTGAGGAACTTGTATGTGTGCGGGCTCGAGGTCGGAAGGTTTGGGTCGCCATGCATGCCGCGTTGAGGGACCAGGATGCGAAGGTCTGCTTCCGGCACAGCGTTGAACGGGGCAACGCCGCGGCCGCGAAGAAGTGGGAAGAGGTGCTCTGATTCCACTGGTGCGGTGATCTGGGGAATGCCCTTCGTCTTGCCGATGTCTGCTGCGTTCTGCACCGTTACCAGCCCGGTCCCAACCGCACCCGTGGCGTGGACCCAGAAGATGCCGTTGCGATCGGTTGTGACGCCTTTCCGCGCCTTGTACTCAGGCTTTGCGCCCGCCGCAAAAACCTTCGAGAACACTGCGTGGTCTTGAGCAGACCCGACCAGCCATGGGCGCGTTCCATCGCCGCCCGGTACTGGTACCGCAGCTCCGTCAATTCGTTTGGCAGTACAGCGAAACTGCTCCGCCGAAGCATAGGTCCGCTGAACGGCGCTGCCATCCGGGTTTGGGATCCATGAGCGGTAGGGAACAGGGAATGCAGTCGCTGCGTCTCGCTGAAGCATCAGGAACGTTGGGTGGTTGCTGACTCCATCGAACGGCTTGATGTCTTGGTAATCCTCAACGAGCAAGACGCGGCAATGCAAGCTGCCGTTGTCGATTGAAAAGCGCCTAAAGCCTGCACTGGATTCCGTCGTAAACACCGATCCGGGTAGGAAGAAGCCTAGGCGCCCGTCCCGCGCGAGGTAGTGCTTCACGGCCTGGTAGGTAATTACGGTCGAGATGTCAGACTCGATGCCGCCCACCCATCTGTCAGTACTGAATACGCCGAGTCCTCGGCAATGTTCTTGGATCGACTGGGCATACTCCTTTGGCAGGTTGCTCCACTTGACCCACGGCGGATTACCGCAGATGTGGGAGGCGGGTGGAATCGCGCCTGCTGCAAAGCGATCGGCCAAAATTGAACACCAGATACCGTTCCACCCTTGGTCATGGAGTTCGACCAAGTTGCCCACCGTCGTGCCGACGATAGAGATATCGGATGGATCTAGACCCATTGCTTGCAAGTCGGCAAGGATCGAGCCGCAGATCTTTGCTGCGTGATAGTCCGCATCGATCAGCATCCGTACCTTCGCAAAGACACGGAAAAAGTCTGGGTGTCCGATCATCCTTTCGGGGACGGAAAATTCCCTGGGGCCAACTTCCGTTTGCAGGACGTGGCTGTAGTTCGAGAAGAGGTCGACGGCCGCCGGGTAGACGGCGTCCGCCAAATAGACCGGAAGCCGTATGGGCTGCGCGGGGTCGAGGTGGGGCGACAGGAAGACAGCAAGCGACCCTTTCGCGGCGAGGACCGCAAGAGGGTTTAGGTCGATGCCGTGGATGCCCGCAAGCAGCGACTGGGCCGTAGCGCCGCTGTCGGCCTTGCGCCGGCGTCGAATCGCTTCGAGTAAGAAAGTACCCGACCCGCAGGTGGGATCGGTCAAGGAATTATGCGGCTTCCATTCGAGCAGGTCCATCCCGTGTTCTGCAAGCCAGTCTGGCGTGTAGAACTCGCCGAGCGCGTGTCTGACTTCTCGGGGGATGAATCGTTCGTAGATGCCTTTGAACAGGTCTCGTGTCGTGTCTGCGTGCTTTTTCGATACGGTGAAGTCAACGCCGCCCAACCTGCCCAGCATGGCGCCGAGAGGCGCTTGGAAGCGGAGCCAGCCGCTGTCGTCCAGGTACCAGGAAAAGAAATCTCCGCTGAGCATGTTCAGAATACCGGCGTGCTCGAACAGCTCACCTGTCTCCACCGACCGCAGCCGATCCGCCACCGGTACTCCTGGCGCCAGCACGTCCTGGCTGGCCCTGGGAAGGGCGCAAGCAGCTACCAGCTTCGCGATGATGGCGATGTACGTGTTGAGCGCAAATAGGTATGCAGCGGGGTTCTCTTGGTACGGTTGGTCGTGCGAGATCTCCTGCCGGGCAAGCAGCTTTTTCATGTGCGCAGGCTGGAACCCTACGACTTGGCTAAAGAGCCTGCGCCATTCCGAAAACAGCATCTTGGTTTTCGTGGTGGCTGCTGAAGCATCCGCCCTGCAGATGCTGGCGTACAGCTCAGGGATCAGCGCAGTACCGTACTCCGAGTCCGGCCCTACCAATGATTGTAAAAGCTGTGGGTGGACTAGAGGACGGCCGTTGCTTTCAAGTGCGGAGAGCAATCGTTCAGCCGAGATCCTATCGAAAGAGGCAACGTCTTCCCAGGCCGCATCCACGCCGTCAAACTGTCCGAAAGTGATGTGCGCCCCGTCCCATGCGACCAGGACGTATTCTTGGAGGGCGCGTCCCTCTTCGGCGGAGATCAGCTCTGCATACTCTTCAGCCTGCTGCCGTGCGTGGACTGCCTTCGCGCCTGCGCGTCCGCCAAATGACTTCGGGGGTTCGTACTCGATGACCACAGCGCCGTGCGCTACGTCGGCAAACTTAGTGGTCTTCCCCTTCGCTTTGAGGGCGCGTTCAAGCTGGAACGGTGTCCAAGGAATAGCTAGTTCGGCGCAAGCCTGCTCGAGCGCATTCTCTAACTCGTGCCGCAGCTGCGCCTCGTTCTTAGAGATCTCGGCCGCAGAGACGACAGCGCTAACGAATGCCGTTGTAGTCGCCCCGTTCACAGCAATCCTTTCGCAGACTCGTTCGGCAATTGCATTTCAGTTCTAAGCTGCCTTGCGGGAATCTGAGGCGCTGAGCGCCACCAGGCCTTCACCGGAGAAGAGGTGTGTAAATATGGTCTCTGCAAGCTTTGGCGGCACGGCGTTTCCGATCTGGGTGAACTTCGAGTCCGTTTCGCCCACTGGCGTGAACTTGGAATCGAAGGTCTGGATGCGCGCACATTCGCGCCAGGACAGCCTGCGCGGTTCATCCAGCTTTTTGCGCTTTGGGTCGGCTTCCAAGTGCTCGTATTGATCGGAAAAATCCCAGCGCTGCTTCCATCCATCTGCGAGGTTTGACCAGGTCAGAGTCATCACCGGGCTGGCTGGATGCAGCGTGATGTGCCTCCAGTTGGCAACGACGGTAAAGGCGGGATCAGCCCATTTGGCCTTCCGGTTCCTGGACATGTAGTACCAGGAGAAGTGGCCTTCCGGATCGTGCGGGCGTTCGTAGAATTCGCCTGCTGGCCACAACGGGAGGCCCTTGATCGCGTCGCCGTGCGATGCATACGGCAGTAGGGGGCCTGAAGCCTTGGTTGTTTTTCCGTGGGTTTCCTTCGGAAACTCGAAGGCTTGGTTAAGGTCTTTCCTCACGCCAACGATGAATAGCCGCTTGCGTGACTGCGGTACGCCGTAGTCTTTGGCGTTGAGTAGCTTGTACGTGACGTTGTAGCCGGCCTTGCCGTAAGCGTCGAGCTGCTCTTTCAGGAATGTCCCGCTGCTCAACTGCTTTAGGCCGGATACGTTCTCGGCGACAAAATACCTGGGCCGGACAATGCCGACTACGCGCAAGAACTGCTTGTACAGGCTCGTCCGCTCATCCTTCTCCGGATCCCGATTGCCGGCCATCGAAAAGGATTGGCAGGGATAGCCGCCAACAACGACGTCTGCGTCCGGGAAGGCCTGGATGCCAGAGATGTCTGCGTTGCGGATGTCTGCGCCGGGAAAGTACTTCTCTAGCGTCTTGCAGGCGTCCACCATGATGTCGTTCGAGAAGATGACGTGGCCGCCAGCCGCCTCGACACCGAAGTCCATGCCGCCGCAACCTGAGAACAGGGATAGCACCCGGATCTCACTACCGGCTTGTTCAAATTTCTTCTTCACGCGCTCTCGCTTCTCTACTTAGCGTCTTCGGCGTCGGGGCCTTGCGGTAGGAGAGGCCATCTCGACTTCAAGTAGCCGTCGATCGCGTCGCGTACGACCCAGGCAAGAGACACTTTGTTCTCTGCCGCAATCCTTTCCAGGACTTGGTACTGCTCCTCCGGGAAGCTGATGGAAGCACGAACAGTGCGCTCTTGCGCCCCACTGTCATTGCGTTTCGCCTGAGGGCGCATGGCTATCCCCGAACACTGAAGAGCTGATGCACCAGTTTACACCAGGGTGGTGAACGCCGCAGGCCGCTCGGCAAGGCTCAGCGAGGTGGCGGGGGAGGTCCAAGGTTGGATTGCAAGAACGCCAAGAGGCGCTCCTCGGTTTGCTGCAGGTCGCGGATTTCACATTCCCACAACTCGAGGACCTGCCAGCCGAGGTCCAAAAGGGCGGCGCGGTGCCGTTGGTCCCGAGATCGGTTCGCCTCAAGCTTTGGGGACCAGTACGCGGTATTTGATTTCGGTCCTGGCGCAATCCGGCAAAGATGGCCGTGCCAGAAGCAGCGGCGACGGAGCCAAGCGTAGAGCTGAGTACCCGGCGAGCCGAAGACGCTGCTTGCCAGCATTCGCGATGCTTGTCATCCAAATGCCAGTGCTCAGCCTATCCTGCACTAAAGCATTTCTGTCCTCACCTCGGGCTTTCAGCCCGCAGGTGCAGGAAGCAGCGGGCGGCGAACCGCACGCGTGGCGACGCAAAGCCGCGTCCACCTGCACCGAAGGCGACGCGCTGGCGCCCGGACCCGCCGCCCATCCGACACACAGGCGGCGCTTGTGACTGGTAGCCGACGCAAAGCCGACGCGTAGCCGCCGCCGCTGACACCGATCCGGCAGCCAGGCGCCGCGGTTTTGCCGCGAACGCGCTGGTTTTCCGCCATGAATCCAGCTCGCTCGCCGACGCCCAGCGCACCTAGATTGGTAGCTCACCAGTCCAGAGCGCTGCATGAAACTGCACCCCAAACGCCCGCCTGGCCGCGTCGACCGTAAGGCTGCAGCGTACGCCTTCGACATCGCAGATCTGCGCGGCGCCGGCTACACCTACGAGGCCATTCGAGAAGCGCTGCTTGATGTCGGCGTCGTGGCCAGCACCAGCGCGCTGCGCCGGGAAGTGCAGCGACTGCGCACGCGCGAGGTCGGCAGCGCACTGCATCCAGCGCCAGGGCCGCCGCCCCCACCTTTGGCCCCCTCAGCGTCGCTGCAGTCACACGCGCCCGCGCCCCGACCACCACCGCACGACCGGCCAGGCGGCATTCGCGGCCGAGACGTGGCTGAGGCCTTCTTCAGCGCCAACCCCAGCAACCCTCTACTCAAGTCCCAGGAGATCCCATGAAACTCGCTGTCATCAACTTTTCCGGCAACGTCGGGAAGAGCACCATCGCCCGCCACCTGTTGGCGCCGCGCATCCCCCGCTGCGAGGTCATCGCAGTGGAAAGCATCAACGCCGACGACGCGCAAGGCAAAACCGTACGCGGCCGACAGTTCGCCGAACTGCAGGAGTTCCTGCAGACCGCCTCGAATGTTGTGGTCGACATCGGCGCCAGCAACGTCGAAGAGCTGCTCCAGCTCATGCAACGCTACCAAGGCAGCCACCTCGACTTCGACGGCTACATCGTGCCGACCGTGCCGGCTCGCAAGCAGCAGCAGGACTCTGCGGCCACGCTGGCCGAGTTGGCCCGCATTGGCGTTCCTGCCAATCGTGTGCGGCTGCTCTTCAACCAGGTCAACGACGACGGACCTGTAGAACGGGTGTTTGAGACATTGCTCGCGTACTGCAAGGCGTCCAAGGCCGTCGAGCCACGGCTTGCGGCCTGCCTCCGCTACAACGAGATCTACGCGCTCCTTCGGGGCACGGACCGATCCCTCAAAGCGCTGGCGGCCGATCCGACCGACTACAAACAACTCATTGCGCAGGCCAGCAGCACCGGCGAAAAGGTTGCACTGGCCCAAACACTCGCAACGAATCGCCTGGCTCGCGGCGTGCTGCCAGAACTCGATGCGTGCTTTGATGCCCTGGACTTGCAGTCGCTGCTGTTCGAGGGTTTGGTGAGTGACGCGCCGCCGCAGTTGGTATTCTGAAACTCAACGCTTTCAGCATTCCTGGCTAGACTGCTCGCGTTATTCACCCGGAGCATTACGTGGCCAAGTCCCTGACGCAGATCCAAAGCCAGATTGAGAAACTCCAGAAACAGGTCGACGCCGTTCGCTCGGCCGCCGTTGTCCGTATTCGCAAGGAAATGGCGCAACACGGCCTGACCGCCGACGACCTGTTCGGCCCGGCGAGCAGCACCTCGACTGGCAGTGGCCGTGCGACCAAGGGCAAGATCAAGACCAAGGGCGACAGGCCGCCGAAATACGTCGACGGCTCGGGCAACACCTGGGGCGGCATGGGCAAGCGCCCGGCCTGGATCCGCGAGGCGCTGGAGGCTGGCAGGTCTCTCGAAGAGTTCCTTGTCGGCGCTGCGCCGAAGCCTGCCAAGGCCGCCAAGCCGGGTCGCAAGCCCGCAGCCAAGAAGGCTGCCCCTGCGGCAGCGCCGAAGAAAGTCGCCGCTAAGCGTCCAGGGCGCAAGAAGGCGACTGACGCAGCATCGGCTTCTCCAGAGTCCTAACGAGCACAGCGGCCATCAGGGCCGCCCCAGCTCCGCTTTAGCAAGGGCTGGCACACTGCAGGCGGCTCTTCACTGAGCCCCTGCTTTTCCTCCCTGAGCAGGCCGGCCCTGCCGGTTGCAGCCCCGTGGCAGTGCCCGGGGCTTTTCTTTTGTGCGGCCGGCTGCGATCTGGTCAGCTCGCCTGACGCAAGCGCCGAACGATTTCGCGCACCCGTGCTTCGCCGTTCGGCACCAGCATGTAAAGATCCGCCCGGGCCCATCGCAGCGCATCCAGGCAGCACAGCATGTCGTCGCTGATGCCGACGTCTACGGCGCGCAGCTCGAACAGATCGAACGGGAACGTCCGCCCATTGAACGTGCCGGCAATGAATGCCGCCACGCGGCGCGTCTGTCCCGAGTCGCCCTGCTCGGCGATTCTCAGAAGTCGTGCGAATGCCCGTTCGGCCTGCGAGGTTGCCCTCTGCGAGCGTGCCGCGCAGCGGGCCATGATGTCCAGTGTTGATGTGGCCATGAGGTTCTCCTGGCTGGAGGTTGGCGCCGGCCTGGCTGCATGCTCGGGCCGCGCGCCGGTTGTGCTCACGCTGGATTCGAGGGGTGAATCCAGCACAGGGTTGCAGAGGGAGAGGCTCAAGCCTTCAGCTTGCGCATCTCCTCGGCCAGCATCCAGAGAGCCCGGTTGAGGCTCACGCCCCGGTCGATGCTCTGCACGGGTCGGGTCTGCATGCGCTTGCCTTGGGCGCTGCGGCCTGGCTGCCCGCCCCGGATGACGTTCTCTTGAACCCGCTGGAAGGTGGTCCACAGGCTGTGGCCGGTGTCCTCGAACCGCCGCGCATGGATCAGCTGCTCGGCCGTCACCGGCGCGGGCGGCTGGCCCTCGGTCCGCTCGCCGAAGCGCAAGGCCAGGGCTGCCGTGGCGAATGCCGTCTGCTCGCCGGGTTTCAGCTGCAAGGCCTTCATGCCTTCGGCGTGTTCTTCGACAGTGCTGAACTGATCCAGCACCCGGAAGGCGCCTTCGATGACCTCGCCCTGAATGTTGCCCTTGTGAGGGATGCGGATGTCTTCGACCACGTCGCCGACGACCAGACCGTTACAGCAAACGAACCTCAGCATCCCAGCGAGCATCTGGTACGAGCTGGCGCCGTCATGGCTGTTGATGAGGATGATCTCGTTGGCCTCGGGCTTGGCCTGGACCTGGCCAGCGTGGCGCATGCGGATCATGTGTTTGGTGAACTCGACCTTGCCCTCGATGCGGCTGGCACCCTGGGCCACCATGAAGGGCTCAAAACCCTCCCTGCGCAGGCCGCGCAGGACGTCGATGGTCGGGATGTAGGTGTAGCGGTCGGAGCGGCTGACGTGCTTGCCCAGCGCAAAGATGGACGGCGCCGCCGCGCGCATCTGGTCTTCGCTGAGCGGCTCGGCGCTGCGGATGACCTGGGTGGTGCGGCCACCAAAGCGGGTGGCCAGGGTCGTACGGGTCGCAGAATGCATGGCGAGATCTCCTAGGAGAGGCCAGCCGGGCTCCGGATTGAAGTCCTGAACGCTGATCCTCTTGCTCGGACTCCTCGCTCCCGCCCACGGGCGGGCGGGGGGTGGGCAGGGCCCCTTCCGGCGGGAAGGGGTTGGGGATGGATGTTCAAAACAGCAGCCGAAGCAGTGCGCCGGCTTCCCGGCCCACCGCTAGAAGATCCCCCCACAAGTCCCCCTCACAAGGGGACGGGGGTTGTGGGGGGAGCGCGGTGGGACGACCGGCGCACAGGCTGCCTCATCACGGGCGACGCAGCCAAGCAGGTGATGTGACAGCTTGCCTGGCGCAGCGCGTGCAGCGGAGGAGCCCAAACGCCACGAGCCACGGCGGCTCTGCGGCCGGCGTGACACGAAGCGAAGCGACTGGCGCGACGGTCGAGCCGTGGCGAACACTTCAAGAGCGGCCCGGCCTCGGGCTTGGCGGGCGCTCGGGGTGGCGATCAGGCCGGGTCAGCGCGCAGCGCAGTTGATCAGGGCCGGCCTGTTCGCCAAGCAGGCCGTTCGCGCGCAGCGTGAAGGAGAGTGCCTGCGGTCCGCGAGCGCGGGAGGGCCGCGATGGAGTTGGTAAGCAAGCCGTGACTGGAAGTTCTGGATCAAATGCCTGCTGCGTGACCCATACAGATATGGACGCAGTCGCCCGCTGCAGGCTGGCTGCTGCCGCCCAGTTTTGGCGACCCTGCGACCGCGTCCGCTAGCACCGGTCTTTGGACCTTCTGGCGGTCGAGCCGAAACGTTGAATGGGCATCACGGCCCCGCCGTCGCCCTCGAAAAACGCTCAGCCTCTTTCAAGCAAACGTGGCTTTGCCACTTTGCTTGATCCCTGTGGGGGACGGCCGACTTCGGCCGGCCTTGTGGCGCTCAGTACGCGGTGCAGAAGCTCGGGCGAAGGTGCACTCGCCAGGGTGTTGGCCAGCGTACTGAAGCCCGCCTGCGGCAGGGCGGCCGTCAGTTCCGGCCCCGCCTGCTGCATGGCCTTGACGAAGGCTTCGGCGCGGGCGTCGTCCAGGTCTGCGCGGGCCAGAATCAGGTTCACTGATCCGACCGTGGGCAACGGCGACTCGATGCCGGCGTAGGCCTGGGCCGGGACCTCCATGCCTTTCAGCAGCGGGTAGCGGGCGATGATGCGAGGGATCTGTGCTGGCGAAGGCCCGATGAAGCGCGCCCCGCCCGGCGACTGTGCCACCTGCACGAACCCGGGCCAGCCCTCGCCCGCGCCCCAAAGCCCGCCAGCTTCACCACTCAGCACAATGCGGGGTGAATCGGCGGCGCGTTCGACATAGATGGCCTTGAAGTCACGGTCGATGTCCAGCCCGATGCCCGCAAAGACTTGGCGTGCCAGCGTGACGAGCCCGCTGGTCCGCACGCCGAAGACGACGGGCTGCCCGGCCAGGTCTTCGAGCCGCCTCGCGGCCGAAGCCCTGGGCACGGCCAGCATGCCGGGGCTCGGGTACATCGCGTACAGGATGCACAGGCCGCCCGCAGTCCCTTTTTGCAGCACTTCGTCGGCGGATGTGCCCTGGATCAGGGCCATGTCCAGTTCGCCGCGTTGCAGGAGGTCGAGGTTCTCGACCGTGCCGCGGGTGGGCAGTGCCTGCAGCAAGTCCCGGCCCTGGCGCCGGTTCAGTACGGCCTGCAAGAGTTCACCGTACTGGGAGAACCCCCCGCCCGGCGTCGAAGTGCCCAGTCGCAGCGGCCGCAAGATGGCGGTTGCAGAAGCCGTTGCGGGCACTGCTGCAGGTGTGGCTGCAGCCATGCGGGGCAAAGCCAGCAGGCTAGAGCAAAACGGCGCCGCCAACATCAGGCGACGCCGCAGGCCAGCTTGGGCCGCCGGGGTCGACGCGAGAACAGAACTGTCGCAGGACAAGGGCACTCCTTTTTCGGAACCGGTGCTGTCAAAGGTTGCGTGCACACCGGAAGCCGATGTAGACGACCGCCATGTCGGCCTGTTTTTCCTGCGGCTGATCGGCGCGCATGGGCCCCTGGCCGTACCACCATGAACCACCCCGTGTGCGACGCGGCGTGTTGCCGGTGGAGCCGGCTGGTTCGTCGACCCATTCCCATGCGTTGGCGCCCATGTCGTGCAGGCCGTTGACGGCAGGCGGGGTAGAGGTGACACGTGCATGGCCGTGGCCACGCGACAAGCGTGCGCCCTGGGCCACGCCGCGGTCGCGCGCTGCGGGGCCGCAGTCGTCCAGGCATTGGGCACCGGCCGGTGTGTCGCCTGTGGGGTAGGCGTAGGTGCGGCCGGCGATGAAACCCGGCGCGGGCTGGGAACGCTGTTCGGTGTAGGCGGCGGAAACCCATTGCGCGTCGGTCGGCAGGCTGCCACCGGCCCAGCGGCAGAAGGCCTGCGCTTCACTGAAATTCACATGCACGGCAGGTTCATCGTCCGCAGCAGGTTTGCCGAACGGGGTGCGCCATGTCCAGCCGGGTTTCTTGACGAAGCCGGCTTCGTAGACCAGGCCGCCGCCGTCCCGTTCTGCCTGGGTCACGGTCTTCGTTGCGGCGACGAAGCGGCTGAACTGCGCCACCGTGGTTTCGGTCCGCGCGATGCTGAAGTTGTCGACACGCTGCCAGTCCACGGCCGCTGCTCCCCGTTGGGCCGCGCTGGGTGCTGCGAAGTAGCAGGCTGCGAGCAGCACAACATGCTGCCTGCGGATGCACGGGGTGAATGCCGGTCGAGTTGCCGATCGCGTGAGCAACTGCAATGTCTGTCCAACGAACGGTCGAGAGAGGCGATCAGATTGCATGGTTTGAGTGTTGCAGCAGCCCGAACCCCCAGGGCAAATCGGGGCATTCATGCTCTGGCGCGCTGCACCCTCCCTTTATCGAAAGCTGGCCAGCTGCCTTTCTTCAAGAGAGTGGTCCGTGACGCGAGCGACGGCACCCGCCACGGCGCCGTCTATCGCGGCCAATCTCGACCTTCCTCTTTTGGCACATTCCTGACCGTCGTCATGGAGTCGGCGGCTGCTTCGTGCCCAAAGCAGACCTCGGTCGAACTACGGTCCAGGCTGACATGAGTCGTTCATCGATATGCGCCTGAGCGGCAGCAACTTTCTAAACCAGTCTTTGCGCGCGACCTCTCCGAATCGGTCGGGCCTGAACGGCTCAGTCTGCGTGTCGCTGCAGGTTCATGCCAACCGATTGCGGACTAGCTAACGACATCTGCGATGCCGAAGGTTGATCGTTGTCAAGTCAAGTCCACCCCGGCCGCCACCGCGTCAAGCAGAGTGGCGCGCAAGGCACGATACCTTCCTGCAACAGCGTCAAACGAGACTACGACCAATCGCTGCTCAGCAGCCAGTGATTGCAGCAGATCAAGAGCCCTCGCTCTTGATGCTGCATCGAGCTTTGCTGCAGAAGTGAGGTAACGCGCGAATGTACCGCTGATGCTGCCATTGACGTCCTTTCTCAGCCGCGCGGCGAGGAGTTCCACAAGCTCGGAGTCGTGTTGAAGTCGCTCATAGACGGCGCGGTTGATGCAGTCCTGGGCGTCGAACTGAGTTGGATGTTCACGCGTTGCCATGCGCTCAAGAAGTTTGACGAAAGACTCGCTGTTATCGCGCGCAGCCGAAAGACGTACCGCTACAGCCCAGTCCGCGAAATTCCTATGTCGCACATTTGTAGCAAGCTCACCAAGTTCTTCAGCCAGGGGCGAATAGATGACCAGAGCAATGGATGAAGCGGCGTCATGCCCGTTGCTATGTAGAGCCACGAGCCTCCTGTGTATGCCATTTTCATCAGGGAACTGGGAGCGAAGGATTTCCGCGACCTCAGCATTGAGAGTGGCAGTGGAGTTGTTCTCGTCCCGCGACTCCAGAACTTGCCAGCAATAGTTCAGGAGTGTTTGGCTGCGTGGCCGCTCCGCTGCCAGCGAGTGCAACGCCTGCGCATCGAGTGGGAGCTTCCCCGCGTCGGCCAGCTTCAAAAACGCAGCCTTCGCTGCCGGGGACGCGCTGGGAGCGGTCGAAAGAATGGATCCGAGCTTGGTGCCCTGCCCGGAGCGTTCCAGCCTGTCGGTTAAGCTGTCTCCGAACTTTGATTCAATCTCGCCGTACTGCTCGCAGATCAACCGATAGAGCGATGGCATTTGGTGCAACACATTGCCCGTATAGAGACCTATCGGCTTTTCTCGGTCTTGCATGTTGACCAACTCGTCAACAGCGCCAATTGCAATTAGCCCTGCTAGTGCAGCACCGCGAACGGCCTCAAAATCAGGGCCGACCGCAACAGACTTTTGAAGCAACTCTTGGATGGCAGCTTCACGATGATCCTTAGCTATGGCTCGGTACCGCAAGATAGACATGCGAACCCTAAGTTCGGAGTCGCACTCTTGCAATGCCATTCCAAGCGCCGCATCTAGTGTCGTGCCTGGAGCGCCTCCCGCCGAGTACTCAATCACCTGTGTGCGAAGCCCCAAGGGCAGCGGTACTGCTGCTGCGAAAAGAGCTTCGGCGAGGTCTGGATCGTCGCGGTAGGCCGAAGCAATCGACGCGAGAGGAGGGTCGTCCCCTTGCATGCCGCGTTCTGCCAAGGATCGAACGTCAGGGTGCTGGCTAAACAGTTCGATGATCGCAGATGTGGGTGAGAACAGACCCTTGCGTAGCGGAGCCTTGAGGAGTTTTTGTACAACTTGATCGTCTGCACCAGTGCAGCCGCATTCGGAGAATCCGTCTGTCAGCAGGTCAAACCGTATCTTCGGATGATCGGCCATACTAAGAAGGCGCTCGCGCGCCAGTTTCTTATCTCGATATATGGCTGGCATGAGCGAAGCCAATTCAAGGAGCTGTTCGTCTGATTCGTCCATGAGCATGTCAATCGACTGACGCACCTCGGGATGCTCACGGCCCCATCCCGTGAGCATGGCGTGAAGAGCCCAGAATCGATTAAATCCATGCTCTTCCTCCTGGAGAACCTCACGTAGGACGGCTGCTATTTCAGAATCGCAAACGTGAGTGACATATCCCACTAGGTGGCGCATGCCAATTATTCTGTTTTCAGGGTTCTGCCAGTAGGCATTGGCAGCCTTTCGGATGTCCTCGTCTGAGGCGGCGAATTGCCCAATCTTTTGCCAAGCAGTGTCTTCGCTGAAGTGAAAATTGAACGGATGCTGACGGGTGAATTCGGCAAGAACCCATTTGCGCAAGTCCACATTCGCAATGTCACAAGCCATCAGATAAGAGGCGGCGGCGTCGTACTCCCATACGCTGTCGTATCTTCCGGTCATTCGGTCGACTGCGCTCTTGATCAATTCGGGATCATTTGGCCAATAGCGCCGAAGCATCCAGATCGCTATCGATCGATATTCGTAAGATACCGCCGACCAATTGCTTTGAGCACGCATGGCAGCATCGCGCATAGCTGGGGTGCTCATGCCTTGTGCCGAAAGGCCCATCGCCCCTACAAGACGTAATTCATGCTCACGGGTATCCCAGGCCAGTTGAAACAAGTCGATCGACTGTTGAGTACTTGGCCAGCCCAATGCAACTGCTTCCAACATTGCGACGCTCGACCGGTGGTCGCGCGAAACGGCGAGGCTTTGAATCAAATGCTGCAGTGCCGACTCAGATTCAGAAAACGCCCGAGCGTAGGCGTTCGCTGCAGCACGTTGCACCCCGCGGTCTTCGTCATGCAGGGCTCGAAACAGCGTATCCCGAAGCTCGGGTGTTGCCTCCCAATGCCCAAGCGCATCGACCAGCGACTGTCTCCATGAAAGACGATTGGGCAGCCACCTGGAAAGCCGACGCTCCACAGCGATTCTGAGAGCTGGATCGTTGAGCCCCTTCAGCACTGAAGCCAATGCCTCGCGCCGAGCCGGCATCCAATCGAGAGCCTCCACGCTTTGCATTACGACCGTCGACAATCGCTTCGCGGTAGACACGGCGCGAGCAGCCACGCCGAATGCAACATCGCCAAGCAATGCCTGCTTGTTCAGCCAAGACGGCTCATCACTGGCGGGTTCCTCAATGATGGCTACGAGACGATCAAACTCATCGCGCCTCTGCACATAGCTCAGAAGATTGGCGACAACATTGCGCCATCGACTCTGTCCGGCATGGGAACGCACAAACTCCTCAATTTCAGCAAACGGCCACCCCCCGATATGCTCGGCTGCGAGGTACTCCTCAAAGCTTGCGTGCACAAACCCTACTTCGCCTGGTGACTTCTCGACGATAAGGCCTTGCGTTTCGGAATTTACGGACAGGATTTCGGAGGCCGCATTAGTCGCGGTTGTGTAGTCGAGTTCGAAGCCTTTCGGTGACGCGAGATATGAATGCAACGTGTCGCGAGCGTCGGACAGCGCGATACCAGCACCTCCAGCGTGCCGCCAAACCTCGTATGCCAGTCGAGCAATTGCTGCTCGGCGCTGGTCTTCACTTGCATGACGAAATCGAGATTCTGTGTCTCCCGATGCAGTGGCACGGTTGTTCGGGTGAACTTCCAAGAGAACGCGCACCAACTGGTTGTAAACCTCACCGCGCGTACGCGGCAGGATCTGCCCTCGAAGAGCCAGCGTCACCAGGCCGACCAGGAGTAACGGGGTGGACGCCAATTCGCCGAGACTCGCATCGCGAGACAACTCTGCCATGAATCGGCTAGTTCGTAGACTGGAGTCTGAAGGCGCGATTTCGCCAGTGGTGGAACTCGAGAAGCGTGCAAACCAGCGCGATGCGATGGCGCCTTGCTGAAACTCCGAGAGCGGTGCGATCTTGGCCCGCTTCCAAGTCGCCGGCAGCGCGCCAATGCGATCTAGACCGCGCGGGCGGCCAGACACGATAGCTGGTATGCCGTGAGCCTCCACCGAAGTGACGAGCGCACTAAGCGTTGTTCTTGCGGCCTGTTCACTGCTCCACTCATCAAGACCATCGATGAGTAGGAGAACTCGATGATCATCGATGGCCTGATTTATCAGATTGGCCAGGGATTCGGTCAGCAGTTGTTCAATGGTGCGCCGAACAATTTCTTTAACCCCGACTATGCCGCCTTCGCGCGCTGCTTGGGCTGACCAGCGAGCAAAGGGTATGTAGACAGGTAGATGCCGCCCCCATTGCGAGGCGAACTCTGGGAAGAGTGACTGGCTATGCAAGATATCAAGCGCAATGACTCGAAGCAAAGTGCTCTTGCCGCTGCCGGCGTCGCCGAGTACCACCAATCGTTGTGAATTCGCTGCCCATTGAATTAAAGGGATGCGGCGAGTTCGACTGCTTTCCTTCGGGATTGTTCTTGCCCAGCCTTCTCTGGAGTGTTCTTGGGAAGCTTCGGATCCGGCCGCGTCTCTCGCAGCGTTGCGTTGGTCGTTTGCGGCTGCGGTGAGCGAGGATTTCTCGTGAACGAGAACATCGGGCGCGAGGTACCGCTCCAAAAGCGTCAGCGCAGGGCGACCATCGGTGTCGACGACTGAACCAAAGCTGCCGGGATCAACAAAATGAAAGTGAGTTTCGTAGACGGCAGCGAGCTGGCTACGAGCCCTGGCGAACGCTCCGCCGTCAAGCCGAGTCTTGAGGGCCTCCGCCGCCTCCGCACCGAGAACAGCGGCTACCCACGGCCGGCCGAAGAAGTCGTCAATGAGAAGCGGGTGATCTCGCAGGCAGCTAGTGAGCTCTTCACCGTCAAGCGCAACAAAGACAATTCCCTGCTGGGCAAGCTTCGCTGCTTGCCGCTCAATTTCGTCTTGAACGTCCGTCGCTCGGAGTGAGGCTTGAACGGCGATCGTGAAGCGTTCCGAACGAGACGCCCAGCTACCCAACATGAACAGATCAACCGCGTCACCAATTTGCCCGGCGCTGAAGGATTTGTGACGCTTCGCTTGGAGGCAGTGATATCGACCGTTGGCCTGACGGGCGTATACGTCGAGGCCTTGTTGTGCGTCACCAGATCTTCCGTAGCGCGCAGCGTGTTCCACCTCTGCGTCCAGACTGATTAGCCTATGGCACAGCCGTTCAAAATTCTCCCAGGTGAGCTGGCCGAATGGCAGCACTTGTTCCCGAGTCATAACCGGCAGGGCGGCAGGTATGCTGTCTGCAGGACCGGTCAACGACACGGTTAGATTGGCGGCGGGCGGGCTAGGCATACGACATTCTGGCCGAGTATCAGCTCCGTCCACAGTCCTTGGCCCGCACACGAAACCTGCTCAAGAAGGAGCAGATTGCGGCCCCACGATGTAGCGCTTCGCCAGCGTCCGCTCAGTGCTAGCGGCCGTTCCATTGATGACATCGGGGGTTAGCTTTCGCTGCAGGGCTGTCCATCACCGTCGATCTGGACTTTCGGCTTTGGGCACATTGCTGCTACACGACTCACAGATCGGTGCGGCAGCAGCCAGCCTGGAGCGGACCTCGGCGTGGCGGCGATCTGCTTTGCAGCGTTATGGAGAGCTTTCCATAGCGCTGCCTATGCGCAGGTCGCAACTATGCGCAGATGACGGGCGGGGCGATCCTCTGATGTCCAGGATATGCGCGGCCTCCAAGGAGGCACGGGCGGCCAAACCTTGACATAGTCTTCGCGAGCATGCGGCGATGCGGAGCAGCGAGTGATGACGATGGCTGGTTGTCGCATTTCGCGCCCGTCCTCGACCCGGCAACGATGCATCGTCGACCCAAATCGCGCGAGTGCCAGTATCCAACGGCCCAGCCGATAGACCCAAGGCCAGTGTCTAGTTCGAGGCGAGGTCAGCCATCGAACTCGCTAGGACCGCAGTCGCAGCGGGAACCGTGCAGTTCGCGGACGCATGTCACCGACAAATATGCGCAGAATCTGCAGCGCGTATCGTGCGGCTTTCATAGGGCAACTTGCGCTGTCACGGCTTCGTCGTGCGCATAGTTGCGACCTGCACATAGGCAGCGATTGCTGCCGCCCGACCTGGCCGGCGGCCAGGAACTGCTGTTCGCAGAATCAGGTTTGGGGATGCCCGCAAGCGAGTGGCAAAGCGCAAAGCCAATGGACGGGCTCAGTTGTTCATGACTTCGATGTGTTCGGGGTCTTGTGGCTGCCCAACCAGGCGGACAACGAACACGTGATCTACGCGCTCAAAGTACCAAAACGACAGAGGGAAGCCGTCCAGGCGCCAAGCACACAGTCCATCGATGTCGAGTTCCTGTGCGATGGCCAGTGAGCTCATCCCAGGCGGCTGCTCAAGCGCATGCAGCGCCTGCTTCATGGCGGCGACCAGCTTCATCGCCACCGTCGACTCGGCTTCGTTGCAGTAATACAGAACCTTATCGCGGCGGTCTTGCTTGGCCGCCGGCGCCAGCCTTGCTAGCTTCACTGGCCTTGACCGTCGGCGATGCCGTTCGGTTCAGCCCAGTCGCCGCGCGTGTACGGCGTTGCTGTTCCCCTGGTAAGGCCGTCCTCGACCAGGGCGCGCAGTCGCTGGACCCGTTGCTCACGCTGGGCCTTTCGAATCAGTTCGCGCACGTACTCGCTGGTGTTGCCGTACTCGCCGTACTCGACCCACTGAGCGACGAGGGAGTCCTGCTTTTGAGTCAGGTCAGTGCGGGTCTGCGCCGGGCAGGCAGTTCGGGCTAATTTTTAGGCCTTCATGTCTGGCCAGCGGTCGGTCACGAAAGCCGGGATCAGCGGCTCGAGCAGGCTCTACTTTGACGCCTGCTCATTCATGAAGCATTCGTTGAGGCAAGAGCAAGGGTTTCTACAGGGTATTGGTCGACTTCAAACGTGGGGGGGCAGCACGTTTAGCTGCGATTCAGTGGTTCGCCGCCCTTGAAGCATTCTTTTACAGATAAGAATTCAACGCGCAGATGAAGCGTTCGGACTGATCAAGCCGCACCGACGGCAGTGTTTTCAGTTTCGCGTATCGATCCACTGTCGGTCGTCCTGATTCCGACAGTGCGCAAATTGGGGTGCAAGCCCCTGAATCAGGCATGCCCCCGAGGGAGACCGCCATGCAATGGCTGCGCCAGCTGAAGAGCCGAATCGTCCAATCTCAGCGGGCCCGTGTGGCGATGGCGGAGAAGGCGAGCCGGCCCCTGACTCGGCGTCCGTCGTTGCGGCTCGAGGCGCTGGAACCGCGCATGCTGCTGTCGGCCTCGATGGATGCTGCTGGCGTGGTCAGCGTCACCGGGACGGCAGCGGCCGACACGGTGGTCATCGAACAGATCGCGCAGGCTGACGATGGCAGCGCCACCATCCGGGTCACGCTCGACGGAAGCCTCTTGCCCGACTTCACAGGCGTCAAGTCGCTGGCCGTGAGCACGCTGGGCGGTGCCGACACGGTCACCCTGGCGGGTGAAGTCACGATTCCCACCAACCTTGACGGCGGCAGCGGCAGCGATACCTATTTCGGACCTGACATCGACACCCAATGGACGGTGACCGGCGCCGGCACGGGCGATGCAGCGGGTGCGTCGTTCAGCGGCTTCGAGCGCCTAGTCGGTGGCAGCGAGGCCGACAGCTTCACGCTTCAGGTCGGCACGACCCTGCCCGGCGGCATTGACGGCGGGCTGGGCGATGACGGCATCGTTGCGTCGGAGACGCAGGCGCATACCTGGCTCATCCACGGACCGAACGCCGGCACGATCGACGGCAGCCTGACTTTCGCGAGCGTTGAGAACCTGCTTGGCGGGCAACTCGCCGACACCTTCCTGCTGGCCGTTGGCGGCTCGCTTTCGGGCGCCATCGACGGCGGTCTGGACGACGCCCAAGCCGCCACGCCGGCTGTCGACACGCTCAGCTTTGCCGCTCGCAGCGCCGCCGTGGCCATGTCGCTGGGCGGCGACGCCCCCAGCGCCACCGACGTGGCTGCGTTCCAGGGCATCGAAGTCCTGATCGGCAGCAGTGCTGCCGACACGCTGACCGGCCCTGATGAAGGCCACATCACCTGGACCGTGAGCGGCGTCAACAGCGGCGACGTCGGTGGGGTGAAGTTCTCGAGCTTCGAGAATCTGGTCGGTGCCGACCTGACCGCCAATGACCTGTTCGTTTTTGAGGCGTCTGGATCGCTGAGCGGCAGCGTGGCCGGGGGTAGTGGCACCTACGACGGCATCTCGGTGCAGGACGGCGTGGGTGGGGAGTACTCCGTCTTCAACCCGGCCGGTCTCGACGCGGCGGGCGCCGTGGTGCTGCACGGCAAGACCATCGTCTACACCGGCATCGACCGCCAGGACCTGGTCGGCGGCGACGCCTTCAACAAGATCATCTTCGGCACCCTCTTCAATGACCGCTTCGTCATCGAGGACTACGGCACGGCCGCCGATGGCCAGATGCAGGTGCGCTTCGTCGGCTTCAAGTTCTTCGACGGTTTCAACTACAGCACCAGCATCGTCTTCGACAACCCGGCCGACTCGCTGTCGGTCTACGGCCTGGACGGCGCGGATCAGTTCGAGATCAAGTCGCTGGACAGCCTGTACAGCGCCGACCTGCGTGTCTATGGCAGCCGCATGCCCATCGTGGCCGCGCTGGCGCAGGTGCCCGAGGACGACGGGTTCATCGACAGCGTGGTCATCAGCGGCAGCATCGCCACCCAGGGCGGTTTCCTCGACATCTGGGCTGACCGGATTGCCGTGAACCCGGGTGTCGTGGTTGACACCGGCGACGCGGACATCGTGCTGCGCGCGCGCCTGACCGGCCTGGCCGACCTCGAGAACCTGCTGCCGGTGTACGGCACCGCGCGCAACGTCGACATCAACGTCGGTGCCAACGCCACGCTCAAGGGCGGTGGCGTGTACCTCATCGCCCAAGCCGAGGACAAGAGCACCGCCGACGCCGCCGGCGTCCCCAAGGAAGTCGACAACTTCATCATCTCGCCGCTGCAGGGCGTGCTGGCCGACTCGCTGGCGCTGCCGGTGAAGCTGCTGGTGAAGAACTCCAGCGCCACCATCACGCTGCACGAGGGCGTGGTGATCGAAGGCAGCAGCACGGTCGGCATCTATGCCACCGCAGCTGCCGACGCCTCGGGCGTCGCCAAGGGCAGCTTGTTCAGCGTGGGCTATACGCGTGCCGTGGCCGATGCGCGCATCGACATCCAGACCGGCGTCAGCATCACCTCGGGCGCCGCCGTAGTCATCACCGCCACCGGCGAAGCCACGGCCGGCATGAACGCGTCGACCGAGCGCGAGATGGACAGCACGCAAAACCCCGGCAAGGCGCAGATCGCGTTGGCGCTGGCGGTCAGCGATGCCAACGCCACCTCGCTGGTGACGGTGGCCACGGGCGCTCACATCGAGGCTCAGCTCACGGCCAACATCACCGCCAAGGGCGGCAGCACCTCCGAAGCAGAGGCGGAGTCGGGCATCTTCGCGGACGGCAAGGCGGGTCTGGCCTTTGGCCTGAATTTCTCCAAGGCCGACATCCGCACCAGCGTCGACGGCACGGTGATCGCCCACGCCGACCCGGATCTCGGCTACACGGTGAAGATCGAGATCGACCCGCTGGCCGGGCTGAACCCCGACGGCACGCCGCAGCTCGGCTACGTCGACTACGACAACGACCGCATCTATGTCGGGCCGAACGCGCTGGTCACGGAAGACACCATTACCTATACCAACCGCCGTGGCACCAGCCTCGGTGGTCTGCGCGACGGCGCCACCTACTACGTCATCACCGGTGGCGACGGCTGGATCAAGCTGGCCGACACCGAAACGCAGGCGCTGCGCGCAGCGGCCGGTCTCGAGTACCTGAACATCATCGACCTGCGCACCGAGGTCCTGCAGCCGACCGAGAACAATAGCCACTTGTTCGGTGCCGCAGGCGTCAGTGATGCCGCCAATACGATCACCGTCCAGCGCAGCGGCACGGTGTTCAACGCTTTCGAACTGGGCCAGGCGGTGGTCTACAAGGCCCCGGCGGGCGGCACGGCGATTCCGGGGCTGGTTGACGGCGGCACCTACTACGTCGTCGCCAGCACCAATGAGCAGAACCTGCAGGGCGATTCGCGCTTTGCCGACGCGCAGGTGCTGCGCCTGGCCGAGAGCGAGAACGAGTCGCGCGCGGGTGTCTTCATCGACATCGGCGCGGCCACCGGCGACGGCCACCAGCTCTACGCCAAGCATGTGCTGGACTCCGGCTTCGCCACCGGCATCGGTATCGTTGCCCAGTTGTCGGCCACCGACAAGGCCACCGCCAGTGCCGGCCTGAACAGCGAGAACCCCGACCCCAAGGGCGTGACCGAGCAGCTCAAGGAAGTGCCCGGCAAGCTCACGCCCAATATCGCCGACAAGTTGCTGCAGGGCCTGACCTCGAGCTACCGCGACGTGGCGTCCAAGCCCGAAGCCGGCGCCAGCGGCAAGTTCTCCATCGCCGGCGGGCTGGCCTTCACCTACGCCGACCACGTCGTCACGAGCGATGTGTTGGCCAACGCGGTGCTGAAGTCCAACGAGGACCTCGAAGTCAAGGCGCTGATCACCCAGAAGTTCAACATCAGCGCGGGCAGCAGCACCAAGCCGCAACAGCTGGCGGGCGGCGGCAACAGCTCGTCCAGCGCGCCCAACAACGCCAGCGTGGCGGTGGCCATCAACCTCACCAACAACACCGCGCTGGCCACCGTGCACGGCGGCGCCAGGCTCGATGCGCTGCGCGCGTTGCGCGTGATCTCCGATGTCAGCTACCCCATCCTGACGCGCGCGGACCAGTTCATCCCGCTGTCCTGGGGCGAGTTGACGGATGCGATCCGCAACGATGGATTGAGCGCGATCACCAAGTACCTCAATCTCAACCTCGGCGCTGTCGACGCGTTCTTCAACACCTGGACCTCGGCCACCTCGGAGGCGGAGGACATCGGCGTCGCCGGCTCGGTCTCGGTGCTGGTGTTCACGAACCGTTCCGAAGCCGTGGTCGAGGGCGGCGCCGCGCTGAACCAGAACCTGGGCTGGCGCAGCGACATCGACCTGCCCGGCCAACCGGGCAGCGGCAACCCCCACGTCAACCAGGCGGATCGGCAGGGCGACGGCAAGGGTGAGCAGGTGGTGTCGGTGGAAGCCACCAACTACCAGCAGACGATCAACATGACGGGCGTGTTCTCGCTGCCCGACTTCGAGATCGACGCCGTGCCCATCATTGGCCCCTCGGCCGCGGATGCCAAGCTCTGGGAGAAGTACCGCGCCAAGAAATCGCTGAGCCTGAATCCGGCGGGCGTCAACGGCGGCACGGGCGGCGCCGGCGGCGCCATCTTCATCAGCGTGCAGAAGAACACCACGCACGCCATCGTGCAGGACGGCGCCAGCGTCTACAGCGGTCTGGACGGCGGCTTCAACATGAAGGCCGAGGAGGCCATCCTCAACGTCAACCTGGCGCAGTCCTGGGCCAACGGCAAGACCTTCGCCATCGGCGGCACGGTGCTCTATGCCGGCCAGACCAGCGACACGCTGGCGCTGCTGGGTGCCGCCGCCACCGTGACCGGTCGCGACGCGCGCCTGTACGCAGGCGACCTCACGACCAATGTCACCTGGGCCGGCGGCATCGCCGCGGGCGAGACGCTGGGCGTGGGCATTTCGGTGGCCATCAACGATCTGGACCGCCAGACGCGCGCGCTCATCGGCGCCGCCAATGCGGTGGCCGGCACACCCGTGTCTGCCGTGCAGCGCATCGACGTGGCCGACGGCGTCAGCACGCTGGCCAAGATCGACGGCGACATCTGGGCCTTCACCGTGGCCGGCGCCGTGGCCAAGCCCGACAACGACACGCCTGCCAACGCCACCGCGACGCAGGCGCCACAGAGCCCAACGCAGGGCCAGTCGATACCCGGCGTGCCGGCTGCCGCGGGTGCGGCAGGCGGCAGCAACAACGAACCCAAGGCTGGCATTGCGCTGTCGGGCGCGGTGTCGATCAACCTGGTCGACGATCAGGTCCAGTCTTCCATTGCCGACGCGGGTCAGGTCAAGGCCGGTTTCGTGGCCGTGGACGCCGAGAACAACCTGGGCATCCTCGCAGTGACGGGCAGCGTGGCGTTCGCGAAGGTGAACAGCGGCTCCGCTGCGGTGGCACTGGCGGGTGCCTTCTCGTTGAACAAGATCGACGGCGACACCCGCGCCTCGGTGCAAGACACGGCCTTCGAGCTCAGCGGCAATGCCCGCGGCGAGGCCACCAGCGTCGACACGCTGCGTGTGCGTGGCGACAACCAGTCGCGCATCATCTCGCTGGCCGCGGGCGGCGCCGGCGCGATGGCTTCGGGCCAGAGCACCAGCGGTGGCGGCGGTGGTGGGAGTTCCGCGGCAGTGGCCCTGGCCGGCTCGGTGACCGTCAACCTGATCAGTGGCGAGACCTCGGCCTACTACGGCTACAGCACGGCCGCTCTGGCCACTGGCGACGCCCGCGTGACGGCCAGCGACACGTCGCTGATCACGGCGGCCGCCGGCGGTCTGTCGCTGTCGTTTGCCAGCGGTCAGCAGGGCAGTTCGCTGGCCGTGGCCGCAGGTGTGTCCGTGGCCGTCAACATCGTCGACGGTGGCGCGCGCGCCAACGTGACCCATGCATCGCTGACCTGGGCCGACGGCGCCGCCGGCAACCTGACGGTGCAGGCCACCAGCGCTCAGAAGATCGGCGCCTACACCTTGGCGGCAGCCGTGGCCGGTGCCATCGGCGCGCAGGGCAGCGGCGTGGCCGCAGCTGTTGCCGGCTCGGGTTCGGTCAACCTGATCGACGCCGACACCGAGGCCACCCTGCGCGACAGCACGGTCAACACCGGCGTGGGTTCGATCAGCGTGCTCGCGGCCGACAAAACCGCCGTCCAGGTGCTGGCCGGCGGCATTGGCGGCGCGCTGGGCTTCTCGTCCTCGTCCACCACGGTCGGCATCGCCTTCGGCGCGGCCTTTGCCGTCAACAGCATCGGCCACAGCGACGCGAACAACGTGCTGGCCGAGGTCAGTGGATCGAGCGTTGAAGGCGGCGGTGATGTCACGGTCGACGCCCAGTCGATGTCGAGCATCTCCGCGCTGACCCTGGGCGTGGCCGGCAGTGCCAGCGTCTCGGGCAGCGGCGCGGCGCTGGCCGGCAGCCTGGCCGGTTCCTTCAGCTACAACCGCATCCGCAACAGCACACAGGCCAAGCTGCGTGCCGACAGCAGCGTCGATGCCGGTGGCAAGGTGGCCATCACCGCCACCGACGACAGCAGCGTCAGCGCCGACGCCGGCGGCTTCGCGGTGGCCATCGCCGCCAGCGGCAGCAGTGCCGGCATCGGCCTCGCCGTGGGCGCCGCGTTGTCGATCAACGAGATCACCGGCAGCGTGCGGGCCGAGATCGACGCCAGCACGGTGGCGCATGCCAGCGGGCTGACCGTCGCTTCCGTGTCGAGCGGCAGCATCGACGCGCTGAGCCTGGTCGGCAGCCTGTCTGCGGGCATCGGCAACGTCGGCGTGGCCGTGGCCGGCGCTGGCGCCGCGTCGAAGAACGAGATCGCGCGCACGGTCGAGGCGCGCATCTACGCGTCGTCCGCCACGCTGGACAGCGGCAGCGTCACCGTCACCGCCACGGACAGCGCCGACATCGACGCCGACTCCGGCGGCGCCGCGCTGGCCATCGGCGCGGGGACCAGCTCCGCCGGCGTGGCCGTCGGCATCGGCATCGGCCTGTCGGTCAACAACATCTCCAACACCATCACGGCTGCGATCGACGGCTCGACGGTGGTGGCCAGGGCCGGCACGCGTGTCGAGGCCGAATCGGCGGCATCGATCCGCGCCTATTCCTTCGGCGTCGCGGGCGCCGTGGCGGCCGGCTCCAGCGCCGGCATCGGCATTGCGGGTGCGGGCTCGGGATCGGGCGGCTACATCGCCAACACGGCCACGGCGCGAATCCACAACAGCACGGTGACGGCCGGCGGCCCGCTGACCGTGCGCGCGACCGACAGTGCCGTCATCGACACCATCGCCGGCGCGGGCGCACTGGCGGTCGGCGTGGGCGGCAGCGTGGGCGTCTCGGTGGCCATCGGCATCTCCGTGGCGCTCAATGACATCCGCAACAGCACCAGCGCGACGGTCAGCAACAGCACCGTGCTCGACAGCGGCGATGTGCTGATCGACGGCGCTTCCACCTCCAGGATCACGGCACTGACCGTGGCCGGCGCGGCCAGCGTCGGCGTCGGCGTCGACGTGGGCGTGGCCATTGCCGGCGCCGGCGCGGTATCGCTCAACAAGATCCACAACACCGTGCAGGCGACGACGCAGGACGCCAGCTTCCAGCTGCGCACCGGTGCTGCCTATGCGGTCACCGCCGCCGACAAGGCCGCGCTGAAGGCCGATGCGGCCGCGCTGTCGTTCGCCCTGGCCGGCGGCATCTATGCCGGTGTCGGTGCGGCCGTCGGGGCCTCGGTGGCCATCAACGAGATCGGCAACACCACACGGGCGTCCGTCGACCGCGTCACCGTCACCTCACGCAATGGCGGCACCCTGGGCGCGGTGCGCGTGACCGCCGACTCCGACGCCAAGATTGATGCGCTGTCGGTCAGCGCCGCAGGCGCGGCTTCGGTGTCCCTGTTCGCCGCCGTGTCCGTGGCCGCCGCCGGCGCCGTGTCGCAGAACGCGATCGCGAACACCACGCAGGCCACGGTCTCCGACAGCGTCTTCGCCCGCTCCGGCAGTGTCACCGTGCGGGCGGCCAGCGACGCCGAGATCATGGCCAACGCGGTCGGCGCCTCGGTCACCGCCGCCGTGGCCATCGGCGCCGTGGCCGTGAGTTTCGGCATCGCCTTCGCCGACAACCACATCGACAACATCACCCTGGCTCAGGTCGACGACTCGGGCTTCGACAGCGCGGGCACGATCACCGTCGAAAGCGCCTCCAGCGGGCGCATCGATTCACTGGCCGTGGGCGCCTCGCTGGCCATCACGGGGGCCATCGGCGCCGTCTCCCTTGCCGGCGCGGCCAGCGTCACCAACAACACGGTGACCAACGACACCCAGGCCCTGGTGCTTTCCAGCGCACCCGGCGTCGCTTCGCCGGACGAGGGCCTGCGCGCCGCCGGCGACATCCGCATCAGCGCCAGCGACGACACCGGCATCAAGGCCGAGAACGTGGCGGCAGCACTGGCCATCTCCGTGGCGATCGGGGGTGCGGTCGCCATTGGCGCTTCGCCGGCCACCAACAACGTCGACAACCGGGTGCGCGCCAATGTGGACGCATCGCGCCTGCAGTCCACCGGCGGACGTGTCGATGTCGACGCCACCTCGGCGAACCAGATCGAGACCTTGTCGATGGCCATCGCCGTGTCCGGCTCGGTCGGCGCGGCCTCTGGCGCCGGGTCGAGCGCGATGAACATTATCGGCGGCAGCGGCGACGCCGCCACACCGCACCTGACCGAGGCTTCGATCACGGGCGGCTCCACCGTGCTGGCCGGCACCGCGCTGGGCGTGAAGGCGACGGACAGTTCCGACATCTCGGCCGTGGTGGTCGCCGCCGCCGCAGCCATTGCCGGAGGCGGCATCGCGGTGGGCGTCTCGCTCACCGACAACCAGATCGGGGGCAGTGTCACGGCCCTGGTGGCCGATTCGTCGGCCAGTGCGGGCGGCGGTGACCTGGTGATCACCGCCTCGGCGGTGCAGTCCATCAACGCACGTTCGGTCGGTGTCGCGGCGGCCACCAGCCTGGGCGCCGCCGGGGCGCAGGCCAGCGCGACGATCAGCAATACCGTGTCGGCGACGGCACGCACGGTCACGCTGTCCGCCGCCGGCCAGGTGCGGGTCGTGGCCAGTTCCGACCAGTTCGCTCGCGCCGAGACCGACGGCGTCGGCGCCGGCTCAGCCGGCATCGCCATCACGCTGCCCACCACCGACATCGGCGGCAGCACGCTGGCCGCGCTGGGCGGCGCCAGCAGCATCACCGCAGGTGGCGGGCTGGAGGTCAAGGCCGATTCGACGTCGGAGGCCGAGGCGCAATCGATCGCGCTGACCATCGGTATCGCCGGCGCCACCGGCGTGGGTGGCGTCACGCGCATCCACCGCACCACCGATGCCCATGTCGGCGCTGACCACACCGAGGCCTCGCCCACGGCCAGCAGCATCACGGCCACCGACGTGGTCATCGACGCCACGTCCACCGCCACCGCCAGCACCAACGCCTATGGCGGCGCGGGTGCCGCCATCGCCATCGCGGCCTTCGTGCCTTCGGCCACCATCGACGGTGCCACGCGAGCCTATGTCGGCCGGGCCACGACGCTGAATGCGCGCTCGCTCGACATTGACGCCAAGTCGACCGAACACGTCGACACCGACGCCGTCATCGTCGGCGCAGGGGGCGCCACGATCACGGTGGCCAAATCCGACGCAGTCATCCGGAGCCAGACCGAAGCCTTCGTCGGCGCCCATCGCACCGGCCCGGCCGGCGGTGGCGCCGCGACGCTGCGCCTGGACCAGGCCGCGACCATCGACGCCGTCAATGATTCCAGCGCCACCTCCCACATCACCGGCGTGAGCGGCGGCCTGCTCACCGTCTCGGTGCTCAACCCCAACGCCATCGACAGCGCCGCCGTCAGTGCCTACGTCGGGCGTAGCGCCGACCTTCAGGCCGGCACGCTCGCCGTGCGCGCCGATGCCACGTTGCGCACCGACGCCAATGCCTCGGCCTTCGGCTTCTCGGCACTGGGCAGCGGCGCGGGCGTGAACACGGCGTCCACCATCGACGGGCCGGTCGAAGCCTGGATCGGTGGCGCCCAAGGCGAAAGCCTGGCGGCCGGAACGACGGTGGTCGACGTGGCCGGCAGTGTGGTGGTCACCGCCACGTCCGACGCGCTGGCCGTCACCGACGCCTCGGGCGTCACGGTCGGCCTCGGCGTGGCCATCTCGGGCATGGTGCCCAAGGCGACCGTCGCCACGCAGACCGCGGCCTGGGTGGGCTCGGGCGTCACGCTCGAAGCCGGTTCGCTGGACATCGAGGCCACGGTGGACCAGCGCAGCGCGCAGTCCAGCACCAACCTCGTCAACGTCAGCCTGGGGCTTGACGTCGGCGTCACCTCGGCGGTCGCCGAGGTCTCGGGTGCGGCGAAGGCCTTTGCCGGTGGCAATGCCAGCACGCTGGACATCGCCGGCGCGATGAAGGTGACGGCCGAGACGGCCGCAGGCACCGCCAGCGCGCGCACGCAACTGGGCGGCGGCGGCACCATCAGTGTCCAGGTGGCGCTGGCCAGTGCATCGAACAACGCCAGCACCCAAGCCTGGATCGCCGACGGCACGCACATCATTGGCGCCGGCAGCGTCGCAGTGAAGGCCGACTCCAAGGACGCCGCCTACGCCACGTCCAACGTCGCCAGTGGCGGCCTCATCAGCGGCCGCGGCACGAAGGCGCAGACCACGGTCACGCCGAGCACCCTGGCCTGGGTGGGCCGCGACGTGCGCCTGGACACCCGCGGCGCGCTCCGGATCGACGCCATCGCTCAGACGGCCGAAGGCGATGCCAGCGCCACAGCGGCGGGCGGGGGCCTGATCTCGGTCGGCGCCGCGGTGTCAGACATCAACATTCGCCCCACGGTGCAGGCCTGGGTTGGCGGCGGCACGCGCATCGACACCGGCGGCGACCTTGCCGTCAACGCCGAACTGCGCCAGCAGCAGGGCGGCCTGCAACTCGACGACAACCTGGCCCACAACGGCGTCAGCATCGGCGACAACACCATCGCCTTCACGCGCCACGGTCTCACCACCGGCGACGTGGTGACCTACAGCGCCAACGGCGGCGCTGCCATCGGCACCGCCACGTCCGTCAGCCCGGCCGGCGTCACGCTGGTGGCTGACCGCGACTACGGCGTGATCGCCGTCGACGCCAACACGCTGGCCCTGGGCGCTGCCACAAACGGCACGGCGCTGAACGCCGGCAGCCCCTTCCCGCTGGGCGCGGGAACGTCGGGCGTGGACACCGACCGCGACCTCATCGTCTTCGGCGGCCCGCACAACTTCAACACCGGCGACCGCATCGTCTACACCGGCGGCGGTGCCGCTGGCGACATCGTCGCGCCCGGTTCCTACTACGTGCGCGTCATCGACGACCGCACCATCAAGCTGGCCACGGCGCTCACCGCGCCCGTCACCTTCAACGCCACGCAGGGCGGCCTGGTCAGCAGCGGCAACCGCCTGAACCTGGCGGGCTTTGCCGACGGCGACCTGGTCACCTACCGCGCGCCGGCCAGCGCCGGTTTCAGCAGCGACGCGGTCGACCAGGCCGGGCCCAACGGCCAGGGCGAGTTCACGGCCAGCGACAACAACGAGATCTACATCAAGAACCGCATCGACACCAATGGTGACGGTGCGCCGGACGCCGACGTGGGCCATGGCCTGGCCAATGGCCAGGTCGTCACCTACCGCACCAACGGCGCCAACATCGGCGGCCTGATCGACGGCGCCACGTACAAGGTGCAGGTCATCGACGCCTTCCGCGTCAAGCTCAGCGGCACCACGCAGGCGACCGTCCCAGGCCTGGTGTTCGACCGAGTGGCCAGCGCCGTCGACACGATCACCCGCAGCGACGCCGGCGGCAGCTGGGTGGCCGACGGCTTCGTGGCCGGCCAGAAGATCAACATCACGGGCACCGGCAGCAACAACGGCGAGCGCACCATTGCCAGCGTCAGCGCCACGGTGCTGACCTTTGCCGGCGACGTGCTGACCGACGAGACCAGCGGCGCCACGCTGCGCAGCGCCGACATCCTGCTGGACCCGAGCACGTCGACCGCCGGCGTGCGCCACCTGCTCGTGCCGGTCACGCTCGGCGGCCTGCAGAGCGGCCTGAACTACACGGTCGTCAACAGCTCAGGCGGAAGCTTCCAGCTGCGCGGGCCTGACGGCGTTATCGTGCCCGCCATCAGCGTGGGCAACGCCCAGGGTGTGCATCAGCTCGGCAAGGAAGGCGTGGCCCTGGCTGCCAGCGGCGGCACCCAGGCCAACCACCAGCTGCGGCTGGACCTGACCGACACCACCGCTGACGCCGTCAACCTGCTGCTCGGCCCGGGCGGCGTGTCGCTGCGCCAGGTCAGCCCGCCCATCGGCGACGGACAGTCCTCGTCGTCCGCGCGCGGTGCGGGCGGCGCCTTTGCCGACGTGCAGGTGCCCGAGGCCACGGCCGACTTCTTTGCCGACGTACAAGCCTCCATCGACGCCGACCTCGTGCGCAGCGGCGGCGACGTCAGCATCACGACGCTGTCGGCCGGCGCTGTCTCGGCCTTCGGCAACAGCCGCTCGGGCGGCTTCATCCAGGTGGGCGTGACCAACGCCAGCGTCGACTACGACAGCCGCAGCAATGCCTTCGTGGGCCATGCGGCGCCGGGTGTCGTGCGCGGCCTCAGCGACGAGGGTGCCTCGCCGCAGATCAACGCCAGCGGGGTCAACATCGAAGCGGCGGGCGACTTCAAGCTCAGCGCCATCACCGACGTGATCACCAGCGCGACCGCCTCGGGCAAGGGCGGCGGCTTCATCTCGGTGTCCGAGGCCACCGCCACCAACGACGTCATTGCCCGCACCAACGCCGTGTTCGGCAGCGGCGCCACGGTCGATGCGCGCACGGTGGATGCCAGCGCGCTGGCGCGCAACATCCTGCCCATCGCCCGCTCCGAGGCCACGGCCGGCGGCTTCGCCGGTGGCGCCACCGCGCGGGCCGACAACGACCTGACCAGCAGCACCCTCGTGCTGCTGGAAGGCACGGCCGCCGGCTTGACCGCCATCACCGGCCGCCAGGGCATGGACATGGAGGCGCGCCACTTGATGGTCAACGCCGTGCGCGACCCCGACGGCCGCTGGTACGGACTGTTCGGCGGCTCGTCCGAGCCGGGCGACAACTCCGGCTCCGTCAGCAACCTCATCGACGGCGATGCCGGCGTGGTCGTCACCGTGGCGCCGCGCCCCGGCAGCGCCACCAGCAGCGCCGTGCCCGCCGGCCCGCTCAACAACGTCGCCGGCTTCAACAGCCTGGCGCTGCTGGGCCAGGCCAACAACGGCTTCATCAGCGACGGCATCTCCGAGGACCGCCGCGCCATCGCCTGGAACTCCGACGTCGTCGTCGGTGCCGGCCCGGCGCCCGAGCTGTACGTACGTGCCGACGGCACCATCGACCGCGCCGTCAACGTCACCGTCAACGGCCAGGCGCATCCGGCGCCCGGCACGCCGGTGGGCGCGCAGATCGAGGTCGGCGACATCGCCAACAACCAGCTCGGCGAGATCGTCTTCCAGGCGCGCAGCGAGATTTCCGGCGGCCAGCAGATCGGCAGCCACTACTGGGGCACGTTCACGTTTGCAGACGGCTTCGACACGGTGCGCATCACCAATGCGTCCGACAAGCCGCTGCTGATCAACGGCATCGACCTGATCGACCCGCAGGGTCAGCCGCGCGTGCACCTGGACCGCGGCGGCGACCCCGTGTCGCTGAACTTCCGGCTCAACGAGACCTACGAGCCGGCGCTGATCGACATCCGCAACCTGGGCGCTGCCGACATCACGCTGCGCTACGGCAAGAAGATCAACAACCCGATCGGCGAGACCCGCATCCTCAACACCGGCGGCAACATCCTGGCCGAGGCCGGCGCCAACCCGGCGGGCACCTACCTGATCACGACGGGCAAGCTGGGCGACGAGCACAGCGCCACCGTGCCGGCGGATTTCGAAGGCGAAACCACACGTCGCTACGAGGGCGTCATCGCCTTCGCCACCAATGGCGCGGCGCCCGACAGCCTGACGCGCAACGATGGCGGCAGCTGGCTGGCGGAAGGCTTCGTTGTCGGCGACCTCGTCAAGATCGAGGTGGCCGGCCAGACGCCTTACGTCGTGCAGATCGCCGCCTTCACCGGCGGCAACCAGCAGACGGCCGTGCTGAACACGCTGGAGGCGGTGCTGCCCGGCACGTCCGAGGCGCTGGTCAGCCGTTTCCACGGCATCGAGGCCAAGGGCTCGGTGGGCTCGGCGGCGTCGCCGGTGCGGGTGGAGCTGATCAACGCGCCCACCCAGGTCTCGCAGACGTGGGGCGAGGCGGGTGGCAACCTGTACCTGGACCTATCCGCGCGCTTCCGCGACTTCTTTGCCGAACCGGCCGGCGGCGTGACGCCGCACATCGACACGCTGACCGCCGGTGGCGACACTGTCGTGCGCCTGGGTCAGAGCGTCATCGAGGGCGGCCGCCAGGCCGCCAACGGTGTGCTGGTGACCGTGCAGAACCGCAACAGCTACCCGGAGAGCGGCACTTACTACAGCTTCTACCGACCCGAGCCCCTGGTGAACGGCCAGCCGGTGCGCGCGCTCTACCCGGCGGCCGCCGTGGCCACCGGCACCGCCACTGCGGTGGATGCGACCTGGACCTTTTCGCTGGCCGAGGCCGGCGAGCATGTGCGCATCAGCGCCGCTGATGCCGGTGACCCCGATGCCGACACCCGCGTGGTCAACATCCTGGGCGTCAGCAACATCGAGGCCGGCGGCGAGTTCGTCGACATCCTCACCAACGGCTTCATCGGCAGCGAAGCCGACCCCTGGCGCGAGATCGTTGCGGTGGATGCCACCGACGGCGACGACCTGCGCGTGGGCGGCATCCGCTCCACGACGGACAGCGTTTTCCTGCTGGCACCGCGCAGCATCGTCGACGCCGACGCGAGCGATGTCGACACCAGCTCGCTGGCCGACATCGGCGGCATCCACATCACGCTGACGGCCCTGGCCGGCGCCGTGGGCAGCACCGGCAACTTCATCGAGACCGACCTCGTCGACAGCGTGGCCAGCGGCCTGCGCGTGGGCGACAAGAGCGGCGCGTTGACGGTGGCCGCCGAGCGCTCGGTCTACATTGAGGAGATCGCCGGCAACCTGCGCGTCAACACCGTGCTGGCCAACCGCGGCGACGTGTCGCTGGCGGCGCGCGCCGGTGACATCCGCGACCAGCGCGCCGAGGTTGCCGCCGATGGCGAAGACCTGCCCAACATCACGGCGCGCCGCGTCGACCTGGCGGCCCATGCCGGCAGCGTCGGCCAGTTCGGCAACGATCTGGACGTGGACAGCGGCGTGGTTGCCGGCGCCTATGTGCGCGACGGCCGCGTCTATGTGCAGGGCGATGCCGGCGTCTACCTGAGCGAGACCGACCGCGAGTTGAACCTGCTGGCGGCGCGCTCGCTGGCCGGCGACATCCGCCTGACCGTGCCGGACACCGTGCTGACGCCGGTGTTCCTGAACGGCGACCCGTCGCTGGTGCTCAGCACGGGCGAAGACCTCTACCTGCTGGCCGGCGACGGCGGCGAAGGCGCGCAGATCGCTCAAGGAGCGGCGCTGACCGTCAGCACCGGCGAGGCCGTGGCCGCACTGAGCGTGATGCTGTGGGTGGGCGACAACGTGGTGACCCAGTCGGTCAACCGCGTGCTGGCCGGCACCGGCATACAGATCCGCGGCGACGAGCGCCGCAAGGCCGACGGCAGCCTGGACCCGACGGACCCCGACGTGGGCTTCGGCAGCACGATGCTGCTGCGCGGCACCATCGGCAAGTCCGGCGCCCCGGCGGACCTGGCCCAGGCCAATGCCAACGCCAAGAGCTTCACGCAGATCTTCGGCAACGACGACAGCGACAGCTTCCAGTTCTACGAGACCGACCTGGACGCCAACACCAGCGCCTACGGCAGCGCCACCGTCACAGTGGGCGCCAACCTGCCCACGGCCAACAGCGATGGCGAGGACCGCTTCACCGTCACCCGCCTGGGCTCCATGCACGTGGACCGTTTCGGCATCGGCGACACGCTGACGCTGGACGGCCAGGCCGACACCGACGCCGTCGTGGTCTACACCACCGGCAGCCAGGGTGCCGAGCGCAACCATGTCATCAACGTGCTGGACACCGGCGCGCTTGACGACGGCGTGGACGAACTGTCCATCTTCGGCATCGATGGCAGCGCGGCTGCCGGCGCCACCGACGACATCTTCCTGCTGCGCCGCAGCACCACCATCCCGTCCGAACTGGCCACCGCGCCGGCCTTCGTCGCGTTGCTGCATGGCTCGCTGGACCAGGCCCGCACGGCCAGCGCCGATGGCAGCGTGCGCTCGCAGGCGGTGCAGCGCATCAACTACGACGCCAACCTCAACGGCCGCCTGCAGGTCTTCGGCCTGGGCGGCAACGACTACTTCGCCGTCGACGACAACAGCGCCATCACCAGCCTGGACGGCGGCAGCGGCGACGACGCCTTCCAGATCGGCCAGCTCTACGGCAGCCAGCGCCAGCCGGCCAACCTGCCGGCCAGCGACGCCTTCGAGACCATCGCCACCACGCGCGGCTATGTCAGCCGCGGCGCGTCCGCGCCCCTGGTGGCCCAGGGCGGCAGCGGCAACGACAGCTTCAACGTCTACGCCAACAAGGCCGAACTGCGCCTGGAAGGCGATGCCGGCGACGACTTGTTCATCGTCCGTGCCTTCGCTCTCGCTCAGACGGACGCCAACGGCGACATCAAGCTCGATGCCAACGGCGTGGCTGTGCCGCTGCTGACCAGCGATGTCTCTACCGCGGCGCAGATGAACGTGCGCCCCGGCGACGGCAACGACACGGTGCAATACAACATCAACGCGCCGGTGTCGGTGGACGGTGGCAGCGGCTTCGACAAGGTCGTCGTGCTGGGCACCGAGTTCGCCGACAACTTCGTCATCACCGAGAACGGCGTGTTCGGCGCCGGCGTCAACGTGCGCTTCGAGAACATCGAGGTACTGGAGGTCGACGGCCTAGAGTCCGACGACGACTTCTACGTGCTGGGCACGCCGGTGGGCGTCATCACCCGCGTCATCGGCGGCCTGGGCAGCGACAGCATCAACGTGGGCGGCGACGTGGCCGAGCCCATCGTCATGCAGCAGCTGGAGGGCAGCTCCAGCAGCATCGGCCACAGCGTCACGGCACCCGGCTCGCTGTACGACGGCATCGCGGTCGACGGCATCGACCCCACCGTGGCCCAGGCCAGTACCGGCGCGGTGGTCATTCGCGAGAGCGGCGGCAGCACCGAGGTGCGCGAAGGCCTGACCGGCAATGCGGCCAGCGTCGACACCTACCAGGTGCGCCTGGCCTCCCGGCCGGCCGAGGGCGTGGCGGTCTACGTCACCGTGTCGGCGGCCCGCTCCAACCGCGAGGAGCAGATGGCGGGCGGCGACGGGCTGTGGCTGGCGCGCACGCTGCCCTCGGGCTTTACGCGTGACGTGGCCATCGACGGCCAGACCGTCGTTACGCCCGACCGCGCGCTGGTGCTGAAGTTCACGTCCGCCAACTGGGACCAGGAGCAGGCGGTGCAGGTCTACGGCGTCGGCGATGCGCTGGCCGAAGGCGAGCGCACCGTCACCGTCAACCACAGCGTGCGGGCGATTGCCGAGGACGCGTCGCTGAACAGCGCGGCCAACGACCAAGCGGCGTCCATCGCCACCTTCGACTTCGCCAAGGTGCGCAATGTCGAGGTGACCGTGGTCGACGACGACGCGCCCGAGCTGATCTTCACGCAGAGCGACGGCGGCACGCTGGTGCTGGAAGGCAGCCTGACGGCCGACGCCGGAGGCTTCACGCCCGGCATCGCCGACAGCGTCAACCTGCGCCTGGGCCAGGCGCTGACCGGCAGCCAGACGGTGACCGTCACGCTGAGCTACGACGCGCAGCAGGTCACGCTGGCCGGTGCCGGTGTCACGCTGCTGGGCGGCGGCCAGGCGCGCGTCACATTCGACGCAGCCAGCGCGGCCACAGGCATCAACATCGCCGTCACGGCGGTGGACGACGCCACCCGCGAGGACTTCAAGCGCAGCTTTATCAACGCCGCCGTCAGCGCCACCAACGGCGCACCGGCCTATGCCGGCCAGCTGGCCCAACTGGCCGTCAGCGTGCATGACGACGACGCCCCGGGCGTGCTGGTGCTGCAAAGCGGCGGCAGCACCCAGGTGGTCAAGGACGATGCGGCCACGCCGGGCGACCAGTCTGTGGCCGACAGCTACACCGTGCGCCTGACCCAGGCGCCGGTGGGCGATGTCGTCGTGGCCATCAACACCGACGGCCAGGTTCTGACGGCACCCACGTCGCTGACCTTCACCGCCAGCAACTGGTACGTGCCGCAGACCGTCACCGTGACGGCGAACGCCGGGTTCGATGCGGCCAGCCTGCCCATCGACCCGACCACGCAGAAGGTGTGGGCGCCGCAGCAGCATCTGCTGACCAAGCTGGGCGGGCCGCTTTCCGTCGTGGGCGGCACGCTGGGCGAGCGGGCGCTGATGCCCGCCGTGCTGCTGCCGACCGAGCTGAATGCGCCGCTGTTGCAGATCGGCACCCAGCCCGACGAACGCGACCAGATCGACACGCTGAACATCTTTGACGACGCCAGCCGCGAGGACAAGGTCGGCGTGCTGAGCGCCACCGGGCTGACGGGCTTCGGCCTGGCGCCGGACCTGGTGGTGGGCACCAACAGCTTCGGCGAACCCGGCGTCTTCCCCGGCGGCATCACCTGGGGCGACGCCGCCACCGGCAAGTCGGGCATTGAGGTGCTCAACCTGCTGATGGGCGAGGGCAACGACCGCCTCACCATCACTGGCACCCTGGTGCCGGCCGATGAAGGCCGCGACGCCAACCGCGGCCCGGCCCGCCACGGCACGCTGACCACCGTGCATGGCGGTGGCAACCTGGCGCTGACGCCGGGCGGCAGCGCCATCAGCGGCGACACCATCACCGTCACCGGCGGTGCCGGCGCCAGCTCGCCGCTGGTGGTCTACGGCGACACCTCGCAGGACGGCACCTGGTACAGCGGCATGGCCAACCAGACCAGCCGCGGCGACAACCTGGTGCTCGGACCCAAGCTGTTCGACCAGGTCGGCACGGCGGACGACCTGTTCCGCTTCCCGCGCGCCAACCCCTTCCACCAGGCTGGCAACGACGTCATCGACGCCAGCGCGCTGTTCACCAGCGCTGACGCCAACAGCACGACGCTGGGCATCGTCGTCTACGGTGGCGCCGGCAACGACACGATCCTGGGCACCGGCGCGGGCGACCACCTGGCCGGCGGCTCGGGCGATGACCGCATCGTCGCCAACGGCGGCCTGGACATCGTCTACGGCGACTCCGGCTTCAACGTCGACCCTATCACCCGCACGCTGGTGGTGGTGACGGCCGATGCCGGCGTCGGCACGCTGGCCTTCGGCCCGGTGCGCGATGGCCTGGTGGCCGGCGCGGACAGCATCGAAGGCGGCACGGGCGACGACGTCATCTTCGGCGACCACGGCGTGGCGCAGCAGGACGTGCCGCGCGGCCGGGTGTATGCCGACTGGGCCGCGGCCAGCGGCCGGGCGGCGGTGTTCGGCTATGCCACAGGCAACGCCAGCATCAGCCAGTTCAGCCTGGCGGCCAGCGACAAGCTGCTGACCACTGGTTTCATCCAGGACCTGCGCACGGCCCAGCCGGGCAACGGCGCGGCCGACAGCATCCTTGGCGGCGCGGGCCGCGACCGCATCTTTGGCGGCAACGGCAGTGATGTGATCGACGGCGGCAGCGAGTCCGACGTTATCTTTGGCGACCAGGGCCATGTCAGCTACCTGGGTGCCGACTACTTCGGCAATGTCGAGACCGGGCTGGCCGGCCTGGGCACGCTGGACCTGCTGGAGAGCGTGGACACCGCGGCCGCCTTCGGCGCGGCCGACACCATCACCGACGACGTCGGCAACGACATCATCGTTGGCGGCCAGGGCGGCGACAGCATCGATGCCGGCGCCGGCCAGAACATCGTCTTCGGCGACCACGGCCGCATCCTGGGCGTGGACAGCGGCGCCAACCGCCCGGTGGGCACGCCCGCCGGCACGGACGACGACTACCAGGTGCAGGTGCTGGGCCTCGTCACGTCCATCGACTGGGGCGCCATCAACGGCGCGGCCAACGAGTTCGGCAACGGCAACGACAGCATCCGCAGCGGCGTGGGTCGAGACATCCTCATCGGCGGCGGTGGCGACGACCTCATCGACGCCTTCGCCAGCCAGGGCGGCACGGCCGCGCTGGACGGCAGCAACATCGTCTTCGGCGACCACGGCCTGGCGGACTACCTGGCCTCCGAGATCCTGCAAGGCAGCGCGCTGAACCCGCAGCGCACCGACGACATCGACCGCGTCTGGTCCATCGCCGCGGCCAGCCGCATCGGCGGCGCCGACCGCATCAACGTCGGCAACAGCCATGACATCGTCATAGCCGGCACCGGTGCCGATGTGGTCCAGGCCGGCGACGGCCATAACATCGTCTTCGGCGACAACGGCCAGGTCAGCACCGGCACCGTCGACGAGGCGGCCACGCCGTTCTCGGTGCACCTGTTCACGGTGCAATCGATCGCGTCCATCGCCTTCCAGGACGCCGACAACGGCGCCGACAACATCACGGCCGGCAGCGGCAACGACGTGCTGCTCGGCGGCGGTGCGAGCGACGAAATCCGCGCCGGCGCGGGCGCTGACCTGGTCTTCGGCGACCAGGGCCTGGCCGAAGCTGTCCTTGCGAATGGAGCCGGCGCCTACCTGCCCACGCAGAGCCTGCCGGCCTTGGCGCCCGAACTGCTGCTGGCCGGCCAGCGCACGCTGGCCTTCACCGCCATCAACACGACCACCAACACCGGCAGCGGTGACGATCTGGTCTACGGCGAAGACGGCAGCGACATCATCCTGGGCCAGCAAGGCCAGGACGTGGTGTTCGCCGGCAACGGCGACGACATCGTCATCGGCGGCAGCAACGTGGTGGGCGCGCTGGACGGCGACGACCGCCTGGACGGCGGCACCGGCCACGACGTGATCGCCGGGGACAACGCCGACATCTACTTCCGCCCCGACAACCTGGACGTGCGCTTCGCCACGCTGACCGGCGCCACGCTGTACAGCGAGGTGGCCGGCGCCAGCGAGGGCCGCTCGCAGACGGCCTCGGTCGACGCGCTCGGCCGGCCGCTGAACGCCGACCCCGACGGCGTGCTGCCCGCAGCCGCCACGGCGCTGCTGCCCACGCACCGCGAGTACCGCATCCGCCTGCTGGACCACAGCGCCGCGCTGGAGCAGCAGGCCGACAACCCGGCCATCCGCGTCTGGGGTGACGACCGCATTGCGGGCGGCGCTCAGGACGACGAAATCTTCGGCCAGCTGGGCGACGACATCATCGAAGGCGACGGCTCCATCCTCGGCGCACCGGTCGGCGCCACCATCACGGCCGGCGGCGCGCTGGTCGTGCAGGCCTCGGCCGAGAACCTGGCCACTGACGGCGACGACTACATCGAAGGCGGCGGCGGCAACGACGTTGTCTTCGGCAACCTGGGCCAGGACGACATCATCGGCGGCAGCTCCAGCCTGTACGGCTTCGCCACGCCGACGCTGCGCCCCGACGGCGCCGACATCCTGTTCGGCGGCGCCGGCCTGCGCATCGACCGCAACACGCTGGGCACCGGCGGCGAGTCGCGCACCAGCCTGATCGCCGAGCACGCCTTCGACGCCGACGTCATCACCGGCGACAACGCGGTCATCCTGCGCGTGCTGGGCGCCAATGGCGCGCCGCTGCAATTCGCCTACGACGCCACGGTGGACATCGGCTCCGACCCGGCCGCCCCGCAGCTCACCGAGCCGCGCGGCAGCGAACGCATCGTCGTGCGCACCTTCGACCTGCTGGACTACACGCCGGGCAACGACGCGGCGGCCATTGGCGGCAACGACCTCGTCAAGGCCGAGGACGGTGACGACATCGTGCACGGCGGGCGCGGCAACGACGTGCTCTACGGCGACGGCTGGGACGACGACCTGTACGGCGGCACCGGCAGCGACCGGCTGTTCGGCGGCAGCGGCGAGGACGGCCTGGTCGGCGACGACGGCCGCATCTCCACCAGCCGCAACGGCGTGGCCGAGCCGCTGTACGGCATCACGGTCAGCACGGAACGCATGATCGAGCTGCCCGGCCCGTTCACCGGCGCGGTGGTCGACCTGAACGGCTACCTGAAGAAGACCGTCAACCTGCTGGCCTGGGAAGGGCAGGGCGGGGACGACGTGATCTACGGCGGCCTGGGCGACGACTTCATCCACGGCGGCGACGGCAACGACGCGCTCTCCGGCGCCGAGGCGCTGGCCCCGTTCTACGACGACGTGCGCGCCGCCACGGCAGCCCCGTTCCAGTACGACACCGTCACCCGCAAGCTCGACTTCTACGACGCCGACGCGCCGCTGCTGAAGGTCGAGAACTTCCTGCTGAACTTCGACGCCTTCAGCCAAGGCGTGCTGATCGAGGACGGCAAGGACTGGATCTTCGGCGACGGCGGCCATGACGCGCTGTTCGGCGGCACCGGCCACGACCGCCTGTTCGGCGGCCTGGGCGACGACTATCACCAGCTCGACGACAACCTCGACACCAACGGCGGCGCGAACGACGAGACAGACGACGCCACCGACGTGCAGAACACCGGCGGCACCGGCGACTTCGCCTACGGCGGCGGCGGCCTGGACGTGCTGATCGCCAACACCGGCCACGACCGCATGTTCGACTGGACCGGCGAGTTCAACAGCTTCATCGTGCCCTTCGCCCGCTTCGGCGCGCCGACGGTCAACCGCCTGCTGGCGCCGCACACGCAGGCCTTCATCACCGAGCTGGCCTATGCCGGTGGTGCCGACCGTTCGCTGGCCGAGCCGCATGGCGAGATCGGCTTGGTGAACCAGGACGACCCCGAGTGGAACGAGCAGCACGGCGCCCCGCGCGACCCGCAGCCCGGCAACGGCCATGCGCGCCACGACGACGCCGGCGGCAAGGAAGACGACCGCACGCTGGCGCCGCTGCAGACGGCCCATGGCAGCACGCCCAGCGGCGGCGTGCCGGCCGCGCCGGACACGGCGGTCATCCAGGTCGAGAGCGCCATCAACGCGCTGCAGCCGCTGGCGCCCACGGCGGCCGAAGACGCTGACCTGCCCACCGGCCCGGCGCTGGCCGCCGGCACGGCGCTGACGCTGACCTATCTGGTTCAGAACCTCAGCCCGGATGGCGCCCCGATCAGCGATGTCAGCCTGCTCGACGACGCCGGCACGCCCGGCGTGCTGAGCGACGACATCGTGCCGGTCTACGTCAGTGGCGACGATGGCGACCTGCTGCTGGAGGTGGGCGAGGCCTGGCTGTTCTCTGCACCCGCGGGCAACCTTGCCAAGGCCGGCCTGCAGCGCCACGTGGCCACGGTGCTCGGCACCTCGGCGGCCGGCAACGGGCTGCTGGACAGCGACCTGCTGCACTACAACGGCAACGGCATCAGCACGCCGACCGCGGCCATCCGCATCGAGAAGGCGGTGAACGCCGCCGACCCGCGCAACCCGACGGCCACCGAAGACGCCGACAGCGCGCCGGGCCGGACCTTCGCGGTGGGCACGCCCATCACCTGGACCTACCTGGTCGTCAACGACGGCACCGAGGCCTTGCAGCTCACCGGCATCGTTGACGACTTCGGCACGCCGGCCGTTGCCGGCGACGACTTCACGCCCGCTGCCGTCACGGTGACGGAGGGTGGACAGACCTTCAATGTCGGTGACTTTGACCACGACCACCTCGTCGACAGCGGCGAGACCTGGCAGTTCACGTCGGCCGGCACTGCCGCCGGTGGCTACGTGGCGGTCGCTGGCGCCTATGCCAACGTCGCCACGGTGCGCGGCACCGGCGCGGTCAGCGGCACGGCCGTGCAGGACAGCGACGCGGCCCACCACAACGGCCAGGCCACGCCGCAGCCACTGGGCGTGCGGCTGGAGAAGGCCGTCAACGCGGTCAACCCGAACGCGCCCACGGCCTACGAAGATGCCGACAGCCCGACCGGCCCCATCCTCGCGGTGGGCAGCACGGTCGTCTGGACCTACCAGCTGTTCAACACCGGCGGCACCGCTTTCGCGGTGACCTCTCTGCGCGACGACGCCGGCACCGTCAGCGTTAGCAGCGACGACTTCACGCCTGCGGCGGTGCTGGCTTCCAGCACGAGCTTCAACGTGGGCGACATCGACCGCGACAACCTGGTCGACACCAGCGAGGTCTGGCTCTACCGCGCCACCGGCACTGTGGCCGCCGGCCAGTACGCCAACACCGGCCTCGTGACGGTGCGCGACCCGGCCAGCGCGGCCACGGCCACCAGCGCCGACCTGGCGCACCACTTCGGCAGCGCCGCCGGCCTTCAGGTCGTCAAGGCCATCAACGCCGACCGGCCGTTGTCTCCGACGGTCGTGCAGGACGCCAACAACGCCGCCTCGCCGGTCGTCGTGGTCGCCGGCTCGACGGTGGTCTTCAGCTACGCGGTGCGCAACACCGGCAACGATGCGCTGCGCGACGTGGTGCTGGTGGACGACGCCGGCACCGTGGGCGTGCCGGGCGACGACTTCACGCCGGCAGCGGTCACGATCACGTCCGGGGGCAGGGTCTACAACACCGGCGACTACAACCGCAACGGCCTGCTGGACCGCGGCGAGGCCTGGCTCTACACCGCCGTCCGCGCGGCGCCAGAAGGGACATACACCAACTACGCCAACGTCAGCGCCACCAACACGGTGAACCTGGCCACGCTGCGCGACGACGACCCGGCCAACCTGTTCGGCGCCGTGGCGCGCATCGACGTCGAGAAGGCCATCAACGCCGCCGACCCGGCCAACCCGACTGCGGCCGAGGACGCAGATGATGCCGCCCAGCCGCTGCTGCTGAACCTGGGCACGCCCATCACCTTCACCTACCTGCTGCGCAACACCGGCAACGGGCCGCTGACGGTGAACTCGCTGCGCGACGACGCCGGCACGCCGGGCGTGACGAGCGATGACTTCACGCCCGCCGCCGTGCTCAGCGGCGGCTTCAACATCGGTGACGCCGACCGCGACAACCTGTTGGACGTCGGCGAAATCTGGCGCTACACATCAGCCGGCACGAGCGCCGGCAACGCCGTGGCCGTGACCGGGCTGCACACCAACATCGCCACCGCCACGGGCACCGACGGCCGCACCGGCCGCACGACCAGCGACAGCGACGCCGCCAGCTACCGCGGCCAGGAAGGCGCCATCCGCATCGAGAAGGCGCTCAATGCGGTGCACCCGCTGTCGCCCACCCGCTATGAAGACGCCGACACGGCCACCGGCCCCATCCTGGCCGTCGGCGCGTCGACGATTTGGACCTACCAGGTCTTCAACCAGTCCGGCGCGGCGTTGAGCCTGCTGGACCTGGTCGACTCCGACGGCTTCTCCCCGGTCTACGTCAGCGGCGACACCGACCCCGACGGCCTGCTCGGCGTCGACGAGGTCTGGCTGTTCACGTCCGCCGGCGTCATCGGCGCACCCACGACGGCGCTGCTCGGCCAGCATGCCAACACCGCGACGGTGCTGGCGCAGGACGACAACGGCCAGCGCTACAGCGACACCGACCTGGCGCACTACCTCGGCACGGTGCGCGATGGCCAGTCCGGCATCCGCATTACCAAGGCCATCAACGCCGTCGACCCAACCCGGCCCACGGTTACGGAGGATGCCAACGACGCCGACCACCCGGTGCAGCTGACGGCGGGCGCCGTGCCGGTCTTCACCTTCCTCGTGCAGAACCTGGGCACGCGCGCGCTCTCGGGCGTCAGCGTCCTGGACGACGCCGGCACCGACAACCCGTCCGACGACTACCAGCCGCTGATCGTTCGTCAGGGCGCCAACATCGTCGGCGACAGCGACCGCGACGGCCTGCTGGACCCGGGCGAGACCTGGCGCTACACGACGCAAGGGCTGAACCTGGCGGCACCCGCCGCAGGCGCCCACGTCAACGTTGCCCAGGTTCGTGGCACCGACGTGGTGACCGGCACCGTCGTCCGCGACGACGACCCGGCGCACTACCTCGTCACCGCGCCGGTCCATGGCGAGGGCCGCATGACCGGCGGCGGCAGCGTCTTCACCGAAGACGGCATGCGCGTCACGCACGGCTTCACGCTGCACTGCGACATCGACGACGGGCCGAACAACCTGCAGGTCAATTTCGAGGGCAACCGCTTCCACCTGGAGCAGTTGCTCGATGTGGACTGCTTCGACGACCCGGCGCTGAACCACCTGCCGCGCCAGGCCCCGTTCGACACCATGGTGGGCGAGGGCCTGGGCCGCTTCAACGGCGTGTCCGGCTACCGCATCTGGTTCACGTTCACGGACAACGGCGAGCCGGGCAAGAAGGACTTTGCCCGCATCGAGATCCGCGACCCGCAGGGCCAGCTGGTGCTGTTCGTGGCCGGCAACCTGCGCAACGGCAACCAGCAGGCGCATCCGGAGAACCAGACCGCGGTGCTGCTGGCGGAGGAGGCACCCGCCGCGTCCGCACCAGCTGCCCAGGCCGTGACCGACGAGCAACTGGCCAGCCTTGTCGCGCAGGCCCGCCAGGCCTGGGTGGCCACCGGCGTCACGGCCGCGCAACTCGCGCAGCTCGATGCCGTGAAGGTGAGCATGGCCAGCCTGACTGGCCTGACATTGGGCGAGGCGGACAGCGACGCCGGCCTGATCCGCATCGACAGCGACGCCGCCGGCTGGGGCTGGTTCGTCGACGCGACGCCGCAGGACAGCCTGGAGTTCGTGCAGACCGGCAGCGGCCTGGCCGCCGCTTCCGGCGCTGCGGCCGGGCGCATGGACCTGCTCAGCGTGCTGACCCACGAGATGGGCCATGTGATGGGCGTGGGCCATGACGACCATGGCGTCATGCACGAGGACCTCGCCGCCGGTGAACGCAGCATCGATGCCAGCGCGTCGTCCAGCGAGGCGACCGCGCCGGTGTTCAGCATCGACTGGACCGCCACCACGGTGCGCGAGCCGGTGCTGGCCGCCGTCGCCGCGCGCGGCAAGCCGCTGAGCTGGCAGGACCGCTTCGTCAGCCACCTTGGCGCGTCGCCCGAGCGGCTGGACCCGAACGCCGCGCTGCGCCTGCACCTGGCCGTGTCTACCCCAGTGGCGAACAAGCTGCGCGTGCTGGCAGACTGCGCCGAGTGACGCCGTCACACACATCGACCCGAACCCGAGCCTTCCATGTCCAAACAGCTGCTGATCTATGAGTCCGCCATGCCGGTATCGGCGTCCCGCCATGGCAAGGTGTCGCTGGAGGCCAGCCCCGGCTACGGCTTCTCGGCCGGCATCAACGCGGTGCCGCTGATGGCGGTGGAGTTCCCGCGCGCGGCGGCCGAGTACGCCATCGTCTTCACCGTCACCGGCGAAGAGGTGATGCCGGTGGTGGTGCTGGGCGTGCGCAACGACCAGAACCTCTACCTGACGCCTGACGCCCAGTGGCAGGCCCGCTACGTGCCGGCCTTCATCCGCCGCTACCCGTTCGTGTTCTCGCGCAGCGACGACGGCAAGACGCACACGCTGTGCATCGACGAGGCCCACCCGGGCGTCAACCGCGAAGGCCGCGGGGAGGCGCTGTTCGACGCCGCCGGCAAGCCGACCGCCTTCGTCGAGCGGGTGCTGAAATTCCTGCAGGAGTACCAGAGCCAGTTCGAGCGCACGCGCCGCTTCGGTCGCCGGGTGCATGAGCTGGGCCTGCTGGAGCAGATGCAGGCGCAGGTGACGACGCCGTCCGGCGAGAAGCGCTCGCTGAACGGCTTCTTCGGCGTCAACCGCGCCAAGCTGCGCGAGCTGAGCGGCGAGGCGCTCGCCGGCCTGGCGCGCAACGACGAGCTGGAGCTGCTCTACCTGCAGCTGCAGTCGATGAGCAACTTCGCCGGCATCAAGGACCGCTTCATCAGCAGCCTGACGGACGACGAGACACCGGCCGCGGCCGAAGCGGCGCAGCCCGATCCGCTGCCTGCATGACGCAGAACAGCGCGCCCGTCTATTCCCTGGCGGACGAGCAGCGCACGCGCAGCGAGTCCGCGGCCTGGTCCAGCTTCACCACCACCGGCGACACCGCCGAGCTGTACGCCGCCTGGCTGGTGCTGCTGGCCGGCCGCATCCCGCGCTCGCGGGCGGCGCTGCTGCTGACGCGCGAGAGCGCTGCCGGCGCCTTCGCCGTGGCCGCTGTCTGGCCCGACCCGCGGCGCGACCTGCAATACCTGTCCCCCGTCGCCCAGCAGGTGCTGCAGGCGCGTGAAGGCGTGGTCAGCGCGCCCGGTGGCGGGCAGCCGCCGGCGGCGGACGGCGTGGCCCATGTCGGCTACCCCATCGAGGTGGCCGGCGAGCTGTGCGGCGCGGTCGTCTTCGACCTCGGCCCGGGCCCGCTGGCCGAGCTTCAGACCGCTCTGCGCGACATCCACTGGGGCATCGCCTGGCTGATGCAGCACTTCAGCCTGCAGGCGCTGGCGGCGCGGCAGGCGGAGCTGGAGCGGGTGTCACTGCTGAACGACGCGATGGCCACGGCCATGCAGCATGCGCAGCTGCAGCCGTCGGCCCTGTCGGTCGTCAACGAGCTGGCCCAGCGGCTGCGCTGCGACCGCGTCTCGGTGGGCTTCGAGGCGGCGGGCCAGGTGACGCCGCTGGTGATGTCCAACACGGCCAGCTTCGATGCCCGCTCCGACCTCGTGCGCTGGCTTGGCGAGGCGATGGACGAGGTGCTGGACCTGGGGGTGCCGGTGCAGCTGCCGGTGCCGGCCGACGAGCCGCTGGGTGCGCTGGCGCACCAGGAGACCGCGCGCCAGCTGGCCGTGCAGGCCATGCTGTCGGTGCCGGTGCGCGACCAGGGCCAGACCATCGGCGTGCTGTGCTTCGAGCGCATCGCCGGCCCGGCCTTCAGCGAGGCGCAGGTGCAGCAGGCCACCGCCTTGGGCGTGCTGCTGGGCCCGTACTGGGGCCAGCAGCGCTGGCGCGAGCGCGGTGCGCTGGCGCACTGGCGCGACACCGCCCGCAACGCCACGCGTGAGCTGAGCGGGCCGCATCGGCCAGGGCTCAAGCTCGTGTCGGTGCTGGGCGCCTTGGTGCTGGCCGCGCTGGCGCTGTGGCAGACCGACTACCGCATCTCCGCCCGCACGGTGGTGGAAGGCGCAACGCAGATCGCTGCCGTCGCGCCGTTCGACGGCTTCATCGCCGAAGGCCTGGTGCGCGCCGGCGACACGGTGCGCAAGGGCCAGCCGCTGGCCCGCCTGGACGACCGCGACCTGCGCCTGGAGCGCAGCCGCTGGTCGGCAGAGCGGGAGCAGCTGCAGCGCCGCTACCAGGTGGCGCAGGCGCAGGGCGACCGGTCTGCCATGGGCGTGCTGTCGGCGCAGGTCAACCAGGCCGACGCGCAGCTCGCCCTGGCCGAGGAGCGCCTGGGCCGCACGACGCTGGTGGCGCCGTTCGACGGCCTGGTCGTGGCCGGCGACCTGAGCCAGCAGATCGGCGCGCCGCTGCAGACCGGGCAGACCTTGTTCGAAGTCGCGCCGCTGCAGGGCTTTCGGGTGATGCTGCAGGTGGACGACCGCGACATCGCCGGCCTGGCGCAGGGCCAGCGCGGCGAGCTGCTGCTGTCGGGCCTGCCCGCGCGGCCGCTGGCCATCCGCGTGCAGCGCATCACGCCGGTGTCCACGCAGCAGGACGGGCGCAATGTGTTCGCGGTCGAGGCCAGCATAGCCGGCGCCGGCCAGGAGGCGCTTCGCCCCGGCATGCAAGGCATCGGCAAGGTCGTGGTGGGCCAGCGCAGCCTGCTGTGGATCTGGACGCACGGCCTGCTGGACTGGCTGCGCCTGACGTTCTGGGCCTGGGCGCCCTGACGTCGTGGCGAGCCTGGACGCCCCGCTGGAAAGCGGCCTCTGGTACCGCGTGGCCGAGCTGCGGCCGCGGCTGGTGGCGCGCGCCCGGCTGCACCGCCATCGCTATCGCGGCGGCGTCTGGTATCTGCTGCAGGACCCGGCCTCGGGCCGCGTGCACCGCTTCACGCCGGCCGCGCGGCTGGTGATCGCGGCGATGGACGGCCAGCGCAGCGTGCGCGAGCTGTGGGAGATCACCAGCGACAAGCTCGGCGACGACGCACCCACGCAGGACGAGCTGATCCAGCTGCTGGGCCAGCTGCACAGCGCCGACCTGCTGGCCACCGACGTGCCGCCCGATGCGCTGGAGCTGTTCGACCGCAGCCAGCGCGAGGCCCGCGCCAAGCGCCGGCGCTCGTGGGTCAATCCGATGGCCATCCGCATCCCGCTGTGGGACCCGGGCCGCTGGCTGGACCGCCATGCCGGCCTGTGGCGGCGCCTGTGGAGCCGCGGTGCCGGCCTGCTGTGGCTGGCCGTGGTGCTGCCGGCGCTGCTGATGCTGCCGGCGCACTGGGGCGAGCTCAGCGGCAACCTGTCCGACCGCGTGCTGCAGGCCGACAACCTGCTGCTGATGGCGCTCGTCTTCCCGCTCATCAAGCTGCTGCACGAGCTGGGCCATGCCACGGCCACACGCGCCGCCGGCGGCGAGGTGCACGACATGGGCGTGATGCTGCTGGTGCTGATGCCGGTGCCTTACGTCGACGCATCGGCCGCCAACGTGCTGCGCTCGCGCTGGCAGCGCGCGCTGATCGGCGCGGCGGGCATGGTGGTCGAGCTGTTCGTCGCCGCGCTGGCGTTCTACGCCTGGCTGCTGCTGGAGCCCGGGCTGGCGCGGGCCGTCTGTTTCAACATCGTCTTCGTCGCCGGCCTGTCGACACTGGTCTTCAACGGCAACCCGCTGCTGCGCTACGACGCCTACTACGTCCTCGCCGACCTGGCCGAGCTGCCCAACCTGGCCGCCCAGTCGGCGCGTTACTGGGGCTATCTGCTGCAGCGCTATCTGTTCCGTCTGCGCGATGTCGAGTCGCCGGCGCACACGCGTTCGGAGCGGCTGTGGTTCGGCATCTACGGCCTGGCCTCGGCGCTGTACCGGCTTTTTGTGGCGCTGGCGATTGCACTGTTCATCGGCTCGCGCTTCTTCTTCGTCGGCGTGCTGCTGGCGCTGTGGGCCGTGGCGATGATGACGGTCGTGCCGCTGTTCAAGGCCGCCAAGGCGCTGACGGCCCAGCCCGAGGTGCGCGAGCGCCGTAGCCGCGTGCTGGCCACCGCGCTGGGCAGCGCCGCTGTGCTGGTGCTGCTGGTGGCCGTGCTGCCTCTGCCCAACCGCACGGTCGCGCAAGGCATCGTCTGGCTGCCGGAGCAGAGCATCGTGCGCGCCGCCGCGCCAGGATTCTTCCGCAGCTTCGAGGCAGAGCCGGGCAGCCTCGTCGAGCCGGGCCGGGTGCTGGCACGCAGCATCGACCCGGCGCTCGATGCCGAGCGGCGGCTGCTGACAGCGCGCGTGCGCGAGCTGGAGGCAACCTACGCCATCGAGTTCGTCGCCGACCGTGCGCGGGCCGAGATCGCCCGTGAGCAGCTGCAACTGGCGCAGACCACCCTGCAGCGCGCCGAGCAGCGCGCCCAGGGCCTGCAGATGGTGGCCGGCGCGCCGGGGCGCTTCACCGTGCCGCGCGCCAGCGACATGCCGGGCCGCCATCTGCGCCAGGGCGATGTGCTGGGCTATGTGCTGGGCGATGCGCCGCCGGTGGTGCGCGTCGTGCTGGACCAGGGCACGGTCGACGTGGTGGCCTCGTCCACGCTTGACGTGCAGGTGCGCCGGGCCAGCGTGACCGGCCAGGTGCTGCCAGGCCGCGTGCTGCGCCAGGTGCCCGCCGGGCGCGACGAAGTGCCCAGCCAGGCGTTGACGCCCTCGGGCGGCGGCAGCATCGCCGTCGACCCGCGCGACCCCAAGGGCCTGCGCACGCTGGACCGTGTGTTCCAGCTCGACGTCGGCGTTGACTCGCTCACCGGTCAGACGCTGCGTTATGGCGAGCGCGTGCAGGTGCGCTTCACGCACGAGCCCGCGCCGCTGGCCGCCCAGCTCTGGCCGGTGCTGCGGCGGCTGTTCCTGCGCCACTTCGATGTCTGAAGCCCTGCTGCTGCGGCTGCGCCCGCGCGACCTGGCCAGCGGCCGGCCCTATGCCGAGCGCGACGAGCGCACGCCGGCCTGGCACGACGAGTTCGCGCTGGGGCTGTGGCATGGCTGGGTGCGGCCGGCGCTGCGGCCGCTGGACATCGCCGGTGCCGGTGCGCGCAAGGTCGTCCGGCTGGCGCGCGCGCTGGAGGTCGAGATGGCGGCGCTGGACGAGCAGCAGCTGCGCCAGCGCGCCGCGCTGCTGCGCCACGCGATGCGCCGCAGCCGCTTCGGCGTCGACGCGGTGGCCGCCTTCTTTGCGCTGGTGCGTGAGGTGGCCGGCCGCGTGCTGGGCAAGCGCCACTACGACAGCCAGCTGCACGCCGGCTGGCTGCTGCTGCACGGCAGCCTGGCGGAGATGGCCACCGGCGAGGGCAAGACCTTTGCCGCCACGCTGCCCGTCTGTGCGGCCGCGCTGGTGGGCCTGCCGGTGCATGTGGTGACCGTCAACGACTACCTGGCTGCCCGCGATGCCGAGGCCATGGCGCCGCTCTACGCCTTTTTCGGCCTGCGCTGCGGCGCCATCGTGCACGAGCTGACCCGGGCGCAGCGGCGCGAGGTCTATGCCGGCGACATTGCCTATTGCAGCAACAAGGAACTGACCTTCGACTACCTGCGCGACCGCACCGCGCTGGGCGACCGCGCCAGCCCGCTGCACCGCGCGCTGGCCGAAGGCGGCGGCATGTCCGACAACCCGGCCACGGTGCTGCGTGGCCTGACCTTCGCACTGGTCGACGAGGCCGACAGCGTCTTCATCGACGAGGCGCGCACGCCGCTGATCCTGTCCGCCTCGCTGCCGCCGGGTGCGCGTGGTGCGCTGGTCGACTGGGCGCTGGCCTTCGCGCGCGGCTTGCAGCCCGCTCGCGACTTCGACCTGGAACCCGCCCAGCCGCGCGTGCGGCTGAACGACACCGGCCGCGCGGCCGTCGAGGCCGCACTGGATAGCGCGGCAGCGCCGCCCGACGTCGGCCTGCGCGCCTGCACCGAGGCCGTCACGCAGGCGCTGGCCGCGCTGTGGCTGTACCGGCGTGACCAGCAGTACGTGGTGGTCGACGGCAAGGTGCAGATCGTCGACGAATCCACCGGCCGCGTGATGGCCGACCGCGCCTGGGAGCGCGGCCTGCACCAGATGATCGAGGCCAAGGAGGGGCTGGTGCTCAGCGGTGAGCGCGTCACGCTGGCGCGCATCACCTACCAGCGCTTCTTCCGCCGCTACCTGCGCCTGGCCGGCATGACCGGCACGGCCACCGAGGTGGCGGCCGAGATCGGCCGCGTCTACGGCTTGCCGGTGGCGCGGGTGCCGTTGCACCGGCCGTCGCTGGCGCTGCGCGCGCGGCCGCGCTGCCTGCCCGACGCCGATGCGCGCTGGGCGGCGGTGTTGGCCAGTGTGCAGGCGCAGGCGCAGCAGCAGGGCCGGCCGGTGCTGGTGGGCACACGCACGGTGCAGTCGTCGGAGCATCTGTCGGCACTGCTCGCTGCGGCAGGGATCGAGCACGTCGTCCTCAATGCCAAGCACGACCGCGTCGAGGCCGAGGTCATCGCCCGCGCCGGCGGCTCGGGCGTCGTGACCGTGGCCACCAACATGGCCGGGCGCGGCACCGACATCGCGCTGGGCGAGGGCGTGGCCGGGCGTGGTGGGCTGCATGTGATCCTGACCGAGTTCCACGATTCGGCGCGCATCGACCGCCAGCTGTTCGGCCGCGCCGCCCGCCAGGGCGACCCCGGCAGCGGCGAGGCCATCGTCGCGCTGGACGACGAGCTGTTCCGCCTGCACGCGCCGCTGCTGAGCGCGCTGCTGCAGCGGCTGCTGGCGGGCCGTGAACCCCATGCCGCACTGCTGTGGCTGCTGCGCCGCGCGGCGCAATCCTCGGCCGAATCCCGCCATCGCGCGGCGCGCGCGGCCAGTCTCAAACAAGACCGCCGGCTGGCGGCGATGCTGTCGTTTTCAGGGAGAGGCGAATGAGCGTGCGCCCCGTGTTGGCGTTGGTGCTGCTGGCTGCAGCGCAGGCAGCGAGGGCTGCCGACGAGGCGGGGTTCGAATGCCTGCTGGAACTACGGTAGGTCATAGAGATCCGCACGCCGGTGGACGGCACCATCGGTGCCATCAGCGCCCACCGCGGCGACGCCATCCGGCGCGGCCAGCCGCTGGTGGAGCTGCAGTCGCAGAGCGAGAAGGCGGCGGTAGAGCTGGCGCGCCTGCGCAGCAAGCTGGAGGGCCCGCTGGCCACGGTGCGCAACCGCATCGACTACGCCACCAAGCGCCAGGCCCGCCAGGCCGACCTGGAGAAGGACAAGTTCATCTCAGTGCAGGCACGCGACGAGGCCGACGCCGAGAAGCGCCTGGCCGAGGCCGAGCTGCGCACGGCGCTGGAGAGCCGCGAGCTAGCCAAGGTGGAGCTGCAGCGGGCGCAGGAACAGCTGGCGCTGCGCACCGTCAGTGCACCGTTCAACGGCGTCGTTATCGACCGCATGCTCAACGTCGGCGAGCTGGTCGAGGCCGGCAGCGGCCGCAAGCCGGTGCTGAAGGTCGCGCAGATCGACCCGATGCGTGCCGACGTCGCCTTGCCCGCCGCGCTGTTCGGCAAGGTGCGCGTGGGCACCAAGGCCACGGTGCTGGCCCAGTTGGGCGGCGTGCGCTTCAACGCCGTGGTGCGCAGCGTCGACCGCGTCATCGACGCCGCCAGCAGCACCTTTGTCGAGCGGCTGGAAGTACCCAACCCGGGCGACAAGGCGCCGGCTGGGTCACGTTGCCTGGCCAGCATCGACGGCCTGGCGGCTACGCCCAAGCCCCGGCTCCAGTAGATGCCACCTGGCGGACGTGACGAAGTTCGACTATCGGCACGAAGCTTTCGCTCGACAAGGCAGACGCTATGACCGCAGCGGGTCGATAGCGCAAGCTCGAAGCACTTCAGAGCTGCCGTTGACCGGCGTGGGGGCGTTGGACCTCAGGCGTCGCAGGGACGAGTTCCGCCGAGCGTCAGGTCGTGGCTGTGCAGCGGCCACGCGGCCCGCAGGGCGTCGAATGACCGCTACCGGCGGCAGCGCCCATCGAACGACCAAAACTGGAAGTCGGCAGCCAGCCTGCTGCCGTAGGTCAGCGAGTTTCTGCTTTGGGCACGAAGCTGTCGCTCGACACGGTAGGGGCTGGCCCGCAGCTGGACGGGAAGCCTCGGTCATTCCCCATACCTGAACGCCGCCATCGGAAAGAGCCCGCAGGTCAGCCACGCCGCCGCCCAACTGACGCGATTGGCACGCAGACAGTACACGCAGCAAAAGAGCCAACTGGCAGCTGAACGCCAGATGGCGGAACATCGGGCATTCAAAGGAGGCTGCAATGACCCAGGACACACCGCCCGAGGGCGGTTTCAACAAGCTGGTCGATGAACAACTGGAGCTGGCTGCGGTCAAGCTGCCTGCGCTGACGCCTGTGCATCCGTCGCCAGTCGACCATGAAGAGCTGAAGGCCGCCCATGCCAGCATCGAAGACGTGCTGCTGGGCAACGCTGAGGCCACGCCCGAGATGCTCGAAGAGATAGCGGCACTTCAGGATGCCCCCGAGCTCAGCGAAGAGGAGTTGGCGCGCCAGGCGTTGGCCCACGGTGGCGCCGACAACGACCCAGCGACACCGGAGTAGTTCGCAGCCTGCCAAGTTTGGCTGCGCCGAGGCGTCGCACGGGCGGGCCTTTGCCAACGGAGGACGGGCGGATTGTGTTGGAGGCCGCTGGCCCGGGCTGTTGCACAGCCTTTGCTTCAGGACAGGCACCGCCAGCACCGTCACACGCATCGTCTTCGCGACGGTGAAACACCTGCGCCTGAGGCGCCTTCGCGATGGACAGTGATCAACGACTGATGTCCGGTGACGGTCGGCTTCTGCCGACTCCGGGCGGCGAGAGCTCGTTTGAAGGCCGATGCTGCCGCAACGGCACCTTGGACCCTTGGCCGAACTGCTCGCGAACGAATGTCGTGCCGCGCACGAAGGCCGCCACCCTCTCCGCGAGCTGGCGGTCCTCGGCAACCTCGGACGCCGCCAGCGCTTTCATGATGTGCGCCCAGCTCACCATCGCGTCGGCGCGACTCAGCGTGCCTGCTCGACCGGTCTTCATGGCGACCGAAGCAGTGCGCAGGCGCCCCTCCTCCTTCGCCTTGATCCGCCACAGCGGTTCAAAGTTCCGGCTTTCCCCGCGAGAGGCCTGCCGCGTTGCTTCTGCCTCGATGCCCCAGCCGCGCAACTTCTCGGCGAACGTCTCCCGCCATCGCTGCAGGTCCGCCTTGCGAGGATTCAGACGCTTACCCGAGGCCGCCTCCGCCCGCACGCTCAGGTGGACATGCGGATTGGCTTGGTGCTCGTGCAGGACCATGACGTAGCGATGCCCCGCCAGCTCGGTCTGCGCGAACTCACGCGCTGCTTTCTGCAGGAGCGTCGCGTTCGTGCCGGCCGGCATCGACAACATGATGTTGAAGGCTTCCCGCCGGTGGCCTTCCTCTGGGATCAGTGAACCGCCGTAGCGCCACTGCTCCGCCAGGTCTCGCACGGCTTCCTTGCCCGTGCGAACCACCTCGCGGTCGTCCTCGATCTCCAGCTTGCCGTTCTTGCTGATGTACCGGAAATGCGCCGCGATGGCCGCCATCCCTCGGCCACCGCCAGTCACCTTGATCATCACCTGGGGCGCCCTGCGCACCGTCGCCTCGATGCGCTTTCGGATGACGGCAGCCTTGCGCCGCAGCATCCCGTCCAGACGAGGCAGCGGCGCCGACCTGACGATCCGATTGCCGGGGTAGAACAGCCGCTCGCCCCACTGAACCAGAACACCGTCAATGTGCTGGCCGCTGGTCATCTCCGTGGCCTCCTGGCTGGCCGGAGTTCGGCAACCAACGCGGCTGCAACCGCAAGGTGCTGCCGCACATCCTTCGTCAAGGAAGTGATGCTGGCGCGATACGGCTCCAACTGCGGCACAGAGGCCCGGCCGAGCACCCGCAGGAACGCGTTGAGATCAGCCGACAGCGCGGCCACGCGATCCGTCGACGCCATGAGCGCCTTCACTGTCGATGCGTGGTCTGCAGGCATGGCGACAGGCGCCACGCCGTCCAGGAGCGAGGAGACATAGTCACCCTGCGACATGTCGGCGGCGCGCGCCCGCGTGGCCAACGTCGTTGCATGACCGCTCGACACACGCAGCGTGACTTTCACGACTCCCCGCGCTGGGGTGTCAGCGCGCGTCGGGACGGCGGGTTCCTCGCCGCTTGGACGGTCATCGAGCAGCAGCAGAACAGCGCGCCTCGTAAGGAAGGCGGGTGTGGTGTGCTGTCGCTGAGCCTGCGCACGGAGTCGATCACCCAGGCCGCGCAGATCCACGCACACCCGGTCGCGTGCGTTCCCTCGCCCTGGCTTGCGTGGTGCACTGGCCAGGCTCCCTGTGAGCGGCGTCGCGACAGCACTCAGCAGGTCAAGCTGCTGATGCTCGCTCTCGCGCCTTGAGGAGACCATGCGCCCTATCGTGCGACCAGCCTCCCCGATGCGATAGGTCCCGAAGGCCGGCGGGTTGTCTGTCCCAGAAGCTCCATGCATGTCCGCCGCCGTCCCATGTCTTCCCAGGAGGTTGGCTTGGTGGTCACCATTCGTAGCAACTCTGCAGCGCCAGGCCCGCATCAGCCTGCGCGCTTGGCTGAGCAAGCGGCCTACGGCTGGACGAGTTCCAGCCGATCACCATGGTTGCGCACGACCAGGCCATGCAAACTTGCCATGGCTTCCGCGAAGCTGGCGTTGTCGCCGGTCTTGACCACGCCGCTCACGCGCCTCTCGCCCGCCGTGCCGGACACGACGATCGGCAGGCGGTCGTAGCGGTTCATCTCATCGACCGCTTCGCGCAGCGACACATTGTCAAAGCGGGCTTCGCCCCGCCGCCAGGCCAGCAGTTGGTCCATCTGAGGCCGATCCACGCGGGTCGCCGTGGCAGGGCGATCCGCCTCATCGGAACGGGTGAGACGCAGGCGCTGGCCGGGCGCCATCACCAGCGGCCTCTCCAACTGGCGGTACTCGCCGGCAGCGCTTCGCACCACCACCTGGCCTTCAACTAGCGTCACGGCAAGCGCTTGGTCACCCGGCTTGGCTGCGGGTGACGCCTTCACCAGGAACGCCGTGCCGGTGGCGACGACCTCAGTGCCGGCGGCCTGGACGACGAACGGGCGGCTGGCATCCTTGGCGACCTCGAACAGGGCTTCGCCGCGCTCCACCCTGACGGTGCGCTGTGACTCAGCGAAGTCCACGCGGATTCGGGTGGACGTGTTCATCGACAGGCGGGAGCCGTCTTGAAGCACCACAAGGCGCTGCTCGCCGACGCCGGTTTCGTACGCCTCCCCGGCGCTCCAGGGTCGAAGCGCCAGCACGCTCGCCACCAGCACCAAGGCAATCGCCAGGCTTGAGCGCCAGGGCAAGGACCGAGCTGCCCTGCCACTGTCTGGCAGTTCGCGGGACGCAATCGCGGTGGCGTAGCCCGCCAGCGTGAGGCTGGCCACGTCCTGCCAGGTGTCGGTGCAACGCTCAAACGCCAGCCTGTGCGCGGCGGAGCGGGCCTGCCAGGCGCGGCACTCTTGCTCCATCTGCGGGGTGCGGTGGCCGCCATGCAGGCGGGTGATCCACACGGCGGCCTCGGCGGCCACGTCTTTCGGCACCAGCGGCGGTCCCTCGGGCTCCGCCGCCCCGGCGGACGCCTGACGGCGAGCCATCGCTACCAGCCTTCCATCCAGGTCGTGAGCTGCAGCGTGGCCTTGGCGATGTGCTTGTGGACGGTCGTGGTGCTCAGGCCGTACAGCCGCGAGAGCTCGACGATGGTCAGCCCGTCGATCCGGTGGGCCAGGAAGATGCTCCGCGTGGTCTCGCTCATACGGCTGACGCCGAGGCTCAAGCGTTCGAGCCGCTCCTTGGCGAGCAGCGTGGCCTCGGCCGTGGGCGCGTAGTCGATGATAACGACATCCTCGACGAGGACTTCTTCACCTCGGGTCGTCTGAGCGCGATGGGCGTCAACAGACAGGTTGAGCGCGGTACGCATCAGGAAGGCTTCGGGCCGCTCGACGGGCTGGTCGCGCTCGTAGCAGGCCAGCCGGACCCAGGCTTCCTGCACCAGGTCATCGGCTTCGTGCGCGTTGCGGCCACGGCGCATCAAGGCGCTGCGCACCCGCGCGAGTGTCTCGCGCAAGTTCTTGACCAAGGCTGCCGTCATGGGCCGGTCACGCGGGTGGGTGCGAGGCAGGCGTCCCGCCGGAGCGAGAACGGCGCAGGGACGTCTTGAATCGCAGCTTGGGGAGCCCCTGGAGCTGGCGGTCGGCGTTTTCGAGGGCGTGTATCAGGAAGGCAGCAGCGGCACCCTCGTCCGCGAACGGGGCCCGGCGCTTGATCGCGCGGGTGAGGCTGGCCTGTAAGCGTTCAGCAGTCGCGGTGGCCGACTGAAGCGCGGCACGGCGCCGTGGGCCGAAGGTGCTTGTGGCATCAGGATCGCTACACGCCGACCAGGCGACAGCATCGGGATAGGTCGACGTGCAGTCCACGCCGCCTTCAGCGGAAATCGCCTTGAGGTGCTCGATTCCGCGGTCGTGCAGTTCATCGGCAACGCTCGGCACAGGTACTTGCGCAGACCAGGCGCCCAGCAGCTCGTACTGATCCCCCTTGAACAGGCCCAGAGCCCAGCGCCAGCGGGATTGCTCGACCACGCCGTCCCGTCGGACGGGCAAGGCGAGGGTCTTGAACTCTGCGAGGACGTACCTGCAGCAGAGTGGTTTGGTGAGCCAAGTACTTGCCATCACATCCCCTTCATCGAGGCGAGATCGCGCAGATGCGCCGATGCCTCACTGAACACGACTACGTAATTCGTAGTAGTCGGATTGTATGGAAGCTACGACCCTCGTAGCAACATGGCGAAAGCGGGGATTGCTGCAGGAGATGTCTGGCCGAAGCGCTTAAAGGAGGCGAGGGTTGCCCTTGGCCTCAGTCAGAAGCAGCTTGGGATCGATGCCGGCCTGGATGAGTTCGTGGCATCGACACGAATCAACCGCTACGAGCTTGGGGTTCACGCTCCGGACTACCAAATGTCCATGCGGCTCGCACACGTGCTGCAAGTGCCCACCGCCTTTCTGTACTGCGACAACGATGAGATGGCGCAGATGGTTTTGGCGTTTCATCGTGCGCCTAAGGCGGCACGAAGACATGCCCTGGCGGCTTTGCAAGGGCACGAGTAGTTGACGAGACAAGACGGTATGGCGCTCCAGCGCAGATGGGTGATGTCCCATCGCGTGGTGTAAGTCCAGAACCCGGACAGGATGGGATGCGCGGGGCTACTCACCGTGCCACTGCGGACATCTTCGCCCCCTGGGCGCCGATGGTCGAGCCACAGGTTCGTACGGTGTTTTCGCGCTCAAAACGGTCAAGACTTGCAGCCCGAGAATCCACACGCCATTTGATTTTGTGTGTATATTGTCAACATGATCCCAAGCCTGCGCGCAGAACTGAATGTTGGCCAAACGGTTAGGTTCGCCGCGCCCCAGAGCCCAGACGAAGAAACCGAGCGATTCATCGTTCTCGAACTTCGAGGCGACCGCGTACTCGTGGAGTTCATCTGCGACATGCGAATTAAGCCGACACACGTGTACTTGGTTGCCGACCTAGTGCCGGCATAAGTGCGTCCCTGACTACTGCAGGCGAACCAGATGGCAACACCTTGCTTGAACGTAAAGCGGCCATGACGAATGCTTAGCAAGAAGCGCGGAGGCAAACGCGACGGAGCAGGTGCAAAGCCCCTTTACACCGAACCGATGCGACGGGTCAATGTGATGCTCGATGAGGAAACGATTGCCAAGGCTGAGCTGATTGGAGGAGGCAACCTCAGCGCGGGCCTTCGGAGAGCTGTAAAACGATTGCGAAATCCTGCTGGAGGATCAGGCTCCCTTTCTGGGTCGAGTGATGCGAGTCAGGGTCGGACAGGCCAGAGTGAAGATGCCCTCAGGCCGGCGGCGTTCACTGACCCGATGTTGGCGGTAGCTGACGCTGAGACCCTGGTCCGCGAATGACTCAGAGCAGCCTGAAGGCGACCTTGCCCATCGAGTGGCCCCTCTTGCATAGGTGGGCGCGCGCAGGGGCACGTCAACGACCTTAGCCAAATCGATGCCTGACGCGAAAGCTCGTGCCTGCTTGTCGCCGGTTTACCCATTGGTTTACCCACTGAGTGATTGGTAAGCCGTAAATGGAAAAACGGGTTAGCGGCCTGAGCTGCTAACCCGTTGATCTACTTCAATAAAAATGGTCGGGACGGCGGGATTCGAACTCGCGACCCCTTGCACCCCATGCAAGTGCGCTACCAGGCTGCGCTACGCCCCGACTGAGCCAAAAAGTATAACCCAGAATGTCGCGCTCAGGTTAGAAGGCTGGCGCGGATAGAAAGAAGTTCTGCGCGGACCTGCTCCAGCGACGTGAGTGGGTCAACGGCCAGCACGGGCAGCGTCATCGTGGCCTCGGCAGCCTTCAGCGGTTGCGCATGGGCTAAGGACGTGCGCGCGGCGGGTAGGCGTGGCGCTGCAGGGGCGGTATCGAGGTCGTCATCCTCTTCCAGCTCACCGTCCAACGCATCGAGCGCCTGGGCGGCTTCCGCTTCATCACGGAAGTTCTGCGCTGCAGAAGGCGGCAGGCCTTCGCTGAGTTGGTTGCGCGCGCCGCTGATCGTGAAGCCCTGGTCGTAGAGCAGGTCACGGATGCGGCGGATCAGCAGCACCTCGTGGTGTTGGTAGTAGCGCCGGTTGCCGCGCCGCTTCATGGGCTTGAGCTGGGTGAACTCCTGCTCCCAGTAACGCAAGACATAGGGCTTCACACCGCACAACTCGCTCACTTCACCAATGGTGAAGTAGCGTTTGGCGGGGATGGCGGGAAGCGCCTTTTCCATTGCAAATCAACGAGTTCTGGTGAGGAGGGGGGACTCTACTCGAAGTCTTCCCCAGGCGGCGCGTCGCCTTGTACCAAGCCCTTGAGTTTGTGACTGGCGTGAAAAGTCACGACGTTGCGCGCCTTGATCGGGATGGATTCGCCGGTGCGTGGGTTGCGCCCGGGGCGTGGCGCCTTGCGGCGGATGTTGAAGTTGCCGAACCCAGAGAGCTTCACGTCCTGACCCTTGACGAGGCTGTCGTGCAGGATGTCGAAGAAGGCCTCGACCATGTCCTTGGACTCGCGCTTGTTCAGGCCCAGCTTGTCGAACAGCAGCTCGGCCAGCTCGGCCTTGGTCAGCGTGGGCGTTTCCAGGCTGCCGATGACGACCGCTGCGGCTTGTTTCTTGACGTCGTTTGCGTCCATTTTGTGTGTTCCTCCTCCTGAGGATCAGCCGCGCAGGCGGGCGCCCAACTGGCTGCTTGCTGCCGCGACGATGCCCGCCACGGCCGCGTCGATGCGCTCTTCGGTCAGCGTGGCTTCGTCGTCGAGCAGTTCCAGGCGCACGGCCAGGCTGCGCTCGTCGGCTTGCAGGTCGGTGGCGCTGCCAGCGGCGGGCTTGAAAACGTCGAACAACTTCGCCGAGCGCAGCAGTGCGCCGCCAGCCGTCGTGATGGTGGCGATCAGTGCATCGTGCGGCGTGCTGTCCTTCACCACCAACGCCAGGTCGCGCTGCACGGCCTGCTGACGCGGCAACGGCCGGCCTTGCGGCAGCGTGCGCAGCAGCGCGGCATCAAGGTTCAGCTCGAAGACAACGGGCGCGCCGCCGCTGATCTCGTAGCCCTGGCGCCAGCGTGGGTGCAGTTCACCGACGACACCGATGACAGCGCCGTTCAGGCTGACGCGCGCGCTGCGGCCTGGGTGCAGGGCGGGGTGCTCGGCGGCGTCGAAGGCCAGTGTCTGCGGCGCGAACAGTGCTTCGAGGTCGCCCTTCACATCGAAGAAGTCGACCGCACGATCCTTCTGGCTCCACTGCTGCTGATCGGCCGGGCCCCAGGCCAGACCGCCCAGGCGCAGCGGCTGCTCAATGCCGGCTACGCTGAGCGGCCCATGCCTCACACCGGCATCGCGCTTGAACACGCGGCCCAGCTCGAACACGCGCACGCGGGGCGCGCGACGGGCCTGGTTGTGGCGCAGTACCTGGACAAGGCTGCCGATGAGGCTGGTGCGCATCACCGACAGCGGCGCCGCGATGGGGTTCAGCAGCTTGATCGGGTCGGTGACGCCGGCCAGTTCGCGCTCCCAGCGTTCCTCGACGAAGCTGAAGTTGATCGTCTCGAAGTAGTCGCGCGCGGCCACGGCACGGCGCAGCGCGTGGGTGGACTGGCGCGACTCCGAGCCTGTGCGGCCGACGATGGGTGCCAGTGGCGCGGTGGACGGCAACGTCGGGTAGCCCAGCACGCGGATGACTTCCTCGATGAGGTCTTCCTCGATCTGGATGTCGAATCGCCAGCTCGGCGGTGTCACCGTGATCACGCCGTCAGCAGCCGTGAAGGGCAGGCCCAGGCGCGTGAACACGCTTTCGCATTGGGCCTGAGTCACCGGCATGCCAATGACCTTGGCAGCGCGCCCGACCCGCAGGGCCACGGGCTTGGCCACGGGCACGTTGGGCGACTGGTCGTCCATCGGGCCCACGCGCGTGTCTGCCGTACCGCAGATGTCGATGATGAGCTGCGTGATGCGCTCGATGTGCTCGACGGTTTGCGACGCATCGACACCGCGCTCGAAGCGATGGCCGGCGTCGGTGGAGAAGTTGTAGCGGCGGCCTCGGCCCATGACGGCCTCAGGCCACCAGAAGGCGGCTTCGACGTAGACGTTGCGCGTGTCGTCGGACACGGCGGTGTGGTCGCCGCCCATGATGCCGGCGAGCGACTCGACCTCGCGCGCATCGGCGATGACGCCGACTTTTTCGTCAACGGTGATGGTATTCCCGTTCAGCAGCTTGAGCTGCTCCCCTGCCTTGCCCCAGCGCACGACCAGCTCGCCGCTGATCTTGTCGAGGTCGAAGATGTGCGACGGGCGGCCGTACTCGAACATCACGTAGTTCGAGATATCCACCAGCGCCGTCACCGAGCGCTGGCCGCAGCGCTCCAGGCGCTGGATCATCCAGGCGGGTGTCTTGGCCTTGGTGTCGATGCCCTTGACGATGCGGCCGGAGAAACGGCCGCACAGATCGGTGGCCTCGACGCGCACGGGCAGCTTGTCGTCCAGCGTCGGCTTGACCGGCGGGAACTCGGCCTTCAGCAGCGGCGCGCCGGTCAGCGCGGCCACTTCGCGGGCGATGCCGTAGACGCTCAGGCCGTGGCCCAGGTTGGGCGTGAGCTTCAGCGTGAACAGCGTGTCGTCGAGGTTCAGGTGCTTGCGGATGTCCTCGCCGATGACCGCATCGGCCGGCAGTTCCAGCAGGCCACCATGGTCTTCGCTGAGCTTGAGCTCACGCGCCGAGCACAGCATGCCGAAGCTCTCGACGCCGCGCAGCTTGCCGACACCGATCTTGAAGGGTTTGGCCGCGTCGTCGGTCGGCAATTCAGCGCCGACCGTGGCCAGCGGCACCTTGATGCCGACACGGGCGTTGGGCGCGCCGCAGACGATCTGCACCGGTTCGGTGCCACCGGCGTTGACCTTGCAGACGCGCAGCTTGTCGGCGTTCGGGTGCTGCTCGGCTTCGAGGATTTCGGCGACGACGATGCCGTGGAAGGGCGGTGCCACGGGGCTCAGGTCTTCCACTTCCATGCCGGACATGGTCAGCAGCTCGGCCAGGGCTTGGGTAGACAGCGGCGGGTTGCAGAACTCGCGCAGCCAGGACTCGGGGAATTGCATAACGTTCTAGTTACTTGAACTGCGAGAGAAAACGGAGGTCGCCGTCGAAGAAGGCGCGCAGGTCGTTGACGCCATAGCGCAGCATCGCCAGGCGGTCGATGCCGGAGCCGAACGCAAAGCCGATGTAGCGCTCCGGGTCCAGGCCCATGTTGCGGATCACCTGCGGATGCACCTGGCCGGAGCCCGACACCTCCAGCCAGCGGCCCTTCAGCGGGCCGCTCTCGAACATGATGTCGATCTCGGCGCTGGGTTCGGTGAACGGGAAGTAGCTGGGGCGGAAACGCAGCTGCAGCTGGTCGGTCTCGAAGAAGGCGGTGATGAAGTTCAGGTAGACCGCCTTCAGGTCCTTGAACGAGATGTTCTCGCCCACCCACAGGCCTTCGACCTGGTGGAACATCGGCGAGTGGGTCGCGTCGCTGTCGACACGGTAGGTGCGGCCCGGCGCGATGACGCGTATTTCTGGCATCCCTTCGGGCATCGTGGCTTGGGCTGCATAGCGCTTGGCGTGGGCTTGCGCGTAGCGGATCTGCATCGGGCTGGTGTGCGGGCGCAGGTTCAGCCAGGCGCCGTTCTCGTCCTTCATGTCGACGTAGAACGTGTCCTGCATGGAGCGGGCGGGGTGGTTCTCCGGGTTGTTGAGTGCCGAGAAGCTGTACCAGTCAGTCTCGATCTCGGGGCCGTCAGCCACGTCGAAGCCCATGGAGCCGAAGATGGCCTCGATGCGCTCCATGGCCCGCGTGATCGGGTGCAGGCCGCCGGTGCCACGGCTGCGGCCGGGCAGGGTGATGTCTAGCGCCTCGGCCTTGAGCTGCTTCTCCAACTCGGCGGCGGCCAGCGCGTCGCGGCGAGCGGTGAGGGCGGCTTCGATGCCGACCTTGAGCTGGTTGATCTCGGCGCCGCGGGTCTTCTTTTCCTCGATGCTGAGGGCGCCCAGGCCCTTCATCAGCTCGGTCACGCGACCGGACTTGCCGAGGAAACGGGCCTTGGCGTTTTCGAGTTCGGCGGGCGTAGGCGCAGCGGCAAAGTCGCTTCGGGCCGCATCAAGAAGGGCGTCGAGATCTGACATTCGGAATTCGGAAATGAAAAAGGGCCGACCCATTGGGCCGGCCCTGAAAGTTGCGTGCTCCGGCGCAAACCAGAGCGTGTCGCAATCAGGCGAGCGCGGCCTTCACCTTGGCGAAGATGCTGGCAAAACCAGCCGGATCGTTGACGGCCAGATCGGCGAGGACCTTGCGGTCGATCTCGATCTGGGCCTTCTTCAGACCCGCCACGAACTTGCTGTAGGACAGACCCAGACCACGCGATGCAGCGTTGATACGGGCAATCCAGAGCTGGCGGAAGACGCGCTTCTTGGTGCGGCGGTCACGGTAAGCGTATTGGCCCGCCTTCATCACCGCCTGCTTGGCGATGCGGAAGACGTTCTTACGACGACCGCGGAAGCCCTTGGCCAGAGCCAGGACCTTCTTGTGACGGGCACGAGCGGTTACACCACGTTTGACGCGAGGCATGTGTTTCTCCTTGAGTCGTTAGTGGATTACAGACCAGCAAAGGGCAGCATCTGAGCGATGTGACCCATGTTGGTTTCGTGCACGTTCACAGCGCCGCGCAGCTGACGCTTGTTCTTCGTGGTCTTCTTGGTCAGGATGTGGCGCTTGAACGCCTGACCGCGCTTGACGGTGCCACCCGGACGAACGCGAAAACGCTTTTTCGCGCTGCTCTTGGTCTTCATTTTGGGCATGTGAATGCTCCTTCTAAATGCGTCCCTGGGGCGGTGCCGGTGAGCCCGGCACACTTGTTGGCCTCAGGAGACTAATGAACCCGTCGGCGACCAAACCGGCGGGTTAAAACTTTGCGGCTCTCAGCGCTTTTTGGGCGCCAGGACCATGATCATTTGCCGACCTTCGAGCTTTGGCATGTTCTCGACGATCGCCACATCGGCCAGTTCGTCGCGAATCCGCTCCAGCAGGCGCATACCGATGTCCTGGTGCGTGATTTCGCGGCCCCGGTAGCGCAGCGTGACCTTGCCCTTGTCGCCGTCTTCGGCAATGAAGCGGCGCAGATTGCGCATCTTGATCTGGTAGTCGCCTTCGTCCGTACCCGGGCGGAACTTGACTTCCTTGATCTCGATGATCTTCTGCTTGGACTTGGCTTCGGCAGCGCGTTTCTGCTCCTGGTACTTGAACTTGCCGTAGTCCATCAGCCGGCAGACCGGCGGATTGGCAGTGGCAGAGATCTCGACCAGATCCACATCCAGTTCGCCCGCCATGCGCAGGGCTTCCTGGATGCTGACAACGCCGATGGGTTCGTTCTCGGGGCCGTTCAGACGGACTTCGGGAGCCATGATTTCGCGGTTCAACCGGTGCTTGCGCTCCGGAATCGCACGACGGTCGGCAAACGTAGCGATGGTGGTGACCTTTCAACAGGCCCCAAGGCGAGGGGCCCAAACAAAACAAATCGCGCCCGGCGGGCTCGTCAGACCTTGTTGGTGATGTCTGCGGAGATCCGATTAAGGAAGTCCTGCAGGGGCATCACGCCGAGATCCTGGTTGCCACGGGCGCGTACCGCAACGCTGCCATTCGCCTTTTCCTTGTCGCCTACGACGAGGATGTACGGCAGCTTTTGCATTGAATGCTGACGGATTTTATAGGTGATCTTCTCGTTGCGCAAATCAGCCGAGGCTCTAAGCCCTTGTTTTTGCAGCGATTTCACAATTTCAGACACGTAATCGGCCTGCGCGTCGGTGATATTGGCCACGACGACCTGAGTTGGTGCAAGCCAAGTGGGCAGCGCGCCGGCGTGCTGTTCGATCAGGATGCCGATGAATCGCTCCAGGCTGCCGACGATGGCGCGGTGCAGCATCAAGGGGCGTTTGTGCTCGCCGTCTTCGTCGACGAAGGCCGCATCCAGGCGCTCCGGCATGTTCGGGTCGACCTGGATCGTGCCGCACTGCCACTCGCGGCCGAGGGCGTCCTTCAGCGTGTATTCGATCTTGGGGCCGTAGAAGGCGCCTTCGCCGGGCAGGTAGGTGAAGTCGCAGCCCGACGCGCGCAAGCCCTCGGCCAGCGCGTGCTCGGCCTTGTCCCAGCTCTCCTCGCTGCCGATGCGCTTTTCCGGGCGCGTCGACAGTTTGTAGATGATGTCGGTGAAGCCGAAGTCCTTGTAGACCTTCTGCAGCAGTGCCGTGAAGGCGGTGACCTCGCCCTGGATCTGGTCTTCCGTGCAGAAGATATGGCCGTCGTCCTGCGTGAAGCCGCGCACGCGCATGATGCCGTGCAGGCCGCCGGTGGGCTCGTTGCGGTGGCACTGGCCGAACTCGCCGAAACGCAGTGGCAGGTCGCGGTAGCTCTTCACGCCCTGCTTGAAGATCAGGATGTGACCGGGGCAGTTCATCGGCTTGAGCGCGTAGTCGCGCTTCTCCGACTCGGTGACGAACATGTTCTCGCGGTACTTGTCCCAGTGGCCGGTCTTCTCCCACAGGCCCTGGTCGAGGAGCTGCGGGCCCTTGACCTCCTGATAGCCGTTGTCGCGGTAGACGCGGCGCATGTACTGCTCCACCTCCTGCCACACCGTCCAGCCCTTGGGGTGCCAGAAGACGACGCCGGGGGCGTGCTCGTCGATGTGGAAGAGGTCCAGCTCCTTGCCGAGCTTGCGGTGGTCACGCTTCTCGGCCTCCTCCAGCATCGTCAGGTACTTCTGCAGGTCGTCCTTGGTGGCCCAGGCCGTGCCGTAGATGCGCTGCAACTGCTCGTTGCGGTGGTCGCCGCGCCAGTAGGCGCCGGCCACCTTCATCAGCTTGAAGTGCTTGAGCTTGCCGGTGCTGGGCACGTGGGGGCCGCGGCAGAGGTCTTCGAAGGCGCCTTCGGCGTACAGCGACACGTCCTGGTCGGCCGGGATGCTCTCGATGATCTCGGCCTTGTAGGCCTCGCCCATGGCCTTGAAATGGGCCACCGCCTCGTCGCGCGGCAGCACGCGGCGCGAGACCTTCACGTCCTTCTTCGCCAGCTCGGTCATCTTGGCCTCGATGGCGGCCAGGTCGTCGGGCGTGAACGGGCGCTTGTAGGCAAAGTCGTAATAGAAGCCGTTCTCGATGACCGGGCCGATGGTGACCTGGGCCTCGGGATAGAGCGACTTGACCGCGTAGGCCAACAGGTGGGCCGTGGAGTGGCGGATCAAGTCCAGGCCGTCGGCGTCCTTCTCGGTGACGATGGCGAGCTGGACGTTGCGGTCGATGACGTGGCTGAGGTCGACGACCTTGCCGTCAACCTTGCCGCCGAGCGCGGCCTTGGCCAGGCCGGCGCCGATGCTGGCGGCGACGTCGCCGACCGAAAGGGCGGCCGGGTACTCACGGCGCGAGCCGTCGGGGAGTTGGATGGAAATCATGAGGTGCTCCGGGAGCGAGAAACAAAAAAGCGCGGCCACTTGCCGCGCTTAATTGGTGAAGTCCGAAAAGGACTGGCGTGACGAGCCGCGGCCGACTAGGTACCGGTGAAGGTGGTCGTAGTTCGCGGTGTCATAACCAGGGTGCCTTTCTCGCTCTTGTGATGGGAGGGAGGCGCGATTCTAAAGCGGCAGGGCGGAAACCGAGTCGCGCTGGGCCAACGCGGCGAATTCGTCGGCCAGGCGCTGGCTTTCCGCCACGGCGATGCGCCAGCGGCGGCGGCGCTCTTCAGCGTCCAGCTTGATGAAATCGTTGCGGTCGGGCAGCTTGGCGCCGGGCAGTGATGCGATCCATTCCGCAGACGGGCACAGCAGCACCACGTTGTCGAGGAAGGCGGTCGAGCGGTGGCGGTGCTTCAGGGCCTTGTCCAGCCAGCCCGGTACGACCTGGCGCTGGAAGTGCGGGTACAGCACCAGCGGCGCATTGGATGACTGCAGCGCGCGGTAGTCGAGGTGCAGGTGGTAGTCGGTGATGCCGCCATCCCAGTAGGCACCGCGCGGCGCGCCGGGGAGGTCGTGCTGGGCCTGCAGCCAGAACGGAATGGAGCAGCTCGCCAGCAGCGCGTCGCGCAGGTTGGCGCGGGACAGGTGGACCTCGCGGCTGCGGAAGTCGTTCAGTCGCAGTGGCAGGCGGTCACGCGGGTCTGAGAAGACGACGCGCTCCAGGAAGCGGCCCAGCAGCGGGCGCGACACGGCATTCGCGGCGAAGGCGCCGAGGTAGCCCAGCGGCGTGCGCAGCTTGCCCTCGCGTGCCAGCAGGCCCGCGCGACCACGTGACGTGACGACGTGCAGTCGGAAGCGCGGGTGGGCCAGCACGTCGGCCTCGCGGCCCTGGAAGATCTCACCCAGGATCTCGCCGAATCGCCGGCTGACGCCCTCTGGCCGCGGGCGCTTGTCGCCGGGCAGCGCGTCGTATTGCTGCGTCACGTAGGCCTCGGCCATGACGTTGAACGCATCGGCGACATCGCGATGGGCGAGGGCTGCGGTGGCCATGCGCCAGGCGCCGATGCTGGCGCCGACGAGGTGCACGGTCTGGCGGCTTTGCGGCAGCCAGTCGCCGAAGATGAAGCGGTCCAGGCCGTTCAGGATCAGGCCCTTGGGGCCGCCGGCAGCGGCAGGGATCAAGCCAATGTCTTCAGCCCGCAGGCCCCGTTCGGCCAGCCGCGCTTTGGCGGCGGCGCCCGCGTAGACCTGCAAGGCTTGGGGCATCAGAACTTGTGTTCCCAGTTCACCGACCACCAGGGCACAGGCTCGCGCCTGTTGACGCTGAAGTCGGCCAGCTCGGTGTAGGTCACGCGGTTGCCTTGCTTGGGCTGGAACAGTCCATTGACGCTGACGCGCACGCCGTCCTTGGGACTGAGCTGCCACATTGCGAAGGCGTCCACCGAGCGGGCGGCGAAGTTCTCCTGGCTCGCCTCCGTGCTCTGGCGCACCGTGAAGTCCGGCGCGATCTGAGCGCTGAAACCCATGCTGATCGGCAGGCTCTTCATGCGGTAGTCCGCGCCGAAGTTGAACTGCCAAGGCTGCTGGCCTTCCAGCCGGTTGTTGGGGCCGGGAATGTCGCCGACGGTGGAGCGGTACAAGTTCAACGACGCGCGCAGGCTCAGCGCCGTCGTCGGCTCGAACAGGCTGGGGAACAGCTCCCCGGCGCGGCCCTTGACTTCCAGCTCCAGGCCTTGCGTAGTTGCCTTGCTGAGGTTGACTTGTGTGACGACCCAGCGCGGGGTTGTTGACCAGGGCACCGTCATCAGGCGGGGCTGGTCGGTGCGGATCAGGTTGGTGATGCGGCGGTGGAAGACGCCCACCGACATCAGGCCGCCGGCCGGCAGATAGCGCTCGTAGGCGATGTCCAGGCCGGTGGCCAGTTCGGGCTTGAGCGCGGGGTTGCCATTGCGATCAGGCGTGGACTTCGTGTTGCCGTTCTCCTCAGTGAGGTTGATGGACGGGCGGTTGATGAGCTGCTGGATGTCCGGCGCCTTGTAGCTGCGCGTCAGGCTGGCGCGCACGAGGTCGCGGCTTTTCGGGTCGGGCTTGAAGTTCAGGTGCAGCAGCGGCGTCGTGACCTTGCTGGTGCTCTGGAAATCGCTGCTGCCGGCCGCGTCCGTGCTGCCTTCGCTGGCCATCTTGATCTGCTCATGGCGCACGCCGAAATAGGCGGACCACTGCTTGTTGATCTCCCACTCGTCCTGGCCGTAGACGGCGGTGCGGGTGATGGTGGCGTTGAAGGGCTGGCCTTCGATGCCGGGCAGCAAGTCATTGCCGTTCTCGGTGGTGCGGCGCTTTTCGTCGCGCACACGGCGGTCGATCTCTCCGCCGAACGTGATGGTGTGAGCCTCGCCCGCGTACTGGCTGTACTTGCCGCCCAGCGTGGTGTTGCGGTTCTTGTTGTCTCCCGACGTGATGCGTTCGATGGGCTCGGGCGCGGAGCCGTTGCGGCCGTTGAAGGCGAAGCGGAAGTCGGCCCCGCCCGAGCCCGTGCCGGCGCGCAGTTCGATGCGGCGGTCCTCGCTGAATCGGTTGTTGTATTGCAGGTTGATGCGATTGGCCGAGAACGTGCCGCGATTGCGCGTGGTCTCGTCAACGGTGCGTGGCTTGTAGCCGACGGAGCTGTCCGCCAGGGTGCTGACGGTGTTGGCGCCTTCATTGCGGAAGCGGTTCTGCACGAAGAAGCCCTGCACGCTGAGGGTCTCGTCGTCGCCCAGCTTCCAGTTCAGGCGCGGCGAGATGTTGAAGCCGCGGCCGTGGGCGCGGTCCCGGCCCTCGTTGGTGACATGCTGGCGCTGCGGCGTGCCATTTGGTGGGTTGAGATTGGTCAGCCTCTCGCCCTCCGTCTCATTGACGAAGTTCCACTGGTAGACCGAAATCGGCAGCACGAAGCCCACGCCGCCGACGACCCGGTCGCCGTAGGTGAAGCCGGCGTTGATGACGGGCTTCTCGCTCGCGTAGTTCACGCCGATGCGCAGGTCCTTCTGCACGACGCGGGGCGCATCCTTGAGGATGATGTTCAGCGTGCCGGCAATGGCCTGGGCGCTCTGGTCGGCGGTCGGGGCCTTGGTCACCTCCAGGCGCTCGACCTGGGCGGGGTTGAGGTTGTCCAGGCTGAAGCCCGGGGGCGCCGGCTCGCCGTTGACGAGGATCTGCGTGTAGGCGCCGCCCATGCCGCGCATGCGCAGCTGGCCGCCGGAGACGTTGATGCCGGGCAGGCGCTTGAGCACATCGCTGAGTTGCGTGTCGCCGTACTTGTCCAGCTCCTCGCGGCCATAGAGCTGCTTGGCGATGGGCTCGCGGCGGCGCAGGTCGGTGTCGGTCTGCTGACGCGTGACGGACACGCGCTCGAGCTGGTTGTTCTGCGTCGGCGAGGTGGCGGCGCGGTCGACCTCCTGCTGGGCCAGGACCAGGGCGGGGCAGAGCAGCAGCAGGGAGGCGAGGGCGGGGGTTTTCAAGAGGGACTCCGGATGTTCGATGCGGCGCGGACCATAGCCGTGATGAAGACGCGATGCAGTCGGCCTGCGACCGGCTGCGGTTTGCGGGGCATCAGTCGACGGCCATGGGTGCGGGGCGGGATGTTGGCAGCGCTGCGTGTCAATGACGAAGGTCAGCGTTTGAGCTTGGCGAAGGCCGAGGCCATGGCGCTGGCACCGGCCGGTTGCGTGTCGCGCGCACCGCCGCCGGGTCGTTCGTTGCGGGCGGCGGGGCGATAGCTGTTGTCCTGCTTGGGGCCACGTGGCGCCTGGGCATCGAGCTTCATCGTCAGCGAGATGCGCTGGCGCGCCAGGTCGACCTCCAGCACCTTGACCTTGACGATGTCGCCGGTCTTGACCACCTCGCGCGCGTCGCTGACGAACTTGTTGGCTAGTTGGCTGACGTGGATCAGGCCGTCCTGGTGCACGCCCAGGTCGACGAAAGCGCCGAACTGCGCGACGTTGCTGACCGTGCCTTCGAGCAGCATGCCGGGTTGCAAGTCCTTGACGTCCTCGACGCCGTCGTTGAAGCGCGCCACCTTGAAGTCCGGGCGCGGGTCGCGGCCAGGTTTCTCCAGCTCGGCCAGCACGTCCTTGACGGTGATGAGGCCGAAGCGCTCGTCGGCCAGCAGCTCGGGCTTCAAGGTGCGCAACACGTCACTGCGACCGACGATCTCGTCGGCCGTGCGCTTCAGCAGCGTCAAAGCCTTCTCGACCAGCGGATAGGTCTCCGGGTGTACGCCGCTGAGGTCCAACGGGTTGTCGCCGCCGCGGATGCGCAGGAAGCCGGCCGACTGCTCGAAGGTCTTGGGGCCTAGGCCCGTCACGTCCAGCAGCTGCTGGCGATTGCGGAAGGCGCCGTTGGCATCGCGCCAGCGCACGATGCTGCTGGCCACCGACGCCGACAGCCCCGACACGCGCGCCAGCAGCGCCTGCGACGCGGTGTTCAGGTCCACTCCCACCTTGTTGACGCAGTCCTCGACGACGGCGTCCAGCGCGCGCGCCATCTCGCTCTGGTTGACGTCGTGCTGGTACTGGCCGACGCCGATGCTCTTGGGGTCGATCTTGACCAGCTCGGCCAGCGGGTCCTGCAGGCGGCGCGCGATGGAGACGGCGCCGCGCAGCGACACGTCCAGGTCGGGCAGCTCCTTGGACGCGAACTCGCTCGCCGAGTAGACCGACGCGCCGGCCTCGCTGACGACGACGCGCTCGATCTTGACGTTAGCGTCCAGCGCCTGCAGCTTCTTGATGAGTTCCCCAGCCAGCTTGTCAGTCTCGCGGCTGGCGGTGCCGTTGCCGATGGCGATGAGATTGACGCCGTGCGTGGCGCACAGCTTGGCCAGCGTGTGCAGGGCGCCGTCCCAATCGCGGCGGGGTTCGTGGGGGTAGACGGTTGAGGTGTCCAAAACACGACCCGTGTCGCTTACCACGGCCACCTTGACGCCGGTGCGGATGCCCGGGTCCAGCCCCATGACGACGCGCTTGCCGGCCGGTGCGGCCAGCAGCAGGTCGCGCAGGTTCTCGGCGAAGACCTTGATGGCGGTGGCTTCGGCCGACTCCCGAAGACGCGCAAACAGGTCGCGCTCAAGGCTCAGCGACAGCTTGACCTTCCAGGTCCAGCCAATGGTCTTGCGGATCAGCGCGTCGCCCGGGCGATTGGCGTGGCGCCAGCCGAGGTGGGAGGCAATGCGGCCCTCGGCCAGCGTGGGCTGGCCGGCAATGACTTCCTCGTCGAGCACGAGCTTGGCATCCAGCAGCTCCAGCGTGCGGCCGCGGAACACAGCCAGCGCGCGGTGCGAGGGCACGGTGCGAATGGGTTCGGCGTAGTCGAAGTAGTCGCGGAACTTGGCGTGGTCCGGCACGTCCGGGCTCTTGCCGTCCATGATCTTGCTCTGGAACAGGCCGTCGGCCCACAGCCACTCGCGCAGCTTGCCCACCAGCGCGGCGTCCTCGGCCCAGCGCTCGGAGAGCAGGTCGCGCACGCCGTCCAGCACCGCGTGGGCATCGGCAAAGCCGCCTTCGACGTTGATGAAGCTGGCCGCTTCGTCGAGCGGCGTCAGCGTCGGGTCGGCGAACAGCTTGTCCGCCAGCGGCTCTAGCCCCGCCTCGCGGGCGATCAAGCCCTTGGTGCGGCGCTTGACTTTGTAGGGCAGGTAGAGGTCTTCCAACTCCTGCTTGGTCGGGGCGGCCTCGATGGCAGCCCGCAGCTCCGGCGTCAGCTTGCCCTGCTCGGCGATGCTCTTGAGCACCGCCTCGCGCCGGTCGGCCAGCTCGCGCAGGTAGGCCAGGCGGGCGTCCAGCTCGCGCAGCTGGATGTCGTCCAGGCCGTCGGTGGCCTCCTTGCGGTAGCGGGCGATGAAGGGCACGGTGGCCCCGCCGTCCAGCAGGTCGACGGCAGCTTGAACCTGGGCGGGCCGAACCTTGAGTTCGGCGGCAATCTGAAGAAGGATGCTGTCCACAAAACAAAGGGCGCCGGCATGGGCGCCCTGGGGAAAACGCGAGAACCCGCATTCTGCCAAAGCGCAACGGGGCGTCCTCAATCGCATGGAGGCGGGGCTGGGGCGATCTGGCTAGGCTGCGCCCTCCCACTGCCGGAGCCCGCCATGCCCATCGCCCTGTCGCTGCCCTTGCTTGCCCAGCTCGCGCCCAACGCCCGCTCCAGCTGTCGCGAGGGCGCGGCCAACGCGCAGCCGGTGCTGGACCGCCACGGCATTACGCAGAGCAAGCTGCGCCTGGCGCATTTCCTAGCGCAGATCATGCACGAGAGCGGCGCGCTGACGCTGCAGCAGGAGAACCTGAACTACAGCGCGCCGCGCCTGCCGGTGGTGTGGCCGTCACGCTTCCAGCCGCGCGGGCCGCTGGACCCGGCCGCCTTCGCCAACAACCCCGAGAAGCTGGCCAACGAGGTCTACGGCGGCCGCATGGGCAACACGCGGCCGGGCGACGGCTTCAAGTACCGTGGCCGGGGGCTGATGCAGCTGACCGGCCGCAGCAGCTACCAGGAGGCGACGCGCATCCTGCGCGGGTTCTCGGCCGACGCGCCCGACTTCGAGGCCGACCCCGACCTCGTCTTCAGCGCCGCCTGGGCCCTGCCGATCGCGGCCGCCGAGTGGGAGTCCAAGGGCTGCAACCCGCTGGCGGATGAAGACCAGATCACCAAGGTCACGCAGCGCATCAACGGCGGGCAGATCGGCATTGCCGCGCGGCGCGACTGGCTGCTGCGGGTGAAGGCGCTGCTTAAGATCTAGCGGCGGCGTGCTGCGCACACCGCCAGCAGGCCCGCGATCAGCAGGGCTGCCTGCGCCGGCTCCGGCACCGGCGAGATCGCGCTGAAGGGCAGCGCCGCATCGCCACCGACCGACACGCTGCTGACCTCCAGGCTGTGCGAGAAGTCGGCGAGGCCGCCGTTCTGCGCGCCGGTGAACAGCACGACGTTGAAGAAATACAGGTAGCGGCCGCAGGCCGGCGAGAACGGCGTGTCGCAGTTCTGCCGCGTGCCCTGGGCCGTGACGCGCAGCGTCGTGTCCACGGCGATGGTGCTGTCCGCCGCGCTGGTCTGCGCCCCGAAGGCGTCCAGATGCGTCTGCGTGCTGGACGTGAGGCTGCGGTACTGCTGGATGAGCGCGTCGCCCTCGGCATAGGGGTCCAAGCCGGCGGCGTTGAACGTGGCGACGGCCGCTTCCGTTGTGTAGTTGGCATGGGAGCCATAAGTCAACGCCGCCACGGCCGCGCCCGAGGTGTCGGCGCCGGCCGGCCGGTCGCCGAGGCGGCTGAGCTGGCCGGTGAGCTTGATGTCGAACTGGAAGCTCGTGTCCTGCTCCAGGTAGGCGGCGTAGGTCACGGTCGAGTAGCCGATGGCGGCGGCCCCCGTGCCGAGCGGATTCAGCGTGTCGCGGGCCGACGCCATGGTGCCAACGCCGGTGGGCGACACGCGGGCCGAGGCGGCGGCGAGCTTCGCTCCGGCGGCCTGCGAGGTCTCGGCGCTGCGGCTGAGATCGGCGCCGGCAGGGAAGGCCTTGAACCCGCCCTGCTGCGTGACCACGCCGTCGACCACGGTGCCCGCCGTGTTGAAGTTGGCGAAGACATACCACTGGTTCAGCTCCAGCCCGTACAGGTTGGACAGGTCCGGCTGGCCCAGGGGCAGGGTGGGTGCCGCAGCGTCGGCCATGGCGGCTTGCGGGGCGAGGGCGGCGGACAGGCTCAGGGCCGAGGCGGCGAGGCGCAGGGAGTTCATGCGAGGTGGCGTTAGGAAGACGCGGCAGTCTAGAAGCCGCCTCTTGCTCGCCAGCCCAGGCGGCACCTGCGACTTAGGGAGCCGCGCCGCGCCGATTGCAACAGCCTGTGACGGCGGCGCTCAGAGCTGCGCGGCGAGCCACGCCGAGACGCCGCCAGCCGCCGCCCGGCCGCTGGCGAAGCAGGCCGTCAGCAGATAGCCGCCCGTCGGTGCTTCCCAGTCGACCATCTCGCCGGCGGCAAAGACGCCCGGCAGCGCGGTCAGCATCAGGCCGTCGTTCATGGCCTCGAAGCGGATGCCGCCGGCCGTCGAGATCGCCTCGGCGACCGGCCGCGCGGCATGCAGGCGCAGCGGCAGGGACTTGATGGACGCGGCCAGCGTGGCGGCGTCGAGCATCTGCTCGCGCGTCAGCAGCTCGTGCAGCAGGCCCAGTTTCAGCGGGCTCAGGTGCAGGCGGCTCTTCAGGTGCGACGACAGCGAGCGGCTGCCGCGCGCGTGGCGCACCTCGGCGAACACGCGCTCGGGCGCCAGCTGGGGCAGCAGGTCCAGGTGCAGCGTGGCCGAGCCGTCGCGGGCGATCTGCTCGCGCAACGCGCTGCTGGCGGCATAGACGAGTGAACCTTCGATGCCGGTGGTCGTGATGACGAATTCGCCGGCGCGGTGGGCAAAGCCGTCGGTGGCCAATGCGACAGGCTTGACCGGCTGGCCGGCGAACTCGGCGGCGAAGCGCTCGCTCCAGCCGGGGCTGCCCGGGTGGGCTGCGGTGGCGCCGACGTCGAAGCCGCAGTTGGCCGGCTGCAGCGGCGCGATGTCGACACCGTGCGCGGCCAGCAGCGGCGCCCAGGCGCCATCGGAGCCGAGCTGCGGCCAGGACGCGCCGCCCAGCGCCAGCAGCGTGGCGCGCGGTGTGGCGAGGCGCTCGCCGTCGGGTGTGTCGAAACGCAGCACGCCGTCTTCGGCCCAGCCGGTCCAGCGGTGCCTCATCGCGAACTTCACGCCGGCCGCGCGCAGCCGGTGCAGCCAGGCACGCAGCAGCGGCGCGGCCTTCAAGTCCTTGGGGAAGACGCGACCCGAGGTGCCTACAAAGGTCTCGACGCCCAGGCCTGCGGCCCAGTCGCGCAGCGCGGCGGCATCGAAGCTGCGCAGCAGCGGTTCGATCTGACAGGCGCGTTCGCCGAAGCGGCCGAGGAAAGGGGCTAAGGGCTCGGAGTGCGTGAGGTTGAGGCCGCCGATGCCGGCCAGCAGGAACTTGCGGCCGACGCTGGGCTTGGCGTCGAAGACGGTGACGGTGTGGCCGGCTGCGGCCAGCACCTCGGCGGCCATCAGGCCGGCGGGGCCGCCGCCGATGACGGCGATGTCGGGCGTGAGCGTGTCTTGGGGATGCATGCCGGATTCTAGGAACCCGGGCTCATCGCGCCGTGGCAGGCGAGCGGGCTGCCCTCTCAGGCCCGCGCCGTCGCGTTCCCGCCCTCAGGCGCCAAGTGGTTGTTGCCCCAGCACTGCTCGTACTTCCAGCCGGTCAGCTCCTCGGCCACCGCGCGGGCTTCGGCGGGGACGTCGGCGATGCGGCCGCCGGCCTTGATGCGGGCGATTTCCTGCAGCAGCACCGCGTGGTTCTTGCGGTCCAGCTTCATCTGGTAGGTGTAGTAGATGCCGCCCAGGCCCAGCGCGATCACGCCCAGCGTGAAGATGCCGACGATGGCGTTGACGGCCGTGTCCGGCTGGGTGGCCTGGCCCGACAGAAAGCCGAACTGTCCAAGCAGCCAGCCCATCGCGAAGACGATGATCGAGCGGGTGATCTTGCCGGCGAAGGTCATCGCGCCGGCATAGATGCCTTCACGCCGCCGGCCGGTCAGCACCTCGTCGACGTCGGCCAGGAAGGTGTAGACCGTCCAGGGGATGTAGTAGACGCCGCCGGTGCCCAGGCCGAACACGGCCGTGATGGCGAACAGCGCGATGACGGTCGTTTCCTTGGACCAACCCAGGTAATACAGCCCGGCATAGGCCAGCACGCTGCCGCACACGACCAGCAGCGCAATCCGGTAGGGCCGCGCAAAACCGAATTTGATGCACAGGCCGATGAAGGCCATCGTCGATATCAGCTGCATCACCGAGCTGAAACTGTTCAGGTAACCGACCGTGGCTTTGTCCTGGCCAATCGCGAAAATGATGAAGTAGGTGAATATCGAGGCGAACAGCCATTCCGCGCCAAACCCCAGCAGATACATGCCCAGGTGCTTGCGGAAAATCCTCAGGTGGAAGGTGGACAGCATGTCCTTGCACAGCTTCTTGAGCGCCTGCCAAAGGCTGCCGGCACGCTCGTGCACCACCTCGTGCGCCGGCCGCTCCCAGGACATGAAATACAGGGCCGCCATGGCGCCGCACATGATGAGGGCGTAGATGATGCCGGTCAGCAGGAAAGGCGTGGCCGAATCCTTGCTGTAGACCAGGAAAAGCTGGGCCGGGATGAAGGCCGCCAGGAAATTGGCCACCTTGCCGAACATGGCCTTGGAACCCGTCAGCTTGGAGCGCACGGCGAAATCGTCGGTCATCTCCGTGGCCAGGGTTTCATACGGCACCATGATCATGGTGTAGACCAGTTCGAACAGCACGAACATGGTCAGGTAATACCAGAAGCCGAAACCCTCCAGCCACATCAGCGGATAGATCAGGACCGCAGGAATGCCGACCAGAATGAAAAACCGCCGCCGCCCGAACTTGCGGCCCAGCCGCGTGTTGTAGAAGTTGTCGCTGACATAGCCGATCACCGGGTTGCTGATGGCGTCGATGATGTTGGCCACCGCGAAGATCGTGGCCGCCTCGACGACCGTCAAGCCGCAGAAGGTCGTGTAGAAATACAGCAGCCAGGCCGATGCAATGGCCAGCGCACCGCTGCCCAGCAGGTTGGCGCTGCCGTAGCTCAGCGTGTGCTTCAACGTGACCGGTCTACTCATGATCGCTGTCTCTTGTTGTAATGGAATGCAGGTTCATTTTTTGTGACCTGTCGTTCCGTGGAATGAGTATCCCATTTCCAGGTGCTTTGGAGCTTGTCGTGAACCCTGAGCGGCCGCGACCACGTCTTGTCAGCCATGGGTGACAAGACGCGCTCGGTCATGGGCGCCTCGCGGCGCTGGGGTGGTGCTGGCGGCCGGGGGGAGGCCGACGCGATGGTCAGTCGGCGCGCAGCTTGGCGCGCAGGCCGGCGCCGATCTCGGGCCTGTCCTTGAACGGGTCGCTCGGATTGCGCTGCAGCATCACGTCTTCCAGCCGCGTCTGCACGCCGGCCAGCGCCTGCGGGTGGCTGAAGATGTAGAACTTCTGGTGGTCGATGGCGTCGAACACCAGCGCGGCCACGTCGGCCGCCGTCAGCTTGCCGGAGGACACGGCCTTGTCGGTCTGCGCCTGGGAGATCAGCTGGCTCTTGGTCGGCTTGGCCGACGCGAATTCGCTCGGCCGGTTGCGGTGGCTCTGGTGGATGCCGGTGGGCACGAAGAAGGGGCAGAGCACGGACGCGTGAACCTGGTCCGTGACGAGGGACAGGTCTTGATGGAGCGTCTCGCTCAGCGACACCACCGCGTGCTTGGACACGTTGTAGACGCCCATGTTGGGCGGGTTCAGCATGCCAGCCATGGAGGCGGTGTTGACGATGTGGCCCGAGTAGCCCGGGTCGGCCTTGGCGGCGGCCAGCATCATGGGCGTGAACAGGCGCACGCCGTGGACGACGCCCATCAGGTTGACCCCCAGCACCCATTCCCAGTCCGCGAGCGTGTTCTCCCAGATCAGGCCGCCCGAGCCGACGCCGGCATTGTTGAAGACGAAATGAGGGGCGCCGAAGCGGGCCTGCACGGCCTCGGCAAGCGCCTGCATCTGCTCGGCCTTTGCGACGTCGACGACGCGGGACAGCACTTCAACGTTGGTGAACTCGGCGACGGCTTTCTCAAGCGCATCGGCTTGCACATCGACGAGGACGAGGTTCATGCCCCGTTGGGCGGCCAGGCGGGCGGTTTCCAGGCCGAAGCCGGAGCCGGCGCCGGTGATGACGGCTGTTCTCTTGGTCATGTTTGCGTTTCCTTGCGCATCTCCTGGTGAGGGATGCCGTCTTCCATGTATTGCTCGCCGATGGGCGAGAAGCCGAAGCCGCCGTAGAAGCGCTCCAGGTGCGCCTGCGCATGCAGCGTGATCGGATGAGCAGGCCACAGGCGCTCGCACTGCGCAACGGCCTCGGTCATCAACACGCGGCCGGTGCCGCCGCCGCGCGCTGCGGGCGAGGTGACGACGCGGCCGATGAGGGCGTCCGGCGCCTTCACGCCGGGCGGGATCAGTCGTGCATAGGCCTGAAGCGCGCCGTCGTCGTCGGTGCCGAGCAGATGCAGCGTTAGCGGGTCCAGCCCGTCGATGTCGAGGAACACGCAGTTCTGCTCGACGACGAAGACTTCGGAGCGCAGCGCCAGCACGTCGTGGAGTTGCCGGACGCTCAGTTCATCGAAGCGCAGGCAGGTCCAACGCATCAGATCAGCTTGACCAGCTGCTTGCCGAAGTTCTTGCCCTTGAGCAGGCCCATGAAGGCCTCGGGCGCGGCGGCGATGCCGTCTGCCACCGACTCGCGGTACTTCAGCTTGCCCGTGGCCACCAGCCCGCCCAGTTCCTTCAGTGCCTCGGGCCACACCTCCATGTGCTCGGAGACGATGAAGCCCTCGACCTTCATGCGGTTGACGAGGATGAGCTGGGGTGCGGCCATCGGGATGGGCTGACCGTCGTAGCCCGAGATCATGCCGCACATGGCCACGCGGCTGAAGGCGTTGGCGCGCAGCAGCACGGCGTCCAGGATCATGCCGCCGACGTTCTCGAAATAGCCGTCGATGCCGTTCGGGCACTCGGCCTTCAGCGCGGCAGACAGCGAGCGCACATCGGCGTGCTGCTTGTAGTCGATGCAGGCGTCGAAGCCGAGTTCCTCGACGACATAACGGCACTTGTCAGCGCCGCCCGCCAGGCCTACCGCACGGGCGCCGCGCGCCTTGGCCAACTGGCCGACAACCGAGCCGACGGCACCGCTGGCGGCACTGACGACGACCGTCTCGCCGGCCTTGGGGTTGATGATCTTCACGAGGCCATACCAGGCCGTCACGCCGGGCATGCCGACCGGGCCGAGGTAGGCGGACAGGGGGATGTGCGTCGTGTCGACCTTCTGCAGCACGCCGCGCTGGCTGGCGTCGACGGTCTGGAACTCCTGCCAGCCGCCCATGCCGACGACCTTGTCGCCGATGGTGAAATGGCTGTTCTTCGACTCGACGACCTCGCCGACGGTGCCGCCGATCATGACCTCGTCCAGCGGCTGCGAGGCGGCGTAGCTCTTGCTCTCGTTCATGCGGCCGCGCATGTACGGGTCCAGGCTCAGGAAGTGGTTGCGCACCCGCACCTGGCCCTCAGCGAGCGGGGCAAGTTGAGCTTCCACGAGGCGGAAGTTGTCGGGCGTGACCTCGCCCTTGGGGCGGGAGGCGAGGACGATCTGGCGGTTGGTCTGGGTCATGGCGGAACTCTCTTCAAATAGCAGCCGGCATTGAAGCACTGCGGGCCGGATCACGCACGTCCCAGGGGCGACAGGGCCGCTACCATCGGTCGGGCTGGGCCGGCGATGGACCGATCCACAGGGAGATGGCATGAAGAAGACATGGGCGCATGGCCTCGCTGCCCTGGCCTTGGGTTGTGGCCTGGTGGTGCCAGCCGCAGCAGCGCAGGACGACCCGGCCCCGGTGGAGGCGGCGAAGGGCGTGGTCGCGGGCTGGGTCGACGACGAGTTCAAGCTGCCGGCCGACCTGAAGCTGGACGCCCCGCTGCGCGAGCAGCTCGTTGCGCTGGCATCCGCCCACCGCGAGCGCGTCGCGGCCTTGGCCGCAGGCTGGGTTGCCGAAGAGCTGCAGCATGTCAATGTGGCCAAGGAGGCCTGGGTGCTCAGCCGCAACCTGCTGGCCCGCTACATGAACGAGTCGGCGATCTGGCAGCTGGACTCGACCGGCGACGCCCATGACGAACTGATGTTGCGCGCGGTCCGCCGCGCCGGCACTTGCCAGGCCGTCGACGGCAAACGCTCGTTCGGCGCGCTCGCCGCCATGTTGCAGGGCATGAGTGCCGCCGATCGCGAACTGGCGCTGGCGGCGCAGCAGCAGATGCTGGCGCGCTGGGGCCAGGTGCGCGCCATTCCCGTGCGCCCGGTGCCGTCGCTGCTGGAGCAGGGGCAGGCGGTGATGGCGAAGCTGCGTGCCCCGAAGCCTGTGGAGGGCGAGCCCGCCGTGCCGCCCGTGCTGGCCTTCAACCTGCTGGCGACGCCGCCCAAGGCCATGGCCCCGGACCTGCGTTGTGCGCTGGTGCGCTGGACCCTGTCTCGCGAGCAGTTCGCCAAGACCGCTGCGGCCACGCAGATGACATTGGCGCGCTATGCCCTGCTCGTCGACGCGGTGGCGCTGTTCAGGCCCGGCATGGACGCTGCCGCTGACGAGCGCGGCTATTCCCCGGTCGCTGCCAGGTTTGCCGTCGATGGCGATGTGACGGCGGTCGGCCGGCTGCGGGCCAGCGGCCTGGGCCTGGACGAGGCCCGCATCGACAAGCGCCAGGTCGACGTGCCCGGGGTGCGCGGTGTTCGGGCCGTCGCGTTCGAGACCGTGTTCGACGAGGTCACGCTGGACCGCGTCGCCAAGACCAAGACCCCACCTGGCCAGGGCGAATGGACGGAGGCCCCCTTCACATGGAAGATCAAATGAACACGCGGATGTTGCATGCACTGGGGGCCGCGCTGCTGACGCTGGCCCTGAGCCCGGCCCAGGCCTGGATACAGGATGCCGATAAGGACTCGCTCGCCGCGCGGGCCGAGCAGGCGATGTGGTGGGGCGACTTCGAGGCGCTGGAGCAGCTCTACGTCGAGGCCCAGAAGCAGCCCCAGACGGCGCTGAATGCCTGGAACGGCAGCCATCCGGTGCAGTCGTTCCGGTCGGGGATGGCGAGCGCCTTCAAGTACGGCAACCTGAACGGCGCCTATTTCCGCGAGCTGGAGAAGCTGACCGAGGGCTGGGCGCGCTCGCGGCCCGACAGCGTGCTGGCCCAGCTCGTCTATGCGCGGGCCTTGTATGCCCATGCCTGGCATGTGCGCGGCACCAGCTACTGGCAGAGTGTGCCGGCACCGGCCAAGGCCGAGTTCACGCGCCTGATCGCCAAGGCCAACAAGCACCTAAGCGACCGCGCCAAGCTCTTGATGACGGACACGTCCTCGCACATCTACCTGGTGATGATCGGGCGCGTGTCGAACTGGACGTTCGAGCAGCTGGAAGCGATCGCCGAGGACTCGCTGCGCCGGTCGCCGGCGGACGAAGACTCGCTGTACGAGGAGCTTGCCGCCGAGCTGATGCCCAAGTGGGGCGGCAGCTGGCCCGAGCTGCATCGCTACGTCGAGGCGGTCGACGCACGCACGAAGGCGCGCCGCGGCCATGAGGCCTATGCGCTGCTGTGGTCCATGGTGGCCAGCAGCTACGACGGCAACATCTTCGCGGACCTGCGCGCCGACTGGCCGCGCATCAAGCAGGGCTACGAGAGCCTGGTCGCCAAGCGGGCCGACCCGCACTACGCGAACCGGCTCGCCTACCTGGCGTGCACGGCGCGTGCGCTGCCGGCGGCCCGGGCGGCGCTGGCCCAGCTGGGCGACCGGGCAGATGCCGGCGACTGGCGGGGCGGCGGTGCAGCCGGCACCCAGAACTACGAAGCCTGCGTGCGCTGGGTCAACGAGGCGCGTTGAGCGCCCGGGCGGCGGGCGATCAGCCGGCCGTCTTGATCGGGTAGTTCGTGCAGCCCAGCTTCTCGGAGATGTCGCGGCTGGCGGCCTGCAGCATGCTGACGTACTCCGGCGCCTTGGCAACGTCGAAGCGGAAGGTGGGGAAGGACACGCTCATGCCGGCGATGGGCTGGCCCAGGCGGTCGAAGATGGGCACGCCCAGGCAGCGGATGTGGTCGTCGAATTCCTCGCGGTCCTCGCCGAAGCCCTGCGCCTTGACGGTCGCCAGCTCGGCCAGGAAGGCGCCGCGCTCGGTGATGGTCTTGTCGCGGAAGCGCTTGAACTCGGCGCCGTCCAGGATGCGGTCGCGGCGCTCGGGGTGCTCCCAGGCCATCAGCACCTTGCCGATGGCCGTGCAGTGGATGGGCGCGCGTCGGCCGACGCGCGAGTACATGCCCAGCATGTGGCGCGAGTCGACCTTGTGGATGTAGATGATTTCGCTGTCGATGAGGCTGCCCAGGTGGACGGTCTCGCCGGTGGCATCGGCCAGCATCTGCATGGGGTGCTTGGCCAGGTCCACCAGGTCGGGCGAGGGCAGGGCCTTGGCGCCGATCTCGAACATGCGCATGGCCAGGCCGTAGCGCTCGCTGTCGGCCTCCTGGCGCACATAGCCCAGGCTCTTCATCGTCTGCAGGAAGCGGTAGACGGTGGCCTTGGGCATGGCCAGGCGCACGGACAGGTCCGTGATACCGATATCACTGCGTTCGCCCAGCGCATTCAGGATGGCGAACACCTTGAGTACCGCGGCAACCGATTCCGGCTGCTTTGCATCGCCAATGTCTTCGTCCATCGTTTTGGTTCTTTCGGGCGCTTGTTTCGGGATTCCCAGGGGCGGATTCTGACTCAGCCCAGGCGCGGTCCGGCGCTGGCGCGGATTTGCTCAGCAAGACGATTGGCGTCGCCCGGCCGCAGCGCCGTGGTGTCGTAGGCCTCTTCCGGGCGCCAGCCAACGTCCGGTGACAGCCCCTCGGCCGTCAGCACCACGGGCCTGCCATTGAGGCGGTTGCCGCCACGGTCGGCGAGCGCCGTGCCCTTCAGGCGGCGGATCAGCTGGCTGGCCGCCACGCTGGGGGGCAGTTCCCAGGCATTGGATTCGGCGACGACGCGCGACTGGTGGCCGATGCCCAGCGAGTAACCGAAGTCCTCGGCTCGGTCGGCGCTGAACAGGTTGCTGGCCAGATGCACGCGGCCGAAGCGCACGCGCGGCGTGCGTTCCTTGCAGCCGTGGAAGTGGTTGTGATGCAGCGTCACGCGCAGCTTGCCGTCGTCGCCGACATGCTTGTCGTCGCCGCCGATCAGCATGGTCTTGTCATGGCCCTGGTAGCGGCACCAGGACAAGGTCACCAGGTCGCTGGCGAGGGTGATGTCCAGCAGGCCGTCGTGATGCTGCACGCGGCGGCCCAGGCGGATGGGCTCCAGGTGGTCGGGGCGGCTGCCGTCGTCGAAGTGGCAGTGGTCCACCCAGACGCGCTCGGCGCCGGTGAGGCTGACCGGGTCGTAGGCCGAGTTCCATTCGCCGTGGCCGTTGTCGCGCGGCTGCCATTCGGGGAAGTGGTCGTAGGCGTCCGAGAGGCGCAGGTCGCGGATGACGATGTTGCTGACCTTGTTCAGCAGCAGCGTGCCGTGCTGGAAGCCGGCACCGGGCGCCACACCGATCAGCGTGGTGTTGGACGGCACGCGCACGACGATGGCGGCGGCCTGCCGCTTGGCGGAGCGTTCGCGGGCGTCTTCCAGCGGGCCCTTGGGGTCGGCGCGGCCCCAGGTGGCGGGGTCGAAGGCGCGGTCGAAGGCATCGAAGTCGAAGGCGGGGTCGCGGAAGGCCTCGGCGCCGCCGGGGCCCAGGTCGATCAGCGTGTGCACGCGGATGATCTTCGGTGTGTCGCCCAGCTTCAGCGCGGCGTCCAGGCCGGCGCGGTCGCGCACGTCGAGGATGTGCTGAGGCAGGGCGCCGGCACCGCCGGTGGTCTTGCCGACGCCGGCCCAGCCCAGGGGCGCGTCGGTGGCCGCCGGTGTCGTGGCGCATGCGCCAAGCGCCGGCAATGCGGCAAGGGCGAGAAGGTCGCGGCGGCTCAAACTCATGGCTGTCGATTGTTGAATTCGTTCAGGCGCGCCGGATCGGGGGCGCGGCGCGAGGTGCTGGGCGCCCACGGTCCGACATGGGCGCCGACCTCGCTGTCGCGCACGACCGCCATGCCACTGGGGCTGACGCCGGCCGTCCAGGTGCCGGCCTTGACGCCCGCGTCCCAGGCCCGGCCGATGGCCGTGGCGCCGGGTGCGACGCCGGGCTCGCCGACCAGGCGGCTGTGCGTGACCAGGAAGCCCTGGCTCAAGCCCGGCGGCGTGCTGGGCGCGAGGATGATGCCGCCCTGGCCCGGTTTGCGGCGGTTGGCGCGCGTCAGGAGGGTGGACTGCTCGATCACCAGCGTCGCGGCGCCGAAGATGAAGTCCACGTCACCGGCGATGAGGCTGTGGCGGATCAGCTGGCGGGCGGGCTGATCAGGCGCGCGCCGCTTGACGTAGAGCGTGTCCTGGTGGCTCAGCAGGCGCACGCCTTGCAGCTGGATGCGGTCGCCGGTCAGCGTCAGCGCCACGGCCTGGGCGCCGCCGCCTTCGCCCACGCCGGGCGGGTAGGCCTCGCCGCGACGCACGCCGTCCATGGCGTCATTGGCGATGGTCAGCGAGATGAGCTGCACGTCGTTGCTCTGCACCAGCATGCTGGTGCTGCCGCTGGTGCCGATGGTGGTCTTGCCCAGCTCGGGCCAGCAGGGGTGGGCGGGCTCGTTCTCGGCCTTGGGTTTGCCGGAGAAGCGGTTGTCCACCAGCACGACGGCGCTGGCGTCCAGCGTCGTGCCGATCAAGGCGATGGGCGCCTTGTCCTTGAGGCAGATCGGGCCACGGTAGGTGCCGGGCTGGATGTGGATGACCCAGCGCTTCGTTCCGTCAGCGGGCACCTTGTCGATGGCGGCCTGGACAGACTCGCCGGGCTTGACGACGAAGTCGGGCGGCTCGGCGCCGAGGTCGGCCAGCGGCGCGGGCGTCCAGTCGCCGAGGTAGGCGGCCGTCGTGTGCGCAGCGGCCTGCTCGGCGGTCAGTTGCGGCCGCTGCGCCTGCGCTGTCATCGCCAGCGCGGCCAGGGCGAGGGCGAGCAGCCTCACAGGTCGGCCAGGTAGAGGGCCGGCTCGACGCCGCTGGCGCGCTCCTTGTCGCAGCTGAACAGCACCTGCTTGTTGTCCGGCGTGAAGCTGGGGTGCGGATGCGTGACCTGGCGGTCGTCCTTGTAGACATCCCAGCCGCTGTCGTGGCGGGCGATGGGGCGCGTCGTGCCGGCCTTCAGATCGAACAGGTGCAGGTAGGGGTCGCCCACCAGCATCGCGTTGCTGGCCGTGCTGTCGTGGCTGACCTTGCCGACGCCGTCGCCGACGATGAGCGTGCCGTCGTGGTTGCTCATCAGGTGCGAGCACTGCGGCATGGTGGTCAGCAGCTTGTTCTCCAGCGTGACCGGGTCCAGGCTGTAGATCCAGCGCTCGGGTGACTTGGTGTTGTAGCTGACGTAGATCATGGCGCTGCCGTCCGGCACCCAGAACTCGTGCGTGCAGCTTTCGCCGTCCAGGTGCTCCTTGCCGCAGCGGCGGTTCGTGCCGTCTTCATTGATGAACCACATGCGCGCGTCGATGAGGTCGTGCGGGCCTTCGTGGCAGTAGGCCACGGTGTTGTCGTCGAAGGGGCGGTACTGCGGATGGCCCAGCCAGCCGCGCTGTTCCAGGATGACGGTGCGCTTGCCCGTCGCGAGGTCCACCGAGAACAGCCGGCACAGCGGCTTCTTGTGGAACATCTCGTTGAACTTCTGCCAGGTGTTCAGCGGGAACCAGTCGGTGGCGGCGATCTCGATGCCGACGATCTTGGTGCAGGCGCTGTTGCTGACCCAGGTGCCATAGCCCACCCAGTCGTCGGGCACGATATACAGCACTTCCTCCTTCAGCGAGGCCAGATCCAGCCGGATGAACTGGCGCTTGTCGCGCACGAAGAAGAGGTGGCGGTCATCGGGGCTGAGGAAGCCGCCGAAGGTGTTCTCGCCCGCGCCGTCGGTCAGCTGGATGGCCGTCTGCGTGTCCAGGTCCAGCAGGTGGTAGTTCCAGTTCGGGCTGGGGTTGGGGCCGAACTCGCCACCGAAGATCAGCTTGCGGCCATCGTTCGTGAAGCACTTCTGATAGAAGTAGTTGCGATGGCAGGTGACGTCCGGCGGCGTCAGCCGCGTGACGCGCGCGCCGGTGTCGGGGTCCTCGCGGGTGAGGAATTCGAATTTGCGTTCGGTGGATTTCATGACTTGATCCTTTATGGGCCGAGCGCCGGGCCGCTCCCAAGCCGGCCCGTCGGGCGATGTGCGAGCGGCTCAATGCCGCGAGCATCGCCATCCCCTCGGGGGATCGACCAGACTCGCTCGCGTCCAGCGACGCGAGGCTGGGCGAGGGGCCTTTTACCTGGCCAGCCAGCCGCCGTCGACTGCCACGGTGTAGCCGTTGACGTAGTCGGACGCGGTCGACGCCAGGAACACGACCGGGCCGGCCAGGTCTTCGGGCTTGCCCCAGCGGCCGGCGGGGATGCGGTCGAGGATGGCGCTGTTGCGCTGCTCGTCGGCGCGCAGCGCGGCGGTGTTGTTGGTGGCCATGTAGCCCGGGGCGATGGCGTTGACGTTGACGCCGTGCTGTGCCCACTCGTTGGCCATCAGGCGGGTGATGCCCATGACGCCGCTCTTGCTGGCCGTGTACGAGGGCACGCGCACGCCGCCCTGGAAGCTCAGCATCGACGCGATGTTGATGATCTTGCCGCCCTTGCCCTGAGCGATGAAGGCCTTGGCCACGGCCTGCGACAGGAAGAACACCGACTTCAGGTTCAGGTCCATGACGTCGTCCCAGTCGGCCTCGGAGAACTTGATGGCGTCCTCGCGGCGAATGATGCCGGCGTTGTTGACGAGGATGTGTACCTCGCCGTTCAGTGCTTTGGCCTGGGCCACCAGGTCGGGGATGCAGCTGATGTCGCCCAGGTTGGCGCGCAGGTCCAGGAACTTGCGGCCCAGGGCCTCGACGCCGGCCTTGGTCTCGTCCGGGTCGGTGACGTTGACGCCGACGACGTCCGCGCCCGCCTGGGCCAGTGCCAGCGCCATGCCCTGGCCGAGGCCCGTGTTGCAGCCGGTGACGATGGCCGTCTTACCGGCCAGGTTGAAGGTTTGAAGAACCATGTCAGTAGTCCAAGGCGCGTCAAGCGCCAGTTGCGTTGCGTCAGGGGAACACGGCCCGACCGAATGACTCCCGCCGTGAAATCTTGGCGGTGTGACGCGGTCGTTCGAGACCTGGTCGTGTTTGGATCGTTAGAGTTGAAACGCGGTTCCGAAATACGGAATGCACGAAGCTTAGGTGGGTGGAAAGTGTTGCGGAATCATGGTTTCTATTTAGTGAACCACTGTTCCGATTTTGCCAGCTTCCCCCTATCATCGTCCACAACAAGCCAAAAGCGCAAAACGATGAGCGTCTGTTCCGTCGCTGAAGCCGCCCAACCGCTTGCCCAGTTTTCCCGCCGCGACGGCTGCCTGTAGTCGCCGCGACAACCCCGGTGCTCGCACTGCCGCGAAGCCGGTCCCAAGAAATCAACGGGTGCCCTGCGTGCGCCCGGGTTCAAGCACCACAGACCCGAGAGCCGCCAGCGTTTCACGCCCAGGCGACCTTGCACCAGGAGACCCACATGCCCGCATTCCGTCCTTCCCGCCCACTGGCCCTTCGCCCCGTCGCCCTGGCTGTCGCGCTCGTCGCCGCCCCGGCATGGGCCCAACAGGCCGCTGCGCCTGCCGCGCAACTGGAGACCGTCACGGTCACCGGCATCCGCGCCTCGCTGGAGAGCGCGCTGAACGCCAAGCGCCAGGACAAGGGCATCGTCGATGTCATCAAGGCCGAGGACATGGGCAAGTTCCCGGACACCAACCTCGCCGAGTCGCTGCAGCGCATCCCCGGCGTGGTGATCGACCGTGATGCCGGCGAAGGCCGCAACATCACCGTGCGCGGCCTGGGCGGCGACTTCGCCCGCACCCGCATCAACGGCATCGAGGCGCTGGCCACCACCGGCGGCACCGACAGCTCCGGCGGCGCCAACCGCACGCGCGCCTTCGACTTCAACGTCTTCGCGGCCGACTTGTTCAACTCGCTGACCGTGCGCAAGAGCAGTTCCGCCGATGTGGACGAAGGCTCGCTCGGCGCCACCATCGACCTGCAGACCGCGCGCCCCTTCGACATGAAGGGTTTCGTGGCCGCCGTGTCGGTGAAGGGCACCTACAACCAGCTGTCCGGCACGACGACGCCCAAGACCTCCTTCCTGATCTCCAACACCTTCGCCGACAAGAAGATCGGCGTGCTGCTGTCGGGTGCCTACTCGCAGCGCAAGATCTTCGAAGAGGGCTTCAGCACGGTGCGCTGGGACAACGGCCCGTCCAGCGGCGGCTGGTGCTCGCCGGTCGGCGTGACGCCGCTGAGCCCCACCACGGGCGGCGCCAACTGCGGCACGGCCGGCACCACGGTGCCCGCCACGCCGGTGCCGGCGCGCCTGCCCGGCACGGCTGAAAACATCGCTGCCTACAACGCCGCCTCGTCGGCCACCAACTTCCACCCCCGCCTGCCGCGCTACGGCCGCCTCACGCATGACCAGTCCCGCCTGGGCCTGACGGGCTCCGTCCAGGTGCGCCCGTCCGACACGACGCTGCTGACCTTCGACATGCTGTACAGCAAGCTCGACGCGACGCGCCAGGAAGACTTTCTGGAAGCCATCTCCTTCAGCCGTGCGCTGTCGGCCGGCGGCAAGCAGCAGACCAGCGTGCTCGCGGCCGAATACAACGCCGCCGGCCAGATGGTCTACGGCAAGTTCAACGGTGTGGACATCCGCTCCGAGCAGCGTTTCGACGAGCTGAGCACCGAGTTCAGCCAGCCGACGCTGACCGTCGAGCAGGACATCGGCGACTCGATGAAGCTGACCGTGCGCGGCGGCCGCGCCACGTCGCGCTTCAACAACCCCATCCAGACCACCACCACGCTGGAGGCGCCCAACGTCAACGGCTATGAGTACGACGCCCGCGGCGACGACCGCGCGCCGCTGATCAAGTACGGCACCCTCAACCCCAGCACCGCCAGCGGCGGCTTCGCGATCTACGGCGTGCCGGTGGGCGCGACCAGCATCACCAACTTCACGCCCAGCGAAGTGCGCATCCGCCCCAACGGCGTGACCAACCGCCAGGACGTGCTGACCGTCGACCTGGCCTGGGACGTGAACACGGCGCTGACCGTCAGGGGCGGCATCAGCTACAAGCAGTTCAGCTTCACCAGCTTCGACAAGCGCCGCACGGTCGAGACCATGACCGCGCTGCCGGCCAACGTGCTGCCCAACAGCCTGGTGACGACGCTGGACGGCTTCGGCAAGGGCCAGAACCTGCCGGCCGGCTCGGTGACCTCCTGGGTCATCCCCAGCCTGCCCGCCATCGCCTCGGCCTACAACATCTACTGCGACTGCCTGCAGAGCGGCCCCGCCGGCGGCCCTGGCGACTACCGCCTGACCTCCATCACCAACGGCAATGCCCGCGGTGGCAACCGTGCCATCACCGAGACCGACACCGGTGCCTGGCTGCAGGCCGAGTTCGACACCCGCCTGGGCGGCTTCCCGGTCAAGGGCAACCTCGGCGCCCGCCATGTGAAGACGGCCATCTCCGCCACCGGCTACCTGGCCACCGGCGGCGGCAGCCCGGTCACGGCCGAGCGCACCTACAAGGACTGGCTGCCCTCCGCCAACCTGTCGGTCAGCCTGAGCCGCGACCTGATGCTGCGCGTGGCGGCGGCCAAGGTCATGTCGCGCCCGCCGCTGCAGAGCCTGAACCCCGGCGGCACGCTCAGCACCACCGGCACGCTCAGCTACACCGGCGGCAACCCGGCGCTGGACCCCTATCGCGCCACCACGGCCGACGCCAGCCTCGAGTGGTACCACGCCAAGAACGCCTTCATCGGCCTGGGCGTGTTCCACAAGGACATCAGCAGCTTCGTGCTGACCCGGGGCCGCGACATGGCCTTCAACCAGACCGGCCTGCCGCAGTCGCTGCTGCCGAGCAACTTCACCGGCGACGAGATCTTCCGCGTCAGCGCACCGATCAACAGCAACGGCGGCAAGCTGTCCGGCTTCGAGATCAACGTGCAGCAGCCGTTCACCTTCCTGCCGGGCATCGGCAAGAACTTCGGCATGCTGGCCAACTTCACGCAGGTGAAGTCCAAGATGGAGTACGTGCTGTCGGCCACCTCGCTGACCACGACCACCGTCACCGAGGACCTGATCAACCTGTCGCCGCGCTCCTGGAACCTGTCCGTCTACTACGACGACGGCACCTTCAGCGGCCGCGTGTCCGGCTCGGCGCGCTCGGCCTTCCTGAACACCGTCCCGGCCGGCAACAACCAGGACGTGGCAGGCAAGAACAAGACCTTCAACGTCGACATGTCGCTGGGCTACAAGTACTCCAAGCAGCTGGAGTTCACGCTGGAGGCCATCAACCTGACCAACCAGCCCAACGACCAGTTCATCTCGCGCTCGATGAACAACGTGGTGGTCAACCACTACACCGGCCGCGAGTTCGCGGTCGGCGCCCGCTACAAGTTCTGACGCGCAGGCCCGCCATGAAGCGTTCTTCACTGCTTGCCGCGGTGGCGAGTCTGGCCATGTCGGTGGCGGCCTCGGCCGCCGTGCTGGTGCCGGGTACGCCCGTCACCGGCACGCTGGACGGCGATGCCGCCGGCCTGCTGGGCTTCGATGCCGACGCCCAGGACTACGTTGCCGGCTTGGCCGCGCCGCTGCTCGATGGCGACTTCGAGTTCATGTCCGCCGACTACAGCCTTGGGCTGGACCTCGGCAGCGACGGGCTGCTGCGGCTGTGGGACAACACCGGCACCGGCTTGCTGGGCACGCACGTCATCGAGCTGAGCTTCGCGGACGCGGCGTTGCAGCTGGGCCTGCCCACGCTCAGCGCCACGGCGCCGCTGCTGTCCGGCTCGTTGCAACTGCAATTGCTGAGCCCGCAGTCCGTCCGCCTGACGCTGACGGATGCGCGCATTGATCCCGGCTACGCCTACGTCGATGCCCAACTCGCTTTGGCCCCCGTGCCCGAGCCCGCGCCTGCCGTGCTGCTGTCCCTGGGCCTGCTGGGCCTGGCGCTGCGCCGCCTGAAGCACCGCTAACCCCTCCTTCGAGGAGTCCGTCATGAAGCTGCATGTTGTGGCGCTGAGTGCGCTGCTGGCCCTGGCTTTGCCTGCGCTTTCCCAGACCGACCCGGCGCGCGAAGCCGCGCCGCCCGATGGCTTTGCGGCCCTGGGCGGCGGCACCAACGGCGGCTCGGCCGCTGCGGCCGCGCAGATCTACACCGCCGCGAACCGCCAGCAGCTGCTGACGGCGCTGGCCAATGGCGGCAGCCTGCCCAAGATCGTCAAGGTCGTGGGCCGCATCGACATGAGCGAAGGCCAGCCCTTCGCCAGCCGCTCCGACCAGGACCAGCGCGCCGCCGTGCGCCTGCCGTCCAACACCACGCTGATCGGCGGCGGGCCGGGCGCGGGCCTGGTGAACGGCCGCATAGAGATCATCGGCGTGGCGAACGTCATCGTGCGCAACCTGCACATTGCGGCGCCCTGCGACGTGGCGCCGGTGTGGGACCCCACCGACGGCGCGACCGGCAGCTGGAACGCCGCCTATGACGCCATCAGCATCCAGGGCGCCGAGCGCGTCTGGATCGACCGCAACACCATCACCGACGCGCCGCTCACCGACGACCAGCTGCCCATCGAGAACGGCAAGCCCCGGCAGTGCCACGACGGCGCCATCGACATCACGCGCGGCGCCAACTACGTGACGGTGAGCCACAACCTCATCGACAAGCACGACAAGACGATGCTGATCGGCCATTCCGACAGCTACACCGCCGACATCGGCCGGCTCAAGGTCACCATCGCCAACAACGTCTTCTCCAACGTCGCGCAGCGCGTGCCGCGGGTGCGCTACGGCCAGGTGCACCTGCTGAACAACTACCACGTCGGCAGCAAGACCGCCTCGCCCTATGCGCACAGCTATGCGGTGGGCATAGGCACGGGCGCGCGGGTGATCTCGCAGGCCAATGTGCACGCCATCGCCGGCGCGGCGCCGGGCTGCGCCTCGGTGCTGCAGACGCTGAACGCCGATGCCGCCAGCGCCTTCGCCGACAGCGGCTCCACGTTGAACGGCGCGCCGCTGGGCGCCTGCCCGGTGTCCAGCGCCGTGGGCTGGAGCCTGCCCTATGCCGTCACGCCGCGGCCGGCGGCGCTGGTCAAGGCCAATGCGCTGGCCCGCGCCGGTGCCGGCAAGCTGACGACCAACATCACCGGCACCGGCTCGGTGGGCGTGGTGCCCGGCAGTGTGGAGCCGGCGCGCAACGCCACCGGCGTGCACACCGACACGACGCTGGCCATCGCCTTCGACGCCGCGCCCGGTGTCGGCAGCAGCGGCTTCATCACCGTGCGCCGCGCCAGCGACAACGCGATCGTCGACCGCATCGACCTGTCCAACGCACCGTCGTCCACCGACACGCAGACCATCATCCCGCGCACCAACCTCGAGATCGACGCGCTGGCGCTGGGCGCCATGCCGGAGAACGCCGCGCGGGCCCGTTTCGTCTGGTATCGCCCGGTCAGCCTCAGCGGCAACCAGGCCGTCATCCGGCTGCACAACAACCGGCTGGCCTTCGACACCGCCTACACGATCACCGTGGATGCCGCCGCCTTCAGCGGCAGCATCAACGGCTCCCCGTTCGCGGGCCTGAGCTGGAGCTTCACGACGCGCAGCGCGCCGGCCAGCAAGACCGCGGTCAGCGTGGACGACGACGGCAGCAGCGCCGACTTCCGCAGCGTGCAGGGCGCGCTGAACTGGATCATGGCCAACTGCTCGACCGGCAGCCCGTCGGCCAGCGGTTGCAACACCGTGGCCACGCCCAAGACCATCAGCATCCGCATGGGCCTCTATCCCGAGCTGCTGATGCTGCGCAACGTCGCCAACCTGACGCTGGTCGGCGAGAGCCGCGACGGCGTGCAGGTGGGCCGGGCCAACTTCGAGTCGCTCAACAGCGGCAGCGGCGCCAGCACCGCGTCGGCCGGCGCCACGCTGACCACCGGCGGCCGCGTCGTGGGCCACCGCGTGCTGGGCGGCGGGCGCTCGGTGCTGCTGGTGGAGAACAGCGACCTGCTGCAACTGCGCGGCTTCACGCTGGTCAACCCGCACGGCCGCGCCTCCCTCTACGACAACCAGGCCGAGGCGATCTACTTCAACACCAGCACGACCGCGGCGGCGCACCGTCTGGTCGCCCGCGAGATGAACTTCATCTCCGAGCAGGACACGCTGCAGCTCAAGGGCTATGTGTGGGTCTACAAGTCGCTGGTGGCCGGCAACGTGGACTACATCTGGGGCAACGTGATGGCCGCGCTGTTCGAGGACAGCGAGATCCGCAGCGTGCTGGACGCGTCCAGCAGCTCGCCGGGCTACATCCTGCAGGCGCGCGCGACGGCGGGCGACGTGGGCTACGTGTTCCTGAACAGCCAGCTCACGGCCGGCCCCGGCGTCACCGCGGCCTACCTGGCGCGCAGCGGCGGCACCGCCAGCACCGCCTACGTCGACAACATCGCCTTCATCAACAGCCGCATCGGCCCGCACATCCTGCCGGTGGGCTGGTGTGTGGGCGCCGGTACCAGCAAGACCGGCACCGGCACCGGCGGCTGCAGCAGCAACCCACCGCCCTGGGCCGGCACGGCCAACGGCGGCGCTACCGACGCGGCCGGCTGGCGCGAATGGGGCAGCAAGGACCTGGACGGCAACCCGCTGAACACCGCCGCCCGCCTGGGCCTGGCCAACGTCATGCTCAACGGCGCCAGCACCCCGGTGCAACTCGCCAAGACGCTGGACAACACCGCCGGCCTGACCAGCCGCGCCGACATCTTCCACCGCTCCACCATCGCCACCGGCTCGCCCGGCGGCTGGGCGCCCGCGCCCTGAAACACATCACAACGCGAACCACGGAGAGACACCCATGAACCCCACGCAACGCTGCTACCGCCCCCGCCTGAGCCTGTGCGCCGCCGCCGCAATGGCCCTGACCGGCCTGGCCCACGCCCAGGAGACCGCCACGCTGGAGCGCATCCAGATCACCGGCTCCTCCATCAAGCGCCTGGCCGGTGAAACGGCGCTGCCGGTGACGGCGATCCGCTCCGAGGAGCTGGAGGCGCGCGGCCACACGGAGCTGAAGGACCTGATCCTGGAGCTGCCGCAGTCGCAGTCCCTGGGCACCAACTCCGGCGCGGCTGGCCCGGTGCTGAACCTGCGCGGCCTCGGCCCCATGCGCACGCTGACGCTGCTGAACGGCCGCCGCATGGCCAACGAGCCGCTGCAGGACCAGTACGTGTCGGCCAACGTCATCCCGCGCATGGCCTTGCAGCGCGCCGAGACGCTTCGCGACGGCGCTTCGTCCATCTACGGCTCCGACGCCATCGGCGGCGTGCAGAACTTCCTGACCTACGGCAGCTTCAACGGCGCCAAGATCAAGGTCGAGATGAACTCGCCCGAGCGCGCCGGCGGCGGCACGACCAATGGCCTGGGCCTGATCGGCGGCATTGGCGACCTGGCCAGTGATGGCTGGAACGTCTACGGCGCGTTCGACTACCAGACCAAGACGGCGCTGTTCAAGGGCGAGCGCCCCGAGCTCTTTGACGGCTCGGCGCTGAACCAGCTCGGCCTGCTGATGACGCCCAGCAACAAGAACCAGAGCCCGATCGCCAACTACGGCTTCAGCGCCGGCGCCAACAGCAACTACAACTCCAGCTTCGCGACCGGCTGCGTGGCGCCTTATTCGCTGCCCACGCTGGGCAGCGGCAGCGTCAACACGCCGCCCACCTACAACAACGCCGGCTGCTACCGCGACCCGAACTTCTTCGACGCCGTCACGGATGGCAGCAAGATCTCCACCATGTTCGGCAAGGCCAGCATGAACCTGGGCAAGGGCCACCGCGTCAGCGTGGAGGTGCTGCACTCGGCCTTTACGGTCGAGAAGTACCGTGGCATGCAACTGCCCAGCTCCAACGAGCCGGCCACGACGTACAGCATCCCGTCGACCAGCAAGTTCTACCCGGGCAAGGGCATCACGCCGCTGGTCAATGTGGTCGGCAGCAACACCGGCGCCAATACGCCGGCCATGTACATCGACCCGGTCAAGACCCCCGGCGTCGTCAGCCCGCTGAACATGAACAACCGGCTGGTCCATTTCGCCTGGGGCCCGGGCGAGTTGGGCCCGGCCTACCGCAACGACGAACAGATCAACGACCGCATCGTGCTGAGCGCCGAAGGCTCGGTCTTCAACTGGGACTACCGTGTCGGCCTGAACTACGGCCACTCGCAGCGCGACACGCGTGTCGGCGGCGGCTACATCCTCTACAGCAAGGCGCAGCAAGGCTTCACCAACGGCATCCTCAACCCCTTCGGCCCCCAGGACGCTGCCGGCCTGGAGTACCTGAAGAGCATCGAGGTGCGCGACTACACCTACCGCTTCAATGAGGCCTTCAACAAGGCGGTCGACTTCACGCTGACCCGTGAGCTGATGGAGCTGGGCGGTGGCCCGCTGACCGTGGCCGTGTCGGGCGAACTGCGCCGCGACGAGGCCAAGACGCACAACGCGCCGCTGGACCATGTCGCCAAGTTGCCCAACGGCAGCTACAACATCAGCAGCGCCGGCGTCGTGCTCAAGGACGACATCGTCGGCGAGAACCCGCAGGGCGTCGCTGCCAATCTGCATCGCAACATCAAGTCCGCCGTCATCGAAATGGATGCGCCGCTGACCAAGGTCTGGAGCATCAACGGCGCCGTGCGCTCCGACACCTACAGCGACCTCAAGACCACCACGGTCAACCCCAAGCTGTCGGTGCGCTTCCAGCCCACTGCCGAGATGATGCTGCGCGCGTCGGCCAACACGGGCTTCCGCGCACCGTCCATCATGGACATCCAGAACCCGACGCCCGAAGTGCGCCAGGCCACCATGGACGACCCGGTCCTGTGCCCGAGCGCGACGCCGACCATCACCGACACCGGCGTGCCGGTGCCTGCCTGGTCTGCGCCGGACAAGGAGAGCCTGGTCTGCAATGTCATCACCGACTACTGGACCAAGTCGCCCGACAACAGCCACCTCAAGCCCGAGAAGTCCAAGGGCTGGAGCATCGGTGGTGCCTTCGAGCCCGTGCGCGGCCTGCTGGTGACGGCCGACTACTGGGGCATCAAGCTGACCGACGTGCTGGGTGCCGTGACGCTGGCCGAAGTGCAGCAACAACCGGGCAAGTACGCCGCCAACATCCTGCGCAAGCCCGACGGCACCATCAACTACATCCTGACCAGCCAGGCCAACCGCGGCGAGATGGAAATGCGCGGCCTGGACATTGCCGCCACCTACCAGCTGAAGACCAGCAACTGGGGCACGTTCAACTTCAAGCTGGACGGCACCTACTACGACAAGTATGCGTTCTCGGTGGAGAAGGGCGGCGTGATGCTGGACAACATCGGCATCCTGACCGGCGACGGCAAGTTCACCGGCCCCAACGCCGGCCTGGCCACCATGCAGCAGATCATCTACCGCTGGAAGCACACCGCGTCGGTCAACTGGCGTGCGGGCAAGTGGTCCACCCAGCTGTCGCAGCGCTACAGCAGCGGCCTGAATGACCTGACCCCGCGTGCCCCGTCCACCTACACCGATGTCAAGGCCTACAAGCAGTACAACCTGAGCATCGCCTACAGCGGCATCAAGTCGATGAAGCTGGCGGTGGGCATCAACAACCTGACCAACGTCTACCCGGTGCTGACGGCCAACACGACCTACCAGGGCTACCTGACCAGTGGTGCGGACATCCTGGGTCGCAGCTTCCGCTTCAGCGGCGAGTACACGTTCTAAAGCTTTGCGGGACAGACCGATCGAGCGCAGCGAGTAGCTCTGTCCCCAACTGGCTAATGCTTTGCGGGACAGACCGATCGAGCGCAGCGAGTAGCTCTGTCCCCAACTGGCTAAAACCGACGACCCGTGATGGCGCGCAACAGGCCCCGGCCTTTGCGCGCTTTCTCATTTTGCTGGACCGCAACTCATGACTCTCAAGACCCTTGCCCTGTCCACACTGGCGCTGGCTGCGGCGCTGATCGGCGGCGACGCCCGCGCCGCCGGCCCGGCGCCTGCGGCCGCCCCATCGGCCTCTGCCGGCATCACCACCCGTGGTTGGACGGCCACCCAGGGCGGCCGCGGCGGCCGCATCATCAAGGTCACGACACTGGCCGCCGCCGGCCCCGGCAGCCTGGCCGAAGCCATCGCTGCAACCGGCCCGCGCATCGTCGTCTTCGAGGTCGGCGGCGTCATCGACATGGCCGGCCAGCCGCTCAAGATCACCCAGCCCTTCCTGACGCTGGCTGGCCAGACCGCGCCCGACCCGGGGGTCACCATCCTCAAGGCCGAGACGACGATCTCCACGCACGACGTCGTGATCCAGCATCTGTCCTTCCGCCCCGGCGAGTTCGGCCGGCCCAAGAAGGGCGGCGGCGACCAGGACGCCATCTCGGCGCTCGGCGGCGCGCGCGACGTCATCGTCGACCACTGCAGCTTCTCCTGGGCCACCGACGAGAACCTCTCGGCCAGCGGCCCGCGCTTCGACGGCAAGACGCCGGAGGAGTGGCGCAAGGCCACATCGCACCGCATCACCTACAGCCACAACCTCATCTACGAGGGCCTGGGCAACTCCGTGCACGAAAAGGGCGAGCACAGCAAGGGCAGTCTCATCCACGACAACACCAGCCAGGTGCTGATCTACGGCAACGTCTACGTCTCCAACCGCCAGCGCAACGCGCTCTTCAAGGGCGGCGCGCAGGGCGCCATGGTCAACAACTACATCTTCAACCCCGGCGACCGGGCCGTGCACTACAACCTGCTGGACAAGGAGTGGGTGGGCCAGCCCTGGCAGAACGGTCGCTTGACCCTGGTCGGCAACGCGCTGCGCCACGGCCCGAGCACCGTGCCGGGCATGGCCTTCTTCACGATGCTGGGCCAGGGCGACCTGGAGCTGCACATGACCGACAACCTCGCGCACGACACGCAGGGCCGGCCGGTGCCGCTGCTGGGCAATGGGCCGACGACGACGGGCAAGATCATCGTCGCGCCCAAGGCCGACCTGCCGCCGGGGCTCGTGGTCCGCTCTGCCGCCGACCTGGCGCGCGAACTGCCGCCGCTGGTGGGCGCCCGGCCCTGGGCGCGTGACCCGCTCGATGCACGCGTGCTGGCCGATATGTCGCAGGGGCGCGGCAAGCTGATCGACTCCGAAGTGGAGAACGCGCTGGGCTACCCGCGCCATGCGCCGACGCGGCGGCCTTTCAATGCCGACGCGTGGAACCTTGATGACATGAGCCCCAAAGCCGGCTGGACAGCCCTCGCCAAACCATGACGCCCATGAAGCTCTCTTCCCTGTTCATCGCACCGCTGCTGCTGGCCGGCGCCGCCTTTGCCCAGACGCCTGCCGCCTCCGCGCCCCGTGGCGAAACCACCGCCAACGTCGCCACCGGCCCGCGCCTCATCCTTGTCGGCGACTCGACGATGGCGCCGCGCAGCGGCTACGGCAACGCGCTGTGCGCCCGCGTCCAGCAGGTCGCCTGCATCAACCTCGCGCGAGGTGGCCGCTCCAGCAAGAGCTTCCGCGCCGAAGGCCTGTGGGACACGGTGCTGGCGCTGCTGAACGAAGGCGGCGCCGCGAAGCAGAAGACGCTGGTGCTGATCCAGTTCGGCCACAACGACCAGCCCGGCAAGCCTGGCCGCTCGACGGACCTGGCCACCGAATTCGGGCCCAACATGACGGGCTATGTGAAGGAAGTGAAGGCGGCGGGCGGCGAAGTCGTGCTCGTTACACCGCTGACGCGCCGCACCTTCAAGGCGGGCGAGCTGCCCAACGACCTGCGGCCCTGGGCCGAAAGCCTTGTTCAGATCGGCGCCGAGCAAGGCGTGCCCGTGCTGGACCTGAACGCCATCAGCCACGCGGCCGTCGCCGCCATGGGCCAGGCGCAGGCCGACACGCTGGCCGAAGCGCCGCCGCGCTTTGACCGCACCCACCTGGGACCCAAGGGCGCGGCGCTGTTCTCGGAGCAGGTGCTGGAGGGGCTGCTGAAGCTCAGGCCGGAGCTGGCAGGGATGAAGACGCTGGTGCCCTAAGGCGAGACGATGCGGCCGGTGGCCGGCAGCGTGCCGGACAGCAGCTGCTCGTCCGTCAACGGCGGCCCCAGCCAGATTCGCACGCTAGCGGCGCCGGCCCCAAGCGCCAGCTCCCGAAAGGCACGCAATTCCAGCTGCGTCAACCCACCGGCATGCTCGCCCAGCGGGTGCATGACGATGACCGGACTCATGGTGAACAGGCGCCTGCCGCGCACGCGCCAGATGAAGCCCTTCAGCACCTGCTCTGCGAGTGTGAAGTCGGAGACCAGCGAGCGTGGGTGCGCAAAGGGGTTGTGCACCGCCGTGTCGGGTTGAGCCACTGCGCCGCGCGCGTCTTGCCCCAGGGCCACGATGGTGAGCTTTCCACTGGGGGCCCGCTGCAGTGCGATTTCCGGCACCTCGTCGATCGCCTGACCCGATTTCGGATCACGCACGAGCACGCGCTGCGGCGACAGCTGGATGTAGAGCTGCTGATTGAAGAACTGCTTGAGCATTGCTTTCAGTATGCGGTGAAGACGGCGAGGAGTCCCATGCGACTCAAATTCCCGGGGTGACGATCACCCATGCCATGAACATCGTGCCAAGGGCGCCCATCGCCAGACAGGTTGTCGGCACCAGCCAGAGTTCCTCCCAGGCGTCGATCTGCGCCTTCGGCCCATGGCCCGGGCGCTCTCTCACCAGCACCGGCACGGGTTGACCCACCAGCGGGCGAAATCCCGAGCCGCGCAACTCGGCGCGCTGGCCGTTGCGAAGTTGGAACTCGACGCGGTAGAAGCGCTGGCGGCCCCGGAGTTCGTAGTGCCATTCGCTGACCACGGTGCCCTGCACCCGATAGGCCTGAGCGACAAAGGCGAACTGCCTGACCGTCAAGGCGATGCCGCCCGCGAGCATGGCAAGCAGCGCCAGTGTCAGCACGGAGATAGCCAGCGTCGCGAGCATCGTGTTCCTGACTTTGGGTGTTCAGCGCATCGCCTTGCACGGCACCGCAAAGTCCACGTGATAGTGCTCGTCATGCCGCACCCAAGGCGTGCCCCTCATGAAGTTCATGTGCTGCTTCAGATAGGCACCGCGCGGCGTGGCGAACAGCCTGGGCAGGAAGGGCTTGTCGACGATGACCAGCCTCAGGCCCACGCCACGCTGGGCCGCTGCGCGATGCAGTTGGTAGAGATGCTCGGCCAGCGCCGCAAAGTCGACGCGGTACTCGCCCCAGCGGCCCTTGGCATCGAACTCGATGTCGTAGCCGAAGCGCTCGCCCACCGGCGTGGGCAAGGGCACGGACTTGCCGGCCCCGTCCGGACAGGCACGAAGAAGTCGACCGACAAGCCGTTCTGGTGTGTGCGGTGCGGCTTGAAACGCCCGCCCGACGGCCAGCCCGTCTCGCCGTAGACGTAGCGCACGTCGGGCGTCTGCTTCGCCAGTTCGGCATAGGCGGCGGTGACGATCTCGGCGACCCTGGCATGCACATGCGTGCGGCCGGCCGACACGGCGAGGCGGCTGTAGGGCGAGAAGTTGGGGCCGCTGCCGGGCAGGGCGACGCTGCCTTCGATGCGGCCGTTGCTGGTCGTGCCGAAGCACTGGCTGCCGGCGGCCTGCGCGGTTGCAGCCACCGCCAGCAGTGCAATCGCCGCGAACCTCACTTGCGGGCGGCGGGCCGGTGGATCATCGTCCGCTGGAACCAGGCCTCGTTCATGCGCGCCAGGAAGTTCGCGTTGATGGCGAAGCCGCAGCCGTCGCCCAGCACCGCCTCCGAGCCGCAGCGCGGGCACATGGCCGTCTGCTGGCTGACCGCCTCGGCATCGTTCATGTTCTCCATCGTCAGCCCCGTCCAGCCAACGATCTCGTCGGGCCTGAAGAGCGCTACGCAGTGACAGCAGCCGCATTGAGTGCTGGCCTCGATCTGTGCCCAGTTGTTGGTCGTGTAGCGGAAGGCGGCGAGCAGTTCGTTCATGGCGGCATTCCGTGCTGGTTTGGCCTGAGTGTGTCGCGGCGGGACGAGGGCCTCAAGGCCGCGATCGTATGGGCTGAGGATGCCTGCGGGCGGCAGTGCCAGTCAGGCGTCGATGCAAGGCATGGGCTTGCTCGACGCTCGCCGGAGTGACGTGGCGTGACCGGAGCGCACGGCGCAGGTGCCGGAGCGCCCGGTCGCGGGACTTGCCGGCGCCGAGGCCAGACAGCAGGCACCTGGCAACGGCCAGTTCGGCATCGCCGTCGTCGCCGCCGTTGGCCCGGCAGGCCTTGCGGAACCAGCGGAACATGGCATGGTGCTGGCCGCGCTCCCGGCAGAGGATGGCGATGTTGGTGGCACCGCTGAGATCGCCCAGCCGGCATGCCTGCCGATACCAATACAGCGCAGAAGACTTGCTCTGCGGAATGCCGAGGCCCTCGTCGTAGAAATAGCCGAGGTTCAGCGCGCAGCCCCTGCTGCCGGAGGCGGCCGAGGTCACGAACAGCGCGAGCGCTGTTCGCAAGTCACCACGGTCCCAGGCATCGTGGGCTTGCAGTTCGGTATCTCGCTGCATGTTGCGACCGGCTATGCCAAACAGACTCGATGGTATTCAGGCGCCGCGTTGCTTGAGCCACGCGACGGCAGCGGACTGTTGTTCGGGGTCGAATCGATGCCCGCCCGGTGTGGCCTGCGTGCTGAATTTCCTGCGGTCCGGCCATGCTCGCGCCAACTGGTTCCACGCCGCCTGCGCCGCATCCCACGGAAACAGTTTGTCCTCGGCAGACCCGAACAGCAGCAACGGCCGTGGCGCAATGAGCGCCGCCACGTCCGGGTGATCCAGCTCAGCCGCCAGCCCAGGGTGCGCCATGCTGAAGGCCGACTGGCCTTGCAGCGTGTGTTCGCCGGCACGCAGCAGGCCGTCCCGCGTGCACATCCAGTGCGCGCTAACGCAGGCGGAGACCTCGTCGCAGACAGCAGCCAGTTGCCACGCGCGGAAGGCGCCCATCGAGAAGCCCAGCACGGCGACGCGCTTCGCGTCGATCTCCGGCTGCTCGCGCAGCCAGCGGTGCGAGCGCAGGTCGTCGCTGGCGATGACGCCGGCCCAGCTGTGGCCCAGCTGCAGCAGGTGGTTCATCAGCGCCTGCTGGTCGTCACGCGCAAAGCCTGAGCGGCCGCGCTGGCCCCAGCCGAGCGCGTCGATGGCCAGCACCGCGAAGCCGGCGTCCACCAGCGTGTCGCCGACGAAGGCGCCACCGTAGTAGCGCTGCACCCAGCTCTCGGCGGACAGGTTGGCGCTCAGCGGGCGGACGAGCTTTTCCTTGCCAATGTCGAAGCGCGCGCCGTGGTCGTGCATGACGACGACGGCCGGGTGCAGGCCCGGGCCCTTGGGGCGCAGGTAGAGCGCCGGCACGCGGTCGCCGAGGGCGCCGCGCAGCGTCAGGGACTGGGCGGTGTGGCTGCCGCGGTCCTGCTCCGCCAGCACGTCGGTGGCGAAGGCGCTGCCATCGTCGCCCGGCAGCAGCATGAGCCTGCGCGCCGTGGCCAGCGCTTGCTCACGCCAGCCGGGGTCGGGCCGCCAGGCCTGGCGCGGGCGCCAGCGGCGCTGCAGGCCGGCCAGCGTGTCGTCCAGCGTGTCGGCGCCCGCCATCAGGGGCCAGGCGGCCAGCGTGGCGAGCAGTTGGCGGCGGTCGGGTTTCATCATGGTTGCCAGGGGCTGCCAAGCCGGCGGTGCTGTGACAGAGTCGGGCGATGCTCCTGCGCCGCCGTCATGCCTGCCTGCTGCCACTGGCCTTGCCAGTGGCCGGCGCGTGGGGCGACGACAAGGCGCCGCTGAGCATAGGCTGGAGCGACTACCCGCCCTTCCAGTTCAGGAACGCGGCCGGCCCGTTGCAAGGGATGGACGTGGAGCTGCTGGAGCTGATGGCCCAGGCCTGCGGCGAGCGGCTGCGGTGGTCGCGCCGGCCGTGGGCGCGGCAGATTCCGGACATCGCCCAGGGCGAACTGGACCTGATGTCCTCGGCCACGCACACGCCGGAGCGGCTGGCGTTTGGCGACTTCACGCAGGCCTACCGCAATGAGCGCGTGGCCTTGCTGGGTCTGGTCGGTGCGGCCCAGCCGCCGCGCCGGCTGGCCGACCTGAAGGGCCGTGCGGTCAAGGTCGGCATGATCCGCGGCGTGTCCTTTCCGCAGGCCGTGCGGCGCGAGCTGGACGACCCCGGGCTGACCGGCCTGCTGGTGCCGCTGCATGCCAATGACCTGACGCTGTCGGCGCTGCGTGGGCGGCGGGTGGACTACGTCATCGACGACCCCGCCACGCTGCTCTACCGCGCCGCCCGCGAACCCGGCGAGGCGGTGGAGGTGGTGCTGGAGCTGGCCGTCAGCCCCGTGCATGTCTACGTCAGCCGGCGCACTATCGAGCGCCGGCCGGACCTGATGCAGCGCCTCAACGCGGGCCTGCAGCGTGCGCGCCAGCAACCCGAATGGCATCGGGTTCTGGCCCGGTATGCCGCCGATTAGCCGCCCACCCATGCCGGCAGCGCCAGCGACAGCGCCGGGATGTAGGTCACGGCCAGCAGCGTGGCCAGCAGTGCGCCGTAGAACGGCGCGATCGAGCGCATCACCTGGCCCACGCTGACGCCGCCGATCGCACAGCCGACGAACTGCACGCTGCCCACCGGCGGCGTGTTCAGGCCTAACGCGCAGTTCACGAGCATGACGACACCGAACTGGGTCGGGTCCATGCCGGCCTTCATGCAGATGGGCAGGAAGATGGGCGTGCAGATCAGGATGGTGGCCGCCATGTCCAGGAAGGTGCCCAGCAGGAACAGCAGCACGTTGACCCACAGGAAGATCAGCCAGGGCCGGTTGCCGCTGAGCTGGGTCAGCCAGTCGCCGGTCTTCTGCGGCACCTCGTACAGCGCCAGGAAGTAGCCGAAGGCGGCCGAGATGCCGATCAGCAGCAGCACGACACCGGTGGTCTTGCAGGCCTTGGCGCAGGCGGCCAGGAAGCCCTTCCAGCTCAAGGATTTGTAGACCAGCCCCGTCACCAGCAGCGCCCAGCACACGGCCGTGGCGGCCGACTCGGTAGCGGTGAACACGCCGCTCAGGATGCCGCCCAGGATGATGACGATGACCAGCAACCCCGGCAGCGCCGCCAGGAAGGCCGCGAGCACCGGGCCCCAGCCGGGGAAGGCGCCATGCGTGGGGTAGCCGCGCTTCACGGCCACCGTGTAGGCGGCGACGAGGTTGGCAATGGTCAGCAGCAGGGCCGGGATCAGCGCCGCGAGGATGAGGTTGAACACGCTCACCGCCGCGATGCCGGCGGTGGCCAGCACGTAGATGATGAGGTTGTGCGAGGTCGGCATCAGTGCGCCCACCAGCGCCGCATGCGTCGTCACGTTGACGGCGTAGTCGGCGTCGTAGCCCTCGCGCTTCATCAGCGGGATCATCACCGAGCCCATCGCCGACACGTCGGCCAGCGGCGAGCCGGCCACGCCGCCGAACAGCGTGCAGCCCAGCACGTTGCTCATGCCCAGGCCGCCGCGCACATGGCCCACCAGCCGGTTGGCGAAGTTGACGATGCGCTCGGCAATGCCGCCGTGCAGCATCAGCTCGCCGGCGAAGATGAAGAACGGGATCGCCAGGAAGGAGAAGATCTGCATGCCGCCGACCATCTTCTGGAAGACGATCGCCATGGGCAGGTCGGCCGCCAGCACGGTAGCGACGGACGCGAGGCCGATGGAGAAGGCGACGGGCACGCCCAGCAGAAGCAGCAGCACGAAGCTGCCGCACATGACCCAAAGTTCCAGGTTTTCCACCTCAGACCCCAGCTTCTTCTACGGTTTCGTTGCGCCACAGCGCGATCAGGTGTTCGATGCAGAACAGCACGATGAGCACGCCGGCGATCAGCAGCGGCAGGTAGTCCAGCCCCTCGGGCACGCCCAACAGCGGCTTGGGCTCTTCCCATTTCAGCGTCAGCCATTCCCAGCCGGCCATGGCCATCAGCACGGCGAAGACGATGACGCACAGGTGGATCAGCGCCTCGGCCACGCGCTGCGCGGTGCGCGGCAGCAGCGCCACCAGCGACTCCAGCCCCAGGTGCCCCGCGTCACGCACGCCCACCGCGACGGCCAGTGACGTGATGTAGAGCACCAGCAGCAGCGCCACCGGCTCGGTCCAGGTGGGCGAGTCGTTCAGCAGATAGCGGCCGATGACCTGCCACTGCACGCAGACGACCAGCAGCACCAGGCCCAGCACGGCCGCACGCAGCGACCAGCGCGACAGGGACGCGCAGAGCTTTGTGTACAGCGCCATCACTTGACGTCTTGAATGGCCTTGACCAGCTTCTGCAGCTCGGGCGCGGCGGTGAACTTGGCATTGACCGGCTGCACCACCTGGCGGAAGGCCTCGCGGTCGGTGTCGACGATCTGCGCGCCGGCGGCCTTCACGAGGGCCAGAGCCTTGGCTTCCTGCGCATCCCAAGCCTGGCGCTGCACGGCGACCGAGGCCTTGGCGGCGGCGCGCAGCTGGGCCTGCTGCTCGGGCTTGAGCTTGTCCCACACGCGCTTGCTGATGAACAGCGCGTCCGGCGTCATGGAGTGCTCCGTGCGGCTGTAGAACTTGGCGGCCTCGAAGTGGCGGAAGCCCTCGTAGCTCGGGATGTTGTTCTCGGCGGCGTCCAGCAGGTTGGTCTTCAGACCGGTGTAGACCTCGCTGATCGGCATGGGCGAGGGGTTGGCGCCCATGGCCTGCATGGCGGCCACCCACAGGTCGGTCTGCTGCACGCGGATCTTCAGGCCCTTCATGTCGGCCAGCGTCTTGATGGGCTTGCGCGCATAGACCGAGCGGGCGCCCGAGTCGTACAGCGCCAGGCCCACCATGCCCTGGTGCTCGCAGGCCTTCAGGATTTCCTCGCCCGGCGCACCGTCATAGGCCTTGCGCATGTGGGCCGTGTCGCGGAACAGGAAGGGCAGGGCAGGCACCAGCGTCTTGGGGCACATGGCCGACAACGGGCCCAGGTTGACGCGCGTCATCGCCAGCGCGCCGATCTTGACCTGGTCGATGGTCTCCTTCTCGCTGCCCAGGGCGCCCTTGTTGAAGACCTTGACGGTCAGCTTGCCGCCGCTGCTCTTGGCCAGCACCTCGCCCAGGTGCCTGACGGCGGTGACGGTGGGGTAGTCGTCGGCGTTGTGCACATCGGCGGACTTCAGTTCCAGCGCGAAGGCGCTGGTGCCGAGCAGCGCGGCGGACAGCAGGGTGAGGGTCTTCTTCATGGTTTGTCTCCTTAATCGAGCGCGCGATAGCGCAAATTCGAGAAGCGGGCCTCGCCCTGGCCGGCGGCGTAGATCGCCGGGCGCAGGCTGGCGAAGCCGCCCGCCACGTTGTGGTGATAGCCGGTCACGTCCATCTGCACCGGGAACTTGATCCAGGGCTGGGTGGCGTCCAGGCGGCTGTAGAGCGTCAGCACATGGCGGGCGCATTTCAGCTTGAGCTGCAGCGTGCGGGCGATGCCCGGCGGGCGCGGCGCGCCGCGCAGGTCCAGGCCGTAGCGCAGCAGCCGGTAGCCCTTGGCGTTGGCGCCCATGCCAGCGTACAGGCGCGGGCTGTAGAACATCATCAGGCCCATCTGCACGCCTTCGTCGAAGTCCACGTCCACCTCGACTTCGAAGGCCGGGTCGCCCTGGATGAAGCCCAGCGGCGGGCTGTCGCCCGGGTCCTTGCCGGTGGCGCGCAGATGCAGCTTGCCGCCGGCCACGCGGGTGCGTGCCTGCTGGCCGGGGCCGCCGCTGAGGAACTGCCAATGGGGCTTGAGCGTCGTGCCGGCAAAGTCGTCGGACAGCGGCAGGCCATGACGAACGGCCTGGCCGCCCGCCGGCATCGGCAGGGGCACGCCGTCGTCCACATCGACATGGAACCAGCCGTCCGCGCTGAAGCGCGCCGGCGCCAGCAGCATCTGCCGGCCCAGCGTGTGGAAGCCGTGCTCGTAGCCGTGGTACAGCATCCACCAGTCGCCCCGCGGGCCTTGCACCAGGCTGCCGTGGCCGCGCGACCACCAGCGCTCGCGCGACGAGGTCGTGCGCATCAGCGGGTTGTGCGGCGCCTGCTCCCAGGGGCCGTCGAGCGTGCGGCTGCGCGCGGCGATGACCATGTGCCCGGTCGGCGGCCCGGCCGTGCCGCCCACGGCCAGCACCATGTGCCACCAGCCGCCGTGGAACAGCATCTTGGGGCCCTCGGGCGAGAAGGCCTCGACGTCCCAGTCGTCGGGGTAGCGCCAGGGGTCGTAGACATGCTCCACGGTGCCCGTCACCTTCAGCCCGTCGGCGCTGAGGCGCACGCGGTCGCCGCCCGACAGATAGAGCCAGCGCCGGCCGTCCTCGCCCACCACGTGCGTGGGGTCGATGTGCCTGTGCAGGCCCAGCGGCACCGGCTTGGACCACGGGCCCTCGATGCGGTCGGCCCACATGACGAGGATGTCGTTGGGCTGGGCCTTGACCGGCAGGTAGAGGTAGTAGCGGCCGCCGTGCTTGCACAGGTCCGGCGCCCAGACGCTGCCCACCGGCTCCAGCAGCGCGTTGGCCACGGGCCGCCAGTTGACGAGGTCGCGCGAGTGCCAGATCAACAGACCCGGCACGGCCTCGAAGCTGGAGTGTGTCAGGTAGTAGTCGTCGCCGTCCTTCAGCACCGTGGGGTCGGGCCGGTCGCCGGCGAGCACGGGGTTCAGGAAGCGGCCGTCGCCCTGGTCGGCCTTGCGCTGGCCCTCGATGCCTTTCGGCCAGGGCTTGCACGGCGGCAGATAGGGCAGGCCGGGCGCGTCGCTGCAGTCGACGGCGCTCCAGGCGGGCGGGGCTGCCAGCAGCGCCAGCAGCCCGCGGCGGTCCAGCCCGCTCATTTGGTCACCTGCATGAACAGCGACTGCCAGCCCGCCTTCGGGCTCATGTCGGCCAGGTTCCAGTCCGCCTCGACGAAGGCGCGCTGCGTGGCCTTGCGCTTGGGCAGGCCATCGACGTTGTTCTGCGTCTCGTCGTCGATGTGCAGGCCACGGTCCTCGGCGATGTCGGACAGCTGCTTGAAGTCCAGCGGGTCGCGCGCCCAGGGCCGCGAGCCCACGACCAGCGGCAGCAGCTTCTCCAGCTCGCGCGGCGGCAGCCACGAGAGACCGGCCGGCAAGTAGGGCTCGCGCACCGGCACGATCTGCGCGGCGCTGCTGGTGTAGCGGCCGGTCAGCGGCAGCGGCTGGCCGTGGCGGTCCAGGGCCAGGTTGTCCTGCTCGAACAACTCCACGTCGCCCGCGCCGCCCAGCGTGAACAGCGGCAGCCGCTCCACCGTGCCGGGGCCGGCGCGGTAGACATTGCCGGCCAGCGTGACCTTGCCGACCTGGTAGGGCTGGCCCAGCCACTCATGGGCGATCAGGTTGTAGTGCACGGCCTTGCCGCCGGGGTTGTAGATCAGGTTGTTGACCATCGCGCCCCAGGCGCCGCCCTTGAACAGCGCATTGCGCTCGCGGTTGGAGGCGTAGACATTGCCCAGCAGCAGGATGCGGTTGGCGTTGTCGTGGATCAGCGTGCCCTTGCTGTGCTCGCCCTTCATGTGCACCGCCTCGCCCAGGCCTTCGTAGATGAGGTTGTGGCTGTAGGTGATGGCGTGCGAGGTGGACTCGCGCCAGGCGTCGGGCGTGGCGCCCTTGAAGCGCGGGCCGGCGATGGACATGTTCTCGTCGGTGGCCCAGGAGAAGCTGCAGTGGTCGACGATGATGCGCGCCGCGCCGGCGCCGGTGGTGATGCCATCGTGGTCGCCGCCGCTGCGCCGGGCGCGCCCGTAGGCGCCGGGGCGCACGCTGAGGTGCTGCAGGATGATGTCTGCGGCCGCTACCGACAGCTCGCCGCGCACCAGCGTGATGCCGGGGTCCGGGGCTGTCTGGCCGGCCACGGTGAGGCGGCCTTCGCTCAGGCGCCAGCTCTTGCCGCCCATGTCGATGACGCCGCCCACCTCGAACACGACGATGCGCGGGCCCGGCGTGTCCAGCGCAGCCTTCAGGCTGCCGGGGCCTTCCGCCGCCAGCGTCGTCACGCGGATGACCTTGCCGCCCTGGCCGCCGGTCGTCTGCGCCCAGCCGGCGTGCACATAGGTGGCCGGGTGCAGCGGCGCCGTGCTTTGGGCATGGCACAGGCCGGCGGTGGCCGCGAGGGCCAGGGTGCAGAGAAGTCGCATCGGAGGTTGGCCTTAGCCTTGCAGCAGGTCTTGCATCGCCTCGCGCGGGATCAGCGCGCCCGGATGCTGGATGACGCGGGCCGCCAGTCGGTTGCCAAAGGCCGCGGCCTCGGCCGGCGCCACGCCGCGCAGGCGGCGGCTCAGGTAGCCGGCGGCGAAGGAATCGCCCGCCGCGGTGGTGTCGACGACGCGCGGCACCGTCTCGGTCGCCACTTCCTGCCAGCCGCCTTCACTGCCGACGATGGCCGACAGCGCGCCGCGCTTGATGGCGATCTCGGGCACCGGCAGCGCCTGGGCCGCGCTCACCGCAGTCGCCAGGTCCGGCAGGCCATGCAAGGCCTGGTGGTCGTCGGCCGTGATCAGCGCAATGGACGCCGCCGCGAAGGCGCGGCCATACCAGTAGCGGGCGTCGGCTGCCGAGTCCCACAGCCGTGGGCGGAAGTTGTTGTCGAAGGCGACGACCTTGCCCTTGGACCGCATGCGCGCCATCAGCGCCAGCACGCGCTCGCGGCCGGCCTGCGGCAGGATGGCCAGGCTGATGCCCGACAGATACAGCGCATCCAGCGCCTCGGCCTGCTCTTCCAGCGCCGTGGTGGCCGCGTCGAAATAGGCCCGCGCCGCCGCCTGACCGCGCCAGTAGTGGAAGCGCCGCTCGCCGTTGTCGTCCAGCTCGATCAGGTACAGCCCCGGCACGCGGCCGGGCAGGCGCTGCACCAGGCCGGTCAGCACGCCTTCGGCCTGCCAGCGCTCCAGCATGCCGGCGCTCAGGGAGTCGTCGCCCAGCGCCGTCGCGTAGTGCACGCGCAGGTCGGGGCCACCGCAGCGGGCCAGGTAGACGGCGGTGTTCAGCGTGTCGCCGCCAAAGGTCTGGCGCAGGTTGCCGAAGGCCTGGCCTTGCAGTTCGAGCATGCATTCGCCCAGGGCGGCGATGGACACCGGCCGCGTGGCGGCCGAGGAAGAGATGTTCACGATTTGAAAATGAAACAGCGGTTCAATAAAGATAGCTTACCTGGTTCACCCCGTGGGTTCTGGTTTACCCAGGCAGGCGCCCGCAGCGGTGAAATGCTCAAACAGATGCGTAATTGCAGTGCTCGTTCATGCGGCCGCAACCCGCTGTTACTCGACGCGCCCTGGCCCGAGCGCGGATGATGGGGTACGCCCGTCCATCCCGGCCACCGAGCCGATGCCGCTTAAATTCGAATGAGGAGGTCCCATGAATGACGGCTTTGGCCATGAAGTGCCACCCCGGCACGCCCAGCAGACGCACCGCCAGGTGTCGCGCTACCTCGTCGTCATCGGCTCGAACGATGGCGGCCTCGCCCGGCTGTTCCTGGCCGACCACACGCAGGTGGGCGAGTTCGATGCCGGCACCGAGGAGGTGGTCGAGCTGATCAAGACGGCGGTCGCCAGCACCGGCGCCAGCGGCCCCGAGTGGGACCGGGCGCTGGGCGGCCACACGGCAGCCGAGCGCGCGAGCGCGACGGTCTACGCGCTGGACGTCTAGCCTTCCGTCACCAGGCTCAGCGGGCCGCTGGCAATGAGCCGGTACTGGCCCCGCCCGGCGCGTTCGATGCGCAGGCCGAAGTCCTTCTCCGCCAGCCGGCGTTCCAGCAGCAGCAGGCGCACGCCGAGGTTGTCCTGCACCTCGGGCAGGCGCAGGTCGCCGCCGGCCAGGCGCAGCTCGCGGGTGCTGAAGGCCTCGCGGCCGCTGTCGATCTGGTCGCGCACCAGCTTGGCGACGATGGCGCCGGCCACGCCCTTGATGAGGTACTGGTCGTTGACGAAGACGCTGTGGTCGCGCGGGTAGTGGCGCACGCGCAGCGGCGCCCGGCTGTCCTGCGGGGCTTGCAGCGGCGCGGGCGCCGTGACGGGCTCCTCCACCAGCTCCGCCGTGCGCAGTGATGCCAGGCCCTGCGCGAGCTGGGCACCCACGGCCGTCAGCGCGTCCTCGTCGTCGTAGCTGAAGAACTGGTCGTTCTCGCTCTCCACCAGCAGCGCGCCCACCGTGCGGCCGCGCGCGCGCAGCGGCACGGCCAGTTGGCTGCGCGGGCTGGCCAGGCCGGGCAGGGGGATGGTGTCGGCCATGGCGGCCTGCAGGCCCAGCTGCTCGGCCTTGGCGCGCCAGGACATGCCGTAGCTGTACATCTGGCTCATGTGGCCGATGCGGATGGGCACGCTCTCGCGCAGCGCCACGCCGGCCAGGCCGGCCTCCGCCAGCGGCAGCTCCGCACCCGTGCCGGTCTGCTCATAGCCGATGCTGGCCAGCGTGAACAGGCCTTGGCGCTCTTCGTCCAGCAGCCAGACGATGGCGTGCGTGATGGACAGGTCGCGCTGCAGCCCTTCGGTGAAGGCGTTCAGCAGGCTGCGCAGGTCGGGCGCCTCGGCGAGCTGCTCGGAGAGGCGCCGCACGCCGGCCGCCAGATCGCAGCGCGGCGCTATCGCCGGCAGCGGGTGCACCGGGTCCAGCTTGCGCAGCGACTCGACGCGGTAGACATCGGCGCCACGCAGGTGGAAGACCTTTTCCATGCCCGTCTGCGCGGCGATGCCGGCCAGCTTGGCGCGCAGGCGCTCGAAGATCGGGCCCTCGGTGTCGGTGCGCAGATAGCGCAGCTGCAGCAGCACGGACACGCCGGTGATCGGGTCCTCCACGCTGAGCGCGACACGGCCGGTGGCCAGCACGTTGGCGCGGGCGCGATTCAGGAATTGGTAGGTCAGCGCGACATGCTCGTCGTCGACGTACTCGGCATGCGACAGGTAGTTGACGTGCGGCATGCCGTCGGCGCCCACCGAGCACATGGCCGGCGGGATCACGCCTTCGAGCAGGCGGCGCACGTCGCGCAGCTTGAGCGCGCGGCGGTCCTGTTGGGTGGAGGTGTTGGTCATGGCATCAGGTCGATGGGCTGGCCCGCGCCGGGCCCGGGGGTCTGGTCCCAGGCGGCCAGCGGCGTGAAGCGCACGCAGCTGCGGTCGGCCAGCGTGAGGTCGCCGAGCACGGCCATGATCTGGCGGCGGTCGGCACCGAAACGCTCGATCTGCTGCAGCCAGGCCTCGAAGCCTTGCGCGAACTTCGGGCCTTGCTCGGCGTAGGCGGGCAGCACCTCGGCGTCGACACCCTTGATGTGCAGCACGCGATAGGTGCCAGGCAGGCCCGCGGAGACGGCCACGCGGCCGGTGGCGCGGATCGCGGCCAGCAGGTCGGCACCCGGCACGCTGCGCACCAGCAGCTCGATGCGGCCATCGGGCAGCGCCCAGATGCCGTGGGCGGGATGCAGCTCAGGCTGGCCGTCCGGTGTGCTCGACCCCACGCGCAGAGAGCAACCCTGCTGCAGATGGGCGATCCAGTGTTCAGGCAGGCGGGCCATCAGGGCAGCAACTCCAAGGGGGTGCCGGCGCCGGGGCCGGGCGTCTGGTCCCAGGCGCCGCAGGGCGTGAAGCGCAGGCCGGCCAGGCCGGCCAGGTCGACGCCATACCAGAGCGACTCCGCGAACTCGCGGCAGAAGCCGAAGGGTTCGATCTGGGCGACGAAGTTGTCGCGGCTGCGGGTGAACAGCGGCGCATGGTCGGCGCGCACGGCGATGAGTTCGGCGTCGACGCCCTTGACGTGCAGCGAGCGGTGGCTGGTGGGCAGCGCGGCCACGTAGGCGACGCGGCCGCTTTCGCGCACGGCGTCCAGCAGGCCGCCGCTGGTACTGACGGCCATCAGCACCTCGATGCGGCCGTCGGGCAGCGACTGCGCCGCCAGCCCGCGGCAGATCTCGGGCTGGCCATCGGCATGGACGCCGCCGAGGCGGTGGGAGACGCCGCTTTCGAGGTGGGCGGCCCAGTGGGATGGCAGGCGGGGCAAGGTGATGGCCGGTGTCAAAGGCCCGAATGATAGGCAGGCCGCAGGTGCTTACCGAAGAGTTAACAAACCCTTAGCCGACAACTAGCAGCGCCCGAGAGGCGGGCCGACCACAGTAGAGCCCACGCCGGAACGACACCGGCTCCACCGACGAAACCCCCAGCCACCGACCGGCCGAAGCCTTCCAGGCAGCGGCAGGGCGCAGCTTTGCCCGAACCACGAGACCCCGCCATGAACGCACGCCCCACCCCCCTGCTGAGTGCCTTGTTGGCCGCCGCCCTGCTGCAAGCCTGTGGTGGCGGTGGCGATGGCGAACAGCCGACGGCCACGCCGACCTCGACGCCCAGCCCGGCGCCCACGCCCGCGCCTTCACCCGCGCCGGCACCCGTTCCCGCTCCGTCGCCGCCGCCGCCCGCACCGGCCGTCACCACCATCGGCGCGCCGCTCAGCCCGGTCGTCGCCAGCGCCCGCATCGGCGCCGCCGGTGGCCGGCTGGATGCGCCCGACTACGGCCTGGCCGTCGTCGTGCCGGCCGGCGCCTTCGACAGCGAGCAACTCGTCACGCTGCAACCCATTGAAAACAAGGCGCCCGGCGCCCGCGGCGGCGCCTGGCGCATCCAGCCTGAGGGCACGCAGGCCAAGAAGCCCATCACGCTGGAATGGCTGCCGACCGCCGCCGAGCGCAACGGCGCCAAGCATCTGCGCATCGCCACCCAGGGCGCCGACGGCATCTGGCGCAGCGCCGCCTCGGGCACGGACAGCGACGGCGTCGTGCGCACCACCACCACGCACTTCAGCGACTGGTCGCTGGTGGCCGGCGTGCAACTGCGCCCCGGCGCCGCCGACGTGGGCCTGCAGCAGACACAGGACCTGACGGTGATGATCTGCGGCCGTGGCAGCGACGCGGCACTGCCCGGCCAGGACCAGCACTTCAGCTGCGAGGTCGACGGCACCGCCGCGCTGGCCACCGACGCCTGGGCCGTCAACGGCGTGGCCGGCGGCAATGCCGCAGTCGGCACGCTGACGGGCAGCAACACCATCGGGCCGCTCAAGCGCAGCTACCGCGCCCCCGCCGAGCTGCCGGCGCAGAACCCGGTGGCCGTGTCGGTCACCTACCAGGACCCCTTCGACAACGTCGACGGCCCGGTGCAGCTCGTCGCCAACCTGACCGTTATCGACCCGCAGGCCGGTTGCGACTGGCTCAAGGGCGTCAACCAGCTCAAGGTCGAGCTGGAGCAGGACTACCACTGGGCCGGCGCCGACGACCAGGGCAGCGCCCGCTACGCCCACCGCGCCCGCGTCGCCGGCAAGCTGCAGCGCGACCCGCTGTCGCCCGTCGGCCAGGTCTGGTTCGCCGGCAGCGCCGAGACCGGCAGCATCAGCGTCGACCAGTTCTACAGCAGCGCCCATGCGCCGGACACCGTCCAGGTCACGGCCCAGGGCGCACCGCTGACCCACCCCGACGTGCCGCTGCTGCGCGCCTTCGTCGACCTGGCGACCTGCAAGCTGGACTACGCCGGCTATGTGCCGGTCAGCGCCCGCCACCTGCGCACGTACAAGGGCGTCCCGCACGAGATGGAGGCCAATCTCAGCGGCCTGTCCTTCCGCATCTCCGGCTATGCGTTGGCCGGGCGGCGTGCGTTCGGTGAGGAGCGGCTGCTGCCCGCCGAGCTGGGCCCGCGCATCAACACCGAGTTCGTCGACCCCGACAGCCACCGCGAGTTCGACGGCGTGTCGGGCAGCGCCCGCCTGCGCTGGTCGCTGGTGCCCCAGTGAGCGCGGCCATGAAACAAGCCTTGCTCTTCACGCTGCTGCTCACGGCCGGTGCCGCCCAGGCCCACTGCTGGGCCGCCAACGCCGCCGAGCCGATCAGCAACGACGGCCTGCCGGTCAACCACGCGTCCTTCAAGCCGCTGCACGCGGCCATGGATGCCTTCGAGGCCCAGGCCAAGCCCAACCCCGGCCTGCTGGCGCTGCCCGACGTGCGCCTGCGCATCACCCGAGCCGTGATGGACTCCGACGAGCCGACACGCCGCCCGCGCGAGGCGGTCATCCATGCCCAGGGCTTCGGCCCCAAGACGTGGTCGGGCACCGGTTGCGACATCCATGCCCAGGCGGCGCAGCGCATCGGCCCGCGTGCCGGCTTCAGCGTCTTCATCAACTCGCCGATGGCGACGATGAACCGCTGGGCGCATGACGAGCAGCTCAGCGCCTACCTGGAAGGCGAGCGCGGCGAGGCGATGCAGGGCTGGCCCGTCTACCGGGACTGCGCCGTCATCGGCCCGGATCGCCGCATCCCCTGGGTGCCTGTGCCGGTGGGCGAGATGCTGGCCTACTTCGAGCGCGAGCAGCAGCGCAAGATTGCTGACTGGGACCGGAGCAACGCGGGTGCGCTGCAGCCCTTCGATCTGGCCGACATGGAGCGCAAGGCCGAGAAGATCCGCCCGCAGAACGCCCAGGCCGCCGAGCTGCTGCTGAAGGTTGCCCGCGAGCGCAAGGCCAACGAAGGCCGCAACCACGCGCTGCTGCTGAAGAGCCGCCAGATGCTGCTGGACGAGCTGGACGACCTGCGCCGCACCCGCGCCGCGATGACGGCGGAGCAGCTCGGCGAGCACTACCGCCTGGGCGCCGGCCGCCACCGCCTGCCCACGCCGGCCGAAGCCGGCCGGCCGCTCAAGCGCCTCGTCAAGCTGGACCCGAGCTTCCCCTGGGACGCCCGCAACCGCACGCGCATCCAGCTGCTGACCGTCTGTGCCAGCACCCACCCCAACAACCCCGCCTATGCCCAGCCGATGCGCGACGCTGTCGCCGCGCTGGACCTCGCCCGCGTCGCCGCGCTGCTGAACTGAAAGCCCGCCATGACACCTCACACCACCCTCACGCCGCCGACGGTGCGCCAGACGCCGCCCCAGCAACCGCGGCCGACGCCCGTGCCCGTCGTGCGCAGTGCCGTGTTCTGCGAACCCCTGCCCACCTGGGCGCGCGCCCAGGGCGCCACCATCAGCCTCGCGGGTTGAGCCATGACCGAGGCACTCGACGCCATGCTGCTGATCCGCGCCTATGAGCAGCAGCTCATCGCCGCGCGCCAGCCCGGCCATTGCAGCTCGCTCGGCCAGGAGGCCTGCGCCGTCGGCGTCGTGCAGGCCCTGGGCCCGCACGACCTGATCGTCAGCAACCACCGCAACGCCGGCCACCTGCTGGCCCGCGGCCTGGCGCCCGCGCAGCTGCTGGCCGAAGTGCAGGCGGGCCGTGCGCTGCACGTCACCGCGCAGTCGCTTGGCGTCGTGCTCACGTCGCCCAGCACCGGCGCGGGCTTGGGCGTGGCGCCGGGCGTGGCGTTGGCCCAGAAGCTCGGCGCCCAGCCCGAGGGCATCACCGCCGTGTTCTTCGGCGACGGCGCAGCCTGCCAGGGCGTCTTCCACGAAGCCGTCAACCTGGCGGCCACCTGGCGACTGCCCGTGCTCTTCGTCTGCGAGAACAACCAGTGGCAGGGCGACGTGCACAGGCGCGAGACCATGCCCGGCGAGTTCATCGCCGACTGGGTGCAAGGCCACGGCCTCGCGGTCGAGGTGGTGGACGGCAACGACGTGCAGGCCGTGCATCTCGCCGCCACTGCGGCCGTCGCGCAGATCCGCAGCAACGGCCGGCCCTGCCTGCTGGAGCTGGTGACCTACCGCCAGCGCGGCCATTGCGAGCCTGACGAGCCCGGCTGCGCGTGCGGCAGCGAGCACGCCCACTGGCTGCGGCGCGACCCCATCCAGCGCGAAGCGCGTCGGCTGCAGCTGGGCAGCGATGACCTGGCCCACCGCGAGGCCCTGGCCCGCGAGCGCCTGGGGAGCGCGACATGACTTTGATGACGCCTGAACAAGCGCTGATGGCCGCGCTGCACCGCGCGATGGCGGCGGACGAGCGCGTCATCTTTCTCGGCCAGGGCGTGGCCACGCGCAGCCCGGCGCTGCTCTCTGCCTTCGGCGCCGAGCGTGTGCGCAACACGCCGCTGGCCGAGGCCGCGCTGATCGGCTGCGCGCTGGGCGCCGCCGCCATGGGCCTGCGCCCGGTGGTGGACCTGCCCTGGTCGCCCTTGCGCGCACTGGATGCGCTGGAGAACGCCACTCGGCTGAGCCAGGGCGGCGCGGAGTTCCCGCTCGTGCTGCTGGCCCGCAGCGGCGCCGAGGCGGTGTTCGCCCAGCTGCCGGGCCTGCAGGTGCTGGTGCCCAGCACGCCGGCCGACGCCGCGGGCCTGCTGGCCGGCGCGCTGAGCCTGCCTCGGCCCAGCCTGCTGTTCAGCGACGTGGGCCTGGCCGTGGAGGCGGCCGAGGTGGCCGGCGACGAACTGGTCCTGCCGGGTCAGGCGGCCGTCCGCCACCACGGCGACACGCTGACGCTGGTGGCCTGCGGCGCCGCCGTGCACGCCTGCCTGTCCGCAGCGCCGGCGCTGGACGCCGACCTCATCGACCTGCGCAGCCTGCGCCCGCTGGACACCGCCACCGTGCTCGCCTCGGTGCGCCGCACCGGCCGCCTGGTCTGCGTGGGCGAGGCCGGCGGCGTGGCGGCCGAGCTGTGCGCGCTGGTCGCCGAACACGGCTTCACCGCGCTGAAGGCACCCCCGCTGCGCCTGACCCACCCCGATGAACACCCCAACTTGATGACTGAACGGAGAACGTGATGAAGAGAATCTCGATGACGCTCGCGCTGGCCCTGGCCAGCGCCACCCTGCTGGCCACCGCGCCGGCCCATGCCGCGCCGGTCTACGGCGTTTACGCCGGCGCCCAGGGCGGCGCGCACCAGGGCGGCGAGGGCCAGGTCTTGGCCGCGTCAGCAACGCCCCCGGCGACCTACATCAATGCCACGGCGTCGGCCAGCCTGCGCGATGGCTCGCTGGGCGCCACGTCCTACTCGGCGCCTTGCCCGCCTTGCTACAACCTCATGACGGCGAGCGCGTCCACCCGCTTCTGGGACACCGTCACCCTCCACAACGGCCCGGGCGCCGGCGCGGCCCAACTGCGCCTGAGCATCGAGGGCACGCTGACCGGTACCGCCATGGCCATGGGGCGCTTCTACGTCGGCGCGGCGCATGACGACTTCTGGCAGCGGCTGGACAGCTATGCCCCCAGCGTCGAACTGAGCTCCGGCAGCACCGTGCTCAGTCAAGACCTGACCCTGCTGGCCGGCGACACCACGGTCTTCATCTTTGCGGACCTGTTCGTCGACACCGTTGCCTGGCCCGATGCCCAGGCGCCGGTCTCCATGGCCGACTTCAGCAACGGCCTGAAATTCAGCTGGACGCTGCCCGGGGGCGTGACGACGAGTTCGGCCTCCGGCCAGTTCATGAACTCCGCCGTGCCCGAGCCCGGCAGCCTGGCGCTGCTGGCCGCCGGCCTGGCCGTGCTGGGTCTCTTCCAGCGCCGCCGCGCCATCGCCGCCTGACCCCTTGCCCGCAACTCCCGGAGAACAACGATGAAAACCTTGCTCACCTTCGCCTTGACCGCCCTTGCACTCGCCGCCCAGGCCACCGCCATCCCCGGCCAGGGCACCTGGCAGGGCACGCTGCAGGCCCGCAACCTGCAAGGCCAGGCCGTCGCGCTGGACAGCGCCCAGGCCGCCTTCTTCTACGACAGCGTGCTGGACGTGACCTGGCTGCGCCAGGCCGGCGCGCCCAGCCTGCAGAGCTGGGCCCAGGCGCGCGACTGGGCCGGCGGCCTGCAGGTGGGCGGCTGGGACGATTGGCGGCTGCCGACGACGCTGGACACCGGCTTCCCCGGTTGCAGCCTGGTCACCTACAACGGCGGCGACTGCGGCTACAACGTGCCGACTGGCGGCCCGGGCGAGTACAGCGAGCTGGCCCATCTGTTCCAGGTCACGCTGGGCAATCTGCCGGGCTACACGACGGCCGGCCAGTTCCGCGGCTGGGAGGGCCAGGGCACGAGCTGGGGCCTGGCCAACACCGCCGGCTTCACCGGCCTGCAGCCGGGCAACTACTGGAGCGGCAGCGGCGTGACCGGCAATGCCAACTACGCCTGGAGCTACCACTTCGGCCTCGGCATGCAGAGCCTCAACGAGAAGGGCGTGCCCATGCAGGCGCTGGCGCTGCGCGATGGTGACGTGCTCAGCGCCGTGCCCGAGCCGTCGACCTGGGCGATGGCCGGTGCCGGTGTGCTGCTGCTGGGCTGGCTGCGCCGCCGCCGCGCCTGATCAGCGCAGCGCCGCGAGCGCGTCCGTCACGGCCTGCCGGTAGGCCGGCAGGTCCTGCAAGTCGTTGTGGCCGCCGCCGGCGATGCGCACCAGCCGCGCCTGCGGCACGACGGCCTGGAGCTTGGCGCTCTCGCTGAACGGGATGACCTCGTCGCGGTCGCCATGCACCAGCAGCAGCGGGCCGCGGATGCGCCCGATGACGCGGTCAGTTCGCAGCGGGGAGCGCACCACCTGCGGCGGCAGCCAGGGGTAGTGCCCGCGTGCCATGCCGACGATGCTGGCGTAGGGTGACACCAGCACGGTCAGGTCCGGCTGCACCGTCGCCGCCAGCTCGGCCGCCAGGCCCGTGCCCAGCGAGCGGCCGTAAAAGACGATGCGCTTGCCGGCATAGCGCGGCGCGATGCTGCGCCACACCGCCATCACGTCGGCGTGCAGCTGGGCTTCGCTCTCGATGCGACCGGTGCTCTTGCCATAGCCCCGGTAGTCCGGCATCACCAGGTCGAAACCGGCGCGGCGGTAGAACTCGGTGTTGGTGAACCAGCTCTGCAGATTGCCGGCATTGCCGTGCAGGAAGAACACGACGCCGCGCGGCTCGGGCAGGCGCAGGTCCAGCACAGACAGGCGTGCGCCGGGCACGTCGACGAAGCGCTCATGCACATCGGGCTCGGTGGCCAGCCGGGTGTCGTCCGGCAGCGGCTGGGGGTGAAAGAGCAGGCTCTCCTGCGTCCACCACAGCGCCGCCGTGAAGGCTGCCCAGGCCAGCACGGGCAGCAGTACCAGCGCCAGGGCGATGCGCGGCGCGCTCACCGGCAGGTCGTGGCCAGCCAGCCGCTCAGCTGCGGCAGCCAATCGTCGACCGTCTGCGCCAGCGCGCGCACGGCGCCCGGCGCGTCGGGCGAGGCGGCGCGTTCAAGGCGCCAGTGCTGCTGCCGCGCCGCGCCGCCGCCAGCGGGCCAGAGCGTGGCCTGCACGCGCAGCACGGCCTGGCTGTTGGTGGCGCTGCTGAAGACCTGCTCGAACTCGTCGAGGTGGATGGCCAGCAGGCTGGCCGGCTTGCCAGCGCAACCCGGTACGGCCGCGAGCTGTTCGCGCAGCCGCTGCGTCAGCAACGCGGCGGGTGGCGCGGCCCAGACGCTGTCGCGGTAGTGCTGCAGGCGCTGGGCCTGCTGGAAGCTCAGGCGGTAGGCGATACCCTCGCCGCTGAGCCAGGGCGGGGCGGTGACGTCGGCGAGGCGCCAGGCCAGCGTGCCACCGGCAGCCGCAGCGGCGGGCGCGGGGCCGAGGTCGTAGACGGCGCGTGTGGGCGCGGTGGGCGCGAGCGAGCAGGCGCTCAGCGCCAGAGCCAGGGTCAGCAGGGCAAGGCGCTTCATTTGCCGTCCTTCAGTCGTTCGGCAAAGCCGGTCTCGCCGGGCCCGGGTGCGCGGGCGCCGCGGCCAAAGAGCAGGCTTTGCGGCTGGTCGCCGAGATCGGTGGCGGCGCGCTCCACGCTGCGGCTGGCGGCGGCGATGTCGCCCAGCAGCGGCCGGCTGCGCGGCGGCGTGTCGCCGACCAGCGCGACTTCGAGGTTGCGCGTGGTCGTCTGCAGTTGCGCAGCGGCGCCGTCCAGCCGGTCCAGCACGGCGACGCGGGTCTTCAGCTCCTGCGCCAGTGCGCGGCTGTCGGCGGCCAGCGCCTCGATCTCGCCCAGCGCTGCGGTCGCGCGCCGGGCCGTCGCGTCGGCGTCCTTCAGGAAGACCGGCAGCTCGCGCGCACCCGGCTGCAGCGCGGCCATCAGGCGGCTGGTGTCGCTGGCGGCCTGCTCCAGTTGAACCAGGCTGCGGCCGAGCTGCGCGCGGTTGTCGTCGCTGAGGAGTGCGTTGAGTCGGTCGGCCGTCTCCGTGAAGCGGGCCAGCAGCAGCGGGCCGCTGTCGGCCAGGCGGTCCAGCAGCGTCGGCTTGAGCGCCAGCCGCGCGCCCGGCGCGGCTCGCTGCAGCGGCGCCTTGGCGTCGGTCTCTTCCAGGCTGACGAAGGACAGGCCGGTGACACCCTGCAGGCCCAGCTGCGCATGCGTGCTGGCCGACACCGGCGCGGCCGCGTCGACCGTGATGCCGACGAGGATCTGGCGCGGGTCCTCGGGGTCGAAGCCGATGCTGTCGACCCAGCCCACCTCCACGCCGCGCAGCTTGACGGGCGCCTTCAGGTTCAGGCCCGGCACGCCGCTGCGCGAGACGACGGTGTAGTGGACGCGCTCGGTGGTGTCGCCCTGGAACCAGGCGACGCTGGCCGCCAGCGCGAGGCCCAGCAGCAGCAAGAAGAGGCCGGCGGCGAGGGCGTGGGCTTTGTTTTCCATATCGGTGGAGTCAAACGGTTTGTTCTTCGCGCAGCACGGCGGGCACGCCGCCATCCTCGCTGGTGTCGTCCAGGCTGAGGCGGAAGCGCTTCAGGTCCTCCTCCGCGCAGCGCTCGACATGGCCCAGGAAGAAGTTGCGCACGAAGGGATGCGGCAGCCGCGCCACCTCGGCCAGCGGCCCGCAGGCCAGGATGCGCTGCTCGGCCAGCACGGCCACGCGGTCGACGACGGCGAACAGCGTGTCCACGTCGTGCGTGACCATCACGACGGTCAGGCCCAGCTCCTGGCGCAGCTTGCGCAGCAGCTTGACGAACTGCTTGGCGCTGTCCGGGTCCAGCCCGGCGGTGGGCTCGTCCAGGAACAGCAGCTGCGGGTCCAGGATCAGCGCCCGCGCCAGCGACACGCGCTTGATCATGCCGCCCGACAGCTCCGCCGGGCGCTTCAGTGCGTCGTCCGGCTTCAGGCCCACCTGGGCCAGCTTGAGCATGACCAGGGGCTTGACCATGTCCGCCGGCACGCTTTTGAGCTCGCGCAGCGGCAGCGCGACGTTGTCGAACACGCTGAGCGCCGAGAACAGCGCGCCGGCCTGGAACAGCACGCCCCAGCGGTAGCGCACGCGCTCCAGGTCGCGCACGGCGCAGCGGCCCAGCGGGTGGCCGAAGATCTTGACGCTGCCGGCCTGCGGCACGTCCAGGCCCAGCAGCAGGCGCAGCAGCGTCGTCTTGCCCGAGCCCGAACCGCCGATCAGCGCCATGACCTCGCCGCGATGCACGGTGAGGTTGAGGTGGCGGTGGATGACGTGGCTGCCGAAGGCGGTCGTCACGTTGTCGACTTCGATGATGGCTTCGGTGTTCATATGCCCACGTTGGAGAACAGCACTGCGAAGATCGCATCGACGACGATGACCAGCGTGATCGCCGTGACCACCGACTGCGTCACGCTCTGGCCCAGGCTCTCGGTGTTGGGCTTCACGCGCAGCCCGAAGTGGCAGGCCAGCAGCGCGATGAGGCCGCCGAACAGCACCGACTTGATCCAGCCCAGCCACAGGTTCACCGGCTCGACGACGCCAGGCAGCAGATGCAGGAACTGCACCGGGTCCAGCTTGAGCTGGGCGCTCGCGGCGGCAATGCCGCCCAGCAGCATCAGCGCGCTCGTCCACAGCGCCACCAGTGGCAGCGAGATGGCCAGCGCCAAGACCTTGGGCAGCACCAGCCGCACGGTGTGCGAGATGCCCATGACGGACAGCGCGTCCAGCTCCTGCGTGACGCGCATGACGCCGATCTGCGCCGTCATCGCCGAGCCCGAGCGGCCCGCCACGATGATGGCCGCCAGCAGTGGCCCCAGCTCGCGCAGCACGGCCAGGCCCAGGATGTTGATGACGAAGATGTCGGCGCCATAGGTCTTGAGCTGGCGCGAGATCAGGTAGGACAGCGTCAGGCCGACGAGGAAGCCCACCAGCGCCGTGATCGGCAGCGCCTGCGCGCCGGTGCGGTAGACGTTGGCCGAGATCTCGCGCCAGCCGATCAGCGACGGGTGGCGCAGCACCAGCACCACGTCCAGCAGCAGGCGGCCGGTCAGCGCGACAAGGTCGACGGCATGCCGCGCAAAGGCCATGAGCTGAGCCTCGGCAAAGGCCAGGCCGGGGCCCAGGCGGGGGCCCCGTTTGGGCAGAGCGACGGGCTGCAGGAACTGCGCGAACAGCGTCACGTGCTCCGGCAGCCACAGCAGCCGGGCCGGCGCCTTCCTGCCCCAGCCCTGCCACAGCGTCAGCGCGCCTGCGGTGTCCAGCCGGCGAACGCCGCGCAGGTCCCACAGCGGGTCGCTGCCCGCGGCCACGGCGCCGGCCACGCGCTGGCGGAACTCGTCGTAGCGGCCGCGCAGCGCCAGCAGCGTCCAGTCGCCGCTGACCCGCCATTCGCGCTCGCCGCTGGCCAGCAGCTGCGGTTCGGCGTCGGGCGAGCCGTCCTGCCACCCCTCGGCCGGCTCGGGCAATGACATTGAGGAGGCGTCGCTCATGGCCGCAACGATACCGCGCGGCAAAACCCTAGGATGCCGTTTGAACCTTCGGGCGTCGGCCTGGAACTCACACGCATGTCCATCTGGCCCAGCATCCGAAAGAAACGCGAGTCCGCCCCGCCGGAAGGCCGCGCGCAGACCTCGGAAACCGTCGAACTGACCCTGCTCGCCGGCATCCAGCGCGGCCGGCGGGCCGACTTCGACGCGCTCTATCGCGTCTACCACCCCCGGCTGTGGCGCTTCCTGACGCACCTGATGCGCCAGCCCGAGGCCATTGAGGAGGCGCTGAACGACACCATGCTGGTCGTCTGGCAGCGAGCCGACAGCTTCGACGGGCGCAGCAAGCTGTCGACCTGGATCTTCGGCATCGCCTACCGCAAGGGCCTGAAGGCGCTGAGCCGGCAAGACCTGCCGATGGACATGGACGAGGCCGACGAGGCGGCCGACCCGGGGCCGGGGCCGGTCGAGCAGCTCAACCTCGCCCAGCTGCGCGGCCGGCTGCGCGAGGCCATGGCCGAGCTGTCGCCGGAGCACCGCGCCGTCGTGGAGCTGTGCTACTTCCATGACATGGCCTACGGCGAGATCGCCGAAGTGGTGGGCTGCCCGCCCGAGACCGTGAAGACGCGGATGTTTTATGCGCGGCGGCGCCTGCGCCTGCTGCTGGATGACCTGGCCGGTCATCATGGAGAACTGTCATGAGTGTGGTGATCCCGATGGAACAACACGACGAGCATGCGGCCGTGCAGGCCTTGCTGCCCTGGTTTGCGCGTGGCCAGCTGGGCGACGATGAAATGGCCGAGGTGCAGCGGCATCTGCTGCATTGCCCCGACTGCCGCAACGAGCTGGCCGCCGAGCGGCCGATGCAGACGCTGCTGAGCGCGGCCGGCGCGGCGCCTGCGGGCGGTGACGTGGAGGCCGGCCTGGCGAAGCTGCACGCCAGCATGCGGCCCGAGCCCAAGCCGGCCCGGCAACGCTGGATGCCCTGGGCGCTGGGGCTGCAGGGCGCGGCATGCGCGCTGCTGCTGGGCCTGTGGCTGCAGGCGCGCGTGGAAGCGCCGGGCTACGAGGGACTGTCTGCAGCCGGCACGGCGCCGGTGGCGGCGGACGCCCTCGTCATGTTCAAACCCGGCACCAGCGAGCAGGCGCTGCGCGAGCTGCTGCGGGCGCAGGGCGCGAGCGTCGTCGCCGGGCCGACGGAGACCGGCGCCTGGCTGCTGCGCGTCGAGCCGCGCGGGCTGGCGGCGTTGCGCGTGTCGCCGCTGGTGGCGATGGCCGAGCCGCTGCAGCCCGGGCCGGCGCGATGAAGCGCTGGCTGGTGTTGCTGGCCGCGCTGCTGCTGATGGCGGCCGCGCCGCGCGCCTTCGCGCAGGCCGAGGAGGCGCAGCGCCAGGTGCTGGTCATGCTGAACCTGCCCAAGGCCCACTACCGGCCCGATGGCAGCTATGCCGGCAGCTACGGCACGGGCGTGGGCCGGCAGTCGCGCCAGCGGGTGGCGCAAGACCTGGCACGCCGCCACGGGCTGGAGATCCGCAGTGACTGGCCCATGCCGCTGGCCGGCGTGGACTGCTTTGTCATGCGCCTGCCCGACGGCGACCGCCGCAGCCCCGCCGAGGCCGCCACGGCCGTGGCCGAGGACGCTCGCGTGGCCTGGGCTCAGCCCGTCAGCCTCTATCAGGCCGAGGGCGCGGGCCAGGAGCCGCTCTACGCCGCCCAGCCCGCCGCGCAGCAGTGGCAGCTGGCGGAGCTGCACCAGCTGGCCACCGGCCGCGGCGTGCGCGTGGCCGTCATCGACAGCGGCGTGCAGGCCGACCACCCCGACCTGGCCGGTCAGGTGGCGCACAACCAGAACTTCGTCGACGACCGCCCGCCGCCCGCCGAGGGCCATGGCACGGCGGTGGCCGGCATCATCGCGGCGCGGGCCGACAACGGCGCGGGCATCGCCGGCATTGCGCCGCAGGCCCGGCTCATTGCGCTGCGCGCCTGCTGGCAGGCGGCCAATGCGCAAACCATGTGCACCAGCCTCGGCCTGGCCAAGGCCTTGTACGCGGCCATCCAGCAGGGCGCCCACATCATCAACCTGAGCCTGGGCGGGCCGGACGACCGGCTTCTGGGCCTGCTGCTGGACCAGGCGCAGGCGCGCGGCGCCACCATTGTCGCGGCGCTGCCGACCCGGGGCGGGCCGGGCAGCCGCTTCCCCGCCAGCCACCCGGGTGTGCTGGTGGTGGGCAACGCGCCGCCGCTGCCGATCGGCGCCGTGTTCGCGCCGGGGCGCGACGTGCCGAGCACGGCGCCGGGCGGCGGCTGGACGGTGGTGACGGGCTCGTCGTTCGCGGCGGCGCATGCGGCGGGGCTGCTGGCGCTGGTGCGCGAGCTGGACATGCGTGCGCCGTCGGCGACTGCCCTCGTCACGGCCGCCCAAGGTCGCCTCGACAGCTGCGCGACGCTGGCCCGCCACGTGGGCACGCGCGTGTCCAGCTGCAAGGCGCTGGGGCAAACTGTGGACTGATGCCCCCCGCGCGCCCGGCCCAATTTCTTCGACTGTTCACGCTGCTCGCCCCGCTCTGGCTGGGCGCTGCGGGCGCACAGGCGGACGTCGGCGCCACGCTGTCGCTGCAGTCGGACGCGCGCGAACGCGGCGTCAGCTACAGCGGCGACAAGCCCGCCGCGCAGCTGGGCCTGGCCTGGGACGGCGAGGGCGGTTGGTATGCGGGCGCGTCGCTGGCGCGAGCCCGCTTCGACAACGGCCGCCGCAGCGGCTGGCTGCGCGCCTATGGCGGGCGCGTCGTCGAGCTGCGCCCGGGGCTGGATGCCGAGGCGGGGCTGCTCGCGCACTGCTTCGACAACCTGCAGCACTACGACTTCGCCGAGGCCTATGCGGCCTTGCTCGGCGAGCGCTGGAGCCTGCGCCTGTACGCGTCGCCGGACTACTACGGCAACGGCCAGCGCAGCCTCTACGGCGAGTTCAACCTGCAGTGGCCGCTGACCCAGAGCGTGGCGGCCGTGGGCCACCTGGGCCTGCTGCGCGGCTGGGGTCGGCCCAGCGTCGTCTACCGCTGGCCGCCGCGCGCCTGGCGGCTGGACCTGCGTGCCGGCGTGTCCGTTCAGCTCGGCGCAGGCAGCGAGCTGCAGCTGCTGTGGGTGGCCGCCAGCCGGGGCGGGCCGTTTGTATGGATCGATGCGACGCGTCGCCGCACGGCGCTGCTCAACCTGACCACGGCTTTCTGATCAAACTTTTTCCTTTCGCTTGAACCCTCGCGTTGCGGGCCGGCACTCACGCCGCAATGACAACCGCGAAAGGGCAGCGATGAGGGTGAAGACAAGGATGTGGGTGGCGCTCGGCGTCACCGCAGCGTTGGTCGCAGGTTGCGGCGGCGGCAGTGGTGACGGGCTGGATGCAAATGGCCGGCCTGTCGGTGAAGGCACTGACCCGAACGGGCCGATGACGGCGAGCTTCGCCTCCATCCAGGCGCATGTCCTCACGCCCGCGTGCACCGGCTGCCATGCCGGCGCCAGCGCGCCGCGCGGCCTGCGGCTGGACGCGACCAACAGCTACGCGATGTTGGTGGGCGTGAACAGCGGCGGCGTGCCCTCGCTAAAGCGCGTGGCGCCGGGCGATGCGGCCAACAGCTACCTCATCCACAAGCTCGAAGGCCACCAGGCCGTCGGAGCGCGCATGCCGCTGGGCGGGCCCTTCCTCGACGCGCCGACGATTGCGCTGATCCGCCAGTGGATCAACAACGGAGCCCAGCCATGAAGGCCGCACGCCTGTTGCTGGGCCTGGCCCTGGCACTGTTGATCTCCGGCGCCGCGCGCGCCGAGCCCTATCTCGCCATCCGCAGTGGCATCAAGTGCGTGGCCTGCCATGTGAACCCGACCGGCGGCGGTCTGCGCAACGCGGTGGGCAACGCCTTCGCCCAGGGTGCCATCCCGGCCAATGCGCTGCCCGACGCACTGCAGGGCTGGAACGGCTCGCTGTTCGACGACCGCCTGCGCCTGGGTGGCGATCTGCGCACGGCGACCACGCGCACGGCGGTCTCCGGCCGGCCGACCACGCAGGTAGGCGGCACGGAGCAGGTGCGGCTGTACGCCGACGTGCAGCTGATCAAGGACTACCTGGGCGTCCATCTGGACCAGCAGGTCGCCCCGGGCAAGGCCGAGCGCCAGGAGGCCTATGTGCGCCTGTCGACGCCGGGCCTGGGCTGGTATGCCAAGGCGGGCCAGTTCTACCTGCCGTTCGGCTGGCGGCTGCAGGACAGCCTGGCCATCGTGCGGCAGCTCAGCGGCGTCAGCATGACGGTGCCCGACAAGGGCGTGGAGCTGGGCCGCGAGACCGATGAGTGGTCCATCCAGGTCGTGCGCAGCAATGGCCCGGGCAACAGCGGCGGGTCCGGCGGCCACCAGACGACGGCCCAGGCGACCTGGCTGCAGCCCTGGGGCCGCGTCGGCGCGGCGGCGGCGCGGGTCAAGTCGGCGGCCGGCAACCGCGAGGCCTACGGGCTGTTTGCAGGCACGACGACAGGCCCCATCGCCTGGCTGGCCGAGGTCGACCTGGTCAGTGACACCGGCTACCCCGAGGGCAGCCGCCGCCAGTTCGCGACGCTGCTGGAGGCCAACTGGCTGGTGCAGCAAGGCCACAACCTGAAGCTCACCAGCGAGTACCTCGACCCGGACCGCCGCGTGGCCAACGACAACAAGGTGCGCTGGAGCCTGGTCTACGAGTACACGCCCATTGCCTTCGTGCAACTGCGCGCGGGCTACCGGAAGTTCGGCGGCATTCCGCAGAACGCGGTCGACAACCGGCGACTGAGCTTCGTCGAGCTGCATGGCATGTTCTGACAGCGTCGTGACAGTGTCGCCCGTCGGCGTCCCCATGGTCTTCCTGAGACGGCCTGCCGTCGCACAGGCAGACGCCAACACGACCGTAGCTGCGACGCCCAAGCCGGCCATCCTGCTCTTCAATCCCTGGGCCACGCGCACCTGCCGCGTGCCGAACAGCCTGCTGCACATCGCCGCGGCTCTGGGCGGCACCTGTGAGGTCGAGCTGGTGGATGGGAACCTAGAGCCTGATCCCTGGGCGGTGATCGAGCCGATGCTGGCCTCCGGCCGCTTCGGCTTCTTCGGCTGTACCGTGATGCCCGGGCCGCAGTTGCGGCAGGCGGTGCCGGTTGCCCGCCAGGTGCGGGAGCGCTTTCCCGGCATCGTCACGATTTGGGGCGGCTACTTTCCTTCCAACCATCCGCAGGCCGTGCTGCAGTCGGGCTGGGTGGACTACGTCGTGCAATCGGCCGGCGAGGGGGCTCTGCCTGCGCTGTTGCGGGCGCTGTGCGAGGGGCGCTCGACCGATGCGATCCCGGGACTGATTTTTCAGCGGGAGGGTGGCCTGGTGCGCACCGGCCGCGCGCCGATGCCCGACCTGGACCTCCAGCCGCCACTGCCGCTCAACCTGCTGGCGCGGCGCCACCCGATCGCGCGCTACCTGCCCCGCACCTTCCTCGGCCGCCGTACCCACGCCATGCACACCAGCATGGGCTGCCCCTTCATGTGCGCCTTCTGCGCCGTGGTGCCTCTCTACCAGGGGCGCTGGGTGGCGCGCTCGGCCGAGTCGGTGGCCAACGACGTGCTGCAGATGCGCGACGCCCACGGCGTGGACGCCATCGAGTTCACAGACAACAACTTCTTCGTTTCCGAGAAGAGGGTTCGCGCCTTTGCCGAGCGCATGCGCGGGCAGGGCATGACCTGGTGGGGCGAGGGCCGCATCGATACGATGGATCGCTACAGCGATGAGACGCTGGCACTGATGCGCGAGGCCGGCTGCCGCATGATCTTCTTCGGTGCGGAAAGTGGCGACGACGAGGTGTTGGCCATGGTCGACAAGGGCGGCCGCCAGTCGGGTGAGCAGATCCTGCGCTTCGCCGCCCGGCTGCTGTCGTTCGGCATCATCCCCGAGTACTCGTTTGTGCTCGGCTTTCCGCGGCCCACCGAGGCCCAGGTCTGGAGCCAGATCCAGCGCGACATCGGCTTCATCCGCAGGCTTAAGGATCAGAGCCCGGCGACCGAGATCATTCTCTACATCTACAGCCCGGTGCCCACCGAGGGCAGCGCGCTGCAGCAGAGCAGCCAGGCCGCCGGTTTTCGCTTCCCGACCACGCTGGAGGAATGGGTGAGCCCGTCGTGGGCCTCGTTCGACCTGCACCGCAATCCGCTGACGCCGTGGCTGACGCCAGAGATGGTGCGGCACATCCACGACTTCGAGACCGTGTTGAACGCTCGTTATCCGACGTGCACCGACTTCAGCCTGGGCAACTGGGGTCGCCGAATGATGCAGCTCGCATCGCTGCCGCGCTACTGGAGCGGCGTGTACCGGCGGCCGCTTGAGTTGAAGGTGTTGCAACGCCTGCGCCGGTATACGCGTCCCGAGGTGGAAGGGTTTTATGCTGAAGCTCACTGAACCCGGAGCAGCGCTGAGGCTGCCGCTGGATGTCGTCCAGCAGGCGGTGCTGAGGACGCTTGCCTATCGCCAGGTGTTCGGCTGCCCATTGACGCTCGAGGAGGTGAGGCAATTCCTGGACACGCCGTGGGTGTCGATCAGCGAGGTGGCGGGCGCACTGCAGCGTCTGCAGACCGCAGGGCTGGTGGCCTACCGGGATGAGTGCTTCTGGATCGCGGAGATGGGCGACCCGATCGAACGTTGGTCGGCCAACCGCGCCCGCGCCGACGAAGCCATGCCGCAGGCGGTTGCCGTCGGGCGCGGCCTGATGCGCCTGCCTTTCGTCGACGGTGTGGCCATCTCAGGCTCGCTGTCCAAGCGGTCGCTGGCAGAGGATGGCGATTTCGACTTCCTCATCATCACGCGCCCGGGGCGGTTGTGGCTGGTCTACGCGTTGCTGCGATTCCACCGACGCAAGCTCGCCTCGCCCGCGATGCTGTGCTCCAACTACACGATCGCGAGCCACAGGCTGGCGCTGGAGCGGCGGGATGCGTTCACGGCGATGGAGCTGTCCACGTTGATCCCGGTGGCTGGCGGGCCTGTGCTCAGGCGCATGCAGGAAGCCAATCTCTGGGCTAAGACCTATCTGCCGAACCGGCCTATCCAGGCAAGCCCCGAAGAGCCCGTGCGCACCGCGCGGCGCCGTCTCGGCGAGATGGCCTTGAGCGGGCCTGTGGGTGGGCTGCTTGACTGGTGCGCCTGGCGGCTGGTCTGCCGGCGTCATCGCCGCACCATTGCGCAGTTGCAGTCGCTGACGGCGCGCAACAGCTTTGAAGTCAGCCGGGATGTGGCCAAGGTCCACAGCATGGAGTGGAAGTACCGCATCCTCGACCGCTACCAAACGAATCTGGACCGGTTGGAGCAGCAGGCAGGTTCACCCATCTCGCGTGGCACCGCCGACGGCACCGTGCTGGTGGCATCCGCCTACTACTACCGGCTCGATCCCAAGCAATGGCAGGCCGGCAAGCCGTATCCGCCGCTGGGCAGCCTGTATGCGGCCGGGCTGGTGCGCAGCCTTGGCTTCACAGCCGGGGTGTTCGACGCAGGCCTGGCCGACAGCGAGCTCGACTTCCTGCGCCGCCTGGAGCGCGAGCGCCCGGCCTTCGTCCTCCTGCAGGAGGACGGCTTCAACTACCTCACCAAGATGTGCCTCGACCGCATGCGGGATGCAGCCCTGCAGATGGTGAGGCTGGCACGCGCCTTCGGAGCCCGCGTGGCCGTCTGCAGCTCCGACGCGACGGACTTCCCCGAGCCCTATCTGCGCGCGGGCGCGGCGGCCGTCATACGCGGCGAAAGCGAGGCCACGCTGGCCGACGTGCTGACCGCTTGGCGCGACGGCAGGCCCTGGGCCGACATCCCGGGGCTGGCCTACCTGGACGGGGATTGCGTGCTGCGCTCTCAGGCACGGGCGCCCATCACCGACCTGGACCGCCTGCCCCCGCCGGCCTGGGATCTCGTTGACCTGGCGCCCTATCGAGAGATCTGGCGGCGCCGGCACGGCCGCTTCTCGCTCAACGTCGCCACCACGCGCGGCTGCCCGTATGCATGCAACTGGTGTGCCAAGCCGCTCTATGGCAAGCGCTACACCGTCCGGTCGCCGGAGCAGGTGGTGGATGAGATGCAGCTGCTGGTGCAGCGCCACGGCGCCGAGCACTTCTGGATCACCGACGACCTGTTCGGCCTGAAGCCGGGCTGGGTGCAGCGCTTTGCAACGCTCGTGCAAGAGCGTGGCCTGGACTTGCACTACACCATCCAGACCCGCGCCGACCTGCTGCTGCGCGACGCCGGGGAGCTCCACGCGATGGTGCGTTCGGGCCTGGAGACGGCGTGGATTGGTGCCGAGAGCGGCTCGCAGCGTGTCCTCGACGCGATGGACAAGGGCATCACCCGTGCACAGATCGACGGTGCCGTGCAGGCGCTGAAGCGGCACGGTGTCAGGTCGGCCCTGTTCTTGCAGTTCGGCTATCTGGGCGAAACGGGCGAGGACATCCGACTCACGCAGCAGATGGTAGCTCAACTGATGCCCGATGAGATCGGCATCTCGGTGTCCTACCCACTGCCGGGCACCAAGTTTCATGATCGCGTCAAAGCCCAGATGGGGAGCAAGACCCACTGGCTGCATAGCAACGACCTGGACCTGATGTTTCCCGGCACCTTCTCACCGGCGTTCTACCGGCATCTGCATGCCTACACGTCGCGGCGTTTCCACGTCGCACGCTGCTGGTCGGTGCTGCGTGGGCGGTTGCCGCCACCGGCGCGCGGTGGCCGGCTCCGCACGCTGGCCTCCCTGCTGCGTGTCACGCCGTCGCTGCTGTCAGCGCGGATTGGCATGTGGCGCGAACAGCGTCTGCCGGCGCCCGCCGGCGCCGTGGTCTCGCCATGAGTGCGGCCGCCTTTGATGCATTGGCCGCCGGCTACGACGGCGACTTCACCCACAGCCTGGTGGGTGCGGCGCAGCGGCGCGTGGTCTGGGACGTCCTGGACGACTGCCTGTGCCTGCATGGCCGGACCCTTGCCGTGCTCGAGTTGAACTGCGGCACCGGCGAGGATGCACTGCACATGGCCCGCGCCGGTCATCGTGTGGTGGCCACCGACGTGTCGGGCGAGATGCTGCGCGTGGCGCGCGGCAAGTTCGAGTGCAGCGGGCTCGGTCATCGGCTGCAGACGCAGCTGCTGGACGTCCAGGCGCTGGCATCCGGTGAGGTGAGGGCGCAGGACCTGGGCGGGCCGTTCGACCTCGTGTTCTCCAACTTCGGTGGTCTGAACTGCCTGTCGCCCGAGGTGCTGCAAGACTTGGCGGCTCCGCTGGCGGCTTGCCTGGCGCCACAGGGGCAGGTCATCGCCGTCGTGATGCCGCGGCTGTGCCTGTGGGAAAGCGCCTGGGCCTTGCTGCACCTGCAACCCCGCCGGGCCGCACGGCGCTGGCGCGGCGGGCCGGTGTCGGCCCGCCTGGGCGACGCCCAGCCCCCGCTGTCGGTGTGGTACCACGGCGTGGCCGACATGCAGCGGGCTCTGGGCAGCCACTTCCAGCGCGAGCGGGTACGCCCGGTCGGGTTGGCGGTGCCGCCGTCCTACCTGGAACCGCTGGCACGCCGTGCGCCGCGCTGGCTGGCGCTGATGGAGCGGCTTGACCGCCGCTGGCTCACGGCCGCCTGGGGTGCCTGCCTGTCGGACCATGCGCTGATTCAGTGGCGCAGGCGGTGACGATGAGCCTGATCCTGACACACGGCTATTTCATCGCCGACGACGCCATCGAGCAGCGCATCATGCGGCCCTATCCGCCGCTGGGCCTGCTGTCCATCTCGGCATGGCTGGATCGCGACGGCATTGACCACCACGTCATCGACGCCACTTTCCTCGATGCCGACACCTTCGTGCAGCGCGTGGGTGCCCTGCGGCCGCGCATGATGGCCTTCTACGTGACGCTGATGACACGCAGCTCGGTGCTGCGTCTGATCGCGGCGCTGGGCGGTGGCGAGGACGGCCCCGTCATCGTGCTGGGCGGGCCCGACGTGCGCCACAACGCCGCCGACTACCTGAGCCACGGCGCGCACCTGCTGGTCGTCGGCGAGGGCGAGCAGACGATGGCCGACGTGGCGCGGCTGTCGCAGGAGGCCTGCCGGGACGCTGCAGCGTTGGCCGCGATCCCCGGCCTCATTCACGCCGATGCCCAGGGGCAGCCGGTGTTCACTGGCGATCGCCGCTTCGTGCCCGAGCTCGACGAGCTGCCCGAGCCCGCGCGTCATCGCATCGACCTGCAGCCCTATCTGCAGGCCTGGCGCGCCGCCCATGGCCAGACCTCGCTGAACGTCAGCACCCAGCGCGGCTGCCCCTACAAGTGCGCCTGGTGCAGCCGCGCCGTCTACGGCACCAGCTACCGCCGCCGCTCGCCACAGCATGTGGTGGCCGAACTGCGCAACCTGGTGGACCGCTACGCACCCGACCAGTTCTGGTTCGTCGACGACGTGTTCACGATCAACCACAACTGGCTCGCCGGGTTCGCCGAGGCGCTCGATGCCGCCGGGCTGCGCATCCGCTACGAATGCATCACGCGGGCCGATCGCATGAACGAGCGGGTCGTGCAGCTGCTGGCACGCACCGGCTGCGTGCGCGTCTGGATAGGCGCGGAGAGCGGCTCCCAGCGCATCCTGGACGCCATGCAGCGTCAGGTGCGCGTCGAGCAGGTCACCGCGATGATCCGCGCGGCGTCCGATGCGGGCATCCAGACCGGCACCTTCCTGATGCTGGGCTACCCCGGCGAGACCGAGTCGGACATCGTCGCCACCGAGCGCTACCTGCGTGAGGCGCGGCCGGACCTGTTCACGGTGACGCTGGCCTACCCGATCCGCGGCACGCTGTTCCATGACCAGGTGGCCGACCAGACCACGGCGCCGCCTTTCGATCAGGGCAGCGACCGCGACCGCCGCTACCCGCGCACCTACAGCGACGACTACTACCGCCACGCGGTGCGTCTGCTCACCCACACCCATGCGGTGACCACGGCCGCGCGCCCGTTCGGTGCGCGCGCGCTGGCCCACCGGCTGGCCTGGTGGCGCTCGCGGCTGGGCATGTGGTGGCATCGCCGCAGCGGGATGCAGCCGGCATGAGCTGGGGCCTGCCGCGCCACGGCCTGCTGGCGCGCCTCGCGCGCGGGCCGGTGCGGCGGGTCGTCTCGCCGTGGCTGCAGCGCCGCCTGGCGCGCGCCGGCCGGGAGGCGCAGCACTGGCGCCTGGGCAGCTTGCGGCTGCGCATAGACCCGGGCGTCTTCCCGCCCGGCCCGACGCTGAGCTCGGCGCTCTTCGCCCGCTGGCTGCTCTCGGCAGACGGCCCCGGCCCGTGGCCGGGCCGTCGCGTGCTCGACATGGGCTGCGGCAGCGGCGTCATCGGCCTGGCCGTGGCCCGGGCCGGCGCGCAGGTCATCGCGTCGGACATCAACCCCGCTGCGGCGGCCAATGCCGCCTTCAATGCGCAGGCGAACGGGCTGGCGCTGACGGTGGTGGTGGCCGACCTGCTGGCCGGCATCCACACCCCGGCGCTGGACTGCATCCTGATCAACCCGCCGTATTACGCGCGCGCGCCGCGTTCGATGCCTGAGCGGGCCTGGTTTTGCGGTGCGGGCTTCGAGTTCTTCGACGCGCTGTTCGCGCAACTGGCCGCGCTCGACCTGATGCGCACGGAGGTGCTGATGGTGTTGTCGGAGGACTGCGACGAGCAGGGCATCCGGCAGGCCGGCCTCGCCCATGGGCTGCACCTGGTGTTGCGGGGGCGCGGGCAGGCCTGGCTGGAGCGGAACGTTTTCATGCGCGTGGTGCGGGTTGCCGAGGAGGTTCGGTGAGCGCGCGCGAGGGTGTCATCGCGACCCATGTGCTGCTGTCATGCGGCGCGACGCTGGCCTGGCTGGTGGCGCTGATGGCACGGGCCACGCCCTGGCGCCGGCATCACGTGCTGATCGGCCGCGGCCTGGTGGTGCTGGTTGTCACCAGCAGCGTGCTGGCCGTGGGGCTGGCGGCGGATTCGGGCAACCGCTTCGGCGTGCTGTTCGCGCTACAGCCGCTGCTGCTCGCCCTGAGCGGCGCTGCACAGTTCCTGCGGTCGCGGTGGGTGGTGCACGGGCTGGGCGTCGTGAGCCTGCTGGTGGCGCTGGGCGTGCTGCATGGCTTCCTGCGCTTCCTGGTCGCGCGCGATCTCATCGACGTGCTGGCTTTCGCATGGACGGCGCTGACGCTGGGAGTCCTGGCGGCTGCTGACCTGCGCACCGGGCACAGGCAACCCTGGCGTGCCCACGCCCACCGCATGCTGGCGGTGGGCTGGTTCTACGTCGCGGAGCTGTGCATCTTCGTCTTCGACCCGCAGCCAAGCGTCATCGCCTGGGCGGGCGCAGCGCTCGTGCCGGCGGGCGCTGCATGGTGGCTACATCGGCGCCCGGTGGGCCTTGACTTGAGGCACGCATGATCATGCCGCCATCAGCGCCGGGCCTGCACCTCGTCGATGAGTTGCACCGCGCGGTGCAGGCTGGTGTGATCCCGGTACACGCGCTCCAGCGCGCCCCGCGCGATGCGCTCGCGCCCCGGCCGGTCGTCCAGCCAGCGATCGAAGGTGTCGTGCAGCGACCCCGGTCCGCGCGGCACGGCGATGAGTTCGTCGTCGTCGAAGTGCTGCCGGGTCAGCGGGCTGAGTTCGGTGATCTGGAAGGTGGCGCTGGCGGCGGCGGCGTAGACGCGCTGCGTCAGATCGCCGGCCACGTCGAGCAGGGGCGCCACCAGCGGAGCCAGCGACACGCGGGCCAGGGCCTGGCAGCGGGCGTGCTCTTCAACCGGCAGCCGCGGCACGCCGAAGCCCCAGGTCTCGCGTTCGCCGAACAGGCCGTGGTGCCGGGCGAGGATGCCGCACATCGTCTGCCACACCGCCTTGACCCGCTCCGGATTGGCCACGGACAGGTGGGCGTAGTCGAACACGCGCTCGCCGGCATGGGGTCGGTCGCGAAACGGGCTGGCGGCCTGCGGCAGCCACAGCAAGGGCTTGCCGATGGCCAGCCACGGCGCTACCGAGCGCTGCATGAACGGCTCGGCATGCAGCGACAGCAGCAGGTCCGCGCCGGCGCCACTGGCCATGCGGTCGAGGCGCCGGGACTCGGCGGCGGTCAGTGGCGCGCGGGACTCGGGGCTGTCGCGTGCGGGGATCAGCAGCCGCGTGCAGCGCGATGGCACATCCATGCCGACCGCTTGCAGGCGCAGGTGAAGCTGATCCGTGTCCAGGCCGAGCAGCAGCGTGGGCTGGAAGCCCGCCACCAGCGCCGGCGTCAAGCCCTGCTCGTCGTCGATGCGCAGGGCCGCCACGCCGATGTGCTTCAGCGCGCAGCGCAGGTCTTCGAACCACACCCGGCCCGCTGGCGAGGGCAGGGTGATCAGCAGCACGCGTTCGCCGCAGGCGGCGCGGATCTGGCTGAAGCATGCCAGGGCTTGCGTGCACAGCTCGGCGCCGCGCTGCTGCAGGTCGGTGTCGGGCGTCTCGGCCGGCCGGGGCCGTGCTTGCAGGCGGCCGGCGATGCAGCAGGCCTGCACATGCCGGCGCATGCCGCGCAGCCGCGCCTTGTCGCCCCAAGCTCGCCATCCCTCCATCCGGTCCGTCCCGTTCGTCTGATTTCACTATGCCATCGGCAGGTTGGCTCACGTGGGTTCCTCATTCAAGCCAACGCGGTTCAATCCGATGCCTGAACCTGCCAGCGCCGCGGCAAAACCGCTGGATGTGGCTGCGCTCGCTCGTCGCCCGGGGCTGGCGGCCCCGCTGCGCTCCTGGCGGCCGGGCCGCGTGATGCGGTCGCTGTGGCGGTTGCTTGGCGCACGGTCGACGGCGCTGGCCGCCGGGCTGCTGATGGCCTTGCTGCGAGCCGGCGTGCTGCTGCTCGTGTCCGCTGCGGTCGGGCAGGTCGTGCGTGGCATCGATGTGCCGGCCTGGGCCGGCGTCGCTGCCGCAGGCTTGCTGGCTGCGGCCGTGCTGGGCTATGCCGGGCAGCGCATCGTCATCGATGCCATCCAGCACGGCCTGACCCGCCTGCGCGAGCAGTTGGTGGACCGGCAGCTGAGCCTGCCGGTCGACGTAGTGCTGCGCCACGGCGCCGAGGGCTTCGTGCTCGGCATGACGCGCGACAGCGAGTTGCTGGGCCAGATGGCGCGCGCCTGCTTCGGCACGCTGCTGCCCGGGGCGGTGCTGGTGCTGTTGTGTCTGGGCGGCATCGCCCTGACCCTGCCCGCGCTGGCGCTGCCGTTGCTGTTGGCGCTGTCGGCACTGTGGCTGGTGCGCCAGCGGCTCTCGCTGCGGCTGGCGGCTCAGATGGCCTTGACGCACGAGGCCATCGACCAGCTCTACGAGCAGCTCGGTGGCAGCGTGCTGCGCCATGAGCTTGCGGTCAGCCAGTCTCATGAATCTCATGAACGCGAGGCGTGCCGCGCCACCATCGCTCATACCCATGCGCTCGCGCGCAGGCTGTCGGGTACACAAGCCTGCACGGCCGAGGTCGATGCGCTGGTGCTTGGCTTGTCGTTGCTGGGCCTGCTCGCTTGGGTGACGACCGCCGGCGGGCCTGCGGTCTCCGGGCCGCACCTGGCCACGGTGTTGTTCCTGCTGCTGGCATTGCGCAGCGCCTTGCAGGGCTTGCTCGGCGCGCTGCAGGAGATGGCGCAAGGCATGCCCGCGCTGGCCGGCATCGAGCGCCTGCTGGCGATGCAACCGGCGCCCGCGCATGAGGGGACCGTGCTGCCGACGCGCTGGCGGGTCACGCTCGAAGACGTGAACTGCCGTGTGGGCGGGCGTGTCCTGTTCCGCAACGTCGACCTGACGCTCGAACCCGGACGCATCGCCGTGCTGACCGGCGAGAACGGCGCCGGTAAGACGACGCTGTTGCGCGTGCTGCTGGGCCTCGGCGAGGCGGACAGCGGCGCCGTCTGCGTTGACGGCGTGCCCTGGGCCTGGATCGATCGCGCGGCGTTCCGTCGTGGCGTGGGCTACCTGCCGCAGAACCCGGTGCTCTTCGCCGGCACCGTGCACGACAACATCGCCTATGCCGCCCCCGGCGCCACGCGCGTGGCCGTGCAGGCTGCGGCGCATGCCGTGGGCCTGGGGGTGGCGCTGAGCGAGCGGCCCGAGGGGCTGGCGACGCGGCTGGGGCCGGGCGGCAGCCCGCTGTCGGGGGGGGAGCGCCAGCGCGTGGCCCTGGCCAGGGTCTTGTTGCGCCGGCCCCGGCTGCTGGTGCTGGACGAGCCGACGAACCACCTGGATGCCGCCAGTGCGCAGGCCCTCATGGCCTTGCTTCGGCAACTGCCGGATGACCCTGCAGTACTGATCGTCAGCCACGCACCGGCCCTCATCGCCCAGGCCGATCAGGTGCTGGCGATGGTGGACGGGCGCCTGTGCGCGCGCGACCACTCCTGCCCGTGATGCAACGCAGGGGACACTGGGAACAGGAACGGCGGCTCTGCCCGCCACCGACATTCAGCCTTGGATACGGCCGCTACCCCCGTTTCCTGAAGCCCGGCCAGGGGGCTGAACGGGCTGAGGGTCGGCGCGATGTTGTCGCTCACTTGGTGCAGCATCAGTGCTCATCGGGCCGCCGTCTTGAACCGCTCTGCAGCCGCCTTGACGTGCCGCGAGGCCGCGTGGATGTTGGTGGTGATCAACGATTGAGGATCGTTCGCCTTGTCGTGCAGCGGCAACAATGCCGCTCCCGCCGCCACACACGCTGATGCCATGCCTGCTGCCGCTGCGCGCAAAGCCAAGCCCGCAACCCGTCCGACAACGAGCGCCGAGCCCCGCCTGTCGCGCACCCGCCGCCCCGAGACGCTGCCGGTGGCCGACTGGCAGGCGGCGCTGCGACGCCAGTTCGGCCGCGAACAGGCCTTCGGCTTGCGCAACCTGGGCAGCGAGCCGGTGTTCTCGACCTTCCGCGTCGACAACCCCGACAGCGGCACGCACTACCAGGTCACCATCCGTGGCCTGGAGCCGGGCCGCAATACATGCAGCTGCTGGGACTACGCCACCAACCACCTGGGCACCTGCAAGCACATCGAGTTCACGCTGGCACGCCTGCAGGCGCGCCGCGGTGGCAAGGCGGCCCTGGCACGCGGCCATGGGGCTGCTCACAGCGAAGTCCGGCTCGACTACCTCGGCGCCCGCCAGCTGCGCCTGCACCCCGGCGCGGCCTGCCCACCGGCGCTGCTGAAGCGGGCGCGCCAGAGCTTCGACGCCGCCGCCGGCTGGGCGCTTCCCTGGAACCGGCTCGACGACGTGAGCACGCTGGCCCGGGCGGCGCAGGCCGCCGGCCACGAGCTGCGCGTGAGCGACGATGTCTGGGCCTTCATCGCCCAGGTGCGCGACGCCGAGCAGCGCCAGCTCACACTAGCCCAGGCCTACCCCAAGGGCGCGCACGACAAGGCGCTGCACAAGCTGCTGAAGGCGCGCCTCTACCCCTACCAGGCCGAAGGCGCGCTGTTCGCGGCGCGTGCGGGGCGGGCCTTGCTGGGCGACGAGATGGGCCTGGGCAAGACGGTGCAGGCCATCGCCGCCGCCGAGTTGATGGCGCGCCACTTCGGCGTGCAGCGGGTGCTGGTGGTGTGCCCGACCTCGCTGAAGCACCAGTGGAAGGCAGAGTTGGCGCGCTTCGCCGGCCGGCCCGCGCAGGTCATCCATGGCCTGCGGCCGCAGCGCCAGGCGCAGTACGCCGAGGACGCCTTCTGCCGCATCGTCAACTACGAGATGCTGGCGCGCGACGCCGACCTCATCGCCGGCTGGGCGCCCGAACTGGTCATCGCCGACGAGGCGCAGCGCATCAAGAACTGGAACACGGTGGCGGCCCGCGCGCTCAAGCGCATCGCCAGCCCCTACGCGCTGGTGCTCACCGGCACGCCGCTGGAGAACCGCCTGGAGGAACTGATCTCCATCGTGCAGTTCGTCGACCAGCACCGCCTGGGCCCGACATGGCAGCTGCTGGACGAGCACCAGTTGCGCGACGACGCGGGCCGCGTCATCGGCTACCGCGCGCTGGACCGCATCCAGCAGACGCTGGCGCCGGTGATGCTGCGCCGGCGCAAGGCCGAGGTGCTGGCCCAACTGCCCGAGCGCGTGGACAACCGCCTGTTCGTGCCGCTGACGCCGCAACAGCGCGTGCACCATGACGAGAACGGCGGCATCGTCACGCGCATCGTGTCGCGCTGGCGCAAGACGGGCTACCTGTCGGACGTGGACCAGCGCCGCCTGCAGTGCGCACTGCAGAACATGCGCATGGCCTGCAACAGCACCTTCCTGCTCGACCACGAGACCGACCATGGCAGTAAGGCTGATGAGCTGCTGACCTTGCTGGACGAGTGGCTGGAGGACCCCGCCGCCAAGGTGGTGGTGTTCAGCCAGTGGCTGGGCACGCACGAGCTGATCGGCCGCCGCCTGGCGGGCCGGCCCTGGGGCCATGTGCTGTTCCACGGTGGCGTGCCGGGCGATCAGCGCGGCGCGCTGGTGGAGCGTTTCAACACCGACCCCGACTGCCGCATCTTCCTGAGCACCGATGCCGGCGGCGTCGGCCTGAACCTGCAGCATGCCGCCGCGCTGGTGGTCAACATGGACTTGCCGTGGAACCCGGCGGTGCTGGAGCAGCGCATCGGCCGCGTGCACCGCATGGGGCAGTCGCGCGGCGTGCAGGTCGTCAACCTGATCGGCCAGGGCAGCATCGAGGAGGGCATGCTGGGCGTGCTGGCCTTCAAGAAGAGTCTGTTTGCCGGCGTGCTTGACGGCGGCGCCAGCGAGGTCTTCCTGCAGGGCACGCGGCTGGCCAGCTTCATGAAGAGCGTGGAGCAGGTGGCGGGGGCGATGGGGGAGGACGAGAGCGCCGGGGAGGGCGTTGGGCCGGTGGCGGCTGAGGAACACGCGCTGCCCGAGCCGTTGCCTGCTGCGGTGGCCGCTGTGTTGCCCAAAGAGGCGGCTGCGCCTGCCGGGGAGGCTGCCGACGGCGGCGAGAAGCCGGTGGCCGAGGCTGATGCGTGGGCCCAACTGCTGCAGGCCGGCGCGGCGATGTTGCAGGGCCTGGCGGCGCAGCGCCAGCCTGGCGCGGCGCCGCCCATCCGCATCGAGCGCGACCCCGAGACGGGCCAGCCCAGCCTGCGGTTGCCAATGCCCGACCCGGCTTTGCTGGGGCAACTGGCGAAGGCGCTGGCCCCGTGGTTGAAGACTTAGGCGACCTGCACCAGCAACAGCTTGGCCAGTTCCGCAGCGCTTGGTCGGCGGTCTATGTCCGCCTGCAGGCAGGCCTGCGCGAGCGCTGACATGGCCTGCAGCGGCGGCGTGCGCTCGTCGCAGCAGGCCACCAGCTCTTCCAGCAGGCAGCCCAGCGCGCGCACGTCCAGCGCCTGCAGCCTAACGGCCTGATGCGCCGGCACGCTGGCCAGGAAGGACGCCGCGCCGAAGTCGCCCAACCGCGCCTGACCCAGGCCGTCGTGCAGGATGTTGTGTGCGTACAGGTCGCCGTGCGTGAGGCCGCGCGCGTGCAGGTGGGCCAGCGCGCTGGCGATGCCGGCGGCCACGGTCAACGCGGCGCGTGGCGTCAGGCGCAGGGCGGGGTCGTAGACATCGCGCGTGCAGCTGGCCAGGCTGGGCGGCCCGGCCAGCGTGCGGAACTCGGGGCCCACCAGCGGCATCAGCAGGCCGTCGGCACCGGCCGGGTGGTCGCTGAGGCGGCCGATGGCGGGAATCAGCTGCGGGTGCGCGCCCGCATGCAGGCAGGCCGCCAGCTCCGTGGAAGGCAGGCCGTCGCTGGTGACCTCGCCCTTGAACACCTTCACCGCGACCGCCTCGCCGCCGGCCGGGGCAGCGCGGTAGATGTGGCCCGACGCGCCTTCGCCCAGCAGCCCCTGCACGTCGAGCTGTGACCACGGCACGCTCGGCATGGGTGCGTGGTTGAGCGCGTGCGCCTCGTGCGCGGCGCTGAAAGGATTGCCGCCGTGGGCCAGCCAGGTCAGCCGTGGCAGCGCCAGCAGCCAGTCGGGCAGGCCGTCGAGCTGGTTGGCCGAGATGCGCAGCAGCTCCAGCCGCCCGCAGGCCGCGAGGCTGGCGGGCAGGGCGCGCAGCCGGTTGCCGGCCAGCGCCATCTTCTGCAGGCGCGGCCTGCGGCCCAGCTCGTCGGGCAGGGCGGTGATGCGGTTGTCGGTCAGGATCAGCCAGCGCAGCCGCGGCGGCAGCGCGATGGCTGGCACCTCGGCGATCTGGTTGGCCTTGAAGCCCACCATCTCCAGAGCCTCGCACCGGCCCAGCACCTCGGGCAGCCGCGTGAAGCGGTTGTTGGAGCAGAAGATCACGCGCAGCCGGTGCAGCCGGGTGAGGTCGTCGGACAGGTCGTCCAGCTCGTTGCCGGACAGGTCCAGCTCCTCCAGCGAGTCGGCCAGGGAATAGACCTCCTCGGGCAGCTCGCGCAGGCCGGCGCGCAGGGTCAGGCGTTGCGCGCCCTGGAGGGCGCCGCTGCGAAGTTGGGTCAGGGTGTTCAAACGGGCGGTCCGCTGGTTGCCGGAAGAGGGCAAGTATTGTGGTCGCGGGGCGCAGGGCGCGTCGGCAGACAACAAACGAAACAAGATGGCAGCGCGCTTGAAGCGCGGCTGATGCAAGCGGTGGCCACAGTACCGGCTTCTCTTCTGTCAATCCAAGGGCCAAGCCATGAACCGCATGCACCGTTCGAACGTTCGCAAGATCCAGTCGTCGTTGACCACCTGCATGGCGACCTGCTGCCTGGCAGCGGGGCTGGCCTTCTCGCCGGCCAGCCATGCGGCGGAGGACCTGGGGCCGTTGAAGGCCTTGCTGGCCGACAGCCTGGCCAAGGGCCGCGGTGTCACGGTGCATGCCGCAGGTGCGGCGATTGCGATGGTGGTGACGTCGGTCGAGGGCTGTTGCGTGGTGGGGCGCAACGCGCAGTCTTCGCGCATCGTGGTGCGCCTGGACCGCATCGATGCCGTTGTTGCCGGCTTTTGAAAAAGCATCCGTGCCATGAATCCCGTGTCGATGGCGATGCTTGCCAGCCTGTTCACCTGGGCAGGTGGGCTCTTGGGCGCCCCGTCGACCGTGGTGCTGGTGCTCTACGGCTTGTACCGGGCGGTGGGTGCCGGCGGCGACGCGAGTGAGCGTGCAGCGGGCGCCGGGTTTGGCAGCAACCCCGACGCCCTCCTGCTGATGCTCAAAGGGATCAGCACGGCCATCGCCTCCATCGCCGGTGCGGTGGGGTCGGTGGCGCAGTGGATGTTCAACGTGGTGGCCATGGTTGCCGTGGCGGGCCTGGTGGTCGCCACGCTGTGCTGGTTCACCGGCCGTGGCCTGGCGGCACAGGCGGCCTGGGCGCGCGTCAGCGCCGCTGCGATGCTCACGCTGCTGCTGTTGCCGTCGCTGCTGCTGGCCTTGTCGGCGGGCAGCGGCGTTCGCTGGCCCATGATGGCGCTGGCGGCCTTCTGCCTCCTGGCGCTGCACACCGTGTGGGCCGGCTACCTGCCGCAGAGCCGGTGAGGAGTCCTCCTTTGAAAGCCAGGCTGCTGGCGGGTCTGCTGCTCGTGGGCGCCGCGCAGGCCCAGGGCTCTGAGAAGGCATCCGCCAGCGCCACACCGGCCGTCACTATGACCCGCCACATCGAATTCACCGCTGAATGGGACGATGCGCTCCAGGCCCGTGACGTGCAACGCGTGACCGCCTTGCTGCGCCGCGCCAAGGGCGACATGCCGCGCAACCGGTTCGGCGACACACCGCTGCACAAGCTGCCTGCGCTGCATGAGTCTGGCGATGTCGTGCCCGTGATGACGGCGCTGCTGGCCCACGGTGCCGATGTGCACGCCGCGACATCGGGGGGCTTCACGCCGCTGCACATGGCGGCCTTCTCCACCTGCGCACCCTGCGTGCAGCTGCTGCTGCGTGCAGGTGCCCGCGTGCAGGTGGCCAGCCGCAAGCACGGCACGACACCCCTGCACATGTCCAAGCCCGAGACCCGCGCCGCCTTGCTGGCCGGCGGGGCGGACATCGCCGCGCGTGACAAGCTGGGCCGCGTGCCCTTGCACACGGTGGCGATGCCCAGCGCCGAACTGACGGGCCCGGGCGTGGGCCTGGACGTGGCCGACGCGCAAGGCTTCACGCCTTTGCACTGGGCGGCCTTTGAGGGCGGACATGAGGCTGCCGCGTGGCTGCTGGCCCAGGGCGCCAACCCGCGCCTGCGCAGCACGGCGGCCTATGTCTACACCGACCCCGTCCTGGCTGCCGAATGGGCGTCCACCGCCACCTACCCGGCGGGCTTGCGCTCCTACGACCTGGCCAAGGCACGACACGACGAGGTCAAGTGGTCCACGGGCAAGTTCCGTCGGGTCTGGGAACTGCTGGACAAGGCGACGCCGCGCGAGGGCTGGTTCTCTCGTTGAGGTCAGCGGCGGCTGTCGTCGCGGCGCAAGGCGTGTTCAAAGGCGGCCAGCGTCGGCGCGAAGTCCACGCCCGTGCCCTCGAACTTCCTGGCGAGGGCCGGGAAGGTCTTGCGGCCCCATTTCAGCAACTGCTTGCGGCGCTCGGGTGGCATGTAGTTGGGCGCGGGAATCCCGTCCGTGAATCGCTGCAGCGCGGCCTGGCTGGGCTGGGCCAGCAGCGCCTTCTCCTCGGGCGACAACGTGGCGGCAAGCACAAATTCCAGGGCATGTTCGTTCCTGCGGCCCGCCAGCTCCGCAGCCAGCCGCGCGGGGAAGTCGGCCGCCGACCGCAGGCGCGCCGTGGCAGCCTCGCGCACGGCGCTGGTGTGGTAGCCATCCGCCAGTTTGAGCAGTTCCGCAAAGCCGAGGTCGGTCTGCGGCTCGAGGCGGGCCATCTCGGCCAGTTGCGCAGGTGCGTCGTCATGGGCCTGCTGTAGGCGGTGGACGATGCCGGCCAGGTTGCCGAGCCCCGTGCGCGCGAGCTGGGAGCCGAAGAAGCCCACGCAGGCGACGAGGCTCAGCGCGGCAAACGCGGTCCACGGCCAGCGCAGCCACTGCAACGAAGACCCGAGCGCCAGGCCGGGAGTCAGGCTCAGGCAGATCAGCAGCGCCGTGGCGAGCGGAACCAGCACGATCAGCGGCACATAGATCACGCGGGGCGAGAACCCCGGCTGGATGAACATCGCCACCAGCACGAAGCAGACGACGGCCAGCGAAGCCGCCGTGGCGACGCTCAGCGCAAACAGGGCAGGGCGCCCCAGGCGCAGCCCATCGAAGCCACCGCTGGCGGTGACGCAGAGCAGTCCGCCCATCAACAGCAGCCACTGCGGAATCAAGACGAACAGAACCTCAGGCTCCCAGCCATTGCGGAACGCCTTCTCGTGGGAGTAGGCCCACAGCAGGTGTTGCAGCGGCCACAGCAGCAGGACGACGGCGATGGCAGCGCAGACGTTGCCGATGGTTTGGTAGGGCAGCATGGTGGCCAGGGTCAGCTTGGTTTGGGCGGCTGAATGTAGGGGCCGGCCGCCGCTCGTGACTGCCGCTGAGACCAGTGAAACAAAGGAAACGCGCGGGGCCTTTCGGGAAGGCGGATTGAAACGCGGCGTGTCGACACTGCGGGCATTCCGGCAACCGCTGCACGCACAGGCGACACGACCATGAACACGAGCAACTCGCAGCGCATGGCCATTGGCGGCGCGCTTCTGCTGGCCGCTGCCGCTGCGGTGGGCATGCAGAGCCTCTTCACCGTGAAGTCCGGCTCGGGCGTGCCGATGGGCCCCTCGGTGCGAACACCGCAGCATGTGGCGACCTTGATCTCCAAGCTGGAGCCCTATGTGCCGTCGCTGCACCACCGGCCTGAGAACGACCGCTACACGATCAGCCTGCTGCTGGTGCCGGTGGACGGGCGCTCGGGCGAGCAACTCATCCCCATCGCCAAGGGCAAGCGCTCCGGCGAGCTGACGCTGGCGCGCCTGCTGGGCGGTGATGGCAGAACGGTGTGGTTCAACGTGGCGGGTCTGGGCGGCGTGGATGTGGCTTCACGCCGGCTCATCGGCCCGGCCGAGCTGCGGCGGGCCAATCCCGAGCTGGACGAGCCCTGGGACGACTACCGGCGCGCCGACTTCGACCAGCGGCTGCGCGTGACCTCGCCCGACCGCCAGCGCGTCCACGCCGTCGACCCCGCCACGCTGCGCGCCGAGCCGGTGGCACCGGCCAAGCCGAAGCTGCCGTTCACCCCCGACGTGCAGGACTTCCTGAGCGTAGGTGCGCACCCGGCGCCGCAGCAGTGGCTGGCCCTGCTGTCGCCTCAGCAAGCGGCGCGCGAGTTCAGGCCCGGCCAGCGGCTGTCGCCAGCGATTTCGGCAGAGAGCGCCAAGGTGATGCGGCGCCTGCACCGCGCCGAGCTGGGGCCGGTGATGGACCGCGGCATGCGCCCTATCCAGTCGCTGACGCCGCTGTCGGCCGACGAGTACTTCAACGCGGCCTTTGTGCGCAGCGCCAACGCGGGCGAGCCCATCCGTGTCGCCTCGCCGGACAGCTTGCTGATGGCCTACAGCGCCTCGGCAAGCCTGGGCGCCACCGTGGTTGTGGCCCGCGTGGACAGCGCCGGCAAGTTGCTGTGGCGGGTGGACACGGGCATCGAGCGCTTCAAGTTGTCGCAGATCCTGCCGGGCTCGCCCTGGGTGGCCTTCATCGGCACGCGGCCGCCGGTGCCGGACAAGTTGTCCGAGCCGTTGCTGGTGCGGGTGAACAGCGAGACCGGCGCCATGGTCAGCACTTCCTTGTGGAAGTGAGCATCGTGCAAGTGGGTCAGGGTGGGCTCATGGAGCGCCAGATGACCCGCCAGGTGTCCAGCTCTGACAAGGGCTGGCCCTGCTGCGCGCGCCACAGCGCCAGGTGGCAGAACGAGCGCAGCAGGGGCCAAAGTTCGGCCTCCTCGCTGCAAGACGCCTCGGACGGGTGATCGCCCTCATCGGTGCGCACGAAGCGGCCGGCACGCCACATGAGGGTGCTGCAGCCTTCCTTGTCGGACCGGCTGAAGCGCGCCCCTCGTTTCAGCGCATGAACGATGGCTTGCTGAATGGCTTCGACGCTGTCCGGGCAGGTGAGCACCGGCGCATGCGACGGCTGCGGGGCAGGGCGGGCTTGAGCGGGCAGGCGCTGCGTGGCGCCTTCAGCGCCCAGCGGCTGATCGAGCGGCGCGTGCGACCTGCGGATGGCGTCCATGTCGGGCAGCTCCGGCGCCGCCACCGGTGGCAGCAGCACGAAGAAGTGGCGCCGTGCGTCCGTGAACTCGCCGCTGGCGATGGCGCTGTTGCGGGCGCGGAAGTCCAGGCCCTGGCCGCTGGCGGCCGGCCGCGTTGTCAAGGCCCGGGCCAACAGCATGTAGGCGCCCACGGGCGGCGCCGGGAAGCTGTGGCCGATGTCCTCGATGGCGTTGCCCGCTGCCAGCTCCGCCCGCACCAGGTCGCGCAGGGCGCCGGGAAAGCGCGCCAGCTCTGCGAGCTGATCAGCGGTCAGGGGCATGCCGATGCGGAGCTCACGGTGCTCAGGGATTGGAGCTGCTCCACACAGCCAGCCCGTCGGCATTGATGTAGCTGGAGCTTCGCCCCACACCCACGAATGCCAGGCCACGACTGAAGGGCCGCGCGAAGCTGTACTGCGGCGGGATCACGGTCTTGCCGCGCTTGTCGATGTAGCCGTGCAGCTTGCCCACCTTCACCACCGCCAGGCCTTCCGAGAACGACCAGGCGCGGTCCACCGCCGGCTGCTGCTGCACCGTGCCCTGCGTGTCGATGAACAGGATGCGGTCGCCTTGTTTCACCAGGGCCAGGCCGTCGGCGAAGTCCTCCGCCGTGTCGTATTGGGCCGGCACGACCATCCGGCCCGCGCGGTCGATGTAGCCGTACTTGCCGTCCATCCACACGCGGGCATGGCCCTCGCTGAACTCGCTGGCCTGCTCGAAGCGAGGCGGCACGAGCAGCTCGCCGGCAACGGTCATGTAGCCCTGCTTGCGACCCTCCCACACCCGCACCATGCCGTCGGCCGGGATGCCGACGAAGTCGATCTTCGGCGGCGTGATGTCGCGCCCGCTGGCATCGAACACGCGGTGCGTGCGCTGCCGGCTTTCACTGCGCACCAGGCCGCCGGCGGCGGGCAGCAGCTTGTCGTGCTGGGCCGCCACCACCAGCTTGCCGGCGCGGTTGATGGCGCCGTACTTCGGGCTGCCCCAGGCATCGTCCAGGCCCACCACCGCCACACCGCCCGAGAACGGCCCGGCACTGTCGTAGGCGGGCGCGATCGCCCATGCACCCGCGGCGTCCACATAGCCCCAGCGTGCCCGGCCCTGTGCGTCCTTGCCCAGCGCCGGCATCAGGCCTTCGGTGTAGGGCAGCGTCCAGGCCTCCTGCGGTGCCACCACCATGCGGCCGGCTCCGTCCAGATAGGCCGCTCGCTGGCCCTTGCGCACCAGCGTCAACGGCTGGCCCGGGATGATTTCCCGGAACTCCGGCGGCAGCACAACGCGGCCGTTTGCGTCGATCAGACCGAAGAGATCGCCTTCCCGGATGGTGTGCAGCGCCGCTTCGGCCGGCACGGGCGTGGCCGCCATCGGGGCCCGGGCCACCAGCAGGCCGCACATCGCCAGCAGGCATTGCACGGTCTTGCGGACCCGCGACATCGCGGTGACGGCGTGTGGCTTGTCGGCGGTGGTCATGGCGGGTGCGACCGTCACTGTTGGTAGAAGTAGTAGCAGCCCAGCATCGTGCCCAGCTCGGGTTTGGTCAGCGGCGCGGTCAGCATGGCCGTGCGCTTCTCGGCAATGGGGCGTTCGCACATCAGCGCGCCTTCGCTCTTCTCGCAGTTGCCCAGCGACTGACCGACCAGCTGTTCATAGGCGGGCTTCACGTCATTGGCCACCGCCTTGACCGTGACGGCAAAGCCGAGGCCCATGCCGATGCTCTGTGGCGTGATCTCGATGATGGGTTTGCCCAGCCAGCTGATCGGCCGGCGCGGCTTCCACGTCGGCGCACGGTCGTCCTGCACGAAGTGGGTCTTGATGACGTCGGCAAACTTCTGCGCGCGGGCCGGGTCGTCCTTCATGTCCAGCCAGGAATCCTGGCACGAGGCCAGGCGCGACAAGGTGTCTTGCGGCTCAGCAGCCTGGGCAGCAGTGCCGATCACCAGCAGGGCAAGGGCGGTGGAAAAGTGGTTCATCGATGGGCTCCGGTTGGGTATGCCGGCACGATGCCTGGCCCGAGTTTCAAGCGCGTTGCCTGCAGGGCGTGGGCTTGTTTCGTTGGTTGCAGCGTGGCTACGTCTGGCCGCCCAGTTCGCGAACGAATTCGTCGCGCTCCATCGACAGCGCCGCACCTTCGCCGCCACTGGTGGCGCTGCCCGCGTAGCTGTAGGCCCACTCCACCGCCTTGCTGCGTGCATGTGCCGCACCAGCTGTGTCGCCGGCCTGGGCCAGGCGCAGCATGCGCTGGCGGTACATGTGGGCGATGGAGATCAGCACGCCGATGTGGTCGCAGCCCCGGCGCATGGCCTGCTCGGCTTCTTCCAGCCGGTCCTGTGCTTCCAGCGCGTAGGCTTCTCGTGCCCATTCGGGCTGGCCGTCGTCGGGGGCCGGCGGCTCGAACTCCATCTGGAACTGGATGCCGTACAGCAGCACCTCGCCCAGGTCGCCCGCCATCGTGGCTTGCTCGCGCGTGGTCGTCACACGGGCCCGCAGCGCCGTCTCGGGCTCATTGCCGGCCACCAGCAGGTGCAATTGCGCGATCGGCTCGGGGCCGTCGTCGATGTCGAACACCGCCAGGCCCACGGTGGCGCCACTGGCGATGCGCTGGCACTGCGGCGCAGGGTAGTCGGCGCGCGCCTGCGCCTCGATGCGGCCGAGCAAGGCCTGCAGGTCGCCCTCGGGCGCGGGCAGTTGCTCCAGGCTGATCTGCACCGAACTGTCGGGGTGCAGCAGCAGCAGGCGCCGGCTGTCGTCCAGCAGGTGCCAGCCCAGCGGCACGGCCAGTACGGCCTGCAGCGCCGGGCTGACCACCCAGGCCCGGCCGTTGTCTTCGTCCATCGCCTGGATACGCGGCGCAAAGCCCTGGCCTTGCTCCAGCAGCGCCTGGTTGATGGGATGGGTCTGCTCCAGCGTGGCGCGGCCGCCGGCCAGGGCGAAGCTGCCGATGTCGGGCAGGGTCAAGTCGTCGCCTGGCGCCGCGGTCATCACCTCGGGCTGGGGTTGCAGCAACACCGTGGCGCCTTGGGGCGCGGCCAGCCGAAAGCTGGCCAGGACGCGTTGCCAAACTTGGAACACGTGCGCGCCCAGCGCGTCCGGCCCGATGAGGCTGAGGTGCAGCAGCCGCCCGCCGTCTTCTGCAAAGGCGAAGAACATCGTCATCGGGCCGAAGTCGCCCTGCACGGCGCATTGGCCCACGATGGCGGGCAGGTCGCCCAGGCTGGCGGGGCCCAGCGTGCTGGGCTGCACCTGGTGCTGCTGTATCAGCCACAGCGCCCAGTCCTGCACCGTGCCTTCGTCGAAGGCCGGTCGGGCCGAGGCGACCAGGATGATGGCGGCATAGGGCGCAGCCACGGCGGCCAGACCGAACAGCCGGGTGGCGTCGTCGAAAGCGGGCTCTTCCTCCGGCAAGTCCTGCGCTTGCCAGCTGTCGGGCAGGTCGACGGAAAAGCCCAGGTTGGCGATGCGCGCGGGAAAGTCGCGCTGCACGAAAGTCGATGAGGTCATGGCGGTGTCCGCGAGGGTGGCGATTCGCCATCGTGCGCGGGCGGCGTTTCAATCGGATTTCGTTTGCACGAGCCACGACATGCCGGAGCTGAAACCTTTGAAACAGTCGACTACGGAAGCCCAACAGACAGGCTTGGAGTCGCGTCCTGATCTGCGTTACCGCTTGAAGACCCGGCGCAGGCCAGTAGCATCGTGCCCTCACTCGCGAGGTATCCCGTGAAACTCCAAGACCTTCTCGCTACCGACGCCCTGATCCCGTCCTTGCCGGAGGCGGTGAATCGAATCCTTGGCGAACTGCAGGCTGAAGAGCCTGATCTTCGTCGCGTCAACCAGCTGCTGTCCGGCGAGGTCGGGTTGACGGTGCGCATCCTGCGGCTGGTGAACTCGGCGCGCTACAGCCCGGGCGGCCAGCGCATTGCGACCGTCGAAGCGGCCACGGCCCTGCTGGGATTGGGGGCCACGCGCCAACTCGTGCAGGCAGCGGCCGTGGGTGGCGCCTTCAAGGGCGTGCCGGGCGTGGACATGACAGAGTTCTGGCGCCACAGTCTGGACGTCGCCAAGATCGCCCAGTCCCTGGCCGAGGAATTCAGGCTGGACAAGGGCATCGCGTTCACTGCGGGGCTGCTGCACGGCGCGGGCGACCTGGTGCTCAAGATGGCCATGCCCGACCGCCCGAGCCTGCAGCCGGGCTTTGCCACGGATGACAACCGCTATGACGCCCAGATCGCCGATCTGGGCTATGCCTACCCGGAAGTCGGTGCTGCCTTCGCGTCGCGATGGCTGTTTCCGGAAAGCATCGTCGACGCCATCCGCCACCAATGCGATCCGCAGGAAGGTGACGACCAGACGCTGTCCAGCCTGCTGTACCTGTCGTGCTGGAGCGCGCGCGCCCATGAACTGGATATCGAAGGCACCGCGCTGTTCGACACTTTCCCGCGCGGCGTGGCCGAGGCCATCGGCCTGACCGACACGGAGCGGCTGTGCGGCGACAAGGTCATTGAGTGGACGGCGGCGGATGAGGCACGCGACTTCTCGTGACGTTGCCGGCAAGCGTTGAGCCCGCTCAGACCTTCTTCACGAACTCCGACTTCAGCCCCATCGCGCCGACGCCGTCGACCTTGCAGTCGATGTCGTGATCGGCGTCGACCAGACGGATGTTCTTGACCTTGGTGCCAAGCTTCACCACCAGGGACGAGCCCTTGACCTTGAGGTCCTTGATCAAGATGACCGTGTCGCCGTCCTGCAGCACGTTGCCGACTGCGTCCTTGACGAGGCGCACCTCTTCGGCGGCGGGCGCAGCCGACGACGACCACTCATGGCCGCACTCGGGGCAGATGAACTGAGCGCCGTCCTCGTAGGTGTACGCAGACTGGCATTTCGGGCAGGCGGGCAGGGTGGTCATGGGTTCTCTCTTCGCTCGGGAAGAAAAAAGCCCCACAGGCTTTCGCATGTGAGGCTTCTGATTTGGCTCCCCGACCTGGGCTCGAACCAGGGACCTACGGATTAACAGTCCGGCGCTCTACCGACTGAGCTATCGAGGAATTGTTCGGTACTTGTTGCCTGCCATTCGGTTGTGGCGGGCTGTTTTTAAAACATCTGTTTGGCTCCCCGACCTGGGCTCGAACCAGGGACCTACGGATTAACAGTCCGGCGCTCTACCGACTGAGCTATCGAGGAACAGAGCCCGTGACTATAGCAGGATTTTCAGAGTCTGACCTCCAGGCTCGCACGCAAGGTGCGTGGCGCCAGCGGGTAGAGATAGCTGTGCTCAAACTGCCAGGGCGACTCGCGCCAGGCGCGCTTGTTGGCGAGGTTGTCGATGGCCGCGCGCCAGATCCAGGTCTGGTTGCCCTGCAGCTGCGTGTAGCGCAGGCCGGCGTCGGCCACGGTCCAGGCGGGCACGGCGATGCTGTTGTCGGGCGTGGCGAAGCGGCGGCCTTCGTGGCGCAGGCCGAGCTGGGCTTGCAGGCCGGGCAGCAGGTCCTGGCGCACGTGTGCCTTGATCGTCGTCTGTGGCACGTTGGCGGGTTGGCGGCCGTTGAGGCTGGCCTCGGCACTGCCTTCCCGGCGCGCCTGCAGGCGCATGGCGCTGGCGAACAACCCGCCGCCGCTCCACTTCAGGTCGGCGCTGGCCTCAATGCCACGGTGGCGGGCGACGCCGTCGGCACGGCGCTCGCAGCTGTTGTCGACATCGCAGGCGCCGATGTCACGCCATGCCGGGCGGCGGATGTCGAACACCGTCAGCGAGCCTTCGACGCGCTGGCTGCCGGTCTTCAGGCCGATCTCGGTCTGGCGGCTCTTCAGCGCAGGCAAGGCCTGGCCCGCGTTCTTGTAGCGCGGGCGGTTGGGTGCGACCTCGCTCTCGATGCCCTGGCCCCAGCTGGCGTAGACCAGCCAGTCGCTGGCGATGGCGTGGCTGAGCGCGAGCCACGGCGTCGTCACGCCCTGCGAGTAGTCGGTGGCGCGCGAGCCATCGGTGCGCACGCTCTCGCGTTGCAGGCGGGTGTGGCGCAGGCCCAGCCAGGCGCTGGTGTCGGCGCTCAGAGCCACGCGGTCACGCAGGTAGAGCTCGTGGCTGCGTTCGTCGCGGTTGGTGTTCTCGCCGGTCAGCGCAGGGCTGGGCGACGTGACGATGCTGCCGTCGATGTTGCCGATGCCGGTGATGTTGTAGGCCTGGCGTTGGAAGCGGCTCTTGAACTGGCTGCTCAGTCCACCGACGGTGACGTCATGGCGCAGGCCGGCCAGTTGCACAGGGCCGCTGGCTGAGATGTCCACCGATGTGGTGTCGCGGTGCTCGTTCTCGCTGCGGAAGTCGTACACGTCGAAGCGGCCGTCGGGGCCGAAGCGGTCGCAGTAGAAGACGCCGGCGAAGTCGCTGTTCTCGTTGCAGTCCAGGCCGAACGCATAGGCCAGCCGGTCGTCGGTGCGCAGCCGCTGCATGCCCAGTGCTGCCTGCACGCGCCAGTCGCCGCCCAGCTTGTGTTGCACGCGCAGCGAGGCGTGCGTGTTGTCGAAGACGACCGGCAAGCTCCAGGGCTGGTTGTTGAGGTTGAGCCGGGGGTCGACGCTGCCGGCGTCGGGCAGGCGGTCGCCCAGCAGGCTGAAGCCTTGCTGGCTGGGTTGCCTCTGGCGGTTGAACTCGACCTCGGCCTCCACCAGCGTGTCGGCGCTAGCGCGCCAGTCGGTGGCCAGCGCAGCGGTGTGCGAACGGCCCTGGCTGTTGCGCAGTTGCGGGTCCAGGTGGGCCGCCGCGAGGTTGACGCGCACGCCGAACTCGCGGCTGGCGCCGAAGCGCTGGGAGTGGTCGAGGCTGGCCTGTGCCGAGCCGCCCTGGATGGCTTCCAGCATCAGCGCCGTGGCATCGTCGGCCAGCGGGCGCTTGACGACGAAGTTGACGAGGCCGGCCGGCGAGCTGGTGCCGGCCTGCATGCCGGAGCTGCCTTTCAGCACCTCGATGCCCGACTTGTTGGCCAGCGACAGCGCGGTCTCGCCGCTGACGGGCAGGCCGTCGCGGCGCAGGTTGAAGCGGTTGTCGAGGTCGAAGCCACGGATCTTGAGCTGCGACCAGTAGCCGACGGCGTTGTAGGCGTCGGAGATGGAGGCGTCGAGCTTGGTGATGCCCGAGAGTTGGGTGATGCCGAGGTCGTCCAGCCGTTCGGCGGACAGGCTCAGGGCCTGCATCGGCAGCTTGGCGGGTGGCTCGTTGAAACCGGACAGGCTGGGCACGGCCTCGGTGGACTTGCCGGCCACGCTGACGATGGGCAGGGTCTGGGCGGAGGCGATGCTGGCGGTCAGCAAGGCCGCAGCGGTGGCGATGAGGGAAAGAGTGTGTCGTGCCATCGGAATGCAAAGCGATGGCAGGTCGGCAAACGAGAACGCGGAGGGCTCCGGAGACGTGAAAAGGGGGCCCTGCTGATCGGCTGCTTCCCTGCGCGAGGATTACCTCAATCAGGTTCAAAGGGACTGTCTCAGTCGCGCTGCCGAAAGCAGTCGCAACACCCCTAGCGAAGACGCGTCACCGTTGGCGACGCGTCGGGCGGGATTCTATGCGCTGCGCGGGCGCTGCTGTTTTCGGGTCCGATGTGTAAGCCGTGGCTTGCAAATCATAATTTTTCGAATAAAAATGCAAGCTATGGCTGACATTATCAGGCTGCCCGCTGATCTTGGCGAGTTGTTGCGCCAGCGACGAGAAGACTTGGGCCTGAGCAAGAAGGCGGTGGCCGAGCGGGCGGGGCGCGTGCGCGAGGTGATCTACCGCCTGGAGGGCGGTGAGGAGGCGTCCGTGTCGTCGCTGTTCGACGTGCTGCGGTCGCTGAACCTGGCCATGCGCCTGGAGCCGGCGGGCCTGCCGACGATGGAGGAGGTGGCTGCCGCCTTCAACAAGGACGACGATGCTGCCTGAGCGCATCGCCCAGCTCGATGTGTCCATCGGGCAGCGCGTGGGTGCCGGCCAGCTGCTCAAGGCCTCGACCTACGAGTTCCGGTATCTGGAAGCGGCCGCCGAACAGCCCTCGGTCGCGCTGCTGATGCCGGCGGCGGCCAGGCTCACCTGGACGGACGGCGACCTCTTCCCACCCATGGATCAGAACCTGCCCGAGGGTGACCTGTTCATGCGCATCCGCGCCCTGTTCCCCAAGCAGCAGACGACGGCGATGCACTTGCTCGCCCTCATCGGCGACAACGGCATCGGCCGGCTGGGCTACCGCATCCCCGGTGCCGACGCGCCGCAGGCCGCCGTCCCCTTGAGCAAGGAGAGCCTGCTCGGCACCGCCTATTCGCCCCAGGTGTTCAGCGACCTGGTGGCGGCCTACCTGAGCACCGGCGCCGGCATTGCCGGCATGCAGCCCAAGATCATGGTGCCGGAGGTGCGGGTCTCGGTTCCCATTCCGACGCTCATCGTCAAGACCGCGAGCGAGGCCTATCCCGCCCTGGCGGCCAACGAATACCTGTGCCTGCGCGCAGCCAACCTGGCCGGCATCCAGACGCCGGTGTTCGACCTGTCGCATGACGGCCAGATGCTGGTGCTCGAGCGCTTCGACGCCGTTGCCAATGCGGATGGCACGGTGGAGCGACTCGGCTTTGAGGACATTGCGGCGCTGTCGGGCCAGCGCGTGCGTGACACCCTCTCCGACCGCAAATACCACGGCAGCTATGAGCGCATCGCGGGTCTGCTGAGGCAGCTGCAGCTGCCGCAAGCCGACCTCGACCGCTTCTTCGAGCAGGTCGCGTTCTCCATCATGGTTCGCAACGGCGACGCGCATCTGAAGAACTTCGGGCTGCTCTACCGCTCGGCCAGTGACATCTGGCTGGCGCCGATGTTCGATGTCGTCACGACGGCCATCTACCGCTACACGCAGTACGCGGGCGGCCCCGAACTCGAAGACCGGACGTTGGCGCTCAGGCTCTTTGCCGGCAAGCACACCACCAAGGCTTACCCGAGCGTGCAGGAACTGCTCCTCTTCGGCGCCAAGGTGTGCAGCGTGAAGGCGCCGGCCGCCGTGCTGCAACGCCTGGCCCTGGGCATGCGGCAGGCGCTGCACGAAGCGAAGGCCGATGAGCGCATCCCGCGCGAGCTGCTGGCGCGCATGCGGGAAGTCTGGGAGTTAGGGCTGGCCTATGGCGATGCCGAAACGGCAAGGCCGCGCGGCCAGCAGTAGGGCTCAATCAAACACTGGCGAGTCCACGCCCAGCACCTTGTGCAACTTCGGGCTCGTCGTCGTGTACTGCAGGTGGATGCGCTTGTCCGGGAACACGTAGGGCGCTGCGCCGAACGCGGCCAGCGCCGTCTCGTGGAAGCCACTCAGGATCAGCTTCTTCTTGCCCGGATAGGTGTTCACGTCGCCCACCGCAAAGATGCCCGGCACGCTGGTCTCGAACTTCTCGGTGTCGACGACGATCTGCTTGCGTTCCAGCGCCAGGCCCCATTCGGCGATGGGCCCGAGCTTGGGGGACAGGCCGAAGAAGGCCAGCACCTGGTCGCAGGGCACGACGCGGGTGATGCCGTCGTTGCCGGTGATCTTCAGGCCTGTGAGCTGGCCGTCGCGCTCGTCAATGCCCGTGGCCTGGCCGACGATGAACTGCATCTGCTGGGCGTCGCAGAGTTCATGCATCTTGGCCACGCTGGCGGGCGCGGCCTTGAAGCCGTCGCGGCGGTGCACGAGGATGACGCTCTCGGCCTTGTGCGGGTTGCCGTCTGCGTGGCCGGCGCAGAAGTTCAGCGCCCAATCCAGCGCCGAGTCGCCGCCGCCGATGATGAGCAGGTGCTTGCCGGCGAACTGCGCCGGGCTCTTGACGCGGTAGTGCACCTGCGAGCCTTCATACGCCTCGACGCCCTCGACCTTCAGCGTGCGCGGCTGGAAGCTGCCGACGCCGCCGGCGATGAAGACGGTCTTGGTGACGAGCTGCGTGCCCTTGTTGGTCTCGACGATGAAGCGGCCATCGTCCAGCTTCTGCACCACGGTGACTTCCTGGCCCAGGTGGAAGGTCGCGCCAAAAGGCGCGATCTGCTTGAGCAGGTTGTCCGTCAGCTCCTTGCCGGTGCACACCGGCACGGCGGGGATGTCGTAGATGGGCTTGTCGGGATACAGCTCGATGCACTGGCCCCCGGGGTAGGCCAGGCTGTCGATGATGTGGGCCTTGATCTCCAGCAGGCCCAGCTCGAAGACCTGGAACAGGCCGACCGGGCCGGCGCCGACGATGACGGCATCGGTCTCGACGGCGTCGGGCCGGATCTGTACTGCCTGCATGGGGAACAAGTTCAGCGGATCAGCTCGGGCAGCTTGCCCGTCTTGTCTTTCCAGTCGTCGGCATCGGGCAGCGCGGGCTTGCGCTTGGTGATGCTGGGCCAGGTCTTCGCCAGGTCGGCGTTGATCTTGATCATGTGGATCTGATCGCCGGGCACGTCCTCCTCGGGCAGGATGGCATTGACCGGGCACTCGGGGATGCAGACGGCGCAGTCGATGCATTCGTCCGGGTCGATGGTCAGGAAGTTCGGGCCTTCGCGGAAGCAGTCGACCGGGCAGACGTCGACGCAGTCGGTGTATTTGCAGCGGATGCAGGCTTCGGTGACGACGTGGGTCATGAGCGGCTCTGGGAAGTGAGGGGCGCCTTTTCAGGCGAAACGATGATTTTATTGGACGCCGGCAGGGCGCCCGTGCCGACGATGAGAACGGCCGGCCGGCCGCCGTGCAGCGGTGCCGCTTCGGCGAGGTCGGCCAGCGCGTGTTCGCTGGTCAGCGCGTCGTCGCAGCCGGCACGGCTGACGACGAGTGCGGGTGTATCTGCCGGCCAGCCGGCGGCCTGCAGCTTGGGGCCTAGCGTGTCGAGCTGGCGGCCGGCCATGTAGAAGACTTCGGTGTCTGCCGACAGCGCCGCGCGCAGTTCGCCCTCGGCCGTCATGGCCGTCGTCAGGCTCACGTTGCGGCCTCGGCCACGGCGGGTCAGCGGGCGTTGGGTCAGCGCGGCGGCTGCCGAGGCGGCAGTGACGCCGGGGATGACTTCGCTGGCGATGCCAGCTTCGGCTAGCGCCTGCAGTTCTTCCTCCAGGCGGCCGAAGATGCTGGCGTCGCCGCCCTTCAAGCGCACGACGATGGCGTGATCCTGCGCGGCCTGGACGAGCAGCGCGTTGATCTCGGCCTGCTTGGCCGAATGCTCGAAGCCGCGTTTGCCGACGTAGGTCCAGCGGGCGTGCGGCGCGAGGTCTTGCAGGGCCGGGTCGGCCAGCGCATCGGCGAGCACGACCTCGGCGGTGGCGAGCGCACGGGCGCCGCGCAGCGTGATCAGGTCAGCGGCGCCAGGGCCCGCGCTGACGAAGATCACACGGCCGGCCATTACCAGGCCTCTTCCGCCGGTGCGGCTTGCACGTCCACCAGCAGCGCGCCGCTGGTGCGGTGGCTGGCGGGGTCGACGACGATCAGCGCGCCGCCGACGCGGTTGTCTGCGAAGGGCTCGACGGGCAGCTCGTGCTGCACTTCCATCTGCACGCGGCCGATGGTGTTGACGGGCAGCTCGTGGGCGTCCTGCGGCGTCAGCGTGTTGATGTCCAGCACCGAATCGATGGCCGAGATGCGCGCCTGCACCCAGCGGTTGCCATGGCGCACCCAGTACTTGCGGCCGGGCTTGGCGGCTTCGGTGTCCAGCCAGGCCAGCGTCGCGGAGAAGTTCTTGGTGGCGGCCGCGCTGCCGGGCGTGACGATCCAGTCGCCGCGGCTGACGTCGAGCTGGCGGTCCAGCACCAGGCCGGCCGAGTCGCCGGCTTCGGCACTGGCAACGGCCTCGCCGGCCAGGCGCACTTCGGACACAACCGCCGTCTGCCTGGACGGCAGCACCTCGATGGTGTCGCCGGCCTTCACCGCGCCGTGGGCGATGCGGCCCCACAGCACGCGTGGCTGGAAGCCGGTGCCGGCGGACTGGTAGGCGTCTTTCTGCACGTACTGGACGGGCAGGCTCAGCGGCGCGTCGGCGCGCTCGCTCAGCGTGGGCAGGCGCTCCAGCACTTGCAGCAGGGACTCGCCGTTCCACCAGGGCGCGTCCAGCGGCTGCGTGACGTTGTCGCCCCGCAGCGCACTCACCGGCACGGTGGCGGCCACGTTCAGGCCGGCGGCGGTGGCGAACTTGTCAAGCGCCGTCTTGACCTTGGCGAAGCCGGCGCCCGCGTCGTCCAGCGCGTCGATCTTGTTGATGGCGAAGACGATGCTCGGCACGCGCAGCAGCTGGGCCAGCAGCGAATGGCGGCGCGTCTGCGGCAGCAGCGTGACCTCGTCCTGCGTCAGGTCCAGCTTGGTGATGTCCACCAGCACGACGGCCGCATCGCTGCCGGCGGCGGCCGTGACCATGTTGCGCGTGTACTGCTCATGGCCGGGGGCGTCGGCAATGATGAACTTGCGCGTCTTGGTGGCGAAGTAGCGGTAAGCCACGTCGATGGTGATGCCTTGCTCGCGCTCGGCTTCGAGGCCGTCGGTCAGCAGGCTCAGGTCGATGGGGCGGCCGGCGGCGCGGCGCTCCAGCGTGTCGAGCTGGTCGGCCAGGATGGCCTGGCCGTCGAACAGCAGGCGGCCGATCAGCGTGCTCTTGCCGTCGTCAACGGAACCGGCCGTGAGGAATCGCAGCGCCTTCATCAGAAATACCCTTCCTTCTTGCGCTTCTCCATGGAAGCTTCACTGGTGCGGTCGTCCATGCGGGTGGCGCCGCGTTCGCTGACGGTGACGGTCAACGTCTCGGCCACCACCTCGCTGGCGTTGGCGGCGGGGCTCTCGACCGGGCAGGTGCAGGTCATGTCGCCGACGGTGCGGAATCGCACCTGCGCGGTCTCGACGGTCTCGCCGGGTTCCGGCGGCGTCACATCGGTCAGCGGCACCAGCAGGCCCTTGCGGCGGATGACCTGGCGCTGGTGCGCGAAGTACATCTGCGGCAGCGGGATGTTCTCGCGGGCGATGTAGAGCCACACGTCCAACTCGGTCCAGTTGCTGATGGGGAAGCAGCGGAAATGCTCGCCCGGGCGGATGCGCGTGTTGAACAGCGTCCACAGCTCGGGACGCTGTTCCTTGGGCTGCCATTGGCCGAAGCTGTCGCGGTGGCTGAAGATGCGCTCCTTGGCGCGCGCCTTCTCCTCGTCGCGCCGGGCACCGCCGATCAGGCAGTCGAACTTGTGCTCCTCGATGGTCTCCAGCAGCGTCACGGTCTGGTGGCCGTTGCGGCTTTCCAGCGGATGGCTCAAGCGGATGGTGCCCTTGGCCATCGAGTCTTCGAGGTGGCCGACGATCAGGCGCTCGCCCATGTCCGCCACGCGCTGGTCACGGAAGGTGATGACCTCGGGGAAGTTGTGGCCCGTGTCGATGTGCACCAGCGGGAAGGGCAGGGCGCCCGAGTAGCCACTCGGATGCGCCGCGTTCTTCATCTTGAAGGCCTTCTCGGCCAGGCGCAGCACGACGCAGGAGTCCTTGCCGCCGGAGAACAGCAGGGCGGGGCGCTCGAAGCTGGCGGCCACCTCGCGCAGGATGAAGATGGCTTCTTCTTCCAGCGCATCGAGATGCGCGTGGTCGACGTCGGCGATGAGTTGTTCGGGTTTCACAGCAGCATTCATGATTTCGCGTGCAGACCGCACTCCTTGGAACTGTCCTCCCACCACCACCGACCAGCGCGGAAGTCCTCGCCGACGGCGATGGCGCGCGTGCAGGGCGCGCAGCCGATCGAGGGCATGAACTGGTCATGCAGCGGGTTGTAGGGAACGTCGTATTTCTCGACATAGGCCCAGACCTCAGCCCAGGTCCAGTCGGCGATGGGGCTGATCTTGCGGCGGCCTTGGCCGTCGTCTTCGTCGAAGGCCACGTCACCTCGCGCACCACTCTGCTCGCGGCGCAGGCCGGTGATCCAGGCCGAGCGGCCCTTCAACATGCGGCCTAACGGCTCCATCTTGCGCACGCCGCAACAGGCCTTGCGCAGCTCGATGCTCTTGTACATCGGCTCCTCGCCCTCGCGGGTGACGAACTGGATGACGGCTTCGGCGACGGGGCTGAAGACCTCGACGTCGCGGCCGTAGCGCTCGTGGATGCGCGGCAGCAGGGCCAAGGTCTCGGCGTGCAGCCTGCCGGTGTCCAGCGTCGAGATGGCGATGGGCAACTGGGTGCGGGCGATCAGGTCGGTGATGACCATGTCTTCCACGCCCAGGCTGCTGCTCTGCACCAGGCCGTCGCCGTGCTCGATGTTGGCCTCACGCAGGCGCTGCAAGGCGGCTTCGATCTTGGCGTCAAGTGCGGGCGTCCACTTGGCATACAGGGCTATGGCATTGCCGGCCGCAGGCGCGGCGGCCCAGGGCAGGCTGCTGACCTCGCTCACGCTGCGCTCCTGCGCATGAACCACGGCCGCGTCTCGGCCACGTCGCCCTGGTAGAAGCCGACCGGCGCGAACAGGTCCAGCGCCTTCTGCGCCGCCGCCTGCGACTGGTCGCCACGCATGACGACCTCGTCGAAGCCAGTGCGGGCCAGCAGCTGCATCATGTCCACCAGCACTTCGCCGCGGGCGCGGATGGCGCCCTTGAACTGGTGGCGGATGCGCAGCAGGTGGGCCTGGCTGTAGGCGCGGCCGTCGGTCCACTTCGGGAAGTCCAGCACCACCAGCGCGATGCGCGGCAGGTCGGGCGCGAGCTGGTTGATGTCGGCGTCGTTCGGGAACTCGATGGCGACCGGCATGTCCTGCGGCCAGTGGGCGCGCACGGCGTGCCATTGCTCCAGCGACAGCAGGCGGTTGGGCGCGGGATCGGGATCGGGCTTGGGGCCGTCTTCGCCGATGGCGTGCTTCCAGGCACAGGTGGTGGCGTTGATGAACTTCATGATGTGATCAAGCCTTCGCAGTCGAAACGCGAACGGCATTCGCGGCGGTCTTGAAGGGGTCGAGGCCCAGGCGCTTCACCGCGTCGATGAAGTGCTCACCGGCTAAGCGCTCGCGTGTGAAGGTCTCGATGACGGCGTCGATGGCGTCGGCGATCTCGTCGGCCGCAAAGCTGGGGCCGATGACCTTGCCGGCCACGGTGCCGCCGGCGAGCTTCGTGCCGTCGCCGCCGCCCAGCGTCAACTGGTACCACTCGGTGCCGTCCTTGTCGACGCCCAGCACGCCGATGTGGCCGCTGTGGTGGTGGCCGCAGGAGTTGATGCAGCCGCTGATGTGCAGGTCGATCTCTCCGAGGTCTTCCAGCTCGTCGATGTCCTGGTAGCGCTCGGCGATCTCGGCGGCCAGCGGCAGCGAGCGGGCGTTGGCCAGCGCGCAGAAGTCGCCGCCGGGGCAGGCGATCTGATCGGTCAGCAGGCCGGCGTTGGGCGTGGCGAAGCCGGCGGCGCGGGCGGCCACGAACAGGTCGGCCAGTTCGGATTCCTTCACCCAGGGCAGCACGAGGTTCTGGCGGTGTGACACGCGCAGCTCGCCATGGCTGAAGCGGTCGGCCAGCGCGGCGGCGGTGTCCATCACGTCGGCGCTGGTGTCGCCGGGGGCGATGCCGATGCGCTTGAGGCTCAGCGTGACGGCGCGGTAGCCGCTCAGTCGGTGGCCGTGTACGTTGCGCGAGAGCCAGCGGGCGAAGGCGGGGTCGCTGGTGTCGAGCTGCACGGGGGCTTCAGCCTTGACGCCGGCCGGGTCGACGAAGCAGGCGGCCACGCGGTCCAGCTCGGCCTGCGGAATGATCTGCTCGTGGCCGGCCGGGTCGCCGGCCAGGATGCGCTGGTACTCCTCGTTGACCGCGTCGAAGAACTTCTGGCCCTCGGCCTTGACGAGGATCTTGATGCGGGCCTTGTAGAGGTTGTCGCGCCGGCCGGCCAGGTTGTAGACACGCACGATGGCCTCGATGTAGACGAGGATCTGCTGCCAGGGCACGAAGGAATTGATCTCCACGCCCGGGATGGGCGTGCGGCCCATGCCGCCGCCGACGAGGACCTGGAAGCCGATCTCGCCGGCCTCGTTCTTCTTCAGCTGCAGGCCGATGTCATGCCAGCCGATAGCCGCGCGGTCTTCCGCCGCGCCGCTGATGGCGATCTTGAACTTGCGCGGCAGGTGGGCGAACTCGGGGTGCAGCGTGCTCCACTGGCGCAGCACCTCGGCGTAGGGGCGCGCGTCGACGATCTCGTCCGGCGCGATGCCGACGAAGGCGTCGCTGGTGATGTTGCGGATGCAGTTGCCGCTGGTCTGGATGCCGTGCATGTCGACCTCGGCCAGCAGGTCCATGACCGTGGCGCTGTCGACCAGCGGAATCCAGTTGTACTGAACGTTCTGGCGCGTCGTGAAGTGGACGTAGCCGCCCTGGCCGGCGAAGGGGCCGTCGGGCTGGCGGTCGTACTCGCGGGCGATCTTGGCCAGCTGGCGCAGCTGGCGCGAGGACAGCTCACCGTAAGGCACGGCCACACGCAGCATGGGTGCATGGCGCTGGATGTACCAGCCGTTCTGCAGGCGCAGCGCGCGGAACTCGTCGGTGCCCAGCGTGCCGGCCAGGTGGCGCTCCAGCTGGTCGCGGTACTGCGCAGCGCGGGCGTGGACGAAGCGGCGGTCGAAGTCGGTGTACTGATACATCGAAGGGTTCTTTCAGTGAATCACTTTCCAGCCGGCCATCAGCAGCGAGGCGCACAGCAGGCTGCGCACGACGCCGTCGGGCAGGCGGCGGGTCAATTGGGCACCCAGCCAGATGCCGGGTAAAGAGCCGATCAACAGCGGCACGAGCAGCGCCCAGTTCACATTGCCAAGCGTGGCATGGCCGATGCCAGCCACCAGCGTCAGCGGCACGGCATGGGCGATGTCGGTGCCGACGATGTCGCGGGCCTGCATGCGCGGGTAGATCAACAGGATCAGTGTCGCGCCAATCGCGCCGGCGCCAATGGACGACAGCGACACCAGCACGCCCAGGATGACGCCGCTGATGACGGTCAGCGCCGGCTTGCGGCTGTCGGGAATCCAGCGCTCCAGCCGCAGGCCCAGCGCCTGCCAGCTCTTCTTGAAGGCGACGACGACGGCCGTCAGCAGCAGCGCGATGCCGAGTGAAAACGTCAGCGCCGAGGCCCAGCCCTTGGTCACGCCGCTGAAGTGCATCAGCGCCACCGTGGCCAGCGACGCCGGGATGGAGCCGGCCAGCAGGCGGCGCGTGATGGCCCAGTTGACATGGCCGTGGCGGGCGTGGGCGACGGAGCCGCTCATCTTGGTCAGCGCCGCAAACCACAGGTCGGTGCCGATGGCGACGGCCGGGCTCAGCTTGAAGACGGTCAGCAGCAGCGGTGTCATCAGCGAGCCGCCACCCACGCCGGTGATGCCGACGATGATGCCGACCCCCAAGCCACTCGCAATCGCAATCCAGTCCAGCACCCAGAACACTCCGGCGGCGACCCCTTGTCACCTGAGGGCGCGACTCTAGGGAATGTTGCAGTGCCGCAGAACTATTTAATTCTTGGGCCCATATGCCCAAGCCGAATAAGCAACTTCAGTTCGTGGCGAGCAGCTTCAACACCGCGACCTGTTCGGCGATGCGCGTCGGCACTGTTTCGGTGCCATCCAGCATGGCGCGGATCAGCGCGGCGTTCTCGCCCGGCTCGCAGGCGGGCGAGAGCGGCCAGTCCAGGTCGGCGGTGTCCGCCGGGTGCAGCGGGGCCGCGGCACCGTCCTGGAAGCCGATCAGATGGGCCTTGCGGCGCAGGTGGGCGTAGGCCTCGCCCTCGCTGGCGCGCATCAGCAGCGCGCGGCCGCCGTTCGCCGTCAGGCCGGGCAGGGCCTGGCCCATGCTGTCCAGGTACTCCGGATGAGTCACCGCGACGACGCGCACGCCGCGCCCGGCGGGGAAGGGGTCCAGCAGCTTGGCCAGGCTGTGCGAGCTGTTGCGCAGGCCCAGGCGGGGGCGCAAGGCCATCAGATTGTTCAAGCCAGGGTTGAGCATTTGCAAAGGCAGGACGGCGAGCTTGGCCGTCGCCAGGCGCTGTTCGGCATCGGCCAGCGTGGCGCTGGCGTGCAGGCCCAGCGCGTCCAGCAGCTCGAAGGGGCTGTGGCGGCTGTCGAAGTCATGCCGGCCGAAGATCAGCACCGGCACGCCCTCGCGGGCCAGCAGCTGCGCCACCAGCGGCATCAGGTTGGCCTGCTTGCGGGCGCCGTTGAAGCTGGGCAGCAGCACGGTGCGCGGGCCTGCCGGGGCAGCCAGCGATGCCGTGCGCGCCTGCATCGCCGCCAGGAAGCCGGCCACCTCGTCGGCGCTCTCGCCCTTGATGCGCATGGCGATCAGCAGCGCGCCCATCTCCATGTCGGGCACCGCGCCGTCCAGCATCTCGCCGAACAGCTCCTCGGCCTGGGCGCGGCTGAGGTCACGTGCACCGCGGGCGCCGCGGCCCACTTCCTTGATCAACCGGGCGTAGTTCATGGCGCCCAGTGTAGGAATGACGCAGCTGCAGGGTCAGAACGCGAAGCTCGCGGCCAGGGAGACCAGGCGCAGCGTGCCCTTTTCGCCAGCGAATTGGGCCTCGGTCGTGTCGACACCCAGCTCCAGCTTGACGGTATTGGAGATGGCATAGGCGACGCCCAGGCCGGCGTAGACCTTGGCCTTGCTTTCCGATTGGGAGCCGCTCGCCGCGCCGACGGTGGCACTGGCCTGGGTCTTCACCCGAGCAACGCCCAGGCGGAAGTTCATGCCCCAGTCGGTGCTCAGCGGCAGCGCGAAGCCCGCGCCCAGCGCGATGGCGGTCGGCTTGATGGTGAGGGACATCGTGCCGTCCGCACCCTTGAACTTGCCGAAGGCCATGTAGCTGGCTTCCAGGCTGAAGCCATTGCCGAAGTTGTAGCCGCCGAACAGCTTGGCACCGGTATCGCTCGCGTCGCAGCTGGTCGCGCCCGTGCAGTCGAGATTGATGTGCGTGGCACCACCGGCGGTGCCGATGTAGCCATGGGCTTGCTGGTCGGCGTGGGCAGCGGTGGCAGCGAGGACTGCGGCCAGGATGATGGCGTGCTTCTTCATGAAAACTTCCCTGTGGTTCTTGATGGAGGAGCCGGCTGGGTGACCGGCCCGCGTTGCCTCGTCGTCGAAGCGGGCCCGCATGCTATGGGCGCCGTGCAAGCCGGCCAGCGAGCGTTGTCGTAGACAAGCGACGCTGGTGAATATGCCCCGTGCGACCGCCTTGTTGGCGTGATCTGTCATCAACGGCGGGCGGCCGGCGCGTCGATACTGACCCGAACTCCGGTCCAACCTGGTCGACATGCCGCACCTCAAGCCCAAGACGCTCTACATCACCCTCAGCGCGTTGATGGTCGGCCTCGTGGCGCTGGTCTACGGCGCGCTGATGTTGTACGAGGCCTCGCGCAGCGACGCGTTGATGCTGCAGCAGGCCGGTGCGGCGGCCAAGCGCATCGGGCGCGAGGCAGCGGCCACGGTCGAGACGGAGCTGCGGCCGGCGCGGGTCAGCGTGGCTTTGCTGGCCTCTGGCGCCCTGGGCAGCGCCACCAGCGAGGCGCAGCGGCTGGCGGCACTGCCGCAACTGGCGGCGGCGCTGCGCGGCAATGCCTCGGTGTCGGCGGTCTATGCCGGCACGGCCAGCGGCTCCTTCCTGCTGCTGCGCCGGCTGGAGGACGACGCCGCGCGCAGCCGCATGGGCGCGCCGGCCGACGCAGCCTTCGGCCTGCAGAGCGTGGACCGCGACGGCGGCGAGGCGCGCGGCAGCTACCGTTTCCTGGATGCCGGCATGCGCGAGCTGCAGATCGTGGCGCGGCCCGACTATGTCTTCGACCCGCGCACCCGGCCCTGGTACGAGCTGGCTCGGCGTGCTGGCGACGGCCAGGCCGTGCAGTCCAAGCCCTATCTCTTCTTCACGACCGGCGAGCCCGGCGTGACGCTGGCCGAGGCGCGTGGCGCCGTCGTCATCGGCGCCGATGTCAGCCTGAAGGCCTTGAGCACCATGCTGACGCGCCCGCAGATCAGCCGTTCGGCCGAACTGCTGATCGCCACCGCCGGCGGCGAGCTGCTGGCCGAGGCGCGCCGTGATCCGCCGGCGGCGGCGAACGGGGTCAAGGGCTTGCGCCAGGTGGCCGACGCCGCCACGCCGCTGATGCGCGCGCTGTGGGCGCGCCGCGATGCCGGCGGCGGCTTCGCGCCGGTGCAGACGGTCGACGGCCGCGAGTGGGTGGCCCACGCGCTGCCGCTGCTGGGCAACCCCGGCCGCGAGGGCGGCCAGGGAGATGTCGTGGCCGGCGCCGCGCTGACGTTGCTGATGGCCGCGCCGCGCGAGGAGCTGCAGGCCTTCCAGATCGAGAGCCGGCGCCATGGCTTCTACATCTCGCTGGGCCTGATGCTGTTGCTGCTGCCGCTGGTGCATCTGTTGGCCGACCGCATCTCCCGGCCCCTGCGCGAGCTGGCCCGCCAGGCCGAGGCCATCCGCCACTTCGAGTTCGACAGCCCCGACCCGAAGCGCAGCCTGATCCGCGAGGTCGACAGGCTGGCCGTGGCGATGACGGCCATGAAGCATTCGCTGCGCCGCTTCCTCGACATCAGCGCTGCCCTCAGCGCCGAGCGCGACTTCGACACCTTGCTGGACCTCATCCTGCGCGAGACCATCGCCGTGGCCGAGGCCAACGGCGGTGCCGTGCACCTGCTGTCCGCCGACGGCCGCCTGCTGCAGCCGGCGGCCTCGCACCTGCATGGCGAGACGGCCCAGCGCGCCGGCCTGACCTGGGATGTCCAGGCGCCCGACAGCATCAGCGCGCCGGTGCAGGCCTTGCGCGCCGACGGGCCGGTGGAGGTGGACCTGAGCTGGGACAACCCGAGTCATCTCAAGGCCTATGAGCCGCTGTTCGGCAGCCTCAGTGCGTCGCGCGTGCGGCTGCTGTCCATGCCGCTGAAAAACCGCCAGGACGAGACCCTTGGCACGCTGACGCTGTCCTTCGCCATGCCGGCGCAAGGCTGGACCGAGCCGCTGGGCGCCGCCCGCGTGGCCTTCGTGCGCGCGCTGTCGGGCACGGCGGCGCTGGCCATGGACAACCAGCTGCTGCTGCGTGCGCGCAAGGAGTTGCTGGAGAGCTTCATCCAGCTTGTCGCCGGCGCCATCGACGCCAAGAGCCCCTACACCGCCGGCCACTGCCAGCGCGTGCCGGAGCTGACCAAGATGCTGGCCCAGGCCGCCTGCGATGCGACCGAGGGGCCGTATGCCGGCTTCAAGATGAGCACCGACGAATGGGAGGCCTTGCACATCGCCGCCTGGCTGCACGACTGCGGCAAGGTGACGACGCCGGAGTACGTTGTCGACAAGGCCACCAAGCTGGAGACGCTCTACAACCGCATCCACGAGATCCGCACCCGCTTCGAGGTGCTCAAGCGCGACGCGCTGATCGAGCGCCTGGAGGCCGGTCTTGGTGCCGAAGGCGCGGCCGAGGCGCGCGCCCAGGCGGCCCCGGCGCTGGCCGCGCTGGACGCCGACTTCGCCTTCGTCGCCGCCTGCAACCAGGGCGGCGAGTTCCTCGGCCCCGAGCAACTGGCCCGGCTGCGCGAGATCGCCGCGCGGCGCTGGTGGCGCACGCTGGACGACGGCCTTGGCCTGTCCGCCGACGAAGCCCGGCGCCTGCCGCGCCCCAGGCCGCCGCTGCCGGCGCCCGAGGCCTTGCTGGCCGACCGGCCCGAGCATGTGCTGCCCCGCGCGCCGGCCGAGACGCTGGACAAGGGCAACCGCTGGGGTTTCCGCATCAGCCAGCCCGAGCACCTGTACCACCGGGGCGAACTGCACAACCTGGCGGTGTCGCGCGGCACGCTGACGGACGAGGAGCGCAGCAAGATCAACGACCACATCGTGCAGACCGTCAAGATGCTGCACGAGCTGCCCTTCCCGAGGCATCTGCGCAGCGTGCCCGAGATCGCCGGCGGCCACCACGAGCGCATGGACGGCAAGGGCTACCCGCGCGGCCTGACGCGCGAGCAGATGAGCCCGCAGGCCCGCATGATGGCCATCGCCGATGTCTTCGAGGCGCTGACCGCCGATGACCGGCCCTACAAACCCGGCAAGCCGTTGTCCGAGGCGCTGACCATCCTGGCCCGCATGGTGCGCGAGCAGCACCTGGATGCCGAACTCTTCGAGCTCTTCCTGCGCTCGGGCGCCTGCATGGCCTATGCGCGGCGCTTCATGGCGGCGGAGCTGGTCGACGTGGCGGACGTGACGGCCTATCTGTCCTGACGGTTGACGCTGACCTTGAGCGGCGCGGCTTTCAGCAGTGGGTTGCCCGCGCCGTCATGCAGCGCGACGACGACCTCGTAGTCGCCCAGCGGCAGGTCGACGATGGCCTCGCTGCGGCCGTCGCTGAGGTCTTGCCGCCGCACCGTGTTGCCGTTCTGGTTGAAGCTCAGGCGGAAGTGGCCGGTGTCCTTGATGCTGGTGCCGGCCGGCGCCACGCCCACGCCGGCGCCCAGCACGCCCAGGGACAGCGTGAAGGGGCTGGACACGGCTTCGCCTTCGCGCAGGTTCTTCACGTAGACCGCCGGCTCGCTGGAGGCGCGCGGCGCGGCGCGCTGGTCCTGATACCAGGCCGCGCAGCTTGCGGCGTCGCCCGCGACGACCTTGGGCGCGGGGCCGCTGCGCTTGCCGGTGACCTCGATGACGATCTCGTTGCTGAAGACGAAATAGGGCTTGTGGGCGTGGTCGGCGAACAGCAGGCGCAACGTGTGCCGGCCCGGTGGCAGGTCCAGCTCGGCGCCGGTCTGGCCCTTGCCGAAGTGCTTGTGCGTGGCCGAGAAGGGGATGGGCGCCGTGTGGTCACGCGGCAGCGGCGTGTCGATGAGGATGTGGTGGTGGCCGGCCTTGTCGTTGGCATTGCCGGCCGGGATGACGCCCATGCCGCGCACGCCGAACTCCACCCAAAACGGCGAGCGCACGCGGTAGCCGCTCTTGAGGTTGCCGAAGTGCACCGAGACGGGCTCGCGCAAGTCCACGGCCGTGCGCTGTTGCGTGTGGGCCAGCCAGCACTGGCGCTCCAGCGGGTCGGCGGGCAGCGGGTCGGCCTGGACCAGGCCGCAGGCCATGGAGAGGCAGGCGAAAAACGTCTTCATTCGACCCTCCGTCAGCAGGTTCAAGCCATTGTGGCGGCTCCCTGTGACGGCGGTTCTGGTGAATAGTGATGACGCTCAGGCGGCCTGGCGCTGGCGGGTCAATTGCAGCTCGCCGAACAAGTCCTTGGGGTCGGCCATCTGCGGGATGAGATCGACCGCCGAGCCCAGGCCCAGCTGGGTGCTGAGTTCGCGCAGCAGCCGCAGCGCCGAGAAGTCTTCCAGCGCGAAGCCGACCGAGTCGAACACGGTGACCTGTTCGCGCGATTCTCGGCCCGGTGCCTGGCAGGCCAGCACGCGCCAGAACTCGGTGACGGGGAAGTCGACCGGCATCTGCTGCATGTCGCCCTCGATGCGCGACTGCGGCTCGAACTCGCAGACGACACGCGCCATCTCCAGCACGCCTCGATGCAGCTCGGTCTTGCCGGGGCAGTCGCCGCCGACGCCGTTGATGTGCATGCCGGGCTCGACCATGTCCGGCGTCAGGATGGTCGCGGCGGTCTTGTCGGCGGTGACGGTGGTGACGATGTCGGCGCCGCGTACCGCCTCTGCGGTGGATGTGCAGACGGTCAGGGTCAGGTCTTGCGCGCCCTGCAGATGGCGCACCAGCCTGGCGGTGGCGGCCGGGTCGATGTCGTACAGGCGCAGTTCGCGGATGCCCAGCAGATGATGGAAGGCCAGCGCCTGGAACTCGCTCTGGGCACCGTTGCCGATCAGCGCCATCACGCGGCTGTCGGGGCGGGCCAGGCGCTTGGCGACCATCACGGAGGTGGCGGCCGTGCGCATCGCGGTGGTGAGCGTCAGCTCGGACAGCAGTGCCGGCGCCCCGGTGGCCACGTCGGCGAGCACGCCAAACGCCATCACGGTCGGCAGGCCGACGCGGTGGTTTTTGGGGTGGCCGTTGACGTACTTGAAGCTGTAGAGGCTGGCGTCGGCAATGGGCATCAACTCGATGACGCCGTCGGCGGAATGGGCGGCCACGCGCGGCGTCTTGTCGAACTCGGCCCAGCGCAGGTAGTCGGCTTCGAGGTAGGCGACGAGGCGGCGCAGTAAATCGGGAAGTCCGACGCGCTGCACGATGTGGGCGACATCCTGAGTGGTGAGAAGGGTGGTCATGCGGGTCTCCGGGAGTTGTTGAGGGGATTCTTCCGAGGCGGCCTGCCAAACAGAAGCGCAACTCCTGTGCAGTAATGCAAGCTAATTTGCCAAAATGGCAGCTTCAATTGACAAAGTGCACAACATGGACGCTCTGGACCAGCAACTCCTCGCCCTGCTGCGCACCGATGCCCGAGGCAGCGTCGCCACGCTCGCAGCCAAGCTCAAGGTGTCGCGCGGCACCGTCACCAACCGCATCGCCAGGCTGGAGGACAGCGGCGTCATCACCGGCTACACGGTGCGGCTGCGGCCCGATTCGGTGCCCGACCAGATCACGGCCTGGATGAGCATCACCGTCGAAGGCAACCGCACCCGCGAGGTGGTGGCCATGCTGCTGGGCGAGCCCGGCATCACGGGCTTGTTTGACACCAATGGCCGCTGGGACCTGCTCGCTGAGATCCGCAGCTCCAGCCTGCAGGAGCTGGCCGACGTGTTGGAGCGGGTGCGGCTGATCAAGGGCATCGCGGGGACGGAGACCAGCATCCATCTGCAGAGCTACAAGTTGGGCTGAGATGATGCGCGCCATGTTCCGCCGCCTCGCTTCCCTCACCCTCGCGCTGGCGCTGTCCGCCTGCGCCTTCGGCCCCACGCAGCCGCCCGCGCCGGTCGTCGTGCCCGCGCCAGACCCCATCGCCGTCGTCAAGCCCCCGCCCAAGCCGCCCCGCCTGGGCCTGGCCCTGGGCGGCGGCGCGGCGCGCGGCTTTGCGCACATCGGCGTCATCCAGGTGCTGGAGGAGAACGGCATCAAGGTCGAACTCGTCGCCGGCACGTCGGCTGGCAGCCTGGTCGCGGCGCTCTATGCCTCGGGCAAGGGCGGCAAGGAGATGCAGACGCTGGCCGAGGGCATGGACGAGGGCGCCATCACCGACTGGTCCTTCCCGCTGCGCGGCCTGATCCGCGGCGAGGCGCTCGCCCGCTTCATTCGCGACAAGACAGGCGGCAAGGCCATCGAGCAGATGGTGGTGCCGCTGGGCATCGTCGCGACGGACCTGTCCGACGGCTCGGCCATCCTGTTCCGCAGTGGCGACACCGGCACCGCCGTGCGCGCGTCCAGCGCCGTGCCGGCGGTGTTCCAGCCGGTCAAGATCGGCCAGCGCGAGTACGTCGACGGCGGCCTGGTGTCGCCGGTGCCGGTGCGCTTCGCGCGCGAGATGGGCGCTCAGCTCGTCATTGCGGTGGACATCACGTCACCGCCAGCCAGCGACCCGCTCAACGACCCGTTCCGCATGCTGCTGCAGACCTTCGCCATCATGGGCCGCAGCATCAACGGCTTCGAGCTGCGCGACGCGGACGTGCTGGTGCGCCCGCGGCTGGACGGCGTATCCAGCGCCGACTTCACGGCCCGGCGCCGTGCCATCCAGGCCGGGCGGGATGCGGCGCAGGCCGTGCTGCCGTTGATCCGCCAGCGCATTGCCGAGAAAACCCGCTGAAGCCGTGGACGCCGAAATCCCACTGTTCCCGCTTGGCTCGGTGCTCTTCCCCGGCGGTCATCTGCCGCTGCGCATCTTCGAGCCGCGCTACCTGGACATGGTGCAGCGCTGCCATGCGCAGGGCCATGCCTTCGGCGTGGTGGCGCTGACGCAGGGCCACGAGGTGCGGCAGCGCGAAGGCGAGGGCTTCCGGCGCGAGGCCTTCCACGATGTCGGCACGCTGGCGCGCATCGAGCATTTCGAGCATGACCAGCCAGGGCTCATCCACATCCGCACGCGCGGCACGCAGCGCTTCCGACTGCGATCTTCACGTTGCCTGAGCCATGGGTTGTGGGTCGGCCAGATCGAGCTGCAGCCGGACGACGCCGCCGTGCCGGCGCCCGACGACCTGCGCCCGGCCGCGCAGCAACTGCAGGACTTGCTGGCCGGCTGGCGCGAGCGCGCTGCAGCCGATGAACTGCCGGTGCAGCCGCCTTACCAGTGGGACGACGCGGGCTGGCTGTCCAACCGCTGGGCCGAGCTGCTGCCCATGCCGCTTGCCGACCGGCAGCGGCTGATGACGATGGACAACCCGCTGCTGCGGCTGGAGCTGGTCGTCGATCGGCTGGATGCGCTTAGCGGTTCAGCCAGCTCGTAAGGACGGTCAGCACCTCAGCCTTTTCGGGCTCGTTGAATATCTCGTGGAAGAGGTCGGGCCAGGGCTGGGTGGCGACGACGTTGGCCGGCACGGCGGACGCGAAGGCCTCGCTGCCGCGCGGCGCGACGCAGCGGTCCTCGCCGGCCCACATCAGCAGCGTCGAGACCTGCCAGCGCGGCGCGTCGGCGATGACGCGCTCGCCGGCGTCGATGAGGAAGCGCGTCGTCCGCGCGGTGATGCGGTCGTGCACCAGCGGGTCGTTCTCGTAGGCGCTGACGACGGCGGGGTCGCGGCTGATCCAGGCCGGCTTCAGGCCGTTGCTAACTGCCAGACCTGGTGCCAGGTTCTCGGCCAGCGCGAGGGCCAGCTTCTGGCCACCGGAGAGGCCCGCGTCGAGCGCGGGTGAGGACAGCGCCAGACCGTCCAGCGGCCGGCTCCAGGCAGCGGGGTGGTCCGACAGTGCCTCGGCAGCAAAGCGCGCCGCGACGGCGCCGCCCAGGCTGTGGCCCAGCAGCACAAAGCGGGTGTCGGGCCGGCGCACCGTGTCGATGACGCGGGCGGTGTCGCGCAGCAGCGCGTCGTGGTCGGGGATGTCGCCGCGACGGCCCTGGCTCTGGCCGTGGCCGCGGTGATCCCAGCCGTGCACGTCCCAGCCGGCGGCGTTCAGTGCTGCGGCGACATGGGCATAGCGTTCGATGTGCTCGCCCAGGCCATGCACGATGAGCACCTGGCCACGGGCAGGCGCGGTGGCCGGCCAGTGGCGCAGGTGGAGCTGCAGGCCGTCGTCGGTGGTCGTCATGCGTGAGGGTCCTCGGGCAGGGTGTCGCCCGAGGTTAACCCGTCACGCCGTCAGAACGAGAGGCGCGCCCCGACACGGTACTGCCGGCCCAGCACGTCGTACAGGAAGGGGTTGATGCCGTAACCGGTGCCGGTCTGCGGCGCGGCGACCGGGTCGACGTCGGTCACGTTGTCGACCTTGAAGTACATCGTCAGGTTCTTCGAGTACTTGTAGGAGCCGCCGATGTCCCAGTAGAAGGCGCCCTTCATCTGGTTGTTCAGGATGGTCGGCCGCGTGACGGTGGAGGTCGGGCAGTTGGTCTGGCACTCGATGTACTCGTTGCTGTAGACGCCGTCGCTGATCCAGCGCTGCGATAGGCTCAGGCTCAGGGTGTCGGTGTCCCAGGACTGCGAGAACTGGCCCTTCCACTTCGGAGTGTTGCCCAGGTTGACGCCGGCCGCCTCGCTCGGGATGGTGCCGACGACGCCGGAGTTCGTGACGAAGCTCTTCGTGTGCGTGGCCAGGCCGCGCAGCGTCAGCTTGCCGGGCAGGCCCATGCCGCCCAGGTCGAAGCGGTAGACGCCTTCCAGATCGAAGCCCTTGTTGCGCATCGAGGCGAGGTTGAAGGCCTGCAGCGTGACGAACTTGGTCGCGCTGACGAGGTCCATCGCGGCGCAGATCTCCTGGTTGCCGGCCACGCAGAGATCGACTTCCTGCTGCGCGTTCAGCGAGGAGATGACGTCGTTGACCTTGATGTCGAAGTAGTCGACGGAGGCGCTGAAACCCGGCGCCCAGCTTGGCTGGGCCAGCACGATGCCGAGGGTCGTGTTGCGCGCAATCTCGGGGCGCAGGTTGACGTTGCCGATGGTGCGTTGCTGCACGGTCAGCGTCGTGCCCTGGTAGTTGACCGTGTTGTTGACGACCAGCGGCGCGGCGAACAGCTCGCTGAGGTTGGGCGCGCGCACGTCCTTGGACGTGACGGCGCGCAGGCGCAGGCGGTCCACGCCGGTCTTCCACGTGGAGCCGACCTTCCAGCTGTCGACGTTGCCGGATGTGCTGTAGCGCGTGTGGCGGCCGGCGACGTTCAGGTTGGCCTCGCCCAGGCTGGCGCTCTTGAACAGCGGCAGGTTCAGCTCCAGGAAGCCTTCCTTGACGTGATAAGCGCCCTCGGCGTTGTGATAGTTGCCGGCATACCAGTTGTTGCCGATGGCGGTGTTGAGCAGCGGGTCGGCCGGGTACTGTGGCGTGTTGGGGCTGCTCGGGAACACGCCGTTGCCATAGGGGTCGCCCAACACGTAGTACTGCTCGCGGCGGCCCTCGGCGCCGAAGGCCACGGCCACCGGGCCGGCCCACAGCGAGAAGGGCTCGCCATTGACGCTGAAGCTGGCGACGGACTGGCGCTGGCGCGAGTATTGGCGCGGGCCGTTGGCCGGCGCGATGTAGGCCCAGGCGGCGGGGTCGATGGGCACGTCGCCGATGATGTTCAGCGGCACGCAGCCCGACGCGGCGGCCGCAGCGTTGCGGCAGATGATGGTGTTGTTGGGCCCGCGGACGGCGTCGATGGCGGCGTTGTAGCGCGCGTTCAGCGTCATGTTGTCGACGTTGATGTCGATGGTGTTCTGGCCGTGGCTGGCGTAGGCGTCATAGGTCCAGTCCTTGCCGAACAGATCGAAGCGGCCGTTGGCGCCGACCACCGCACGCAGCTGCGTGCGCACCGGGTTGACCTCGATGTCCTTGGGGAAGATCGCGTTCGCGACGCCGTACTGAAAGCTGGTGATGTTGTTGGCCGCGCAGGCCGTCACGATGGACGCGGGCAGGAAGGGGTTGCTGCACTGGATGGTCAGGTTGGCGTTCTTGGCAGCGCCGGGGTTGGGCGTGAACAGCGAGTCGACCTTGCCGTAGTTCAGCGTGAAGAAGACCTCGTGGTCGGGTGTGATCTCGAAGCTGCCGCGCGTGTAGGCCACCTGACGCGACATGTTCATGCCCAGCGTCGTGCCGCCGCCGACGGTGCCGGCCAGGTCGCCGCCGATGCAGAAGGGCGTGATGCAGCCCGTCACCGCGCCGGTGCCGGTGGGCACGCCGTTGGAACCGTACTGGAACTGGAACGGCACGCCGTCCTTGCCGAAGGCCGTGCCCTGCAGCGGGCCGTTGGTGATGAGGCCGTACTTGGCGTACTGGAACTGCTGCGCGTTCTCGATGGAGATGTACTGCGGCTTGCCGTCGGTGGTCTGGCCGATGGGGCGCACCTGGAAGGCCGGGTTCTTGAACCAGCTGCGGCCATTGGCGCCGGCGCCGCCGAAGCGCGGCGAGGGCACGCCCTTCTCGCGGCTGTACTCCACGCTGGCCGTCAGGTGCGCCCGGCCGTCCAGGAAGCTGCCGCCCCAGGCGGCCTGCAGCGTGGCATTGCGGTCGTCGTTGTAATTCGTCTGGCCGGCAGCGACGTTGGCCTTGAAGCCGGTGAAGCGCTTGTCGGTGATGAAGTTCACCACGCCGCCGACGGCGTCCGAGCCATAGGAGGCCGACGCGCCGCCGGTCACCACGTCCACCTGCTTGACGAGCAACTGCGGGAACTGGCTCACGTCGGTCACGCCGGTCACGTTGGCGCCGATGACGCGCTGCCCGTCGATCAGCGTCAGCGTGCGGATGGGGCCCAGGCCGCGCAGGCTCAGCGAGCTGAGGCCCTGGATGCCGCTGCTGGTGCTGTTGGTGCTGGTGGTGCGGCCGGTGCTGCCCTGCAGCGCGGGCAGGTCGGCCAGCGCGTTGAACAGGTTGGGCTTGGCGGCTTTCTCCATGTCGACGGCGTCGATGCGCGTCGTTGGCGTCGGCTGCGTGAAGCCACGCGCGGAGATGCGCGAGCCCGACACGATGACCGGGCTGAGCACATTGGAGCCCTCGGCGACGGGCTGTGCGTTCGGCGCGTCGGCGGTCTGGGCCTGGGCCGTGGCGCAGGCGCCGAGAACGGCGAGATGGATCAGGGTCTGACGACGGGGGGTTCGCATGAAGGTCTCCTGGATGGCCGCGTGAGTCGCGGCTTGTGTGGGCCAAACGTCGGATGGCGCTCGCCGCCGGGTTTCAGGCCGGTTACTGGATAGCGCTATCCCAAATGATCAAAAAAAGGGACTGACGCCTTTCCTGCAACCAGCAGGACGACCGCCCACCACCTCGCCGAACCGCCTCAAAACTGCGGCGGCTCCTGGGTGGATAGCGCTATCTTAGGCAGCCGTGAGCGCAGCGGTATGGGGGATACTATGTAGCCATGCCGAGTCGCAAATTGACAACAAACGCCGCCCCTCGACGCACGCGTGCCACCGGCCGTGTAACTCTGGCGGACGTGGCCCAGGCGGCCGGCGTCAGCCCCATCACCGTCTCGCGCGCGCTACGTGGCGAGCGCGCGGTGGCAGCGGACCTGGTCGAGCGCGTGCAGGCGGCGGTGGCCGAGCTGGGCTATGTGCCCGACCCCGCCGCCCGGGCGCTGGCGTCCAGCCGCAGCTCGCACGTGGCGGTGCTGATCCCCAAGCTCAGCAACACGGTGTTCGTTGAACTGCTGGACGCGCTGCAGCGCAGCCTGACCGCCGCCGGCTACCAGATGCTGATCGGCGTGACGCAGTACGACGCCCGCGAGGAGGAGGCGGTGCTGCGCAGCTTCCTGGCGCACCGGCCGGCGGGGCTCATCATGACCGGGCTGGAGCACAGCCCCGCGACGGCGGCCTTGATCGAGGGCAGCGGCGTGCCCTGCGTGCATGTCATGGAGCTGTCGGCCGAGCCGGGCAGCCACAGCGTCGGCTTCTCGCAGCGCGAGGCGGGCCGGGCCATCACTCAACATCTACTGGACAGCGGCCGGCGCCACGTTACCTACGTCGCCGCCCAGCTGGACCCGCGCACGCTGCAGCGCGGCGAGGGTTATGTGGCGGCGCTGCAGGCGGCGGGCATGGGCGAGCGGGTGCGCCAGGTGCACAGCGCCGAGCCGTCGTCCATGGCGCTGGGCGGCCAGTTGCTGGCGCGCGTGCTCAAGGAGGCGCCGGACACGGACGCCATCTTCTTCTGCAACGACGACCTGGCCCAGGGCGCCTTGCTGGCCGCGCTGCGCCTGGGTGTGAAGGTCCCCGAACGCATCGCCGTAGCCGGCTTCAACAACCTGCCGGGCAGCGACCAGATGGTGCCGCCGCTGACGACGGTGGCCACGCCGCGCGGCGAGATCGGCGTGCAGGCCGCGCAGATGCTGATGGCGCTGATGCGCGGCCAGCCGGTGGAGCAGCCGCATCTCGATCTGGGCTTCCAGATCGTGCGGCGGGCGTCAGCCTAACTCGACGTCCAGGCGGTACTCGCGGCCGGCTTCGATGCCGCGCACGAGGCCGTCGGGCAGCGGCTGGCCGTCCAGCTTCACGCTCGCGACACCAGTGCGGCGCACGTTCAGGTGGAAGGTCGCACCACGTAACTCGCGCCGTGCGCGCAGCTCGTCCCAGCCCGCCGGCAGCTGCGGCTGCACGCGCAGGCCCAGGGCATCGCCGCGCAGGCCGCACAGCCCCTCGATGACGCAGCGATAAGCCCAGGCGGCCGTGCCGGTGTTGAACAGCTGGCTGGAGCGGCCGGCCGTGCGCGGGTACTCGCGGTGGGCGCCGCGGTAGTAGTTCGGGATGAACACCGGCAACTGGCCGCGCTGCAGATAGTCCGCCATGTCCGGCCCCGGGATCATCTGGCGCAGCAGCTTGAACGCGCGCTCGCCGTCGCCGCCTTCGTAGAGCGCATGGATGTAGAAGCTGGCCGCGTGGTTGTAGACGGCGCCGTTCTCGGCCGAGCCCGGGTGCTTCTGCGTCACGCGGCCGACGTCGTCGCGCATGCGCGAATAGGGCGGCGCGAACATGGCCACGCCGTGCGGCGTTTCCAGCTGGTCCTCGACGGCGGCGATCATCTTCGCCCGCTGCGCCTCGCTGGCCGCGCCGCTGAGCATGGCCCAGGCCTGCGGGTTCAGGTAGATGCGGCCTTCCTTGTCCGCAGCGATGCCGAACTTGACGTCGTCATCGGTGATGCCGCGAGCGAACCAGTCGCCGTCCCACAGGTGGCGGTTGGCGGCCGCGTTCAGCTCGCCGGCGGCGTCGCGCCAGCGGGCGCCGGAGCGGCCGGACGCATCGCAGATGGCGGCCCACAGCTTCATCGCATGTGCGGCGGCCACCGTCAGCCAGCCGGACACGCCGCGGCCCTTGTAGCCCACCATGTTCATCGGGTCGCACCAGTCGCCCTGGGCGATGAAGCTCAGGCCCCGCGCGTCGCGGTCCTGATGCAGCCAGGCCATGGCGGCATCCAGCCGCTCGGCGACGGTCAGGTCGTTGACGACTTCGTCCAGCAGCGCGAAGTCGCCGGTCTCGTCCAGGTAGGCCTGCAGGCAGACCGGCAGCCAGACGCAGTGGTCGGTGTGCGGCACCTGGTTGATGTACTTCAGCTCGGCGCCTTCGATGAGCAGGATGCCGTCGGGCATGGCGCCGTTGGCGGCCTGCTGGCTCAAGGCATGCAGCAGCGCGCCGCGCGTGACCTGCGGCGCGATGTAGGCCATGCCCAGGTTGTCCTGCAGGTAGTTGCGCGTCTGCGGGTCGGTGCTGAGGCGGTTGACGTCGCCGTGATAGAAGACCTGGCGCGGCAGCCAGTGGTTGACGAAGTTGTCGAACTCGGCGTCCGGCGTCTGCACCTGCAGGCAGCCACTGCCGCTGGCGATGTAGGCGGCATAGGCCTGGCGTGTGCGCTCGAAGCCGGCTTCGCTCAGATAAGTCGTTCGCAGCTGCGCGATCTCGGCGTCGTCGAACGCCGGGCCGAACAGGAAGCGCAAGACCTGGCCCTCGTTCGCCTGCAACGAGAGCCGGTACTGCACGCTGGCGGCCGGTGTCTCGTAGCGCGCGTCGCCGCCGGCCAGCTGCTCGGCCTGCAGCGCGCTGGGGTTGTGCAGTCCGCCTTCGCCCTCGAAGGCCGACTGGCGCGCCTCCCAGGCGTCGGGTGTGCGCTCGCACAGCAAGACGGTCTTGTCCTTCAGGTGCAGGTTCTTGAAGTAGTCGGCCACCTTCTGGTAGGGCGTCACGCAGTTGGCGACGATGCCGCCCAGGTCGGCCCGCCATTCGGCGGACTGGTTCATCCACGACATGTTGCCGATGGGAAAGTACGGCACGACGCTGATGCGCCGCGCGCGGCCCGACAGGTTGCTCACGCGCAGCTCCCACAGCTCGGCGACGTCGTCGGTCGGCAGGCCCAGAACCAGCTCCACGCGCAGGCCCAGGTGCTCCACCGTCCAGCCCAGGTCGTGCTGGCCGGCGATGAAGCGGAAGCTATCAAGCTTGGCGCGCACCGGCTCGTAGGGGGCCGAGAACAGCTCGCCCGTCTCCTCGTCCTTCACGTAGACGAAGCGGCCGGGGTGGTGGGCGTAGTAGGCCTGCTCCGGCTGCATGAAGGTCTTGGCCTCCAGGTTGGGCGCATGCGCGTACTTGGCCGGTTCGGGCTGCATGAACTGCGCGGTGGCGTAGCCGCGGCAGGTCGCGTGGATCATCATGCGGCGGTTCCACAGGAAGCCGCCCGCCATGGGCATGGCCGTGGGGCTGGTGAGTTCGTAGCGTTCGCCGCCGGCGATGGGGCCGAGCAGGGTGTTGGTCATGATGTGGCCGCCTTGCGCGCGGCCAGGTCAGCCTGGATGCGCGCCATCGTCGGGTTGTCGAGGGTGTAGAAGATCATGATGACGGCGGCCATCAGCGTGAAGGCGGCCGGGATCACGGACATCAGCCAGACGATGCCCGCCTGCGACTCGGCCGACTGCGCCACGTTGGGCACATAGCCCAGCGTCGTGAACAGCGCGCCGATGACCGCGACCGCCACCGCCGTGCCGAGCTTCTGCGCGAAGGAGCTGGCCGCGAAGGTCATGCCGGTGGCGCGCCGGCCGTTGCGCCATTCGTTGAAGTCGGCCGTGTCCGCCAGCATCGAGAAGGACAGCGGCGACTTCGGCCCCAGCGCCAGGCCCAGCGCAATCTGCAGCGCGTACATCAGCCAGATCTGGCCGGCGTCCACGAACAGGAAGGCCGTCGACAGCACCGTGGAGATCAGCATCAGCCAGATCAGCAGCTTGCGCTTGTCGATGAAGCGGGTCAGCAGCGGCGTGCAGGCCGTGCCGGCAGCGGCGGCCAGCAGGTAGGCCGGCATGAAGGTGGCCAGCAGGTCGGGGCGGTTGACGACGTACTTGAAGTAGTAGGCCGCACTGGTCATGCGCAGCGTGATGCTGAGCATGATGATCAGCGCCAGGAAAAACAGAAGAATCCAGGGCAGGTTGGCGCGCAGGTCGGCAATGTCCTGGCGCACGGTGGACGGCTCTGCCTGCACCGGCTGCACGCGTTCGGTCGTGGCGCTGAACGTGAAGACGAAGATCAGCGCGGCGGCGATGCCCCAGAACACCATGGTCAGCGTCCAGCCCAGCGCGGCATCGCCGGCGCCGAGCCAGGCCACCAGCTTGGGCGATGCGAACGTGACGATGGTGCCGCCCGCAAAGCCGGCCACGAAGCGCGACGCGTTGACCGCGTTGCGTTCCCGCGCGTCACCCGTGATGACGCCGGACAGCGCGCTGTAGGGCAGGTTGACGCTGGTGTAGACCGTCATCAACAGCAGGTAGGTCACATAGGCCCAGACCAGCTTTCCGGTGGGGCCGAGGTCTGGCGTCGTGTAGGTCAGCACACCGATGACGGCCAGTGGCACAGGCATGAACAGCAGGTAGGGCCGGAACTTGCCCCAGCGTGTCTGCGTGCGGTCGGCGAAGGCGCCGATCATGGGGTCGGTGAAGGCGTTGAAGATCTTGACGACGAACAGCATCGTCGCGGCGGCGGCGGCGGTGATGCCGAACACGTCGGTGTAGAAGATCAACAGGAAGGTCGAGATGTTGGTCCAGTAGAAGTTGAACCCCATGTCGCCCAGGCCGTAGCCGACGATCTCGCGGCGCGTGAGGGGACGCGCTGTGGCGTGGGACGGTGTGGTCATGGCGAGCCTTCAGCGATTCAGCGAGCGGCGACGGGGGAGGGCAGGCGCAGCCAGTCGCAGACCTGCACCTCCAGCTGGTTCAGCGGCAGTGTCGCGTCCAGGCGCAGCACGCCGGGTTCGCCGACGGGTGACTCCAGCGTGGCGAACTGGCTGTCGATGAGGCTGGCGTTGAAGAAATGCGTGGCGCGCGTCGACAGCCGGCGGGCGGCTTCGGTCTTCTCGACGTCCAGGAAGGCGAAGCGCAGGCCCGGCGCGGCGGCGCGCAGCTGGTCGCGGTAGGCGCGCTTGAGGGCCGAGCAGGCCGCGAAGCCGGCGGGGTGTTGGCGCAGTTGCTCGCACAGCGCGGCCAGCCAGGCGGCGCGGTCGTCGTCGTCCAGCGGCTGGCCCTGGGCCATCTTGCGGCGGTTGGCCTCACCATGGAAGTCGTCACCCTCCAGCCAGACGCGGCCGGCGCGGCGGGCGAGCGCTTCGCCCAGTGTGGATTTGCCGCTGCCGGCGACCCCCATGAAGACGAGGGCATCGGGCGCTGGATGTGTCATGGAGCGAGAGAGGGCGAGCGGTGAGAACAGGGCGGGCCGCAGCGTGGGTGCGGACAGCGCTATCCTAACCAATCGCTGGCTTTGCCCGCTCCGTGTTTTCCCCGCCGGTTGCGGGGGCGGCCGACTCGCGCCGCGAGCCCAGCACGCGCGCATAGGCCCAGGTGAATTCCGCGCCGATCAGCAGGATCTGCGCCGAGAAGTACACCCACACCAGCAGCGCCACCACCGAGGCCGCCGCGCCAAAGCCCGAGGCGACGCCGCTGCCCTGCAGGTAGGCGCCGATCAGCTGGCGCCCCAGCTCGAACAGGCCGGCCGTGACGAGGGCGCCCAGCAGCACGTCGCGCCAGGCGATGCGGGCGCGCGGCATCCACTTGAAGATCAGCGCGAACACGGCCACCACCAGGCCCTGGCTGATGACCATGTTGGCGATGGCCGCGACGTAGAGCCAGGGCCCGAACCACGGCTTCCACCAGGTCTCGGCCACGCCTAAAGCGGCGCCCAGCAGCAGCGACACCAGCAGCAGGAAGCTCAGCCCCAGGATGAGCCCGAAGCTCAGCAGCCGCGCCCGCACCCAGGCCCACCAGCCCTGCAGCGGCCGGGCCGGCACATGCCAGATGGTGTCCAGCGCGTCCTGCAGTTCGGCGAACACGGTCGTCGCGCCCACCAGCATCAGCGCCAGGCCCACGGCGGTGCTGAGCCAGCCGCCGGCCGGCCAGGCGACGGTCTTGAGCATCTCCTCGATGGTGATGGCCGCCGACGCGCCGAGCAGGCCTTCGAGCTGCCCCACCAGTTGGCCCCGCACCGCATCGCCGCCCCAGACGATGCCGGCGATGGACACGACGATCAGCAGCAGCGGCGCCAGCGAGAACAGCGTGTAGTAGGCGATGGCGGCACCCATGCGCGGCCCGCGGTTGTCGAGGAAGCCGTCGAAGGTCAGCCGCAGCACACGGCCGAGCGGGGCCACCGTTTGTCTCAGATCCAGCCAGCGCATGGGCGCAGTCTGGCTGCGGGCGTGAGCTTGGCTTGTAGGACGGGGCCTTGCTACCGCTGCAGCGCGCGGAATTCCAGTCGCGGCCCGGGCGACAGCGTGATCAGCTCTGCCGGGCTGAGCACGTGGACCTTGTGCCAGACGCCGCGCGGCACCACCAGGCCCTGGCCGGGGCCGAGCTCGGTGGTCTCGACGCTGTCGAGTTCCAGCGTGACCGTGATGCGGCCCGCGACGACGTAGAGGATCTCGTCGCCGTCAGGGTGCATCTCGCCGCCGTGTGGCGCGTCCCGCGCCATCGAGACGGGCGTGAAGGTGAAGCCCGCAAAGCCGTTGAATGGGTTGGCGGCGCTGCCTCGGCTGATCGCCAGGTCGGCGCCCAGGTGCAGGCAGTCACTGCCGTCAAAGCGGATCGGTAGTGGATTCATAGCGGAAGCGGATGAAGTAGACCTTGTGGCCGCTGCCGTGGCGCGCGGTCTGGAGCAGGTCGGCCAGGCTGCGGAAGCCCGATTCGCGGGCCAGCGACTCGGAAATGTCGTTCAGCGTGATCTCGCGGATGGACGTGACGACGACGTGGCCGCCCTCCAGCGGGTAGCGGCCACCTTCCTTCACGTGGGGCGACTGCCAGACGCGGATGCTGGTGGTGATGTCGCCGCGCTTGACGCCTTCGCGCAGCTTCTTCGTGAACTGCATGGGCCGTCAGCCGAGGCGCGTCGTCACGTTCCACACGTGGTGCGACGGGTCAATGATGCGGCCCATGCGGTCGCCCCAGAACTGGTCGGCGGCCGGCATCAGCACGCGGGCACCGGCGACCACGGCCTTGGCGATGGTGGCGTCGACGTCGTCGCAGTACAGGTAGTGGACGACCGGCGAGCTGCCGTCCGGCGACGGTGGGCGGCTGCCCAGGTGGGGCGAGTCGTCGTGCACCATGAACAGGGACTCGTGGATGGACAGCGTGGCGTGGATGACCTGGCCGTCGGCGCCGGCGCGGCGCGACAGCTCGACCGCGCCGAACGCTGCCTGGCAGAACTGGATCTGGCGTGCGGCGTCGGCGCAGACCAGCATGGGAATGATCATTCGGGGCTTCATGGTCCAGGCTCAGATCTCCGTGCGCAGCCGCTCGTAGCCGCTGCGGCTGATGGGGATGCGCTTGCCGTTCTTCATCCGCGCCAGATAGGCGTCGCTGTCGGTCTTCTCCAGGCCTTGCAGCGCGGCCAGGTTGATGATGAAGCTGCGGTGCACGCGCACGAAGCGCGCGGGGTCGAGCTGGGCCTCCAGCTCGGAGATGCGCTGCGTCTTCAGGTGCTCGCGGCCGTGGGCGTGGAAGGCGACCTGGTCGGCCTGGGACTCGATGTAGGCGATGTCGTCGACCAGCAGCACCTGCATGCCTTCGCCGTCTTTCACGAGCACCCTTGTGAGCCGGGGGCCGGGCGCCACCAGCCGCTCCAGCTCCGGCGCGGCCTGGCCCAGCAGGCGCCGGGCACGGGCCAGCGCGGCGTCGAAACGGGTCTGCGCGAACGGCTTGAGCAGGTAGTCCACCGCGTGCAGCTCGAAGGCGCGCATCGCGTGCTGGTCGTAGGCCGTCGTGAAGATGACGCCGTCGCGGCGGCCGGTCAGCTCCAGCACCTCCAGGCCGGTGAGCTTGGGCATCTGGATGTCGAGGAAGACGAGGTCGGGCTTCAGCTCGGTGATGGCGCGCGCGGCGGCCAGGCCGTTGTCGGCCTCGGCCGCGATGCTGATATCGGCGTGCGGGCGCAGGTACTCGGCGAGCAGCCGGCGGGCCAGCGATTCGTCGTCGGCGATGAGGGCGCGCAGGGTCATGGCGTCGTCTCGAAAGGGAGGGCGATTTCTACCGCGAAGCCTTCGGCCGTGGCACCCCAGTGCACGCGGGCGCGGCCGGCGTAGTGCGCGGCCAGGCGCTCGCGCAGGTTGCGCAGGCCCATGCCCAGGCAGGTCTTGTCGGGCGCCGTCTCGGGCACGGGGTTGCGCACGGCCAGGTGCAGCCAGCCGTTGCGCACCAGCGCCTGGATGCTCAGCAGGCCGCCGTCGTCGCGCGGGCGCAGGCCGTGCTTGAGCGCGTTCTCCACCAGCGGCTGCAGCGTCAGCGGCGGCAACAGCGCGGCCAGGCTTTCGGGCGGCACATCGACGGCCGTGGCCAGCTTGTCGCCCAGCCGCTGCTGCTCGATGGCGAGGTAGTGCGACAACAGGCCCAGCTCGTCTTCCAGGCGGATGCGCTCGCGGCCGGCGAGGTCCAGCGTCTGGCGGAAGAACTGCGCCAGGTCGATGGCCATCGCGCGAGCGGCGGCTGGGTCCAGGTGGGTGAGGGCGCTGATGGAGTTCAGGCTGTTGAACAGGAAGTGCGGGTCGATCTGCAGCCGCAGCAGCTGCAGCTCCATGTCGCGCGCCAGCAGCCGCGCCTGGGCCTCGCGTGCGGCGGCGGCCTGGCTGCCCTGAAAGGCGAGCAGCAGGTCGTGGGTCAGCACCGCCAGCGTCAGCAGGCCCAGCAAGGCGGCGGCCAGCAGCGCCAGGCCGTGGCGGCTCAGGCTCACCCAGCCGTCGGCGTGGCCGAACAGGCTGCCGGCCAGGTCCCAGCCCACTGCCAACCCGAGCATCACCGTGGCCAACGTGGCGACGAGACCGATGCGATATCCCAGCGCCGCCGGCCAGTTGGCCGTGCCGAAGGGCCGGCTGCGGCAGGGGTAGTAGGTGGCCAGCGCGACGAACGCGAACACGCAGCACAGCGGTGCCGTCCATGCCAGCGCGCGGCCCATGGGCGCGATGTCCAAGGCTTGCAGCAGCGCCGCCAGGGCCGGCCCGGCCAGCGCCCAGGCCAGCAGGTAGAGCGCCAGCCCGCGCAGATGGGTCAGCAGGGGGTGCAAGGCGGTCAGTTTTTTATGTCGAGGCCGGCGAACATCACGTCGCCGCGCAGCACCAGGCGCGGGCCGGGGTTCATGGGCGGTACGGTCTTGTCCTCCACGCCGCCGAACACGGACGCTACCTCCACCACCACCAGCCAGTCACGCGGTACGCGCAGGTCGACGCCGCTGAAGTGGGCCGCGATGTCCAGCGTGGCTTCGTCGCCGACGATGGTGGCCTGGGTCAGGTCCAGCTCGACGCCGCCAAAGGTGCAGCTGATGCGGCCGCCCTGGAAGGCGCGGGAGTCGATGCGCTGGTTGATGCCGCTGAACGTGGCGTCGATGTCGACCAGGGCGCCGTGCGCTGGCTGAGTTGCATCGCCCGAGCGGCCCGGGTGGGGGCGGGGCGAGAAGCCGCGCATCAGGATGGACACGCCGGCGCCGATGATCAGCAGCGGCCACCAGTCCTGCCAGTCGAACCGCAGGTAGTCCAGGTTCTCCGCCGTCAGCACCAGGCCCGCGGCTATGGCCAGCACACCGACCATGGCGCTGCCCGCCTGCGCCCGCCAGACCAGCCGGCCCACGCCCCACAGCACCAGGCACAGCGGCCAGAAGGTCTTCAGCAGCTCGATGTCGAAGACGTGCAGGTTGTCCAGCAAGGCCAGCACGCCGATGCCAACGATGGCCAGGCCGAACAGGATGCGGTGGCCGGCATGCTGAGGAGAAGTGTTGGGCGAGCGGGGCGGCATGGGGCTGAGGCAGCGAACGGAGCCGCAAGTAGACCCTGACCGACGCACCGCGTGGCGCGGGTGCCGGCGAATCGCCGGGTTTGGCCGATGAATCGACAGCGCGCGTCGCCAATGAAAAAGCCCGGTGTCGAAACACCGGGCTTTCAGGAGGCGTGAACCTCAGCGGGCTTTAGGCAGCGCGCTTCGGGGCAGAGCGGGCGGCGGTCTGCGTGGCCTTGACGGCTTGCGTCGTGGCGGCCTGGAAGTTGGCTTCGGCCACTTCAACGGCTTGCTTGGTGGCCTTCTGGACCGACTCGAAAGCGTTGTTGGCAGCGGCGACGGCGGACTTCACCAGCGCGACGGCGTTCTCGGTGCCGGCCGGCGCGTTCTTGGCGGCGGTGTCGACGAGGGTCGAGAACTTCTTCTGTGCGTCGGCGAACTGGCCTTCTGCGACCTTGGCGACTTCAGCGCCGGTGCTCGAAGCGATGTCGTAGACGTGGCGGCTGTAGGAGGCGGCCTTCTCGGCGGTCGGCTGCAGCAGGGCGGCTTGCAGGGACAGCAGCTCTTGCGCGTCCTTGACCGACAGGGCGGCGGTGGTCGTGTCGGCGGCTTCGCTCAGCGCGGTCTTGGCGACCTGCAGGTTCAGCTCGACGAGCTTCTCGACGCCTTCGAACGCCTTGTTCGTCAGGCCGAACAGGGTTTCGATGTTGGCCTTGTGGGCGGCAATGACTTGTTCAGCGGTCAGCATGGTGTTTCTCCGTCTATCAGGTGGTTGAACCGTTTGCTGTGCTTCTTTTGCTGCACTGCAACATGGACTGAATGATAGAGGGCCTTGAGCGGATTGCAAGAACTTTTTGCTGCGGTGCAGCAAATTAGGGGTGACAGCGTGTGACAAAGGGGTGACGCTATGGTCCAGCCCATGCTGGCTTTCCATTCCGACGCCCACAGCCTGGCCCTGCCGCCGGGCCACCGCTTTCCGCAGTCCAAGTACCGGCTGCTGCGCGAGCATTTCGAGCGCGAGCCGGGCCTGCTGCGCATGGTGGCGGCGCCGGCTGCCAGCGAGGGCGAACTGGCGCTGGCGCACACGCCGGACTACGTGGACGCCGTGCTGCTGGGCCATCTGAGTGCCGCCGCGCAGCGCGAGATCGGCTTCCCGTGGAGCCCGTCCATGGCCGCGCGTTCGCGGCATTCGGTCGGCGCCAGCATCGCAGCGGCGCGGGCGGCGCTGGCCGAGGGCGTGGCGGCCAACATGGCCGGTGGCACCCACCATGCCTATGCCGACAAGGGCTCGGGCTACTGCGTCTTCAACGACGTGGCCGTCGCCGCGCGGTTGATGCAGGCGGAGTGGGGCCGCACGCACCGCAGCCTGCTGCGCGTCCTCGTCATCGACCTAGACGTGCACCAGGGCAACGGCACCGCGTCCATCTTCCGTGACGACGACACCGTGTTCACCTTCTCCATGCATGGCGCACGCAACTTCCCGTTCCGCAAGGAGGCCAGCGACCTGGACGTGGACCTGGCCGACGGCTGCGCCGATGCGGACTACCTCGCGGCACTGGACGGCGCGCTGGACGACATCTGGCGTCGCTTTCAGCCCGGCCTAGCCTTCTACCTGGCCGGCGCCGACCCGCACGAGGGCGACCGCCTGGGCCGGCTGAAGCTGACCTATGAAGGCCTAGCCGAGCGCGACCGCCGCGTGCTGTCGGCGCTGCGTGAGCGGCGAATCCCCGTCGCGCTGAGCATGGCCGGCGGCTACGGGCGCGACCTGGCGACGACGGTGGCCGTGCAGGTCAACACGCTGAACCTCGCGGCCGGCTCGTGGCAGGCCTGGCTCAGCGCACGCGGAACTGGCTGACCACCTGCGCCAGCCGCTGCGCCTGCTCGCGCAGCGACTCGGCCGCTGCAGCGCTTTCCTCGACGAGGGCGGCGTTCTGCTGCGTCATGTCGTCCACCTGCGTGACAGCCTGGGTGACATCGGCGATGCCCTTGCTCTGCGCGGCGGCACCGGCGCTGATCTCGCCCATGACGTCGGTCACGCGCTGCACGGCGCCGACGATCTCGCCCATCGTCGCGCCGGCATCCTGCACCTGCCGCGCGCCGGACTCGACGCGTTCGACGCTGGCGGATATCAGCGCCTTGATCTCCTTGGCGGCCGCCGCGCTGCGGCCCGCAAGGCTGCGCACCTCGCCCGCCACCACCGCGAAGCCGCGGCCCTGCTCGCCGGCCCGCGCGGCTTCCACCGCGGCATTCAGCGCCAGGATGTTGGTCTGGAAGGCGATGTCGTCGATGACCCCAATGATGTCGGCGATGCGCTTGGAGGAGGACGCGATGTCGGTCATCGTGTCCACCACCTGCTGCACGACGCTGCCGCCGCGGTGGGCCACGGTGGCGGCCGACGTGGCCAGCTGGTTGGCGGTCTCGGCATGGTCGGCGCTCTGGTGCACGGTGCCGGTCAGCTGCGCCATCGACGAGCTGGTGACCTCCAGGCTGGAGGCCGTCTGCTCGGTGCGCTGGCTCAGGTCCTGGTTGCCCGAGGCGATCTCGGCGGACGCGGTTCGGATGGAGTCGGCCACCATCATGACCTCGCCCACCGTGCTGCCCAGCTGCTCGCACATCTGGTTCAGCGCCGTCATCAACCCCGCCAGCTCATCCTGGCCCAGCGGCGTGGCGCGCTGCGTCAGGTCGCCACTGGCCACGGCCTGGGCCAGCGACAGCGAGGCGTTCACGTCGGCGGCGATCTTGCGCTGGATGACCAGCAGCACGCCCATGCCGGCGAAGGTGGCCAGCAGTGAGATGACGCCAAAGAGCCAGGCGCGCTGGGTCGTATGGGCCTGCTGGGCCTCGGCGGCGCTCTGCTGCTCGGCGCCCATGCTCTGCACGATCTTGGAGATCAGCCCGGCCAGGTCCTTGTAGCGTGCCTCGGCGTCCTGCATCGCGGCCACGCCGGTGTTGGGGTCCACCGAGGCCAGGTCGACCGCGCCATCGGCCTTGGTCAGGTAGACCTGCAGCAGCGGCAGCGCCGCCTGGATATGGGCGTCGGTCTCGGCCGGTGTGCCGTCCATGTCGGCCAGTGCCGTCAGCGTGCGCGTCACGCCGTCGATCTGCTGCTTGAGCTGGCCGCGCAGCGCCTTGACCTGGGCTTCATCGAGCGACGCCATCAGCGCGATCGCGCGGTAGACGCCGCCGTGCATCTCGCCCACCTGGGTCTGCACGGCCACCATGGTCATGAAGACCTCGTTGCGCTGCTGGCCGGCCTCGTTGGCGGCCACGACCTGCCGCGACGAGTACAGGTTGTTGCCGAGACCGATGGCCAGCACGACAGCGAGCGCTGCCATCGGCGGCAGCAGCATCTTTGCAGCCAGCTTCATCGCGGGCTACTTGTAGATGCCACCGCAGACGATGGTCTCGTCCAGCCGCTCGCAATACATCTGCTTGGGCTCGATCTTCTTGGTCGTCGGGTTGGTGAACTTGTAGTCCTGCCAGAAGCCGTTGGGCTTGGAGCGGCCCAGCTCGGTGCGCTCGCGCACGAAGGGCTTGCCGTCGATGTCCTTCAGCTCGATGAGGTCGCGGCCGACCTGCTTCTCGTTGGCGCCGTGGGCCAGGCACTTGCCGTCCAGGCCGTAGACAACCAGGTAGAGGTCGTGCTTGATGAATTGCGGGCTCTTGGCGGTGATCTCCGCATAGCCCTTGTCCTTGCCGTTGGCCTTGATGAAGGTGATGCCCTTCTTGACCATGGCCACCGCGTCGTCCTTGGTGGCGTTCTGTGCCAGTGCGGGCTGGGCCAGCAAGGCTGCCGCCACGACCGCGAGGGCGGCCAGACCTGAAGACTTCGGGAATCGATTCATGCGAGTGCTCCTTCCGAGCCGTTTGTGAATCCGTTTCACCAGAGCCGCCATGTTGCGGCCAGGCCAAGCCGAAAGGCTCGCGGGCAGTGTCGCTCCGGAAATTCGCCGCGCGCAAGGGCATATGCCGCAATCCTTTGCAATCTGTGGGCAGCTTGGCACGCATGGAAGAATGCCCCGCATGACGCGACCGCAACCCGATGCCCGCCATGCCTACCCCGCCTTCGTGCCGCTGACGACGCGCTGGATGGACAACGACGTCTACGGCCACCTGAACAACGTCGTCTACTACAGCCTCTTCGACACGGCGGTGAACCGCCTGCTGATCGACGCCGGCGCGCTGGACATCCATGGCGGCGCCGTCATCGGCCTGGTGGTCGAGACGCACTGCAACTTCTTCGAGTCGCTGGCCTTCCCGCAGGCCATCCAGGCCGGTGTGCGCGTGGCCCACCAGGGCCGCTCCAGCGTGCGCTACGAGATCGGCCTGTTCGCCGAAGGCAGCGACCTGTGCGCGGCGCGCGGCCACTTCGTGCATGTCTACGTCGACCGCGACAGCCGCCGCCCGGTGACCGAACTGCCCGCCGCCTATCTTCAAGCGCTGAAAGACCTGACCCCATGAGCCGTTTCGACATGCCCACGCCCGAGCAGACCGCCGCCGTCGACGAGGCCATCAAGACCCGGCACTCGCTGCGCGCCTTCCTGCCCACGCCGGTGCCGCGCCAGACGGTGGAGGAGATTCTCGAAGTCGCGTCCCGCGCGCCGTCGGGCACCAACACCCAGCCCTGGCAGGTCCATGTGCTGACCGGCGCGGCGCTCAAGCGTGTCGGCGGCCGCATCCAGGGCGCCTATCTCGACCCCGCGCAGAACGCTGCGAGCAAGGAGGAATACGCCTACTACCCCACCGAGTGGCGCAGCCCCTACATCGACCGCCGCCGCAAGGTGGGCTGGGACCTGTACGGGCTGCTGGGCATCGCCAAGACCGACAAGGCGCGCATGCAGCACCAGCATGGCCGCAACTTCATCTTCTTCGACGCGCCGGTGGGCTTGTTCTTCACCATCGACCGCGTCATGCAGCAGGGCTCGTGGCTGGACTACGGCATGTTCCTGCAGAACATCATGGTGGCCGCCCGCGCGCGCGGCCTGCATACCTGCCCGCAGGCGGCGTTCACGCAGTTCCACCGGCTGATCGGCGAGGAGCTGCAGTTGGGCGAGGAGCAGATGCTGGTCTGCGGCATGTCGCTCGGGTTTGCCGACCCGGCCGCTGTCGAGAACAGCCTGGTCACCGAACGCGCGCCGGTGGCTGAGTTCGCGCGTTTCCTGGAGGAATGAGCATGCGCAAGAACATCCTCGTCGCACGCCGCGCGCCGGCTGCCGTCATCGAGCAACTCTCTGCCCAGTTCGACGTGGACGCCGTGCAGGGCGAGACCGTGCTGACGCCGGACGAGCTGCGGGCGCGGCTGCAGGGCAAGGCCGGCGCCTACATCACCGGCTCCGAGCGCATCACGGCCGACCTGCTGGACGCCTGCCCCGAGCTGCGCGTCGTCAGCACGATGAGCGTGGGCTACAACCACATCGACCTGGCCGCCTGCACCGCGCGCCGCGTGCTCGTCACCAACACGCCCGACGTGCTGACCGAGACGACAGCCGACTTCGGCTTCGCGCTGCTGATGGCCACCGCCCGGCGCATGAGCGAGGGCGAACGTCTGCTGCGCGACGGGCAATGGAAGCGCTGGTCCTGGGACTACCTGGCCGGCTCGGACATCCATGGCGCGACGCTGGGCATCCTGGGCATGGGCCGCATCGGCCAGGCCATCGCGCGGCGCGGCCACCTGGGCTTCGGCATGAAGGTGATCTATCACAACCGCTCCCGGCTGCCGGCCGACATCGAGGGCCAGCTCGGCGCCCGCTACGTCAGCAAGGACGAGCTGCTGCGCGAGGCGGACCACCTCATCCTCGTGCTGCCGTACTCGGCCGAAGCCCACCACTGCATCGCCGCCGGCGAGATCGCGCTGATGAAGCCGACCGCCACGCTGGTCAACATCGCGCGCGGCGGCGTCGTCGACGAGGACGCGCTGGCTGCGGCGCTGCGCGAGCACCGCATCGCTGCGGCTGGGCTCGATGTGTTCGAAGGCGAGCCCAAGGTCAACCCGGCGCTCTTGACGCTGCCCAACGTCGTCCTCACGCCGCACATCGCCAGCGCCACCATGCCCACCCGGCTCGCGATGGCGCAGCTGGCCGCTGACAATCTGGTCGCTGCGCTCACAGGCACTGTGCCGCCCACGCCGCTGAACCCCGAGATCCTTCCTGCATGAATCGCCGCCTGCTCTGCCTGCTTGCCTTGCTGCCCGCCCTTGCTGTGGGCCAGACGCCTCCAACGTCGCCCGCCGCCAGTTCGGCGCCTGCCGCCGCTGACAACGCGCCGCGCGACCCCAACAAGTTTGCGGCGCTCTCCCTGCTGGGTGACGGCGTGCAGCTGCTGAGCCTGACGCCCGCGCGCGGCGACACCGTGCAGGCCGGCGAGTGGCGAGCCACGCCGGCCGGTGCCATGGACAACGCGGTGCTGCAGGCCCTCAACCTGGCGGTCAAGGCCGCGAGCGACAAGTACGACGTCAAGCTCTACACCTCGTCCACGCGCAGCCTGTTCGGCGACCCGGCCCTGCTCTTCGTCGACGGCAAGCTCAGCCTGCCGGGCAACCTCGCCGCCGCCGTGCGTTCGGGCGGCGCGGGCAAGCTGCTGCTGGTCACGCGCAGCGTGCAGGAGCCGGGGCTGATCGCCGCGCTGCCGGCGCGCATCCTCAACACGCTGCAAGGCCCGGGCTTCGTGCTGGACCAGCGGCCCAGCGGCCAGATCGGCTTCGACGGCCAGGCCGGCCTGCCGGTGTTCGCGCCCTTCGTGTCCATCCGCGTCGCGCTGATCGACCTGGACGACATGCGCCTGCGGCGTGAGCAGTCGCTGGCCGTCGGCAGCCGCCTGCCGGTGGCTCGCGAGGCGGCCGCCAACCCCTGGGCGGCCACCACGCCCGAGCAGCGCGTGCAGGCGCTGGAGGTGCTGATCGAGGCCGAACTGCCCAAGGCGGTGAAGGGGTTGGTCGCGCCCTGAGGGGTGTTCGTCGCGGCTGGGGTGGCGGTCGTCGTACGCCAAAGGCCGCGCCCGCGTCGTTTGTCCAAGCTGCGGCTGGGCGCGTCGCGAGCGGGCGGCCGCCATGCCGGAGACATGACGATGCAGGATGCGATGAGTTTGGAGAGGTCTGACGCTGGCCATGAGCAGCGCCGCCACAAGCTCCGCTGGTTCTGGGCGCCGACGGCGGTGCTGGCGCTGTCCAGCCTGCTGGTGATCCAAGTCGAGCCGCGCTGGGGCGTGCTCGGGATGATGGTGACGACGCTGTGGACGCTGCTTGCGGCGGTCGCCTTCATGGTGCGCGACGGCATGAACTGGGCCGGGTCGGGCGTGCTGGGCTACGGCACGGATGTGCGTAGCGCCGGCCTCTTCGCCAGCTACCGCAAGCCGGCCACGCTGCTGGCGCTGGCAGGCATCTACGCAGGGCTTTTGCTGGTCGGAATGTTGCCGCTGCTGCTAGACGGACTGAAGCCGATCGATGCGAAGTACCTGCTGCTGGTCCTGCTGTTCGTGCCGGCCGCTATGCCGCTGGACTTCAGCAACTGGTGGCTGGCGCGGCATGCGGGTGACCGCCCGACGATGCGCCGCGCGCTGGGGCTGTGGCTGCCGGCTCTACTGGTGGGCCAACTGGCCTGCTGGATCGTGCTGGACCTGCTGCATATCGGGCGTTTCGGTCTGGTGCGGCCTATGCACTACGCACTCGCGCCTGCGCTGGGCCTGCTCTACCTGCTGGTGCTGGTGGTCACCCACCAAACGACGCTGAAATGGCAGCCGCGCGTGGACCAGGCCAACGAGCGCGCCAACACGGCTGACATCGCCCGCCACCTCGCCGAAGCCCGGTTGGCCGTGCTGCAGGCGCAGATCGAACCGCATTTCCTGTTCAACACGCTGGCCACGGTCGAGTACCTGATCAAGAGCGATCCGGACAAGGCCGGCCTGCTGCTGAACCAGCTCACCCGTTACCTGCGCCTGGCCATGCCGTCCATGCGGCAGCTGTCGTCCACGCTGGGCCGCGAGTTCGAGCTGACCGACGCCTATCTGCAGATCGCCCAGCTGCGCATGGGTGGGCGGCTGGCCGTGGACGTGGAGCTGCCCGACGCGCTGCTGACCACGGAGTTCCCGTCGCTGGTGGTGCAGACGCTGGTGGAGAACGCCATCAAGCATGGCGTGGAGCCCAAGCCCGGGCCGGTGCGCATCCGCGTGTTCGCGCGGCAGGTGGGGGCGGAGCTGCACGTGGGCGTGCAGGACAACGGCGTGGGCCTCAGCGGCGTGACGGCGCCCGACGGCGGCACGGGCCTGCAGAACATCCGCGAGCGGCTGCGCGGCCTGCACGGCGAGCGGGCGCAGCTGTCCGTCGTGGGCCTGGCCGAAGGCGGTGTGCTGGCCACGGTGGTGGTGCCGTTGAAACCATGACCGACGCCCCCACCGCCATCCTGGCCGACGACGAGCCCTTCATGCGCGCCGCCTTGCGCGAGCGGCTGGCCCAGCTGTGGCCGGAGCTGCGCTTGCTGCAGGAGTGCGAGGACGGCATCGAGGCCTTGCAGGCCATCCAGCGGTTGCGCCCACAGCTCGCCTTTCTCGACATCCGCATGCCCGGCCTGACCGGCCTGCAGGTGGCCGACGCGCTGCAGGGCGTGGACACGCGCGTCGTCTTCGTGACCGCCTACGACGCGCATGCCGTCGAGGCCTTCGAGGCCCAGGCGGTGGACTATGTGCTCAAGCCGGTGGAGCTGCCGCGCCTGGCCAAGACGGTGGCGCGGCTGCGCGAGGCGCTGACCCCTTCGCAAACTCGCCCTGCCGACGACTGGCTGCAGGTGGCCGTGGGCAGCCAAGTGCGGCTGCTGCATGTGGACGACGTGCAGTACTTCGAGTCCGACAGCAAGTACACCCGCGTCGTCGCGCCGGACTGCGACGGGCTGATCCGGCTGTCGTTGAAGGAGCTGCTGGAGCGGCTGGACCCGGCTCGCTTCATGCAGGTCCACCGCAGCGTCGTCGTCAACCGCCGCCATGTGCACGGCGTGCACCGCGCGGGCGACGCGCTGGAGCTGGAGATCAAGGGCCGGGCCGAGCGGCTCAAGGTGTCCACCCAGCATCACCAGCTGTTCAAGGCCCTCTGAGCCACTGAGCCACCGCAGCGACAATGCCGGGCATGAGCCTGATCGAGATGTTGCTGCTGGGCCTGCTGGCCTTGATCCTGTTGTTGGTGGTGTTGATCCTGACTCGCCACAAGCCCCAGACGGGGGTCTCGCCGGAGCTGCTGCAGCAGGGCAACGAACGCCTGGAACGCGAGCTGCGCGACGAGTTGAGTCGCAGCGCCAGCGGCACACGCCAGGAGCTGGTGCAGGGCCTGGCGCAGTTCCAGCAGGTGCTGGGCCAGGGCCTGCAGAACAGCAACCAGTCCCTCGCACAGCAGGCCCTCGCCGCGCGCGAGGCGCAGGACGCTGCCGCGTTGCGCAACGCGCAGGCGCAGGCCGAATCCATGCAGCGCCTGGCCGACGGCATGCGCGAGCAGCTGCAGGCCATGTCGCTGCTGAACGAGCAGCGCCTGGCCGAGCTGCGCCACACGGTGGAGCTGCGCCTGACCGCCATCCAGCAGGACAACGAGAAGAAGCTGGAGCAGATGCGCGCCACCGTCGACGAGAAGCTGCATGCGACGCTGGAGCAGCGCCTGGGCGAGAGCTTCAAGCAGGTGGCCGAGCGGCTGGAGCAGGTGCACAAGGGCCTGGGCGAGATGCAGAACCTGGCACGCGACGTGGGCTCGCTGAACCGCGTGCTGACCAACGTGAAGACGCGCGGCGTGTTCGGCGAGGTGCAGCTCGCGGGCTTGCTGGACCAGGTCTTCACGGCCGAGCAGTACGCCGCCAACGTGGCGGTGCTGCCCGGCTCCAGCGCGCGGGTCGAATTCGCGATCAAGCTGCCGGGCCAGCGCGACGATGGCCAGCCGCTGTGGCTGCCCATCGATGCCAAGTTCCCGCGCGAGGACTACGAGCGCCTGCTCGACGCCCAGGAACGCGCCGATGCGCCCGCTGCCGACGCGGCGGGCAAGGCCATCGAGAGCCGGCTGCGGCTGGAGGCCAAGACCATCCGCGAAAAGTACATCGGCCCGCCGCACACGACCGACTTCGCCATCCTGTTCGTGCCCACCGAGGGCTTGTACGCCGAGGCGCTGCGCCGGCCCGGCCTGATGGAGAGCCTGCAGCGCGAGCACAAGGTCATGCTGTGCGGGCCCACCACGCTGCTGGCCACGCTGACCAGCCTGCAGATGGGTTTCCGCACGCTGGCGCTGGAAAAGCGCTCGGCCGAGGTCTGGGAGGTGCTGGGCGCGGTGAAGACCGAGTTCGGCAAGTTCGGCGACGTGCTGACCAAGGTGAAGAACAAGCTCGACGAAGCCGGCAAGACGCTGGACGCCGCCGAGGTGCGCACCCGTGCGATGACGCGCAAGCTCAAGGGCGTGGAGGCGCTGCCGGACGACGCGGCTGCGCAACTGCTGCAGCTTGCGGCGGGCGAGGACGCCGAGTGAGCGCTGCCGCGCCAGCGAAAAAAAACCTGCGCCACGCCTTCGTGTGGCTGATCGCCACGCTGGTCTGCGTCCATGCCTGCATGGCCGTCACGCGCGTCACGGCCAGCCTGTGGGTGCTCAAGCAAGGCTATGGCGAGGCCTCGGTCGGCCTGCTGCTGAGCCTGTTCGCCGTCGCGCCCATTGCGCTGTCGCTGTGGGCCGGGCGGCTGGCGGACCGGCACGGTTTTCATCGCCCGGTCGGCTTCGGCGTGCTGCTGGCGCTCGTCGGTGCGCTGCTGGCGCTGGCGGTGCAACAGGTCTGGGCCATTGCCATCGGCTGCCTGCTGTGCGGCGGCGCCGTCGCGGTGGCGGCGGTGGCGATGCAGCGTGAGGCCGGGCTGATGGCCGAAGAGCCTCGCGACCTCAAGCGCATCTTCAGCTGGATGGCACTCGGCCCGGCGATGTCCAACGCGCTGTCGCCCATCGCCGCCGGCCTGCTGATCGACCATGCCGGCATGACGGCCGCGTTCGCCTTCGCCGCCGTGCTGCCGGTGCTGGCCTGGGGGCTGGCCATGAAGGTGCCGCGCAACCCGCCGGCCGTCTTCAGCAAGAGCTTTCGTGAGCCGGCGGCGTGGGACTTGTTCAGGCTGCCCGCCTACCGCCGCCTGCTGATCGTCAACCTGGCGCTGTCGGCCGGCTGGGATGCGCACAGCTTCGTCGTGCCGGTCGTGGGCCATGCGCGCGGGCTGTCGGCGGCCAGCATCGGCCTGGTGCTGGGCTGCTTCGCGGCGGCGGCCACGGTGGTGCGGCTGGCCATCGTGCGCTTCTCGGACGACATCGACGAGGCCAAGGCCGTGCGCGGCGCGATGGCGCTGGCCGCGCTGACCTTCATGGCCTACGCCTGGCTGCCCGGCACGGCGGGGCTGATGTGCGGCTCGGCGCTGCTGGGCGTGGCGCTGGGCTCCACGCAGCCCATGATCCTGGCCATGCTGCACCGCGCCACGCCGCCCGAGCGCCACGGCCAGGCGCTGGGGCTGCGCATGCTGTCGGTCAACGGCGCCACGGTCGCCATGCCGGCCGGCTTCGGCATGCTGGCGGCGGCCACGGCGCTGGCGGCGCCGATGTGGCTGATGGCCGGGGCGCTGCTGGCGGCGCAGTGGCCGGCGCGGCGCCTGGGCAGCGATGGCCCCGCCTGAAGTTTTCACATCGGCTTGAAGCGCGGCTGAAAGCTCTGGCTCACCGGCAGCCGCGTGCAGCCATCCTTGAGCAGCACGTCCATGCCGGTGAGGCTGCGCTCCACGCGCGCCACCTGCGCCAGGTTGATGACGACGGCGCGGTGGATCTGCCAGAACTGCTCGGGGTCCAGCTGGGCGAGCAGCTCGCGCAGCGGCAGCCGCAGCAGGAACTCGCCCTCGGGCGTGACAGCGCAGGTGTACTTGTTGTCGCTGCGGAAGTGGCTCACGTCGGCCACCATCACCAGGTGCAGGCGCTCGCCCTGCGAGGCCTGCAGCCAGCGCAGCGGCGCGGCGGGCGCAGCCGCAGCCGGCGGCAGCTCGGGCGGTGCCCACTGCTGCAGCCAGCGCGCCAGCTCGGCCGGCGGCAGCTGCAGGCGCTGTTGCAGGCGTTGCACCGTCTCGCGCAGGCGCTCGGTGGCCAGCGGCTTGAGCAGGTAGTCCACCGCGCCCTGGTCGAAGGCGGTCACGGCATGTGCGTCGTAGGCGGTGACAAAGACGACGTGGCACAGACCCTTGATGCGCCGCGCCAGCTGCAGCCCGTCCAGCCCGGGCAGGCGGATGTCGACGAAGACGATGTCGGGCCGCAGCTCCAGCACCAGCGCCAGGCCGCGTTCGCCGTCCTCGGTCTCGGCCAGCACCTGCAGCTGTGGCCACAGCTCGGCCAGGCCCTCGCGCAGCCGCTGGCGGGGCAGGGGTTCGTCTTCGATCAGCAGGGCGGTGGGATTTCTCATGGGTTCCGGGTTGCCTCCCAGGGCAGTTCGATGCGGGCGCTGACGCCGCCAGTGGGGCGCTGCTGGATGATCAGCCGGGCCGACCCGCCGTACAGGCCAGCCAGGCGGTCGCGCAGGTTGGCCAGACCCAGGCCCTGGTCCTGCGTGGGCGACGCTGCGGCCGCTTGCAGGCCGACGCCGTCGTCGCGCACTTCGAGCACGAAGCGGTCGCCCTCGCGCCGCGCCTCCAGCTCGATGCGGCCGCCCTGCGGCTTGGGCTCGATGCCATGGCGCACGGCGTTCTCCACCAGCGTTAGCAGCATCATTGGCGGCAGCCTGCAGTCCTGGCATTCGGGCTGCGCCTGCAGGCCGAAGCGCAGGCGCTCGCCCAACCGCGTGGCCATGACCGTGAGATAGGCGCGTGCCAGCTCGAACTCCTGCGCCAGCGTGCTGGTGGGTTCGCGCAGCGAGGGCAGGGCCAGGCGCAGGTAGTCATGCAGCTCGCCGAGAAAACGCTCGACTGTGGCCGGCTGGCTGCGGATCAGCTGCTGCAGGCTGGCCAGCGAGTTGAACAGGAAGTGCGGCTCCACCTGGGCCTGCAGCGCCTTCAGCTCGGTCAGACTGACCTGGCGCGACAGCTCGGCCATGGCCGCCGTCTGCTCGGTGCGGGCCAGTCGCAGCGCGATGGCCTGCTCCTCGCGCCAGCGCCACCAGCGCAGTGGCAGGTGCAGCAGCAGCGCGAAGGCAAAGCCTGGCAGCCAGGGCCGCCACAGCGCCAGCGGGGCCTGCCATTGCGCCAGCTCAATGCCGGGCAGCAGCAGCGTGCCCGCCGCTGCGCCCAACGCTGCGGCCAGCGGCACCGCCACGGGCCACCAGCGCCAGTTGAGCGTGAACCAGGCAGCGCTGTAGGCCAGCCACATCTGGGCGGCCGGCGCCAGCCAGCGCGCATGGGGCCAGAGCCAGTGAAGCAGGGCCAACGTCGCCCAGAACAGCAAGGCGGGGAGGAGGGCGCGGCGCAGCGGCGGGCGTGACATGGGCGGACTCATTCCAGCGCCGCGTTCACCAGCGGTTCGGGCGGCAACTTCGCCATCTGCGCCTTGTCCTCGGCTTGGGCGCGCCGGACGGATTGCAGGTCAACGCCGAGGGTGGTCGCCGTCGCCGCCACTTCGGAGCCCACCACCTCGAACTGCAGGTTGCGGGCCCAGACCTGGCCTTCGCCCACCAGGGCGACGCCGAAGTCGACGCTGGCTGCATCGGCCGGCACGTCGAACACGACGCTGGCGTCATGCCAGCCGCCATCAGCCACGACCGCCGTGCCGGCGGGCAGCAGCGACTCGGCATCGGGCCCGGCGACAGCCATCCGGTGCAGCCAGCTGCCGTCGCCCCGTCCGAGATAGAGGCCGGCCCAGCCCTTCACGGAGTCAGCACGCAGCTGGCCGCTGAAGCGCAGCCGCTTGCCCGCGTAGCCATCCACGGATTGGCGCGCGGCAGCGATGTCGACACGCTGCGGCAATGTCGGCTTCAGGAAGCGGATCGTGAGGCTGGGGTTGCCGGCTGCATCGCTGGCGGGATCGATGCCGACTTCGTAGCCTTTCGAAGCCGTCAGTGTGAGCACGGAGAAGATGAAGGTGTTGTGTGCACGCCAGCCGTCGGGCATGCGCATCGGTGTGGTGGCGCCGACGCTGAGCACGATGGCGGCCAGCGGAGCGAGGAGAAGGGTGCGGTAGTCCATGGAAGGTGGCCTTGGCGAGCGTTCGGGTGGGTTGGCGGCCTGAGCGGCACTTACTTCAGCGACAGGTTTTTGGGGGCTGTCGGTGACCGGTTGAGCCGGTACGTGTCGTAGAACTTCTTCCTGGCCTTGGTCGCCGCAGCGGCCTCTGCGGCGAAGCGGTGCGATGACACCGGCACCTCGTGCCCGACCGTCTCCAGCTTGAAGCCGCGCGCCCAGACCTGGCCATTGCCCACCAGGGCCAGGCCCACCTGCACCCTGCCGCGCGTTTCCGCTGGGATGTCGACCACCACGCTCACGTTGCACCACTCGGGGCAGCCGGCAGCGCCGCGCGGCACCGTGGCGTCAGCGTCGGCCTCGCGGGACTCCGGGTGCGACCAGAACGGCATATAGCCCGGGCCGACCGCGAGCCCGGCCCACTGGTCGACGCCGACCGTCTTCACCTGTGCCGAGAAGCGCACGCGCTGGCCGGCGTAGCCACTGAGTGTTTGGCTGACGCTGCCGATGTCGTGGAGCTCGCGCTTGCCAATGGCCTTGACGGTCAGGGCGCGCTGGCCGCTGTTCTCCGTCTCGGGGGCGACGCCGGCCTCGTGCGTGGCGCCCTGCGGCGGGCGGTAGGTGCTGCCGCTTTCCCAGCCACTGGGCTGGCGCAGCCCGGCGCCGCCGCTGGCGCTCAGCGCCAGAGCCGCCAGCGGAATGGTCAAGAGGGCGCGGTAGTCCATGAAGTCATCCTTTGACATGTGAGGAACGACCGCAGTGTGGGCAGCCGAGGCCCATGGCGCCCGCCCGATGCGACGAGCCAGCCTCAGCGCCGACAAGGCCAAGCGCCAGGTGATGAGCGCCTGCCGGCCTCAAGGCCGCGGCGACGTGGCGTTTGGCCCGGGGAAGTCGCCCGGCACGTCGGCACCCGGGTCGCGCGACACCCTGGTCGCGCCGCCCGCCAGCGCCAGGAGGGGCACGACGAAGGTGTTGGCGGTCGATCCCATGCGGGCGGCAGTGTATGGGTGCGTGCGATAGTCGCCCGCGCCGGCCGGCGTCGGCGAGGGGAGCAAGACCATGCACACACATTGGCCTGTGCGCGTTGTGCGCCGCATCGCCGCGCGGCCGGCGCCGTGGACGATGCCAGCGAGGCAGCGATGAGGCGCCACGCAGGCTGGGCCTGGTTGTTGGCGTTCGCCATGGGAACGGCCGGCGCTCAGGTGGAGGAGGACGACAGCGAGGCACCCGTCGTCATGGCCGATGCCGAAGCGCAGGCCTTGCTGGCGCAGCCGCTGCCCGCCGAAGCCCCGGCGCGGTTGGCGCTGTTGCAGCAGCAGGTCAGGGCGGCTCAGTCGCTGGAGCAGCGCGGGCGCTGGGTGGAGCTGCTGGCCGAGCTGGCCCAGCTCGGCCGCGGCCAGCCCGGGCATGACGTGCGGGTGCGGCAGTACCTCAGCGCCGAGTTCGTCTGGGGCAGCTCCGGCAAGGGGCTGGCGGCTGCCGATGCCATCGCCAGCGATGCAACGCTGAGCCTGCCCGTGCGCGCCAGCGCCGCGTTGCGCCAGGTCTATGCGCTGAGCCAGGCCCGGGACCGCGCGCAGCTGGACCGCATGTGGGCGCGTGCGCAAGGCCTCGCGAAGCAGGCGCTGGAGGGCATGGCCAACGACCCCGCCGGCACGCTGCGCCTGCAGGTGGACCGGCTGCAGATTCGCTCCGAGATCGAACGCCGCGACGGCCGCCTGGTCGAGGCCGTGGCGACGCTGCGCGAGGCCGTGCGCCTGGCCCACAAGGGCGTTGAGGAAGCCCGCCGTGGCGGCAAGCCGCTGCGCGACCCTGCCGTGCAGGACGCCTACGGCTGGTACGACGGCTCGCAGGGCATGCTGACCTATGCCCTGGTGCGCCAGGGCCGCGCGCCCGAGGCGGTGCAGGTCGGCCAGAGCAACCTGGCGCTGTGGCGGGCCGGCCAGCTGACCGACGCGATGGGCGCCCGCTGGAGCTACCGGCTGGCGCAAGCCCAGGTGGCGTCACGCCAGTACGCCGCCGCGCTGGAGAACGCGCAGCGCTCCGACGACATGCTGCAGCGCGCCGGCGCCGGGCCCGCCAGCCATGCGCGCTGGCTGGCGCGGCAGGAGCAGGTGCGCTCGCTGATCGGCCTGCGCCGCTGGACCGAGGCCGATGCCTTCTACCGCGACTTCCTGGCCAACCTGCCCGCCGACAGCCTGGCCCGCGACCGCGCCAACGACTGGCGGCTGCGCGCGCTGCTGGCCGCCAAGAACGGCCGCTTCGACGAGGCGCTGGAGACGGTGGAGCGCATCCATCGCTTCCGGCTGCGGCTGTACGGCGACGCCCATCCGCAGACGCAGGAGGCGGCCGGCGTGCGGGCGCTGGTGAAGCTTTTGAAGGGTGACATGGCCGGCGCCTGGGTCGACTACCAGCCGCTGTTCGCCGCGCTGCTGGACACGCCCGGCGGCTGGCAAGACCTGGACCTGTCCGGCGCGCGCGGCTTCGTGCTGGGCCTGGCTTTTGACGAGTTCCTCCGCGAGATCGCCGCCCGCGCGCAGCGGGGTGACAAGCTGGAGCCCGCCTGGACCGATCGCGCGCTGCAGGTGGCCGACCGCCTGCAGACCGGCAGTGCCCACCGCGCGCTGGTGGACGCCAGCGCCCGCGTGCTGGCCGCCACGCCGGCCTTGCGCGGCCTGATCGAGGAGGAGCAGACGCTGCGCGCCGCAGCGGCCGCGCGCACCGGCACGCTGAACGCGACGCTGGGCGAGGAGGACCGCCTGCGCCGTCGCAACAGCAACGACGACCACAAGGCCCAGCTCAAGGCCCTGCCCGATGCCGAACGCAAGAAGCAGCAGAAGGCCCAGACCGACGAGCTGGCCGCCGTGCGCGAGCAGGTGCGCCAGCAGCGCGAACAGGCGCAGGCCGCGCGCGAGGCGCTCAACCAGCAGCGCGACCGCGTCGCCAAGGCCTACCCGGCCTATGCCGACCTCGTCACGCCGACGCTGCCCGCGCCCGCGCTGCTGCAGAAATTGCTGTCCCCCGGTGAGGCGCTGCTGGTGCTGCAGCCGCTGGAGGGCGCCACGCTGGCCTGGCTGGTGCTTCCGGGCGAGCCGACGCGCTTCGCCGCCTCGGCCATCGGCGCGGCGGGCTGGGCGGAGCGTGTGGCGCAGATCCGCACCGCACTGGACCTCAGCACCGGCCGCCCGCCGACGCTGCCGGTGCCCGCATTGCACGAGGTCTGGCGCGAGCTGATGGCGCCCTTGCTGGCCGGCACCGACGTGAAGAGCCTGCTGGTCGCAGCGGACGGCGCGCTCGCCGCGCTGCCGCTTGCCGCCGCGCTGACTTCCGCCGAGCCCGGCGCCTTTGTCGCCCGCCGCATGGCCGTCACACAGCTGCCCTCGGCCGGCGCGCTCTACGCTTTGCGGCGTGCGCCCGCACCCGCGCCGGCGGCCAAGGCGCTGTTCGGCGTGGGTGACCCGCAATTCAAGTCCACGGCCAAGGCGGGCCGCGGGGCGCTCGGGCAGGGTGCGACGAAGTACGACGCCGCCTGGGGCTTCAGTTATGGCGAGATCCCGCCGCTGCCCGAGACCCGCGCCGAGCTGCTGGCGCTGACCAAGGCCCTGGGCGCCAATGCGCAGACCGACCTGCTGCTGGGCGCCGCCGCCACGCGCGAGGCCGTGCTGGCCGCGCCGCTGGCCGACCGCCGCCTCGTCGCCTTCGCCACGCACGGGTTGATGCCGGGCGAGCTGCCGGGTGTGTCCAAGCCCGCATTGGCGCTGGCGCCCACGGCGGACGCGACCGCCTCGCCGCTGCTGGAGCTGGACGACGTGCTGACGCTGCGCCTGAACGCACAGGCGGTGCTGCTGTCGGCCTGCAACACGGCGGCGGGCGAGCAGGGCGGGGCGGCCATGTCGGGCCTGGTGCGCGGCTTCTTCTTCGCCGGCAGCCGCTCGGTGCTGGCCACGCACTGGGCGGTCGAGACCACCTCGGCCGCCGCGCTGACCTCGGCCGCCTTTGCCACCAAGGCCCCGCGTGCTGAGGGCCTGCGGCTGGCCCAGGTCAGCATGATTGAGGGAACTCTCGGTAGCGGCCGCTGGGCGCATCCGTTCTACTGGGCGGGATACGCCTTGTTCGGCGACCCGTCTCGATAGGAGTCTTGAAATGCGCGCACTGTTGTTGTGCCTGTCCCTGCTCAGTTCAGCCGCCTTGGCCCAGCAGGCCTGCGAGGTCATGGCCGTCAGCGGCGAGGCGCAGCGGGTCGACGGCAAGGCGCTCGCCGTGGGCGACAAGCTGGAGGTCGGCACCGCGCTGCGCACCGGCACGGCCGGCCGCGTGCGGCTGAAGTTCATCGACGGTTCGGTGCTGGTGCTGGCCGACAAGAGCCAGCTGCGCATCGAGGCCTTCAGCGCCGGTGCCGGCAAGCCGCGCGAGGCCTCGTTCATGCTGGAGCTGGGGCTGATCGGCCAGCGCGTGAGCCCCTCGGCCGGCGGCTCATGGCGCGTGCGCACGCCCAGCGCCGTGACCGCCGTGCGCGGCACCGAGTTCACTGTCGAGGTGGGCGACGACCGCGCCACCGCCGTGCTCGTGAAGACCGGCGAGGTCGACGTCGAACCCACCGGCTCGCAGACCCGCGGCATCAAGCCGCGCTACCCGGTCAAGCTGGCCGGCAAGCTCAGCGGCACCCGCTGCGACGCCAGCGACTGCAGCACCGGCTCGACCTGGTCGGCCGAGCGGGTGCAGCGCGTGGAGCAGCGACTGGGGTCGCTGGATTGAGGCGCGCCGGTTTTGCGCTGATCGCGCTTGCCGCCGCGCTGCTGGGCGCGGCCGTCTGGGCCTTGCGCGCCGACGTGTCCGCCTTTCAGCAACTGGACCACTGGGCCCTGGACGCGCAGACGCTATGGCGCGGCCCGCTGGCGCCGGGCACCGAGCTGCCGCTGCTGCTGGTGCGCGTGGACGACGCGGCGCTGGAGTCGCTGGGCGGCCGCGTGCCCGACCGCGCCGAGCTGGCGCGCGCCGTGCAGGCCTTGCAGGACGGCGGCGCCCGCGCCGTCGGGCTGGACATCCTGCTGCTGCCCGGCGGTGACTCGGCCGATGGCGACGCCGCGCTGGCCGCCGCGATGAAGGCCGGTGGCCGCACGCTGATCCCGTTCGCGCTGCCCGACGACGGCGCGGTGAGCACGGAGGCGGCGCCCGAGCCCGTGCTGGCCCAGGCGCTGCTGCGCTACGACGGCGAGGACGTGCTGGCGCAAAGCGAGACCGGCTTCTACCAGCCGCGCCGCCTGCTCGCGCCCGCGCCCGTGCTGGCGGCCGCCGCTGCGGGCCTGGGTCATGTCAGCGTGAATCGCGAGACCGATGGCAGCCTGCGCCATGACCTGCCGCTGCTGCGCTTGAACGGCGAGGTCTACCCGTCGTTGGCGCTGCGGCTGGCCGCGTTCGCGCGTGGCGCGGACTGGCGCGAGGCCCGCGCCAGCTTCGGCCGCGAGCTGAGCGTCGGCCCCACGCTGCGCGCGCCGCTGGATGCGCTCTCCCGGCTGAACGTCAACTACTACGGCGAAAGCGGGCACTTCGAGTCCATCGGCTTTGCCGAGCTGCTGGCGGGCAAGGTCGACACGTCGCGGCTGCGCGGTCGTGTGGCCGTGGTCGGCGTGTCTGCGTTGGCGGCAGGCGACCATTTCCCGTCGCCGTTCGACGGCGGCCTGCCGGGCATGGAGCGTGTGGCGACGGTCACCGACAACCTGCTGACCGGCCGCAGCCTGGTGCGCCCGGACTGGGGCGGCGCGGCCGAGCTCGCGGCCATGGTGCTGCTGCCGCTGGCGGCCGTGCTGCTGCTGGCGCGGGTGTCGCTCGGCCGCGCATTGGGCGGCCTGGCGTTGGCCGCGCTGCTGCTGCTGGGGCTTGCGCAATGGGCGTTCGAGGCCCACCACCTCGTGCTGTCCATCGCGCCGCCGCTGCTCACGCTGGCCCTGGCGACGCTGGCTGCCAGCGCCTGGCGCGCCAATGTCGAGCAGGCGCAGCGCCGCGAGGCCGCCCGCCAGCTGGCCGCCAGTGAGCAGCGTTATGCGCTCGCGGCCCAGGGCGCCAACGACGGCCTGTGGGACTGGGACATCGGCACCGGCCAGGTCTACTACTCGCCGCGCTGGCTGGCGCTGATGGGCTTGTCTGGCGCCGAGGCCGGCCAGGGCATCGCGGCCTGGACGCTGCCGCTGGACCCGGCCGCCGCCCAGGCCTTCAATGCCGAGGTGCAGGCCCACCTGGACGGTCGCAGCCTGCAGTTCCACCATGTGCTGCACTTCACCCAGGGCGGCCAGGAGCGCTGGCTGCTGGCGCGCGGCCTGGCCACCCGCGAGGCCGGCAAGCCCGTGCGCATGGCCGGCTCGCTGACCGACATTTCCGAGAGCCAGCGCCTGCAGCGGCAGATCAGCTTCGACGCGCTGCACGACCGCCTCACCGGCCTGGCCAACCGCGTGCTGTTTCGCGAACAGCTAACCCAGCTGTTGACCGGCGTGCCCGCACCGGGCACCGGCCTGCTGCTGCTGGGGCTGGACGGCTTCCGCGCGCTGAACGAGGCCCACGGCCCGGTCGCTGGGGACTCGGTGCTGACCGAGCTGGCCTCGCGCCTGAAAGCGGCCTTCGGTTCGCGCCACCTCGTCGCCCGCCTGGGGCCGGACCAGTTCGCGCTGCTGCTGGCCGGCGGCGACGTGGCGGCAGACCTCGCCAAGCAAGTGCAGGCGCAGTTGGAGGCGCCGTTTGGCGAGCACCGCCTGAGCGTCACGGCCAGCATGGCCTGGGCGCAGCGCCGCCACGGCCCCGCCAGCGCCGACGAGTTGCTGGCCGCCGCTGAGGGCGCGCTGGCCCGCGCCAAGTCGATGGGCCCCGGGCACACACATGAGTTCGACCCCGCCGAGCAGCTCGTCGAGCAGTCGCGCCGCTGGCTGCGCGACGCCATCGATGCGGCGCTCGCTGCAGGCGACCAGTTCGAGCTGCACTACCAGCCCTTCGTGCGCCTGAGCGACCGTGCGCTGCTGGGCTTCGAGGCGCTGATCCGCTGGCGCCACCCGACCAAGGGGCTCATCATGCCGGGTGACTTCATCCCGGTCGCCGAGGCCAGCGGGCAGATCTGCGCCATCGGTCGCTGGGGCCTGCTGGAGGCCGCCGCCCAGCTGCGCCGCTGGCAGGCGCTGGGCTTCACCGGCGAGGTGGCCGTCAACCTGTCCGGCGTGCAACTGGAGCGCGACATCGAGCTGCTGGCCGACGCCCGCGCCACGCTGGCCGCCCTGGGTAACGTGCCCACGCACCGGCTCAAGCTCGAAGTCACCGAGAGCATGGCCATGGCCAACCCGCAGCGCAGCGCCGAGGTGCTGCAGGAGCTGGCGCGCATGGGCTTCAAGCTCAGCATCGACGACTTCGGCACCGGCTATTCGTCGCTGGCCTATCTGCACCGCTTCCCGTTCGACACGCTGAAGGTGGACCGCAGCTTCGTCATCCGGCTGGCCGCCGGCCGCGAGGCGCAGGAGATCGTGCGCACCATCGTCGGCTTGGGCGCGGCCCTGGGCAAGCAGACGCTGGCCGAAGGCGTCGAGGACGAGCACCAGGCCGCGCTGCTGGAGAAGCTGGGCGTGCAGGTCGGCCAGGGCTGGCTGTTCGCCAAGGCGATGCCGGAGGCGCAGGCGACCGAGGCCATCACGAGCCTGCCCTGGCGGCGCTGACGGTCAGCTTTCGTGGTGTTCTAACGTCTCGCCTTTCCTGACCGGCCGCGCGATCATGCAGCTGCAGGCATCCTGCAAGCTGTCTGCATGATCCCAAACCACAGTGGAGGTGATATGCGCGTCAACCAGCCGGTGACACAGCGGGAATTCGACTTCGCGGCAGATGCCACGTTGATGTCGACCACGGATACGCAGAGCTACGTCAAGTACGCCAACGACGCCTTCATCGCCGTCAGCGGTTTTACGCGCGACGAGATCATCGGCCAGCCGCACAACTTCGTGCGCCACCCCGACATGCCGGCGGAGGCTTTCGCCGACATGTGGGCCACGCTCAAGGGCGGCGAACCCTGGACCGGCCTGGTCAAGAACCGCCGCAAGGACGGCGACCACTACTGGGTGCGCGCCAACGCCGTGCCCATCGTGCGCAACGGCCGCCCGCAGGGCTATATGTCCGTGCGCACCAGCGCCACGCGCGAGGAGTCGGCTGCTGCCGAGCGCCTGTATGCGCAGATGCGCGAGGGTCGTGCCGGCGTGCGCCTGCACAAGGGCCTGCTGCTGGGCTCGGGCCTGGCGGGCCTGCTCAACTGGCGCAAGACGCTGGGCGCGCGCAGCCGCATCCGCCTGACGCTGGGTCTGGTGTGGCTGGCCATGCTGATCGCGGGCATTCCGTTGACGTCGGACTGGATGGCGCTGGCGCGCCTCGCGGCCGTGGTGGGCGTGGGCATGGTCATCATCGGCATCACCTTCGAGCAGATGTTTGCCCGTCCGCTGGAAGAGCTGCGCAAGCAGGCCCTGGGCGTGGCCACCGGTGCCCAGCAGGAGGTGACCAGCATGGACCGCGCCGACGAGATCGGCATGAGCATGCGCTGCATCAGCCAGTTAGGCCTGATGTTCCGCTGGCTGGTGAGCGACGTCAGCCAGCAGGTGATGAACCTGCAGACGGCGGTCGACGAGATCGCCAAGGGCAACGAGGACCTCAGCTCGCGCACCGAGCAGGCCGCGTCCAGCCTGCAGCAGACGGCCTCGTCCATGGACCAGATGACGGCCACCGTGCAGAACAACGCCGAGACGGCGCAGCAGGCCAATGATCTGTCGGGCCAGGCCAGAACGGCCGCCACGCAGGGCGGGCAGGCGGTGTCCCAGGTCATCTCCCGCATGGGCGACATCAGCGCCAGCTCGCGCAAGATTGCCGACATCATCGGCACCATCGACGGCATTGCCTTCCAGACCAACATCCTGGCGCTGAACGCCGCCGTGGAGGCCGCGCGCGCGGGCGAGCAGGGGCGCGGTTTCGCGGTGGTGGCGGCCGAGGTGCGCAGCCTGGCCCAGCGCAGCGCCGAGGCGGCCAAGGAGATCAAGTCGCTGATCGGTGCCAGCGTCGAGCAGGTCGAGGCGGGCTCCAAGCTTGTCGACGATGCCGGGCAGGCGATGGGCGAGATCATGAGCAAGGTGCAGCGCGTGTCCGACCTGATCGGCGAGATCAGCGGCTCGGTGCGCGAGCAGAGCAGCGGCATCGCCCAGGTGGGGCAGACCGTCGGCCAGCTGGACCAGGTCACGCAGCAGAACGCGGCGCTGGTGGAGCAGAGCACGGCGGCGTCGATGAGCCTGAAGCAGCAGGTGGCGAGCCTTGTCGACGCAGTCGGTGTGTTCCGTTGAGGCACGATCAACGCTTGGGCGATCCAGCCGGCAAGGGCATGTAGGCCGGCGGCTCCGGCGCCTTCGGGCAGACTGCGGGCAAGCCGGGCACGCCGGTTGCCAACGCCCCAGCCATGACAGAACCCTCCCCGCTCTTCGTCATCTTCAACCGCGCCTCGGGCCGGGGCGACCGTGACGAGGTCGGCCCGGCCGTGGAGGCCGCCTGCGCCGCCGCCGGCAGGCGCTGTGAGCTGCTGCCGGTGGAGCAGCCCGGCCAGCTGGCCGAGAAGGCGCAGGAGGCTGTGCGCCGCGCCCGCGCCGTGGGCGGCATCGTCGTCGCGGCCGGTGGCGACGGCACGATCAACGGCGTCGCGCAGGCGGTGCTGGGCAGTGGCTGCCGCTTCGGCGTGCTGCCGCGCGGCACCTTCAACTACTTCGCGCGCACGCATGGCATCCCCACCGACCTGGACGGCGCCCTGCGCGTGCTGCTGACCGAGGACGCCGTGGCCGTGCAGGTCGGGCAGGTCAACGACCGTGTCTTCCTCGTCAACGCCAGCCTCGGCCTGTACTCGCAGCTGCTGCAGGACCGCGAGGCCTGGAAGCGGCAGTTCGGTCGCAGCCGGCTGGTGGCGCTGGGCGCCGGCATCAAGACGCTGCTCAGCGGCCACCGCAGCCTGCGCCTGAGCGTGGAGCTGCCGGGCCGCACGCGGCAGGTGCGCACGCCGACGCTGTTCGTCGGCAACAACGCGCTGCAGATGGAGCAGGTGGGTTTGCCGGTGGCCGACGCCATCGACCATGGCTGCCTGGCGGGCGTCATGCTCAAGCCGGTGGGCCGCTGGGCGATGCTGGCGCTGCTGGCGCGCGGCGCCTTCGGCCGGCTGGGCGAGGCGGACCAGCTGCTGAAGCTCTCGTTCCGCTGCCTGACCGTGAAGGCGCGCCGCTTCGGCTCCCGGCAGCTGAAGGTGGCCACCGACGGCGAGGTGCTGAAGATGCGGCTGCCGCTGCGCTTCCAGGTGGCGCCGCAGCCGCTGCTGCTGATCCGTCCGCCGGGGCTGGCGCCCGAGCGGCGTGAAGCGCAGGCGCAGCACGGCACGGAGGCGGGCGCGTGACGGTGGTGCTGCAGGTCTCCGACCCGCACTTCGGTACCGAACGGACGATCGCGATGGCGGCCCTGGAGCGTCTGGCGGCCGAGCTGCGCCCCGACCTGCTGCTGGTCACCGGCGACATCACGCAGCGTGCCCGCCGGGTCGAGTTCGACGCGGCACGGGCCTTCTTCGACAAGCTGGCCGTGCCGGCGCGGCTGGTCATCCCGGGCAATCACGACATCCCTTTGTTCGACCTCTTCAGCCGCTGCTTCCATCCCTACCGCCGCTACGCCCGCGCGTTCGGCCCGGTGCTGGAGGGCGAGTTCGAGAGCGACGACCTGCTCGTCCTCACGCTCAACACGACGCGGCGCTATCGGCACAAGCATGGCGAGGTGTCGCCGGCGCAGGTGGACCGGGTGGCGGCGCGGCTGGCGCGGGCCACCGAGCGGCAGGTGCGCCTCGTGGCCGTGCATCAGCCAGTGGCGGCGCTGCAGGCGGTGGACATCGACAACCTGCTGCGCGGCCACGGACCGGCCGTGCGGCGCTGGGCCGAGGCGGGCGCCGACGCGGTGCTGGGCGGCCACATCCATCTGCCCTATGTGTTGCCGCTGCAGGACGTTTGGCCCGACCTGCCGCGGCCGATGTGGGCGGTGCAGGCGGGCACGTCGCTCAGCGACCGGCTGCGCGGCGGCATCTCCAACTCGGTCAACGTCATCCGCACCGGCCCGGGCCGCAGCGCCGTGGTGGAGCGCTGGGACCTGGACGATCCGGCGGGCGTCTTCCGGCCTGTGCGCTCCTCGCACATCGGCGGTTGAACCTGCTCACGGAATCCGCACTTGCGGCGGCCGTCATTGGCTGATCGGGCTGACGCTGCTGCGCAGATAGCGTGTCAGTACGGCGCCTTGTCCGACAGAGCGCTGCGGTCTGGCGGCCTACCATCGCTCGCAACTGTCGCCAATAAGCACGAGCCTTTCGTGGCCTCGACATGTCATGCGAGGGACTCCATGCAGAAAAACAGTGCGGCCGTTGAAGCGCTGCTGTCCCAACACCGCGATCAGGTGCTGGCCGAATGGCGGTCGGAACTCACTGCCGGCGGCGCCGGTCGCGGGCTGAGCACCGATCTGGAGGGCACAGCGACGCTGCTGGACGCGATGGCCACCGGCCTGCGCGCCGGCGGCGGCCTCGACGACTTCGACGCCAAGGCCTGGGAGCCCAGCCGCGAGTTCCTTGCCGGCCTGTCGCGCTCGCGTGCGGCGCAGGGGTCGACGGCGGCCGACACCAGCCGCTTCGTGCTGGCCCTGAAGAAGCCGCTGTTCACCGGCCTGCAGCGTCTGCTCGGCAGCGATGCAACGGCGCTGGTGAACGCCGTGTGGGAGGCGTCCACGTTGATCGACAACATGGCCCAGTTCACCGTGTCGGCCTACCAGCGCACCCGCGAGGACATCATTGCCCGCCAGCAGCAGGAGCTGCTGGAGCTGTCGACGCCGGTCATCAAGCTGTGGGACGGCGTGCTGGCCGCGCCCATGATCGGCACACTGGACAGCGGCCGCACGCAGATCGTCATGGAGGAGCTGCTGCAGCGCATCGTCGACACCGGCTCCAGCATCGCCATCATCGACATCACCGGCGTGCCCACCGTCGACACGCTGGTGGCCCAGCATCTGCTCAAGACCGTCACGGCCATCCGCCTGATGGGCGCGGAATGCATCATCAGCGGCATCCGCCCGCAGATCGCGCAGACCATCGTGCATCTGGGCATCGACCTGCAAGGCGTCATCACCAAGGCCACGCTGGCCGATGCACTGGCCGTGGCCCTGAAGCGCACCGGCTTCATCGTCAGCCGCACGTCATGAGGCCCCTCGTCCAAGGCGTACCTTGTCCGGTCTTGCAGACCGCGCCGCGGCTCACGCCGCAGCTCTTCGGCAGGCACAGCGCGCCCACTGGGCGCGCTGAGTCCGGCCTCAGCCCCCGAGGGGACGGCGATGCTCGCGGCATTGAGCCGCTCGCACATCGCCAAACGGGCCGGCTTGGGAGCGGCCCGGCGCTCGTCCCGAAGACCAAGGTAGGTTGACATGCAGCGCATCCCCATCCTGCAGATCGGCAAGCTGTTGCTGGTCACGATCCAGGTCGACCTGATGGACCAGACCGCGCTGGCGCTGCAGGACGACCTCGCCAACAAGATCCAGCGCAGCGGCGCCACCGGCGTGCTGATCGACATCTCGGCGCTGGAGATGGTCGACTCGTTCATCGGCCGCATGCTGGCCAGCATCTCGGGCATCGCCAGCGTGCTGGGCGCGTCATCGGTGGTGGTGGGCATGCAGCCCGCTGTCGCGATCACGCTTGTCGAGCTGGGGCTGTCCCTGGACGGCGTCCGCACCGCGCTCAACGTCGACCGTGGCATGGCATTGCTCCGCCAAGCAACCGAGGGGCAGTCCGATGACAACGAATCAGACGGGCAATGAAGGCAGCGTGGCGATCCGCAACGAGCACGATGTTGTCACCAGCCGGCAGCTCGTGCGCAAGCTGACGCAGCAGCTCGGCTTCTCGCTGGTCGACCAGACCAAGATGATCACGGCAGCCAGCGAGCTGTCGCGCAACACGCTGATCTATGGCGGCGGCGGCGACATGCAGTGGCGCCTGCGGCTGGACGGCATCCGTGCCGGGCTGACGCTGGCCTTCGTCGACCAGGGACCGGGCATCCCCGACCTGGATCTGGCGATGAAGGACGGCTGGACCTCGGGCGGTGGCCTGGGCAAGGGCTTGTCGGGCAGCAAGCGGCTGGTCAACGAGTTCGAGCTGGCGTCGACCGTCGGCCAGGGCACGCGCGTGACGATCACGCGCTGGAAGTAGCCCGCCCATGCGTCCCTTCCAGCGCTACGTCGTCGAGGACGCCAGCCAGGTCGGCGAGGCCCGCCGCGCGGCGCGACTGCTGGCCGAGGAGCTGGGCTTCGACGAGGCCGCCGCCGGGCGCCTGGCCATTGGCATCACCGAGCTGGGCACCAACCTCGTCCGCCATGCCTGCGGCGGCGCGCTGCTGCTGGGCGTGGATGGCGCGGCGGTGCAGCTGCTGTCGCTGGACCGCGGCCCCGGCATGGACGTGGCGCGCTGCCTGGGCGACGGCTACTCGACCGGCGGCACCGCCGGCACCGGCCTGGGCGCCGTCAAGCGCCTGGCCGACCGCTTCTCGGCGTTCTCGCTGCCAGGGTGCGGCGCTGTCATCGCCGCGCGCTTTGGCGGCGTACCCGTGCCGACGCCTGGCTTCAGCGTGGCCGGCGTCTGCCTGCCGGCGCCGGGCGAGCAGGTCTCGGGCGATGGCTGGGGCCTGCGCGCGCAGGACGGCCGGCTGCTGCTCATGCTGGCCGACGGCCTGGGCCACGGGCCCCAGGCCGCCGAGGCCTCGGACCTGGCGCTGGCGCTGTTCCAGCGCTCGCCCGCTGCCAGCCCCGCCGCGCTGCTGGAAGACGCCCACGCGACCATGCGCAGCACGCGCGGCGCCGCCGTCGCCGTCGCCGCCATGGCTGCTGCGCCCGCCCCGCTGGTGCTGGCCGGCGCGGGCAACATCGTCGGCCGGCTGGTCTCCGGCATCAGCGACCGCAGCCTGCTGACCCAGCCGGGCACGCTGGGCGTGCAAATTCGGCGTTTGCAGGACAGTGCGCACGACTGGCCCGAGCACGCCATCCTCGTGCTGCACTCCGACGGCATCGTCTCGCGCTGGAGCCTGGCCGGCGCCGCCGGCCTGCTGCAGTGCGAGCCCATCGTCATCGCCGGCTGGATATTGCGCGACCATTGCCGCGGCCGCGATGACGCGACCGTCGTCGTCGTGCGACGCCACTGAAACGCGGAACCCCGATGCAGCCACAGCCCGCCCCCGATGTCGCCGCCCTGCAGGCCGCGCTGGACGAGTCGCGCCAGCAGGTGCGGCAACTGCAGCAGGAGCTGGACGAGACCAACAGCGGCGTGCTGGCGCTGTACGCCGAGCTCGACAACCACACCCAGCAGCTGCGCCATGCCACCGAGCTGAAGAGCCGCTTCCTGGCCTACATGAGCCATGAGTTCCGCACGCCCATCGCCTCCATCCGCAGCCTGACGCGCCTGCTGCTGGATCGCATCGACGGCCCGCTGACGGCCGAGCAGGAGAAGCAGGTCAACTTCATCCGCACCACGTCGGAGGAGTTCGCCGAGATGGTCAACGACTTGCTGGACCTGGCCAAGGTAGAGGCCGGGCGCATCGACGTGTCGCCGGCCTGGTTCGAGCTGGTCGACCTGTTCGTGGCGCTGCGCGGCATGTTCAAGCCGGTGCTGGTGAACCACGAGGTGCAGCTGGTCTTCGAGGCGCCGCAAGGCACGCGGCAGCTGTTCACCGACAACGCCAAGCTGTCGCAGATCCTGCGCAACTTCATCGCCAATGCATTGAAGTTCACGACCCGCGGCGAGGTGCGCGTGTCGGCCGTGGAGCAGGGCGAGTTCATCGTCTTCTCGGTCGCCGACACCGGCATCGGCATCGCGCCGGAGTACCACGCGGCCATCTTCCATGACTTCACGCAGCTCGACTCGCCCATCCAGAAGCGCCTGCGCGGCACCGGCCTGGGCCTGTCCCTGAGCAAGCGCCTGGCCGAGCTGCTGGGCGGTAGCATCGCGCTGACAAGCGAGGCGGGCGTGGGCTCGACCTTCTCGGTCACCGTGCCGCTGCGGCTCGCGGCCGCCCAGCCGGAGGCCACGGCGCCATGACCGAACTGCAGCCTCCTGCGGCGCTGGGCGCGCGCAAGCTGGACCGCTCGCGTCACCGGCTGCTGGTCGTCAATGACGACCCCGTCGGCCGCTACGCCACCGTGCGCCAGCTGCAATCGGCGGGCTTCCCGGTCGTCGAGGCCGGCACCGGCATGGAGGCGCTGGCTCTGGCCGACGAGAGCCTCTCGGCCGTCGTGCTGGACATTCACCTGCCCGACATCGACGGCCTGGAGGTCTGCCGCCGGCTGCGCCGCCAGCCCACCACCTTCAAGCTGCCGGTCATCCACCTGACGGCGGCCTACCTGACCGACGAGGACAAGGTGCGCGGCCTGGACTCTGGCGCCGACGCCTACCTGACCCATCCGGTGGAGCCGGCCGTGCTCATCTCCACCATCCAGGCCCTGGTGCGCACGCGTGAGGCCGAGGACGCGATGCGCCACAGCGAGGCCAAGTTCCGCGCCGCCTTCGAGCGCGCGCCGGGCGGCATCGGCCTGGTGGACCGTGTCGACGGCCGGCTGCTGGACGTCAACCCCGCGCTGCTGGCGCTGCTGGGCCGCGCACAGGCGCAGGTGACCGGCCTGCCGCTGCACGACTTCGTCGCGCCGGCCGACGCCGCCGCGGTCGAGGCCTTCGTGCGCAATCTGTCCGCCGACAGCACGCAGGCGGAGTTCCAGTTCGTCCACCCCGACGGCCGGCTCGTGCCCATCGAATGTGCCGCCGCCAGCTACATCGAACCCGGCATCGCGATGATCGTCGCGACCGACATCTCGCAGCGCCTGCTGGTGGCCCAGCAGCGGCATGAACTGCTGGAGCGCGAGCGCAGCGCGCGCGGCACGGCCGAGCGGCATGGCCGGTTGAAGGACGACCTGCTGGCCGTGCTGTCGCACGAATTGCGCACGCCGCTGAACGTCATCCTGAACTGGGCCCACATGCTGCGCAAGCGCAGCCAGCCCGACCTGCTGGAGCGAGGCCTGGCCGCCATCGAGCGCAATGCCGAGATCCAGGCGCGGCTGATCACCGACATCCTGGACATGTCGCGCCTGAACCTCGGCAAGCTGCCGCTGAACCGCGACTGGGTGGACGTCGGCAGCCTCATCGCTGCGGCGGCCTCGGCCGTGCAGCCGCTGCTGCAGCGCAGCGGCCACCGCCTGCGGCTGGACCTGGAACAGGAGGACACCCGCATCTACGCCGATGACGCGCGCATCCAGCAAGTGCTGTGGAACCTGCTGGGCAATGCGGTCAAGTTCTCGCCCGGTGGCAGCGAGATCACGCTGACGCTGCGCGCCGAGGCCGGCGGCTTGAGCATCACCGTGGCCGACCAGGGCCAGGGCATTGCGGCCGACTTCCTGCCCTTCGTCTTCGACCGCTTCGCGCAGAGCGACGCCGCCAGCAACCGCCAGCATGGCGGCCTGGGTCTGGGCCTGGCCATCGTCAAGAGCCTGGTCGAGTCCCATGGCGGCCATGTCGGCGTGGCCAGCGACGGGCCGGGGCTGGGCGCGCGGTTCAGCGTCTGGCTGCCGGGCCAGCAGGCGACCCCGGCAGGCCAGGACGCGGGCCCGTCAAGCGGCTTCGGCGGAATGGGCGGCGGTGCCCCGGCGGGGCTGCTGGGGCTGCAGGTGCTGCTGGTGGAGGACGACCTGGAGGCCGGCGCCATGCTGTCCATGATCCTCGGCGAGCAGGGCGTGCAGGTGCGCCATGCGGCCTCGGTGGACGAGGCGCTGGAATGCCTGTCGGTGCGGCGCTTCGACCTGCTGATCAGCGATGTCGGCATGCCAGGCCGCGATGGCTACGAATTGATCCGCGAGCTGCGGCAGCGGGAGGGTGGCAAGCGCCGCCTGCCGGCGATCGCGCTGACCGCGTTCTCGCGCGACAGCGACCGCGCCACGGCCTTGCGCGCCGGCTTCGACGTGCACCTGGGCAAGCCCGTGCGGCCGCAGCAGTTGCTGACGCAGATGCTGCGGCTGCTCGGCTCGGAAAGGTAGTTGGAGCCCCTCGCCCAGTCCCGCGCCGCTGAACGCGGGCGTGCCTGGTCGGTCCCCCGGGGGAACGGCGATGCTTGCAGCATTGAGCCGCAAGCACATCGCCCGCCGGTCCGGCTTGGGGGCGGCCCGGCGCTCGGCCCGAAGACCCAGCTGTGCCTCTCAGTACGCCGCGCGCGGCGCGTTGCGGCCCAGCACGGCGGTCAGGTGCTTGCACATGTTTTCGCCGGTGGTCGTCAGGCGCAGCGAGCCGCCATGCCATTCGAGCCAGTTCAAGCTGACGTACTCCTCGATGACGGTCTCGGAGATGTCGGCGGCACGGCGGCGCTTGAGCAGGTCGACCGTGGCGAGCAGGCCGTCGCGAAGCGCTTCGCGTCGCAGGGTTTCGGGGGCAGGTTGGGCCGGCTTCATCAGGATCTCCAGGGCGTATGAGCAGCGGCTGTCGTCGACGGACGAGATTGGCCTTGCCATGCGGGGCGTCAGTCGCTTCGATGCGGCATGCGGGGCTCGCCGCCGAGGGCAGGTGACGACCGATGAGCGCCGGCGGGGCCGGCAAACCGGGAACGCGGATGTGATGCGTGGCGTCCAGCCTGACCAGCTGTCGCGGCAGTGAGCAGACCCGCGACAGGCGAAGGAAGTGTACGCCGCACCCTTGTCAGACGAGGCCGGATTCGGCGCCGCGCGCGCGGCCGCAGCGCCCCGCACAAATAAACTGAAATCGTCGCTGCATGCTGCGTTATCGCACGCGGCGCCTTTGCGAAGGAGAGTGCGATGACAGGGAGCCAAACCCGTTCCGCGAGCGGTGTACCAGGGCTGGATGAGGTGTTGCATGGCGGGCTGATCGCCGGCCGGCTTTATCTGATCGACGGCGAGCCCGGCGCCGGCAAGACGACGCTGGCACTGCAGTACCTGATCCAGGGCGTGCGTGAGGGGGAGTCCTGCCTGTACGTGACGCTGGGCGAGACGGCGGCAGAGCTGCGCGCGGGGGCGGCCTCGCATGGCCTGTCACTGGACGGCATCGAGATCGTCGAGCTGGTGGCCGATGAAAGCGAACTGCTGGGCGACTCCGAGCTGACGATGTACCACCCCGCCGAGGTCGAGCTGAACGAGACGACCAAGCGCATCCTCGAGGCCGTGGAGCGCAGCATGCCCCGGCGCATGGTGCTGGACTCGCTGTCCGAGCTGCGCCTGCTGGCCCAGAGCTCGCTGCGCTACCGTCGCCAGGTCCTGGCGCTGAAGCAGTTCTTCATCGGCCGCCAGTGCACGGCGCTGTTCCTGGACGACCGTTCGGGAGCCGTCATCGACACGCAGGTGCACAGCATCGCCCACGGCGTCATCGCGCTGGAGCGCAAGGTGCCCGCCTACGGGCCTGCGCAGCGGCAGCTGCACGTCACCAAGCTGCGCGGCAGCGACTTCATCAGCGGCCAGCAGGACTTGCTGATCCGGCGCGGCGGCCTGCAGGTGTTCCCCCGGCTCACGCCGAACGAGCATGGCTCGGCCTATGCGCGCGACACGGTGCCCAGCGGCATCGCGGCGCTGGATCAGCTGCTCGGCGGCGGTGTGGACCGCGGTACGTCGACCTTGCTCATCGGCCCGGCGGGGTCGGGCAAGTCGACCATCGCAGCGCAATACGCGGTGCAGGCGGCGCGGCGCGGCACGCATGCCGTCATCTTCACCTTCGAGGAATCGCGCGCCCTGCTGCTGGATCGCCTCAAGGGCCTGGGCATGGACATCGAGCTGCTGGGCGGCAACCTGGTCGTACGCCAGCTCGACCCGGCCGAGGTGCTGCCCAGCCAGTTCGCCAACATCGTGCGCGACGCGGTGGAGCGAGGCGGCGCCAGGGTCGTCGTCATCGACAGTCTCAACGGCTACCTGAATGCGATGCCGGAAGCGCGGGCGCTGACGGTCCAGCTGCACGAGCTGCTGAGCTACCTCAACAACCAGGGCGTCGCGACCTTCGTCGTCGCCACGCAGTCGGGCCTGATGGGCACCAGCATGCGCAACGTCGTCGATACCAGCTACCTGGCGGACGCCATCATGCTGTTCCGCATGTACGAGCATGCGGGCGCGGTGCGCAAGGCCATTTCGGTCGTCAAGAAGCGCAGCGGCCGGCATGAGGAGACCATCCGCCAGCTGTGGTTCGACGAGCAGGGCGTCCACGTCGGCCCGGCGCTGACCCACCTGCGCGGGGTCCTCTCCGGTGTGCCGGTCGAGATCGGCAGCGCCAAGGTGGCGTTGGGAGGGGGCGACGATGGCGGCGGGCGGATCTGAACCGAGCTACAGCGAACGCGTCATCATCCTGGCCCCCACGGTGCGTGATGCGGATGTCACGCGACAGGCCCTGGCGGGTGCCGGCCTGGAGGGCATCGTCGCCCGCGACTGGCGCCAGGCGCAGGAGTTCATCCATGAGGGTGCCGGCGCACTGATGTTCACCGACGTGATGCTGGCCGGACCGGGCTTCGCGGGCCTGCTCGTGTCGCTGCAGCGCCAGCCGGCCTGGTCCAACCTGCCGCTGCTGGCCTTGTGCCGCCAGGGCGTGCTGGCGCCGACGCTGCGCGACGCCGGGCTGCGCAACCTGACGGTGCTGGACCGGCCGACGTCGATGCGCGCGATGCTCAGCGCCGTGATGACGGCACTGCGTGGGCGGCGCTGGCAGTACCAGATCCGCGACCAGATCGATTCGCTGCTGCAGGCCGACCGCTCGCTGCGCCAGGCGGACCAGCGCAAGGACGAGTTCCTGGCCACGCTGGCGCACGAGCTGCGCAACCCGCTGGCGCCCATCCGCACCGGGCTGCAGTTGCTGACCGGGGAGGCCGCCGACGCCGACCAGCGCCGCCACGTCACCGAGATGATGGACCGGCAGATGAGCCAGCTGCTGCGGCTCATCGACGACCTGCTGGAGGTGTCGCGCATCTCCACCGGCAAGCTGGTGCTGCGCAGCGAGCGGCTGGACCTGCGCCAGGTGGTGCAGACGGCGCTGGAAGCCTGTGAGCCGCTGATCGCGCGCGGCCGGCACCGGCTGTCGGTCAGCCTGCCCGACGAGGCCTTGCACGTGAATGGCGACCTGACGCGGCTGGCGCAGTCGCTGAGCAACCTCGTCAACAACGCCGCGAAGTACACGCCGGACGGCGGGCGCATCGTCGTCACGCTGGCGCGCAGTGGGGCCGAGGCGGTGCTGACGGTGCAGGACAGTGGCGTCGGTCTGCCGGCGGACATGATCACGCGGGTGTTCGACATGTTCGCCCAGGTCAACCGCTCGCTGGAGCGTGCGCAGGGCGGCCTGGGCATCGGCCTGGCGCTAGTGCGCAGACTGGTGGCGATGCACGGCGGCGAGGTCAGCGCCGCCAGCCCCGGGCCGGGCCGGGGCAGCACCTTCACCATCCGCCTGCCGTTGCTGCAAGAGGCAGCCCCAACCGAGGCCTTGATGGGCGACAAGGCCGAGGCGCCGGTGCGGCGGCTGCGCATCCTGCTCGTCGACGACAACGAGGACGCCGCCGAGTCGCTGGCCCTGCTGCTGGCGCTGTACGGCCATGAGGTGCAGGTGGAAAACGGCGGCGTGGCCGGGCTGGCCGCCGCCGCCGCCCTGCAACCTCATGCCATCTTCTGCGACGTCGGCATGCCCGGCATGGACGGCCACGAGTTCGCCACCCGGCTGCGCCAGGACGCGCGCTTCGCGTCGACGCTGCTGGTGGCGGTGACCGGCTGGGGCTCCGACGAAGACCGGCGCCGCTCACGCGCGGCCGGCTTCGACGAGCACCTGACCAAGCCGGCGAGCTTGGAGGCAGTGTCGGCGCTGCTGGCGCGGCTCTAGGAGGTGCTCAACCCCCCCGAAGCGCCGACAGCGGCGGCTCGTTGCTGCTCTCGGGACAAGTCCGTCACCGGGTAGCGGGGAGGGCGCCTGCTGGCTAGCCCTCATCCGCACGTCGATGCCGCGCGCTTCCCCCCGTGTGAGTGTGAATCGGCACATGGGTTTCGTTGAGTTACACCCACAGGTATGCGTTCCGAAGGGCGATGAAAGGGCAAGGTGCCGCCGGCTGCCGAGCCCAGTGCACATCGGGTTTCCTTGCCTGGGAGCTTTGTCAGGTGGACGCTGGGCCGCAGTCTTTGCACCATGGCGTCACTGGTTGCCTGCGCTCATCCCGAGAGCGCAAGAGGGCCGGATGACAACAACATCGAGGAGACACCGTTTTCATGGACGCCGCACAGGCCGCCCCAGCGCCGGCTGCCGCCAATCGCGCCACACCACTGTTCCGCCCCGAGGTGCTGCATGCCCGGCAAGCCCAGTGGCTGGGCGGCATCCGCATCGGTCGGCCACTGAGCTTCAGCGTCGTCACTGGTGCGGCTTTGGCCATGGCGGCGGCGCTGATCGCCTTTGCCTGTTGGGGCGAGGTGACGCGCAAGGTCACGGTGCATGGCTTGCTGCTGCCGGCGGGCGGGCTCATTGACGTGGCCGCGCCGCAGGCGGGCGTCATTGCGGAAGTGCTGGTTCGTGAAGGCGATGAGGTGCAGGCCGGCCAGCCCCTGCTGCGCCTAAAAAGTGAGCGCATCACGGCTGCCGGCGATGCAGCCCTGCTCACCGCGCAAGCCCTGGCCGCGCGCCGCGCCAGCCTGGAGACCGAGCGCCGCCTGACCGAGCAGAACCTGCGCCAGCGTCTGGACAGCCTGCAGCTGCGCCAGCAAAGCCTGCAGGCCGAGGAGCGCCAGGCGCTGGCAGAGCTGGACACCCACCGTCTGCGGCTGCAACTGGCCCGGATGAGCCTGGAGCGTCAGCAGCAACTGGCCCGCGAAGGCTTCGTGGCCGCCGCGCAGGTACAGCAAAGGCAGGAGGAGCAGCTGGACCTGCAACTGCGCGAGCGCAATGCGGAGCGCAACCTGCAGGCCCTGCAGCGCGACCTGCAAGCAGCGCGCGCCGATCGACAGGCGCTGGAAACGCAGACGCACACCGCGTTGGCCCAGCTGGACCGAAGCCTGGCTGCGCTGGGCCAGGAGGCCACGGAGGCAGACGGCCGCAATGGGCTCACGCTGACGGCGCCCCGGGCCGCCCGGGTCAGCGCCTTGACGCTGGGCGTCGGTCAGGCGGTGCAGGCGGCGCAGACGTTGGTAAGCCTGGTTCCCACGGCCGCCACGGGTGCGGCCGTCGATCCGTCAGCCCTTCAAGCCCAGCTGTTTGCCCCCAGCCGCACGGCGGGATTTGTGCAGCCGGGCCAGGTGGTTTGGCTGCGCTACGCGGCCTTCCCGTACCAGAAGTTCGGCATGGCCGAAGGGCAGGTGACCGCCGTCAGCCGCAGCCCCATCGCACCGCAGGATTTGCCGAGCGGCCAGGCCCAGGCCTTGGTGGCCGCCGCGCAGGCGAATGAGCCGATGTACCGCATCACCGTCCGGCTGCCCCGGCAGACCGTGAACACCTATGGAAACCCCACGCCCCTTGCAGCAGGCATGAGCCTGGATGCCGATGTGCGGCAGGACAGCCGCAGGGTGTGGGAGTGGCTGCTCGAACCGGCATTGGCGGCTGCGAAAAGAATCTGATCGATGAGACAAAGTCCAGCCCGGGAGGATGGAGTTTCTGCGTGACGAAGCGGAAAGGGCCACGCATTTGGCCCGTGTTCTTGGCCTGAATATTGGCCTTTGGAGAATATTATGAAAGTCCTTAGCATCAATGAAGCGGAAGAAGTCAGTGGGGGTAACTATGGGCAGGCGGTCGGCACCGCCGGCCTCATCCTAGGTGGCGCACAGCTTGGCGCTTACCTCGCTGGCGCCCGCGCTGGTGCAACGTTGGGCGCAGCTGCTGGTCCGGTGGGCGCTGTGGTGGGCGGTGTCATTGGCGCCAGCGCTGCCTATTTCTACTACCAGTACGCCTGATGAGTAATGGGCGGGTGGCGAGCCTGTCGCCCGCTCTTTTAAGGAGCTAAACGATGCGTGACGAAAATTCAGTGCTGAAGCCAGAATGGCTGCTGCCACTTTCACGTCGAGTAATTCTTTTCCAATCTTTGCATCAATTGCTTTCATGGGCGCTTATTGTCGTCGCCACATTTTTGCTTGTTCAAATGTTTTTTGAGTTTGCCGGAGGCCCCGAGGTTCCCGCGCTTGTTTTGTTGCTGGCCATTGCGTGCGGCGCACTGCAATCCTTGGTGTTTGCGTTGCCAGGTGCCATGACAGTATCTTCAATTGCCGACTCTAGAATACAAATGGGTATTGAAGGTTGCGGATATGTGCTTTGGCAAGAAGATGCCTCCGCTGCGGTTTATCGGCAAAAGTTGCCTGCTTGGTTGCGCTGGGATGAATCGAATGTCATTGTCAAGAAATCGGGTGCCGACATCTCAATTCAAGGGCCGTACTATCTTCTGAAGAGAATCGGACGGCAATTGTCCTGAATATTCCAAGTTCCATACTGCATGGCATCCCCCATCCTTCAAGCCGAATCTTCCGAATGCGGCATCGCGTGCTTGGCCATGGTGCTGCGCCACCATGGCGGTCCTGCGGACTTGTTCGAACTGCGCCGGCGTTTCGGCTCCAGCCTCAAGGGCCAGACCCTCAAGGGCCTGATCCAGCAGGCCAATGCGGCCGGGTTCAGCACCCGGCCCTTGAGGTTGGAGCTGTCGCAACTGGGTGAGTTGTCTCTGCCCTGCGTGCTGCATTGGGACCTGAATCATTTCGTTGTGTTGAGCAAGGTCGGTCGCAGTGCGGTCACCGTGCTGGACCCGGCAGTCGGCGAACGCAGGCTGTCGCTTGCAGAGGTGTCGCGTCACTTCACCGGCGTGGCGCTGGAACTGGCGCCGACGGCGGACTTCGAGGCCGAAGCCCCGGCGCCGCGCGTGAGCCTTGGCGCGCTGACCGGCAAGGTCACCGGCCTGTGGCAGTCACTTGCGCAAATCCTGGCGGTGGCCGTGGTGCTGGAGTTGTTCGCCATCACCGCGCCGCTGATGCAGCAGCTGGTGGTGGACGACGTTCTGACCGCCGGCGACCGCGACCTGCTAACCGTGCTGGTGCTGGGCTTTGGCCTGCTGCTCATCGTGCAGACCCTGATCGGCCTGGCCCGCTCGTGGATGGTGATCGTGTTGGGCCAGACGCTGTCTCTGCAATGGGCCAGCAATGTGTTCGGGCACCTGGTGAAGCTACCCGTCGCCTTTTTCGAGCGACGCCACCTAGGAGACATCACCTCCCGCTTCGGTGCCGTGCAGGACATCCAGCGCACGCTCACCACGGCAGTCATCGAGGCAATGCTTGACGGCCTGATGGCCATGGCGGCACTGGTGATGATGTTGATCTACGCGCCATCGCTTGCTGCGGTGACCGTGGGCGCGGTGGTGCTCTATGGCGTGCTGCGCTGGGCCTCCTACCGGCCTTTCCGTGACGCCGCAGCCGAGCGCCTGGTGGTGGCTGCCAAGGAAAATTCGCACTTCCTGGAGACGCTGCGGGCGATGACGCCGCTCAAGCTCTTTGGACGCGAAGACGAGCGCCGCGCCCGCTGGCAGAACCTGCTTGTCGAGGTGCAGAACCGCGACCTGCGCACGGCCCGCATGAGCATGGCCTTCGGCACCGCCAATGCCTTCATCTTCGGCCTGGAGAACCTGCTGGTGCTGTGGCTCGGGGCCAAGCTCATCATGGGCGGCATGGTGGGTGGCGGGGTCAGCTCGGGCGCGGGCCTGTCCATCGGCATGCTGTTCGCTTACCTCAGCTACAAGACGCAGTTCTCCACCCGCGTGTCGGCGCTGATCAACTATGCGGTGGACCTCCGCATGCTGCGCCTGCACGCCGAGCGGCTGGCCGACATCTGCCTGGAGCCGCCCGAGCTAGACCAACTGCCCGACAACGATCTCGGCCATCTGGCGCCCAGCATCGAGCTGCGCAACGTGAGCTTCCGTTACGGCGAGGGCGAGCCCTGGATACTGAAGGGCGCCAACTTCCGCATTGAGGCCGGTGAGAGCGTGGCGGTGGTGGGCGCGTCGGGTGCGGGCAAGACGACGCTGCTGAAGGTGGCCCTGGGCCTGCTGAAACCTACCGAAGGCGAGGTGCTGTACGGCGGCCAGCCGGTACGGCATCTGGGCGTGGCCAACTTCCGCCGCCAGATCGGCACCGTGATGCAGGAAGACGTGCTGCTGACCGGCAGCCTGGCCGACAACATCGCCTTCTTCGACGTGCAGCCGGACCGCGAGCGCGTGCAGGTCTGCGCGCTGATGGCCCAGTTGCACGACGACATCAGTCGGATGCCCATGGGCTACGAGACGCTGGTGGGTGACCTCGGCTCCGGGCTGTCTGGCGGGCAGAAGCAGCGCCTGCTGCTGGCCCGCGCGCTCTACAAGGCGCCCCGGGTGCTGGCGCTGGACGAGGCCACCAGCCATCTGGACATCGCCAACGAGCGAGCGGTGACGGCGGCCATCGCCCACATGCAGCTCACGCGGCTCGTCATCGCCCACCGCCCCGAGACGATTGCCGGCGCGCAACGCGTGGTGCAACTGGTGCAGACGCCGCAGGGCGGACAGGTGCTGGAGCTGGCGCGCGTGGTGCCGGCCGAAACGAGCGAGGCCGCCATGCCGACCTGACGCGCTGCGGCGGGCCTGCCGCCACCGAAACGATCAAACAAGAGAGAGGGAGACACATCACATGCATTCGATCTGCGCCGTCGGCGGCGCCTTGAAGCCGGAATCCAAGCTGTTGCGCCAGGCGTCAGAGGTGGGGCTGCTGTGCCAGTTCGCCGCGCGGCTGCCAAGCCATCAGCAGATGCCGCTACCCGGCTTCATGAGCCTCGCCATGGCCACACAGCAAGTGGGCCAGTTGAAGGTCTACCTGAACGGTTACGAGGAATGCGTGGGCTATGTGATGTGGGCGCTGCTGACGCCGGACGTGGAGCGCGAGTTCATCAGCGGCAAGCCACGCGCCTTGGCCGACTGGGAGTACAGCGACGGCACCAGCGCCTGGATTCTGGACATGGCCGTGGCGCCGGGTTCGCTGCCCCACGTGCTGCAGGACTTGCGCGACGTGGTGTTCAAGGACCAGGAGCAGCTGACCTACTTCCGCGTCAAGGGCGGGCGCCGCATGTGCAAGCGCGTGAGCCGCGCGGATCGCTCCAGCTTCATGGCCGCCGGCCGGAGGGTGCAGGCATGAGCGGCTTCAACTTGCCTCCCACCTCCTGGGCGCCCGTGACGACGAGGCGCCTGCGTGCGCCGCAGGTGCTGTGGACAAGCGGCGAGGAGACGACCGCGGGCTTTGATGCCGGCCAGGTGTACTGCTGCCCGCAGGACTACGAATCACCCGAGGCCTACACCGACGAGACCCGCCAGGAATGGGCGGACCGCTACGGCGGCATCGGTGTCGCGACGGCGGGTGGCAGCGGGCGCTGCTCGGGCGTCAACGGCCTGCAGACCAAGGGCGTGGGCGTGACGCCGCTGGTGTCGCCCTGCGGCGACCGCTTCCATTCCTCCGGCACGCTGATGCTGGTGGAGGCCGCCACCGAGGCCGTGTTCGCGGGGGCCTACCAGGCTGCGCTGCCGTATGGCGCGGTGCCGGTGCATGCGGTCATCTTCACCGGCGGATCGTTCAAGCGGGAGCTCGACCATGACAGCCAGGCCCAGTGCCTGCGCGCACTCGCCGTCCGCCCGTGGGTGGCCCGCCCCGCGCACTTCATGCGCAACCTGCTTCACCCCGCCGGGCGGCTGCCTGCGGGGCCGGCTGCGCCGGGCTGGACGGTGGACGCCTTGCGCACGCGCCTGGCGCAGGCCTCCCTGGCGGGCCACTTGAGGCATCTGCTGTCGTTGGATGTGCTGGCTGAAGACGAGATCGCCCTCCTGGACCAAGGCTTTCGGGAGCTGGCGCGCCGCCATGCCTGGCAGTGCGCCGCCTCGTTCGCAAAGCGCCTGCCGCACGGCACGCTGGGCTGCTCCAACATCGCGCTGGATGGCGCCTTCCTTGACTTCGGCATTGCCAACCACGTGCCCGCCTACCGGCGCCTGTGCTGGGCGATGAACCAGGAGCCCTGGACCGAGGCGCAGTTCCCGCTGAGCACGTTGGCCTCATTGCGCCAGCAGCTCGACAAATACCGTCCGGGCGTCCGTGGCGCTGCCATCGTCGGCGTCGAGGAAATGGCAGCCCTCTATGGGCAGGCCCTGCAGGCGCGCCTGGGCATCGAGATGGCCCGCATGGCCGGATTGACCGAAGACATGGCGCTGGCCTGCCCGCCCGAGCTGCTGGCCCGCTGGCTGAAGGTCATGCAGGCCATCTGGATGCGCGGCGCCGGGGAGCGGTTCTCCCAGAACCCGGGCAGCATCAACGGCCGCCCCGCGCCCGCGCCACGTCAAGGCCGGTATGACCTCAACGCGGTCCTTGCAGCCGCCGGGCCGCATGGGAAGCCAGAGGCGATGGATGCTGCCTTGCGCCCCTGGCTCGACGACACGGCATTGCGTCAGCATTTCGTCCTGGCCGCCACCGCTGTGCGGGCGTGGCTCCAGAGTTGGGTGGGTTCGCCGTCGTCAGGCCTGGATGCCTATCTGGGCCGGCAGGCCGCCCGCAAGAACGCCACCATGCCCTTGCTGCAGCGCGATGCCAATTGCAGCCTGAGCGCCATCAGACAACTGGAGATGGATGGCGATGTTGCACGGGTTGGCGGTGCCATCGAGGCCGCGCTGCTGCAGGCTCGTCAGACACTTTCCGACCTGTGCCCGGCCCTGCCCGGTGAGACCGGCCGCGCGCAAGTCCAGGCGCTGTGTCGCCATGGACCGTCGCCTTTGGTGGAGGTCGTCCCCGCGCTCGCAATCGCACCCAACTCGGCGTTGGGAACTGACGAACGGCTGGTCTGCTGAAACCGCTGAGAATCCGCGCCAAGCCGAAGATGCGGTTGCCTGGAGAGAGACGAATGAGATTGAAGTTCGACGGACTGTTGTCGCAGGGGCTTGGTGTCGCCCTGCTGAGCCTGGCGCTTGGTGTGGCGCAGGCCCAGCCGGTGGCCAAGGTCAGGCCCAAGCCGACCGCGGCGGCCGCAGCGCCCGTCGTGCCACTGCCCGAGCGCGTGCGCGAGCTGGGCGGCATCGAGGAATACCGCCTGGCCAACGGCCTGCAGGTGCTGCTGTTCCCGGACGCGACGCAGACCACCACCACCGTCAACATCACCTACCGCGTCGGCAGCCGCCACGAGGCGCCGGGCGAGTACGGCATGGCCCACCTGCTGGAGCACATGCTGTTCAAGGGCACCGAACGCCAGAAGGACATCCCCGGCGCGATGGCCCAGCGCGGCGTGCGCTTCAACGGCACGACGACGGTGGACCGCACCAACTACTTCGCGAGCTTCAATGCGAACGCCGACACGCTGGCCTTCCTGATCGACCTGGAAGCCGACCGCATGGCCAACAGCCGCGTGGCCAAGGCGGACCTGGACACCGAGATGACCGTCGTGCGCAACGAGTTCGAGCGCGGCGAGAACCAGCCCTTCGCCGTGCTGAGCCAGCGCGTCAACGCGGCGGCCTATACCTGGCACCCCTACGGCAACGCGACCATCGGCCCCAAGAGCGACATCGAGAACGTGCCCATCGAGAAGCTGCAGGCCTTCTACAAGCGCTACTACCGGCCCGACAACGCGACGCTGCTGATTGCCGGCCAGTTCGACAAGGCAGCCACGCTGGCGCTGATCACCCGGCACTTCGGCGCCATCGCCCGGCCCGCCACGCCGGTGCCCCAGCCCTACACGGTGGAGCCGGCGCAGGACGGCGAGCGCTCGGTCGTCGTGCGCCGCGTGGGCGGCCAGCCCATCCTGCTGGCGACCTACCACGTGCCGGCCATCACCCACCCCGACACGGCACCGCTGATCGTCTACGGGCTGTTGATGAGCCTGCAACCCAGCGGCCAGCTCTACAAGCAGATCGTCGAGCCCAAGCTGGCCGTGGCGGCCGGCATCGGCGGCGCGGGCGGGGCGGAGCCAGGCACGGTCAGTGCCTTCGCGGCGCTGCCGCCGGACGCCGACGTGAGCAAGGTCGAGACCCTGCTGCTGGACCTGGCCGAGGGCCGCACGGCCAAGCCGTTCGAGGAGAGCGAGCTGGCTCGCGTGCGCGACATCGCCGTCAACAGCTATCGCCAGCAGATGAAGAACCCCGAGGCGCTGATCCAGCAGATTTCCGGCCTCATCGCTGCGGGTGACTGGCGGCTGCTGTTCCAGTTGATGGAAGAAATTCCGAAGGTGACACTGGCCGACGTGGAGCGGGTGCGTGCCGCCTACTTCAAGCCCGCCAACCGCACGCTGGGCCGCTACCTGCCGGCGGCGGCCAGCGAGCGCGTGGAGATTCCCGCCGCGCCGCCGCTGGAGCAGCGCCTGGCCGGCCTGCAAGGCCCGCCCAAGGTGGAGGCCGGCGAGCAGCTGGAGCCGGTGCCGGCGGTGCTGGAGTCGCGCACCAAGCGGGCGACCCTGCCCAGCGGCATCTCGCTGCACACGCTCCAGAAGCAGACGCGCGGCAACACCGTGGTGCTGCAGATGCAGCTGCGCTGGGGCGAGCGCGACGCGACCTTCGCGCGCAACGGCACCGGCATGATCGGCTCGCTGATGAACGAGGGCAGCGGGAATCTCACCAAGCAGCAGCTGCAGGACGCGCTCATCAAGCTGCGCGCCGGCCTCAACATCGCCGGCTACGACCAGGGCGCGACGATCTTCCTCAGCGCCGAGCGCGACACGCTGCTGCCGGCCCTGCGCGTGGTGGCCGACGTGCTGCGCCGGCCCAACCTGCCGCAGGACGCGTTCGACCGCGAGGTCAAGGCGTCGCTGGCCGGCATCGAGGCCTCGCGCCAGGAGCCCGGCGTGCTGCGCCAGGAGGCCACGCGCGGCCACTACAACGCGGCGCGCGGCGTCAAGCTCGGCCACCCGGACTACGTCATGGGCGTCGACGAACGCATCGCCGAGCTGAAGGCGACGACGCTGGACGACGTGAAGAGCTTCTACGCGGACTACTGGAGCGCCAACGACGTGCTGATCAGCGTCGTCGGCGCGCTGCCGGACGGCCTGGCTGCCGAGGTGGACAAGTTGTTCGGCGACTGGAAGAAGCCGGCAGCGCCGAAGTTCGTGCGCCATGTGCCCAAGCACCTGGCCGTGCCGCCGACACGCATCGACGCCATCGCCCGCGACAAGGCCAATGCCATCGTGCGCCTGCACGAGACGCTGCCGCTGAACACCGAGGATGCGGACTACGCGGCGCTGGAGCTGGCCGTGCACGTGTTCGGCGGCGGCGGGCTGGAGAGCCGGCTGTCCGAGCGCGTGCGCCAGAAGGAAGGCCTGACCTACGGCATAGGCGCCAGCCTGTCCGCCGACTTCTGGGGCAACGAGGGCAGCTTCGCCATCCAGGCCAGCTACGCGCCGGACAAGCGCGAGCGCGTCATCGCCGTCATCAAGGAAGAGGTGGAGCGCATGAGCGCCCAGGGCCTGACGGCGGCCGAGCTGGCGCGCGCCAAGAAGGACATCCTCGAAGGCCGCAAGCAAAGCCGTGCCGACCCCGGCGCGCTGGCCGGCGGCCTGACGAGCCTGGCCGAGCGCGGCGAGAACTGGGCGGCGGCGCAGAAGCGCGACGACGTGCTGGCCGCCGTCACGGTGGAGCAGGCCAATGCGGCCTGGCGCAAGCACATCAAGGCCGACAACTTCGTCATCTCGACGGCGGGCGATTTCAAGTAGCCCTGAGGCGCAGAGCCTCGTTCAGTGAGAAGGCCGTGCAACGGTTGTTGCACGGCCTTCTGCATTGCCGCTCTAGGCTTCGGGTCGAAGTTGCCAACGCAGGCAATATTCACTGGAGCGCGCCGGGCGCTCGGCGCCGCGTTGGCGCAGCCAGAATCCGCGCCTCAACAAAAAGCCGGTGGCGTCGCCCCCAGCCGCAGACACGAGTGACCTCTTTGCGAATCGGCCTGATGCTGGCCTGCTTGTTGGCCGCCGGCGTGGCTTCGGCCAAACCTCCGCGTGCTGTGGCGACCAAGCCAGTGGCTCCGCCCTCGGCATCCGCGCCTGCCCTGCCCACGGCCGTTTGTGAGTTTGGCGGCATCGAGGAGTACCGCCTGCCCAACGGCTTGCAGATCCTGCTGTTGCCCGACGCGACACAGACGACCACGACCGTCAACCTCACCTACCGCGTCGGCAGCCGTCACGAGGTGGCAGGCGAGTACGGCATGGCGCATCTGCTGGAGCACATGCTGTTCAAGGGCACTGCGCGGCACCGGGACATCGAAGGTGCGTTGGCAGAGCGGGGTGTGAGCAAGAACGCCACAACGGCGCCGGACCGCACCAACTACTTCGCGACCTTCAACGCCAACGCCGACACGCTGGCCTTCCTGCTCGACTTGGAGGCCGACCGCATGGTGAACAGCCGCATCGCCAAGTCCGACCTTGACACCGAGATGACCGTCGTTCGCAATGAGTTCGAGCTTGGCGAGAACCAGCCTTGGACGGTGCTGATCAAACGCGTCAACGCCGCCGCCTTTGCCTGGCACCCGTATGGCCGCGCCACGATAGGCGCCAAGAGTGACATCGAGAACTTGCGTGTCGAGAAGCTGCAGGCCTTCTACAAGCGCTACTACCGGCCCGACAACGCGACGCTGCTGATTGCCGGCGCCTTTGACAAGCATGCCACGCTGGCCCTAATCGCCAGGCACTTCGGCCCTACGCCGAAGCCGGCAGCGCCCATCCCTCAACCCTCTACGGTGGAGCCGGCTCAGGACGGGGAGCGCAGCGTGGTGGTGCGCCGCGTCGGTGGACAGCCCCTGCTGCGGGCGGCTTATCACGTGCCGGCCCTGACGCACCCCGACATGCCGGCCTTGATCGTCTTTCGACTGCTGATGAATCGCCAGCCGGGCGGCGGACTCGGCCAGGAACTGGCCGATGCCGGGCTTGCCGTGTCTGCCAGCATCAGCGTGGAAGGCGGCGTGGACCCAGGACTGGCCAGCATCGACGCGGTATTGCCGCCGGATGCTGACGTGGACAAGGTCCAGGCCGTGCTGACAGACCTGGTTGAAGGTCGCACTGCCAAACCCTTCGAGGAGACCGATCTGCAGCGCGTGCGCGACGCGCTCACCAACGACCAACGCCATTGGATGAAACACCCCGAGGCGCTGATCCAGCAAATCTCCGGCCTCATTGCCGCTGGCGACTGGCGGCTGCTGTTCAAGCAGATGCAGGACATCGCCAAGGTCACACTGGCCGACGTGGAGCGCGTGCGCGCGACGTACTTCAGGCCCCCCAACCGCACGCTGGGTCGCTACCTTCCGGCCGCTGCGGTGGAGCGCGTGGACGTCCCCGCTGCGCCCGCACTCGCACAAAGCCTGCTCGGGCTGGCAAGCCCGCCTGGCGTGCAGGACGGCGAGCACCTGGAGCCCCTGCCCGCCACGCTTGAGGCGCGCACCGTGCGCACCTTGCTGCCTAGCGGAATCGCGTTGCACACGCTGCAGAGGCAGACCCGCGGCAACGCAGTGGCGCTGGAGATGAGGCTGCGCTGGGGCGAACGTGATGCGACCTTTGCGCGCAACGCTGCGCGGATGATCGGGCCGCTCATGATCGAAGGCAGCGCGGACTACAGCAGGCAGCAGTTGACGGATCTGGTCGTCAAGCTCGGCGCTGACCTGGAAATCTCGGGTGATGCGCAGGGTGCCACGATCACCGTCAGCGCTGAGCGCGACACGCTCTTGCCGGCACTGCGCGTGCTTGCCGACCTGCTGCGCCATCCGCTGCTGCCGCAGCACGCTTTTGACCGCGACATCAAGCACAACATTGCGTCGCTTGACGCCTCGCGTCAGGAGCTCGGCATCCTGATCGAGGCGGCCACGCGCGGGCACTACAACGCCGCGCGTGGTGTCTCGCTGGGTGATCCTGACTACGTGATGAGCGTCGATGAGCACGTCGCCAGGTTGAAGGCCGCGACACTGGAAGAGGTTAAGCGCTTCCATGCCGACTACTGGAGTGCCAACGATGCGCAGATCGGCGTTGCCGGCGCCTTGCCGGACGGCCTGGCTGCCGAAGTCGAGCGGCTCTTTGGCGACTGGAAGAAGCCTGCGGCGCCGAGGTTCGTGCGCCATGTGCCGCAGTACGTGGCCGTGCCGCCAGCGCGCTTCGATGTCGTCGCCCGCGACAAGGCCAGCGCCACCGTCAGGCTGCAACAGGCGCTGCCGCTGAACAGCGAAGATCCCGACTACCTGGCGCTGGTCATGGCCGTGCGCATCTTCGGCGTCGGGATGGACAGCCGCTTGTCCGAACGCGTGCGCCAGAAGGAAGGACTGACCTACAGCATCAGCGTCTCGCTGGACGCCAGTGCCTGGGGCAACGCCGGCAGTCTTGGCATCGAGGCCGGCTACGCGCCGGAGAATCGAGACAGGATCATCGCTTTCGTGAAGCAGGAGGCAGCTCGCATGTCTGCCCATGGCGTGAATGCAGCCGAGCTTGCGCGCAACAAGAGGTCCTTCCTCGAAGGCAGAAAATCCACGCGCATCGCTCTCGGACAGTTGGCAGGCTCCCTCACGGCACTGGCCGAGCGAGGCGAAACGTGGAGCCTCTTCCAGCGGCAGGACGACGCCATCGCTGCCGTCACCGTCGAGCAGGCCAACGCGGCATGGCGCAAGTACATCAAGGCCGAGGACTTCATCATTTCGACGGCAGGCGACTTCAAGCCTTAGAGTTGTCTGCCCTGCGTTGCCCCGGAGACCCGCATGAAGATCGACCCCTACCTGTTCTTCGATGGCCGTTGCGAAGAAGCCATCGAGTTCTACCAGCTGGCACTGGGCGCCAAGGTGGAGTTCATGATGCGCAACTCCGAGAGCCCGGAGCCGCCGCCCGAGGGCGTGCTGCCGCCGGGGTCGCAGGACAAGATCATGCATGCGTCGGTGCACATCGGCGGTGCGCTGGTCATGATGTCCGACGGCCTGTGCGGGGGGGAGGGCGGCTTCAAGGGTTTCGCGTTGTCGCTGGATTGCCCGGACGCGACCACCGCCGGCGAAGCCTTCGCCGCGCTGGCCGACGGCGGGCACGTGACCATGCCGCTAGGCAAAACCTTCTGGGCGCCGCTGTTCGGCATGGTGACCGACCGTTTCGGCGTGAGCTGGCAGGTTGGCGTGTCTCCCGACGCCGAGTGATGGGTCGGGGCACGGTGCAGCTACCCGCCCACCTGAAGGCTGACTGTTCGGCCTGCGTGGCGCTGTGCTGCGTGATCCCGCCGTTCGATGCCGCGCAGGGCTTCGGCTTCGACAAGCCGGCCGAAACGCCCTGCCAGCACCTCTGCGCTGACCATCGCTGCGGCATCCATGACGGCTTGATCGAGCGGGGTTTCAGCGGCTGCGTGGCCTTCGACTGCCTGGGCGCCGGGCAGCGGCTCACGGCCCTGGCGGTGGCGCGCTTCGGCAGCGCCGACTGGCGCGAGCGGCCCGAGGTGGCGCGCTGGCTGTTCGCGGCCTATCCGCGCATGCGCCAGGCCCAGGAATGGTTGGCCCGGCTGAACCTGGCCGCGACGTTGACGAAGCAGGCCACGCTGCAAGCCCTGGCCACCGAGCTGGAAGCCGAGGCGCCGCGCTGGCCGGACTGGACTGCAGCCGAGCAACTCGCCTGGCAAGCGCGTGTGCAGGCGGCGCTGGCGCCGCTCGCGGACAATCGGGCTGCAACCGACAGGAATTGATGCAATGTATGGATTGATGGGCAGCTTCAAGGCTGTCGAAGGCCGGCGGGCCGAACTGGTCCGACTGCTGCTGGCCGAGGTGGACGCCTTGCCTGGCTGCCTGAGCTATGTAGTGGCCGAAGACCCCGCCGACGAGGTGACGATCTGGGTCACGGAAGTCTGGACGGATGCGGCGGCGCACAAGGCCTCGCTGCAACTACCGGCCGTGAAGGCCGTCATCGCGCGAGCCATGCCACTGATCGCGGCCTTCGGCGAGCACCGTGAAACCCGACCTGCAGGTGGCCATGGCCTTGTTCACTGAATATGTCCCGCCCAAGTGGCATCGGCCGCGCGGCATCCGGCGCATCCATGTCGTGGCGGTGCTGTTTGCGCTGGCGGCCGTCAGCGTGGTGCTGGTGATGTTCGTCAAGTTCGGCATCGTGCATCTGGACACCTCGGGCGACCGGCTGCTCGTCGCCACCGTGGACCTGCGCCTGGGCACGCCCGAACTGGCGGCAGAGCGCGGCGCGGCGCAGGCCCGGCGGGACCTGGAGGCTGGCGAGCTGAAGCTGCAGACCGTGGGGCCCGACCCGACCAAGGGCGAGACCGCACGCGCCGAGCGCATGAAGCAGCGTTATGGCGTGACCTGGGTCAGCAAGAGCAAGGAAGTCACGCCTGCATCGACCGCCTTCGTGGAGGCCTACAACCGCGTCATGCACGCCGAGATCGAGCGCAAGCATGGCAAGGTGGTGGCCGACGGTCTGCTCGGCTTTGATGGCGCGAAGCCGCGACCGTCTGCGTCGCCCTGAGATTTCACGCCGGCGCCGGTGACGAGAAGGAAGATCAACATGCCACCACGCCGACCGCAGACCGTCTACGTGTTCCAGGGCGGCGGGGCCCTGGGCGCCTACCAGGCCGGCTTTGTCGAGGCGCTCGAAGGCGCCGACCTGCCGCCCGACTGGCTGGTGGGCACGTCCATTGGCGCCATCAACGCGGCGCTGATCGCTGGCAATGCGCCGGCCGATCGGGTCATGGCCTTGCGCAGCTTCTGGGACCGTGTGACCCGGCCGGGCCTCGCGCCGCACCTGCCGGTCAACCCGTTCACGTCGCTGTGGCAACAAGGCCTGCAGACCTTGCAGACGCTGACCAGCGGCGTGCCCGGCTTCTTCAAGCCGCGCGGCCCGCTGTCCTGGGACATGAACCGCCGCGCGCCGCTGCCCGAGCTGAGCTTCTACGACACCGCGCCGCTGGCCGCGACGCTGCGCGAGTTGGTGGACTTCGAGCGCATCGCTGCGGCCGAGACGCGCCTGACGCTGTGCGCCGTCGACGTGCGCTCGGGCGAGCTGGCCTTGTTCGACAACCGGGATGGCCAGACCAAGATCGGCCCCGAGCATGTGATGGCCAGCGGCGCGCTGCCGCCCGGTTTCGCGCCGGTGCAGATCGGCGAGAACGCCTTCTGGGACGGCGGCATCTACAGCAACACGCCGCTGGATGTCGTGCTGGACGACAGCGAGCGCCGCGACACGCTGTGCTTCATGGTGGACGTGTGGGACGCCAGCGAGGCCGCACCGCACACCATGGCCCAGGTGCTGACGCGCTACAAGGACATCCAGTACGCCAGCCGCATCCTGGAGCACCTGGGCGACCACGAGCGCATGCAGAACCTGCGCCGCGCGCTGCGCCTGGTCGGCAGGCAACTGGGCCCCAAGGCCGCGGCCGACCCGGCCGTGAAGGAACTGCTGGCGCTGGGCTGCGACTCGCGCATCGACGTCGTCCACCTCGTCATGCGCGCGCTGGACGGCGAGGACTCCTGGCGCGACATCGACTTCAGCGACTCACGCCTGCGCGCGCGCTGGGCCGCCGGGCTGAAGGATGGTCGGCGCATGCTGGCCCGCGCACCGTGGAAGGCGCCGCTGGCCGAGGGCATCGGCATGCGCCTCCATGCGCTGGATGACCCAGGTTGATCAGCGTGGATTGGCCAGCGCGTCCAGCTTGGTGACGGTTGCCCAGTTGCGTGTCGTGCTGCTGGTTGCGGCGATCTTCTGGAAGACTTCGCCGAGCGCCTGGCTCTCCAGGATGCCGTTGGCGCACCAGACATAGGCTGCATGCCCGGTGACGACCAACTGCTCGTCGCCTGAAACGGCGACGCCTGCAACGGACTGCAGGCCAGTGGTATCAGCGGTGATCACCACGAGCGTGCGGCTGGGATCGTCCGCCTCGGGAATGGGTAGCCGTTCCGCAATGGCCGCCCATTCGCTGGCCGTCTTCAGGATCACCAGGGCGTCGACACCCAGCCGCGCCGCGACGGCCTTGCGGATTGCCTCGCCGGTGATCTTCTTGCGGATGTCGAAGACCGCATTGCCGCTGTTCAGCAGCGTGACGACGTTCGTCGCACCCAGCTCGGTGAGCAAGGCCTTGAGGTCGGCCATAGCCAGCCGCTTGGCCTTGCCGACATTGATGCCGCGCCACAGCGCGACATACCGTGTCACGCCATGCCCTGGTGGCGCAGCAGCGCGTCGATCTTCGGCTCGCGGCCGCGGAAGGCCTTGAAGTTGGCTATGGCGTCGCGCGCGCCGCCTTGCTCCAGCACTTCGTTCAGGAAGCGCTTGCCGGTGGCCGGGTTGAACACGCCTTCCTCCTCGAAGGCGCTCCAGGCGTCGGCACTGAGCAGCTCGGCCCACTTGTAGCTGTAGTAGCCGGCCGCATAGCCGCCCGCAAAGATGTGCGAGAAGCTGTGCTGAAAGCGGTTGAAGGCGGGCGGGATCAGCACGGCGACTTCGGCGCGCACGTCGTCGATGACCTTCTGCACATCGGCTTCCACGCCCGGCGTTGCATGCAGACGCATGTCGAACAGCGCGAACTCGATCTGGCGCAGCGTCATCAGCCCGCTCTGGAAGTTTTTGGCCGCCGTCATCTTGTCGAACAGCTCGCGTGGCAGCGGCTCGCCGGTCTCGACATGGCCGCTCAGCTGCTGCAGGACGTCCCACTCCCAGCAGAAGTTCTCCATGAACTGGCTGGGCAGCTCGACGGCGTCCCACTCCACGCCGGAGATGCCCGACACGCCCAGGTCGTTCACCTGCGTCAGCATGTGATGCAGGCCGTGGCCGAACTCGTGGAACAGGGTGATGACGTCGTCGTGCGTCAGCAGCGCTGGCTTGCCACCGACGGGAGACGCGAAGTTGCAGACCAGTTGGGCGACCGGCGTCTGCTGTTCGCCGGTGGGCTTGAGCCAGCGGCTGCGCACCTGGTCCATCCAGGCGCCGGGGCGCTTGCCGGTGCGGGCGTAGAGGTCCAGATAGAACTGGGCGATCAACTGACCGCCGCGACGCAGCTCGTAGAACTTGACGGTCTCATGCCAGACCGAGGCCTTGGCCTCCGAGATCGACACGTTGAACAGCCGCTCAATGATGGAGAACAGGCCGGCGACGACCTTGGGCGCGGTGAAGTACTGCTTCACCGTCTGGTCGCTGAAGGCATAGCGCGCTTCCTTGAGCTTCTCGCTCCAGTAGGACACATCCCAGCTCTCCAGCGGCTGGCCCTTGGCGAACTCGCGCAGCTCGGCCAGGTCCTTCTCGGCGAAGGGCCGGGCGCGTTTGCCGAGGTCACTCAGGAAGGTCGTCACCTCGGCCGGCGTGGACGCCATCTTGGGCGCCAGCGACACCTCGGCGAAGCTGGCGTAGCCGAGCAGCTTCGCCTCCTCCTGGCGCAGCGCCACGATCTCGCGCATGGCGGCGGTGTTGTCCCAGTCCGGCTTGCCCGATTCACTCGCGCGTGTCACGTAGGCGCGGTAGAGCTTCTCGCGGAGGTCGCGGTTCTCGGCGTACTGCATGACGGGCAGGTAGACCGGGAAATGCAGCGTGATCTTGTGGCCGCCGTCGTCGAGCCGGGTCGCGTCCAGCACGTCCTGCGGCACGCCGGCGAGCTCGTCCGCGTTGGCGACGTAGCTCCAGCCGTCCGTCGCGTCCAGCACATGCTCGCTGAACTGCTGCTGCAGCTCGGCGCTGCGCTCCTGGATGGCGGCGTAGCGCTCGCGGGCCTCGCCCTGCAACTCGGCGCCGGACAGCACGAAGTCGCGGATGGCGTGCTTGAGCAACTGCTGGCGCGGCGCACTCAGGGACTCGCCCTGCGCCGCCACGACAGCCTTGTATTTGGCGAACAGCGCCTCGTTGGCGCCCATGGCCGTGCTGAACTCGGTGACGGCCGGCAGCATCGCGTTGTAGGCCTCGCGCAGCGCGGGCGTGTCGGCCACGGCATTGAGGTGGCCCACGGCGCCCCAGGCCGTGCCGAAATGCTCCGTGGCCGTGTCGAGGATGCGCGAGAGCGTGTCGTAGTCGGCGGGCGTCTCGGGCTTGGTCGCTTCATCGAGCGCGGCTTGCGCAGCGGCCAGCAGCTCAGTGATGGCAGGCTGCACATGCTCGGGCTGGATGGCCGCGAAGTCGGGCAGGGCGGTGGTGGAGAGCAGCGGATTGGTCATATCAGTTCGACGTGAGGCTGCGTTCCGCCGATTCAAGCGTATTCACCAGCAACATGGCAATCGTCATCGGCCCGACCCCGCCCGGGACGGGGGTGATCCAGCCGGCCACTTCTTTGACGCCATCGAAATCCACGTCGCCGCAGAGCTTGCCCTCGTCATTGCGGTTCATGCCCACGTCGATGACGACGGCGCCGGGCTTGACCATGTCGGCCGTCAGTACATTGCGCTTGCCCACGGCGGCGACGATGACGTCCGCCTGGCGGGTCATCGCGCCCAGGTCGGCCGTGCCGCTGTGGCAGACGGTGACGGTGGCGTTGGCCGCCAGTAGCATCAGCGCCATCGGCTTGCCGACGATGTTGCTGCGGCCGATGACGACCGCGTGCTTGCCCTTCAAGTCCTTCATGCCGATGCTCTCCAGCATCTTCATGCAGCCGTAAGGCGTGCAGGCCTTGAAGCCCGCCTCACCCACCAGCAGCGCGCCGGCGCTGGCGACGTGGAAGCCATCCACGTCCTTGGCTGGCGAGATGGACTCGATGACCTTGTGGTCGTCGATGTGCTTGGGCAGCGGCAACTGGACCAGGATGCCGTGGATGGTCGGGTCGTTGTTCAGCGCCTCGACGCGGGCCAGCAGTTCGGCCTCGGTCATGGCGGCGTCGTACTTCTCCAGCCGCGAGTGGATGCCAGCTTCCTCGCAGGCCTTGACCTTGTTGCGCACGTAGACCTGGCTGGCGGGGTTGTCGCCGACGAGGACCACGGCGAGGCCGGGCTGGCGGCCCTGGGCGGTGAGCGCGGCGGCGCGGGTTGCGGCTTGCGCGCGCAGTTGCTTGGCGAGGGCGAGGCCGTCGATCAATTGGGCGGTCATACAGGGCTCCGTTGAATGCAACCACAGAGGCACAGAGACACAGAGGAATTCAAAGGCTGTTTCTCAGTGCCTCTGTGTCTCTGTGGTTGCATTTCAAAAGTCAGAAAGCAAAAAGCCGCTGAGGGTTCAGCGGCCTTTTGGCTGAAGGTGGAACTCAAGCCTTGGCGGTCGCGCCCAAGGCAATCTTGAGCAGGTCCGCCACCGTGTTGGCGTTGAGCTTTTCCATGATGTTGGCGCGGTGCGCCTCCACCGTCTTGATGCTGATGCCGAGGTCGTCGGCGATCTGCTTGTTCAGACGACCCGCGACGATGCGCTCCAGCACTTGCGCCTCGCGCGTCGTCAGGCGGGCCAGCAGCGCGTCGCGGCTGGCGGCTTCCTGGTGGCTGGAGAAGGCCTCGCGGGCCTGGTCGAGCATGCGCTCCACCAGGGCCAGCAGTTCCTCTTCCTTGAACGGCTTCTCGATGAAGTCCATCGCGCCCTTCTTCATCGTCTGCACGGCCATGGGCACGTCGCCGTGGCCGGTGATGAAGACGATGGGCAGCGGGCTCTTGCGCTCGATGAGGCGGTCCTGCAGTTCCAGGCCGGTCATGCCGTCCATGCGGATGTCGGCGATCAGGCAGGCGACCTCGCGGGGGTCGTAGCGTGTCAGGAAGGATTCGGCCGAGTCAAAGCACTTGACCCGGTAGTCCTTGCCTTCGAGCAGCCATTGCAGTGAATCGCGAACTGCCTCGTCATCGTCGACAACGTAGACATTGCCCTTCTTGGGGATCAAGCTCATGGTGTGGTGGGTTCGGTTCTCTGAGCGCTGCTGGCGGCACCCGGGTTGGGGTCCTGACGCAGGTGTTCGGGCGTGATGGTGACGGGGATCGTGAACGCGAATCGGCACCCGACGACCAACGATCCATTGTAGAGGTTCTCGGCTTTTATCCGGCCCTGGTGGGACTCGACGATAGACCGGCATAACCCTAAGCCAATGCCCAGCCCATCGGCCTTGGTCGAGAAGAAGGCCTCGTACATGCGGGCGATGACTTCGTCGGGCAGGCCCGGGCCCATGTCGGTCACCGAGAACTCGATCTGCCCGCCCAGTTCGGCGCTGTGCTTGGGCACGACGCGCAGCTCGATGTGGCGGCGCGAGGTGGGCAGAGAGGCGTTGTCGATGGCCTCGGCGGCGTTCTTCAGCAGGTTCATCAACACCTGCTCGATGAGGATGGGGTCGACCATCATCTGCGGCAGCCGCTGCGCGACGTAGGTGTGGATGGCGACGTTGCGGCGGCGCAGCTCGATGCCGGCCAGCTCCACGGCGTCCTCGACGATGTCGGCCGCGTGGGCCGGCTGGCGCTGCGGCTCGCTGCGCTTCACGAAGTTGCGGATGCGGTGAATGATCTGCCCGGCCCGCTCGGCCTGCTTGGCCGTCTTGGTCAGCGCGGCCATCAGCGCTTCCTTGTCGATGCTGTCGGCGCGCACGCGGCTGACCATGCCGTTGCAGTAGTTGGTGATGGCCGTCAGCGGCTGGTTCAGCTCGTGGGCGACGCTGGAGGCCATCTCGCCCATGGTCATCAGCCGGCTCGTCACCTGAGCCTTGTCGGCCTGCAACGCGGCCTGCGCCTCGGCAGCGCGGCGCATGGTGATGTCGGTGGCGATCAGCATCTGCGCCAGGCGGCCGTCGGTCCATTGCAGGTAGCGGGCGCGCACGTCGAACCACATGGCCAGCGACTCGACGTAGACCTCGCGCGGGTCCGAGCCCATGTCGGTCAGCGCCTCGGAGGGCAGGCCGGAGTAGTCGTCCACCTCGTCGGCACCGTCGTCCAGGCCGCCACGGCGGCTGGTCGTGCCCATCAGCTGGCCGCCGGCCAGCAGCGCATGGCCGGCCGGGTCGGCACCGAACCACAGGCGGTAGCTGCGGTTGGCGAACAGCAGCTCGGGCGGCGTCACCGACAACACGGACACGGCGGCGTCCAGGCCTTCGAGCACGGTCGTGAAGCGCTCGTGCGAGGCAGAGAGCTGGTCGCGCACGCGCTTGGCCTCGGTGATGTTGGTCATCGAGGTCATCCAGCCGGTCTGCTTGCCACGCGTGTCCACCAGCGGCGAGACGTAGACGCGGGCATCGAAGGCCGAGCCGTCCTTGCGTGCAATCTTGACCTCCACGCCGCCCGACGGGCTCTTGCCTTGCAGTTCCTGCTGCAGCAGGCGCGCGTTCTCCTCGCGGCGGTCGGCGGGCCAGAAGGGATAGGGCGGCGTGCGGCCGACGAGGTCGGCTTCCGAGAAGCCGGTCATCGCGCAGAAGGCCGGGTTCACGTAGGTGATGCGCGTGTCCATGTCCATGGCGCGCATGCCGGTCAGCATGGAGTTTTCCATCGCGCGGCGGAAGTTGGTCTCCAGCGTCAGCGCGTTCTGGATCTGCGTGCGCCGGCGCATGTGGCGCCAGGTGCCCAGCAGCATCCACACGGTCATGCCGGCCAGCGCCAGCACCAGCCAGAACAGCGCGTTGTTGATGAGGCCGATGGACGTGCGCCAGCCCTGGCCGCGCAGTACCAGGCCGTTCAGCGCGGGCGCCAGCGGCACGTCGTGCACCAGCGAGGCGCGGCGCAAGACCTGACCCGGCATGGGCGTGACCGTGCTGCTGACAACCTGGTCCCGCGAGGCGTCCAGCACGGCGATGCTGTGGCGAGTGGAAACCTCGCTGGGCACGTAATAGCGCAGCAGCGCCTCGACGGTGTACTCGGCGATCAGCACGCCGCCGAAACCGCCGCGGTCGATCAGCGGGATGTGCAGTTGGAAGACCGTGGTGCCGTTGGCGTCGCTGAACGGGCCTGAGTAGACAGGCTGGCGCCTCTCCTTGGCGGCGTCGAAGGCCAGCGCGGCGGCGTTGGACTGGTTGGCGACGGGCATGGACGGGTCGGTGCCGTCCGCCGACATCAGTCCATCAGCCGCCAGGCCGGCCGCGCCGACGCTGCTGCGGCGCTCGCGCTTGGCGCTGAGCCAGGTGACATGCGTCAGCTCGGGCCGCTCGCGCGCGAAGGCCTGGGCCTGGGCGGAGAACTCGTGCGCGTCGATCTGCCGGGTGACAACTTCGCGCGCGATGCGCACGAGCTGTTCCTGGTTCTCGATCAGGCGCAGGCGGATCTGCTGCTGGGCGATCTCGGTGTCGCGCTTGACGGACTCGGTCTCGCGCTCGATCTCCTCGTTGCGCAGGTACCAGAAGGCCGAAATGATGGCCGCCAGGAAGAGCAGCACCGAGATCAGCGGCCCCAGCGTGGCCAGCCGGTCCTGGCGCGACGGCGACTGCCGGAACCACCAGGTGGCGACCAGGCGGCGCCAGGGCGCCAGCAGGCGCTGTCGGCGTGTGCGGGTCTCGGGGGCGTGCGGGTCAAGGGCCATCGCCAAATTATCCGGGCCGGCGGGAGCCATGGTAATTTCATAATGAGAAATCGTCTCGCGCCATTTGGGAAGTGGCAATGACTTGTGAGACACTCCGCCCGCTCGCGGCCGCTGCGCCTGCTTGCCCTCGTCAGAACACCCCGCTGCCCGTAGAGGCGGCACTTGAAGGAGACCGGCCATGTCCGCCCAGCCGCAAGAATTTCTCGGCGCCGCCGCGAATGACAAAGATCCGACGGAAACCCGTGAGTGGCTGGATGCCCTCTCGGCCGTCATCGGCGAGGAGGGCGGCGACCGCGCCCACTTCCTGCTCGAAACCCTGATCGATCACGCCCGCCAGGCCGGCATCGAGGTGCCGTTCTCGGCCAACACCGCCTACGTCAACACCATCCCGACCGACCAGGAAGAACGCTTCCCCGGCAACATCGAGATCGAGGAGCGCCTGCGCGCCTACATGCGCTGGAACGCCATGGCGATGGTGGTGCGCGCCAACAAGCACAACCCCGAAGACGGTGGTGACCTGGGCGGCCACATCAGCTCCTTCGCCTCGCTGGCGACGATGCTCGGTTGCGGCTTCAACCACTTCTGGCATGCCGACGACGGCGTGCACGGCGGCGACCTGCTCTACATCCAGGGCCACAGCGCCCCCGGCATCTACGCCCGCGCCTTCATGGAAGGCCGCATCACCGAAGAACAGCTGATCAACTTCCGCCAGGAAGTCGACGGCAAGGGCCTGTCCAGCTATCCGCACCCGAAGCTGATGCCCGAGTTCTGGCAGTTCCCCACCGTCTCGATGGGCCTGGGCCCCTTGATGGCCATCTACCAGGCGCGCTTCCTGAAGTACCTGCACGCCCGCGGCATTGCCGACACGAGCAAGCGCAAGGTCTGGGTGTTCCTGGGCGACGGCGAGATGGACGAGCCGGAATCGCTGGGCGCGATTGGTCTCGCCGCACGCGAGAAGCTTGACAACCTGATCTTCGTCGTCAACTGCAACCTGCAGCGCCTGGACGGCCCGGTGCGCGGCAACGGCAAGATCATTCAAGAACTCGAAGGCGAGTTCCGCGGTGCCGGCTGGAACGTCATCAAGCTGATCTGGGGCGGCTACTGGGACCCGCTGCTGGCGCGCGACAAGGACGAGCTGCTGCGCAAGGTCATGATGGAGACCGTCGACGGTGACTACCAGGCCATGAAGGCCAACGACGGCGCCTTCGTGCGCAAGAACTTCTTCGGCAAGCACCCCAAGCTGCTGGAACTCGTCTCCAAGATGAGCGACGAGGACATCTGGCGCCTGCAGCGCGGCGGCCACGACCCGCAGAAGGTCTACGCGGCGTATCACAAGGCCGTCAACACCGTTGGCCAGCCGTCGGTGCTGCTCGTGAAGACCGTCAAGGGCTTCGGCATGGGCAAGATCGGTGAAGGCAAGAACACCGCCCACCAGACCAAGAAGCTGCAGGACGACGACATCCGCGCCATGCGCGACCGCTTCAACATCCCGGTGTCGGATGAAGACCTGCCCAAGATCCCGTTCTACCAGCCGCCGGAAGGCTCGCAGGAACTGAAGTACCTGCACGAGCGCCGCAACGCGCTGGGCGGCTACCTGCCCAAGCGCCGCGCCAAGACCGACGAGAACCTGAAGGTGCCCGACCTGGCCACCTTCCAGGCCGTGCTGGACCCGACCGCCGAGGGCCGCGAGATCTCGACGACCCAGGCCTATGTGCGCTTCCTGACGACGCTGCTGCGCGACAAGGAACTGGGCCCGCGCACGGTGCCCATCCTCGTCGACGAGGCGCGCACCTTCGGCATGGAAGGCCTGTTCCGCCAGATCGGCATCTACAACCCCGCAGGTCAGAACTACACGCCGGTCGACAAGGACCAGGTCATGTACTACCGCGAGGACAAGGCCGGTCAGATCCTGCAGGAAGGCATCAACGAGGCCGGCGGCATGGCCAGCTGGATCGCTGCGGCGACGTCGTACTCGACGAACAACCGCGTGATGATCCCGTTCTACGTCTACTACTCGATGTTCGGCTTCCAGCGCATCGGCGACCTGGCCTGGGCGGCGGGCGACATGCAGGCCCGTGGCTTCCTGCTAGGCGGCACGTCCGGCCGCACGACGTTGAACGGCGAAGGCCTGCAGCACGAAGACGGCCACAGCCACATCCTGGCCGGCACCATCCCCAACTGCGTGTCCTATGACCCGACCTTCGCGCACGAAGTCGCCGTCATCATGCAGCGCGGCCTGAAGCGCATGGTGGAAGACCAGGAAAACGTCTACTACTACATCACCCTGCTGAACGAGAACTACCCGATGCCGGGCCTGAAGGCCGGCACCGAGGAGCACATCCTCAAGGGCATGTACCTGCTGGAAGAGGCCGATGCGGCCCAGCCTCTGACCGTCAACCTGCTGGGCTCCGGCACCATCCTGCGCGAAAGCCAGGCTGCCAAGAAGCTGCTGGAAGCAGAGTGGGGCGTGGGTGCCAACGTGTGGAGCTGTCCGAGCTTCAACGAGCTGGCCCGCGACGGCCAGAACGCCGAGCGCTGGAACCTGCTGCACCCGACCGAACTGGCCTGCGTGCCGTTCGTGACCCAGCAGTTGGGCCAGACCAAGGGCCCGGTCATCGCGTCCACCGACTACATGAAGAACTACGCCGAGCAGATTCGCGCCTTCATCCCGCGCGGCCGCTCGTACAAGGTGCTGGGCACGGACGGTTTTGGCCGTTCGGACTTCCGCTCCAAGCTGCGTGCGCACTTCGAGGTCAACCGCCATTACATCGTCGTCGCCGCGCTGAAGGCGCTGGCCGATGACGGCGCGATTCCAGTCGCCAAGGTGGCCGAGGCGATTGCCAAGTACGGCATCGACGCCAACAAGATCAATCCTCTGTACGCATAAGCAATCAAAAAGGCTTTGGGGACAGACCGCCCGAGCGAAGCGAGTAGCTCTGTCCCCAACTGGCTAGGAGATAAAGACATGGCATTGGTTGAAGTCAAGGTTCCCGACATTGGCGATTTCGACGAGGTCGGCGTCATCGAGGTGCTGGTCAAGGTGGGCGACACCGTCAAGGTCGAGCAAAGCCTGATCACCGTCGAAAGCGACAAGGCATCGATGGAGATTCCGTCGTCGCAGGCCGGCGTCGTCAAGGAGATCAAGGTCGCCGTGGGCGACAAGGTCAAGCAGGGCAGCGTCGTGGTGATCGTCGAAGGCGAGGGCGCTGCCGCGCCGGCGGCCGCAGCGCCGGCGCCTGCCGCTGCGGCGCCTGCGGCGGCTCCGGTTGCCGCACCCGCCCCTGCCGCGGCCCCGGTCCAGAGCAGCGGCCCCGTCACCATCGAGGTGCCAGACATCGGCGACTTCGACGAAGTGGCCGTCATCGAAGTGCTGGTCAAGGTCGGCGACACCGTCAAGGTCGAGCAGAGCCTCATCACCGTCGAGAGCGACAAGGCCTCGATGGAGATTCCGTCGTCGCATGCCGGCGTCGTCGAGGAGTTGCTGGTCAAGGTCGGCGACAAGGTGAAGAAGGGTTCGGCGCTGGCCCGCGTCGCCGCCACAGGCGGTGCTGCGCCCGCACCTGCACCCGCTGCTGCGGCGCCGGCTCCTGCCGCTGCTGCGCCTGCCGCCGCTGCCGCACCCGCAGAAGCCAAGGCCGTACCCACGGCCGCGCTGCCGCCGCACCAGCCCACCGCGCCCACCGGCAAGCTGCCCCACGCCTCGCCCACCATCCGCAAGCTCGCCCGCGAGCTGGGCGTTCCGTTGGACGAAGTGAAGGGCACGGGTGCCAAGGGCCGCATCGTCGAGAGCGACGTGCAGGGCTTCGTCAAGGCCGTCATGTCCGGCTCGGTGCAGACTGCCGCGCAGAAGGCCGTCGCACCCGCACCCGCTGCGGGCGGCGCTGGTGGCGGCCTGTCCGTGCTGGCCTGGCCCAAGGTCGACTTCGAGAAGTTCGGCCCGGTCGAGCGCAAGGAGCTGTCCCGCATCAAGAAGATCTCGGGCGCCAACCTGCATCGCAACTGGGTGGTCATCCCGCACGTCACCAACCATGACGACGCGGACATCACCGAGCTGGAAGCCTTCCGCGTCCAGCTGAACAAGGAGAACGAGAAGGCCGGCATCAAGGTCACGATGCTCGCCTTCATGATCAAGGCGGCCGTCGCGGCGCTGAAGAAGTTCCCCGAGTTCAACAGCTCGCTGGACGGCGACACGCTGGTGCTGAAGCAGTTCTTCCACATCGGCTTCGCGGCGGACACGCCCAACGGCCTGGTCGTGCCCGTCATCAAGGACGCCGACAAGAAGGGCATCTTCCAGATCACCCAGGAAATGGGCGAGCTGGCCAAGAAGGCCCGCGACGGCAAGCTGGGCCCGGCCGACATGAGCGGCGGCTGCTTCTCGATCTCGTCGCTCGGCGGCATCGGCGGCAAGTACTTCACGCCCATCATCAACGCGCCTGAAGTGGCCATCATGGGCGTCTGCAAGAGCAGCATCGAGCCCGTCTGGGATGGCAAGGCCTTCCAGCCGCGCCTGATCCTGCCGCTGTCGCTGTCGTGGGACCACCGCGTCATCGACGGCGCGGCTGCGGCTCGCTTCAACGTCTACTTCGCGTCGCTGCTGTCCGACTTCCGTCGGATCGCGCTGTAAGGAGCTGGACTCATGGCAACCATTGAAGTTCAAGTTCCGGACATTGGCGACTTCGACGAAGTCGGCGTCATCGAGGTGCTGGTGAAGGCCGGCGACACCGTCAAGGTCGAGCAGAGCCTCATCACCGTCGAAAGCGACAAGGCATCGATGGAGATCCCGTCGTCGTCCGCCGGTGTGGTGAAGGAGCTGCGCGTCAAGGTCGGCGACAAGGTCAAGAAGGGCTCGGTCGTGCTGACGCTGGAGTCGGCTGAAGCGGCCGCTCCCGCCCCGGCTCCTGCCACGCCTGCACCGGCACCTGTGGCCGCCGCACCGGCCCCGGTCGCCGCAACCTACTCGGGCAGCGCCGACCAGGCCTTCGACCTCGTCGTCCTCGGCGGCGGCCCCGGCGGCTACTCAGCTGCCTTCCGCGCGGCCGACCTGGGCCTCAAGGTCGCCCTCGTCGAGCGATACGCCACGCTCGGCGGCGTCTGCCTGAACGTCGGCTGCATCCCGTCCAAGGCGCTGCTGCACGTGGCGGCCGTCATGGACGAAGTCAGCCACATGGCCGACCTGGGCGTGGCCTTCGGCGAGCCCGAGGTCGACATCGCCAAGCTGCGCGCGCACAAGAACAAGGTGACCGGCAAGCTGACCGGCGGCCTCGCGGCCATGGCCAAGATGCGCAAGGTGACCGTGCTGCGCGGCGTCGGCTCTCTGGTGGACGCCCAGCACCTGAAGGTCGAGGCGACCGAGGGCGCGACGGGCCAGGCCAAGACCGGCGCGGTGCAGACCGTCGCCTTCAAGCGCCTCATCATCGCGGCCGGCTCGCAGGCCGTGCGCCTGCCCTTTCTGCCCGACGACCCGCGCATCGTCGACTCGACCGGCGCGCTGGAGATGCAGGTCGAAGCCGAGAAGATGCTCATCGTCGGCGGCGGCATCATCGGCCTGGAGATGGGCACCGTGTATTCCACGCTGGGCTCGCGCCTGGATGTGGTCGAAATGCTGCCCACGCTGATGACCGGCGCCGACCGCGACCTCGTCAAGGTCTGGCAGAAGTTCAACGCGCACCGCTTCGACAACATCATGTTGAACACGAAGACGGTCGGCGCCGAAGCCAAGCCGGACGGCATCTGGGTCACCTTCGAAGGCGAGGGCGCCCCGAAAGAGCCGCAGCGCTATGACCTGGTCCTGCAAGCCGTGGGCCGCACGCCCAATGGCAAGAAGATCGCTGCCGAGAATGCCGGTGTCGCAGTGACCGACCGCGGCTTCATCCCGGTCGACGTGCAGATGCGCACCAATGTGCCGAGCGTGTTCGCCATCGGCGACATCGTCGGCCAGCCCATGCTGGCCCACAAGGCGGTGCACGAGGGCCACGTCGCGGCGGAAGTCATTGCCGGTGAACTGCTGGGCGACGAGAAGCTCAAGAAGAGCCAGTTCGACGCCCGCGTGATTCCCAGCGTGGCCTACACCGACCCCGAGGTGGCCTGGGTGGGCATCACTGAGGACGAGGCCAAGGCCAAGGGCATCAAGGTCACCAAGGGCCTGTTCCCGTGGACGGCCTCGGGCCGTGCGATTGCGAATGGCCGCGACGAGGGCTTCACCAAGCTGCTGTTCGACGAAGAAAGCCACCGCATCATCGGCGGCGGCATCGTCGGCACGCATGCCGGCGACATGATCGGCGAGATCGCGCTGGCCATCGAAATGGGCGCGGACGCGGTGGACATCGGCAAGACCATCCACCCGCACCCGACGCTGGGCGAGAGCCTGGGCATGGCCGCGGAAGTGGCGCACGGCTCCTGCACGGACATCCCGCCGGTGCGCAAGAAGTAAGGCGGGGAGTCAGGCGGCGGGCGGCTGGCTGGACGCTGGCCGGCCGCCTCGCCACAATGACCCGACACCGTTCTGGCGGGGCGCTCGCATGACAACAACAGCGGCCGAGACAGCTGACGCCGTCAACCCTCACTACCTCGATCACCTGGCCGCCAGTGCGGCCAGCCATGAGGTCGAGGTCACCGAGGACATCGTCAACGGTAATGGCGTCAAGCTGCTCGCCAAGGGCAGCCGCGTTGGCGCCGATGTGCAGCAGCGCCTGCTGGCCCACAAGCTCAGCCGCCCCCTGGAGCAATGCCTGGGCATTGCGGACGGCATCTCTGGCGCGCAGATCACGGCCATGGCCGAACAACTGCTGGAGCGGCATGGCCTGCTGCGCGCGTTGGCGGCGCACGAGCGCGCGCTGCCGGTGGCCCAGTCCCTGGGCAAGCTCAGGATCAGCGGCCCGCTGCAGTCGCTGCTGACGCTCTATGCCGACCAGCCCGGCGAGCGGCTGGCCCATGCGGTCGGCGTGGCGCTGATCGCCAAGTCCCTGGGCCGGCTCCTGCTGCCCGGCGACATCGACGCCCATCGCAGCCTCGGCCTGGCCGGCTTGGTGCACGACGTCGGCGAGCTGTATCTCGCGCCGGCCGTGCTCAGGCGCGACGGGCCGCTGGAGGCCGAGCAATGGCGCCAGATCGTCAGCCATCCCGTCATCGGCCAGCGTGTGCTGGTCGGCCTGGAGGGCGGCGGCCCGGCGCTGGCTGAGCTGGTGCTGTGCCACCACGAGCGCCTGGACGGCTTCGGCTACCCACGTGGGCTGGCTGGGCGCGACTTCACGCTGCCGGCCCAGATCCTGGCCGCCGCCGAATGGCTGATGGGGCTGATCGAGGCCGGCACCTTGCCCATCACCCACAGCAGCGTGGCGGCCAAGCTGATCCCCGGCGAGTTCAGCGACGCGCTGCTGGACTGCCTGCGCCAGGCAGCGCGCACCTGCGAGGGCCCCGACCATGTGCTGGACGAGGACCGCGGCCTGGCCGATGCGCTGCCGCGCGCGCTGCGTGTGGCCGAGCTGCTGGCGCGGTTCCGCACCTCGCGGCAACAGTTGCGCGAGCGCGCGGTCGGCGCCAGCCCCGAACTGCGCAGCCTGCTCGACCTCTGCCTGCAGCGCATGCTGCAGCTGCAGGCCGCCTTCAGCAGCGCCGGCCTGGATACCGACCACCCCGAGAACCTGGTGCAGCGCCTGGTGGCCGACGAAGGCCCGGTGCAGCTGGAGGTGCTGGCCCTGCTGCGCGAGTTCCACTGGCGCATGCGCGAGCTGGAGCGCGAGCTGCTGATGCGCTCGGCCACGCTGAGCAGCGCGGACCGTGCCATGGTGGGCGATCTCATCGCTGCGGTGAAGCACGAGGCACTCGGAGGGTGAGAGGTTTTCAGCCGTGCCCGAAAGGCGCGTCAAAACGCCCTCGAACTAGGCGCAAAGCGCAGCCATAGCGGGCTATGGCGAGCATTTGCAACGACGGGCGAGGGTGTTTTGGCGGGCAAGGCGGGCATGGATGAAGATCTCTCACCCTCCAATGCCCCCGGGCTAACGACCAATCGTGGAGGGGCCGCGCTTGGCCACAATGCGGCATGACCTTTTTCTACTGGTTCATGGCGTTCGTGATGGTCGCCAGCCTGCTCCCGTCGATGCTCTACATGGGCATCTATGTCTTCACCGGCGAGGACGAGGCCTTCCTGCGGGCGCGCAAGTTCTGGACCTTCCTGCGCGTGTTCACGCTGTTGTGCTTCAACATCACGCTGTGGGGCCACGTCATCGTGGGCGTGTGGCAGTTGATCCGCTGAAGTGAAAGTGAGCCCCTCGCCCAGCCCTGCCGCGCTGAACGCGGGCAGTGCCGGTCGGTCCCCCGGGGGGACGGCGATGCTTGGCGGCTCGACCGCCAAGCACATCGCCAGCGCGGGCCGGCTTGGGAGCGGCCCGGCGCTCGGCCCGGAATCGCCACGTTTCAAGCGCTGCGTGTGGCGTATCCCAAACCGAATTCCGACGTGGGTTTGCGGGGTGAAACTACAGGCTTCAGAGCGCTGACTCGTACATGGCCGGGCAGTCCGCCGTGCCGAAGCGGTCAACCGGCACGCGAAACCGCTGGCCCTTGCGCAGCTCCTGCCAGCGCTGCTGTGTGACACGGCAGACCCAGGCGTGGTTCGCGCGGTCGCGCAGTTCGATCTCGAAGTAGGCATCGCGCCGGCCCAGGCGCTCGCTGCCGGGCTCGCCGGGCGGCGCCACGCGCAGTGGCGGGCGCGGCCAGTCGGGGCGGTCCGCCGGGCCACCGGTGTTCTGGGCGATCCAGTGGCGGCGCCAGACGAGCTGGGTGTAGCGGCAGTGCTCGGCCGGCTCGGCGCGCCGGCCCGTGGGGTCGGCCATCACGCGCCGCGTCACGTCGGTCGCGTCGGCCGGCAGCTCGTCGCACCAGTTTGAGCCGGACTCCGAACGCAGCCGCTCGATGACGATCTCCATGCGCCAGCTGCGCTGCGTCAGCTCCACCGCAACGCCTGCAGGGCCGAAGATCCACCAGCCCAGGGTGAGCGTCGTCGCCACCACCATGACGGCGAGGACGACGATGCGCAGGCGCGGCAGTCTCACGCGGCGTCGAACTGCGCGTTGACCGCCTCTTCCCACAGGCCCAGCTCTTCCCCGCCGATGTGCAGCCAGTCCATCGCGCGGGCGTGGTGGCCGGCCCAGTCGGCGTCTTCGGGCAGGCCTTCGTGGCGGCGCATCAGGTGCTCGGCGATCAGGCCGGTGGCGATCAGCGTGTGGATCTCGGGCTCGATGTCGGCATGGCCCAGCGCCGCGTAGTCGTGGTGCAGGCGGATGGCGGCCATCAGCGGCGCCGGCAGGTTCCAGACGCGGATGACCAGCGCGCCGACGACGGCATGGTCGGTGCGGTGGTTGGCGTTCTCGGTGGCGATGTAGGGCCGGTCGATGCGCGCATTGGCCTCCACCATCGTCGACGCATAGCCGCGCACGCTCTGCAGCAGCACCGGCACGCCCACGTGCAGGAACAGGCCGAAGCTGTGCGCCAGGTCGGGCGACAGGCCCGGCAGCTCGCGCGCGATGGTGGCCATGGCGATGGCGCGCTTGGCGCTGCGCTCCCAGAAGCGGGCCAGCTGCGGCGAGTTGACGGGGATGGCGTGCTGCACCAGGAAGCCGGTCATCACGGCCACGCTCTCGCGCAGGCCGATGCGCGTCATGGCCTGGCCCACGGTTGTGCAGGGCAGGCCCACGGGCTTGAACAGCGGGCCGTTGGCGATGCGCAGCAGCGTCGCGGCCATGGCCACGTCGCTGGAGGCGATGCGGGCCACGAGGTTGAGGTCGGGCTCGGGCGTGCTCATGGCCTGCTGCAACTGCGCGAGCAGCTCGGGGCAGGGCGGGATCTGGATCTGCTGCAAGGGGCCGCGACGGCGCGACTGGTCGAGGTCGTCGCGGATCTGCTGGGTCTTGCCGCCGGGGGCGGGGGAGGGGGTCTGCATGGCCCAAAAATCATAGGCGGCGCCGGCGCCGCTACATTGGCCAATCTTGCCCACTTCCGTGCATTGATTCGCGCCCCCTTCATGTGGACCGGTCTCGCCTCGCACCCCTGGGCCTACCCGGCGCTGGAGACCGTGCACGTGCTCGGCATCGCGCTGCTGTTCGGCGGCGTCCTGGTGTTCGAGCTGCGCCTGCTGGGCCTGGCCCGCGCGCTCGACCTGGCTGTGCTGGCGCGACTGGTGCTGCCGCTGGCGCTGCTGGGCTTCGGGCTGTGCGCGCTGACCGGCCTGACGATGTTCGCCACGCAGCCGCAGGAGCTGCTGGCCAACCCGGCGTTTCGCTTGAAGCTGTTGCTGTTGATGCTGGCCGGCGCAAACGCTGCGTGGTTCCACGCGCGTGGCAGCCTGGCCCTTGCGGACAGGCCGGCCCGTGCACTGGGCCTGATCTCACTGGGGATTTGGGTCGCTGTCATCATCTGCGGCCGCTGGATCGCCTACGTCTAACCTGGAGTTCGTGATGATGCAAAGACGCACCCTGCTTGCCTCACTTCCTGCGCTGGCCAGCCTGCCGGCCTTTGGCCACCACGGCTGGAGCAGCTTCGACCAGGAGCGGCCCCTCTACCTCAGCGGCCGCGCTGCCAAGGTCAGCTGGCGCAACCCGCATGCCGAGCTGCAGTTGGAGGTGCCGGAGAACCTGGCCCTGCCCGCCGACCTTGCCAAACGCAGCCTGCCGCGCCAGACGGCGGCCGTTGACGGTGCCGCGCTGCTGGCCAAGGCCAGGGTGCCGACGCGCCGCGACCGGCGCTGGGAGGTGGAGCTGGCGCCGCTGACGCGCATGCAGGCCTGGGGCGTCGAGGAGATCAAGCCCGGCGCCGAGATCGCCGTGCTGGGTTTCACCTTCACCGGCGAGCAGGGCGACGCGGTGCTGCGTGTGGAATACCTGTTCGTCGGCGACAAGACCTACGGCCTGCGCTCTTCCCCGGCCTGAATTCACGGCCGGCCCGTCGGGCGGCGGGTACAGTGAAATCAACCTCCCCCGACGCCCGCCTTGTCCATCCCCACGTTCTTCGCCACCTGCCGTTCCGCCACGTCCCGGTGGTGGCTGGCCGCGCTGATGGGCTGCCCCCTGCTGGTGCTGGCTGCCTATGACGCTGGGCGCGTCATGGAGGCAGCGGCCCTGCGCGGCCCGCGTGTGGCCGAGCAGGCGCTGGCGCTCGTGCAGCAGATCGAGAGCAGCGGCACGCAGGAGGAACTGCAGCGGCTCAAGGACATCAACGACTTCTTCAACCGCCGCGTCAACTTCCGCGAGGACGCCGCGACCTGGGGCCTGGCCGACTACTGGGCCTCGCCGCTGGAAAGCCTGGAGCGCCGTGCCGGCGACTGCGAGGACTACGCCATCGCCAAGTACTTCAGCCTCGCCGCCGCGGGCGTGCCCACGGCGCGGCTGCGCATGGTCTACGTGCGCGCGCGCATGCAGGGCCAGTCGCTGGCGCACATGGTGCTCGCCTACCATGCCGAGCCGGGGGCCGAGCCGCTGATCCTGGACAACCTGCGCCCCGAGGTGCTGCCCGCATCGCAACGGCCGGACCTGACGCCCGTGTTCAGCTTCAACACCGAGGGGCTGTGGCAGGGCGTGGGCCAGGTTGCCGCCGGTGACCCGCTGGCGCGGCTGTCGCTGTGGAGAGATTTGGTGGCCAAGGTGCGCGCGGAAGGTTTCCTGTGATGGGGAGTGAGACATGTCTTTGATGCGGCAGATCGCCTGGCTGGTGCTGGCCGTCGTGCTGGCGGCGCTGGTGGGCGCGGTCGGGCTGTCCACGCTGTCGCTGCGCGAGTTGATGCAGACGCAGCTGGCGCTGAAGAACGCCGACAACGCGCAGTCGCTGGCGCTGGCGCTGTCGCAGCAGCAGGGCGATGCGGAGCTGATCAAGTTGCTGGTGTCGGCGCAGTTCGACACCGGCGCCTACGAGTTCGTGCGCTGGCGCGACGCGAAGGGCGAGACCGTGTTCGAGCGCACCGGCGCCGCGCCGCGCGGCCAGTCGCCGGGCTGGTTCCGCGAGCTGGTGCCCATCGCGGCGCGGCCCGGCGTGGCCCAGGTGTCCAGCGGCTGGAACGCCATCGGCGCCGTCGAGCTGAAGAGCCATGCCGGCTATGCCCACGATGCGCTGTGGCTGGCGTCGCGGCGGCTGCTGGCCTGGCTGCTGGTGGTGGGCATGGTCGCCGCCGTGGCGGCCTGGGCGGGCCTGCGGCGCATCCGTCGCCCGCTGGACGCAGCCGTCGCGCAGGCCGAGGGTGTGCTGGCCGGCAGCTACGGCCAGGTCGCTGAGCCGCGCGTGCCCGAGCTGCAGCGGCTGATACGCGCGATGAACGCGATGGTGCAGCGCGTGCGCGATCTCTTCGAGGCTCAGGCCGGCCAGTTGCTGGTGCTGCGCGAGCAGGTGCACCACGACGCGCTGACCGGCGTGTCCACGCGCAAGCATTTCCTGGCCGAGCTGGACGCTGCACTGCAGCGCGACGACGGCCCGGTCGTGGCCGGCCTGGTGCTCGTGCGGCTTCGCGATCTGACCGGGCTCAATGCGCGCCTGGGTCATGTGGCGGTGGACGACGTGTTGCTGACGGTGGTGGCGGCGCTGCAGGCCTATCCCGAGTCCGTGCCCGGCTGCCGCGTGGGCCGGCTCAACGGCGGCGACTTCGCGCTGTGGCTGCCGGCCGAGGGCGTGGCCGCCGAGACGGCGCAGGCGCTGGCCGATGCGCTGCGCGCCAGCCTGCCGGCCTTCGGCCCCGGCGTGCAGGTGGCGCTGGGCGCCGTGGAGCTGCCGCGCGAGCGGCCCAGCAGCGTCTGGCTGGGCGAGGCCGATGCCGCGCTGGCGCGGGCCGAGCATCTGAGCGAATCTCGCGGCGGTTTCGTCGTTGATGTGATGGCCGAGCCCGGCTTGGGCCGCGAGCAGGGCGAGGGCCTGTGGCGCGAGCAGTTGCGCGAGGCCTTGGCCTTGCAGCGAGGCCGGCTCGTCGAGTTCCCGGTGCGCGACCGCGCCGGCCAGGTGCTGCATCTGGAATGCCCGCTGCAGCTGCAGATCGATGGCGCGCTTCAGCCGGCCTCGTCATGGCTGCCACTGGCGGTGAGGGCGCGGCTGACGGCGCAGGTGGACTTGTTCGCGGTGAGCCTGGCGCTGCAGGCGATTGCCGCCGATGGCCGCGCGCGCTGCATCAACGTAGCGCCGGCCTCGCTGGCCGATGCGGCCTTCCTGCCGCAGTTGCGCGAGCTGCTGGGCCATGCGCCGCAGGCGGCGCGGGGGCTGTTGCTGGACCTGGCCGAGGCGGCGGCGACCGAGCATTTCGAGCGGCTGCTGGAGCTGGGCCGGCAGTTGCGGCCGCTGGGCGTGAAGCTGGGCCTGGAGCATGCCGGCGCCGGGCTGGCGCAGGTGGAGAAGCTCTACCAGGCGGGGCTGGACTACGTGAAGCTGGACGCCTCGGTGCTGCTGGGCGTGGCCGGCGAGGCGGGGCGCGCGGCGTTCGTGCGGGGCATGGTGATCATGTTGCGTAGCCTGGCGCTGAAGGTCTACGGTGAGGGCGTCATTGATGCGATGGACGCGCAGGCGTTGTGGGACTGCGAGCTGGATGGATTGACGGGGCCGTGGGTGACGGCGAGCACGCCTGCCTGACGGCTGGGCTTGCGAACCACTGTCGCTGCGTGGCCGTGAATCGGCGTTCCGGGCGGGTGGGTCGTCGAGTTGCGCCCTGGGAATGTGATTTTATTGCTATTTGGATTTATCAAAAATATCAAAATGGTGGAATTCGAGCTACGCTCACGGCACGTAATAGTCGGTCAGAGGTGCTCGCCATGTTTTCCGTTTTCTCAACTGTTCGCGCCCGGCTGACGGCCGTGTTCTGCGCGCTGGTGGGCCTCCTTCTGCTGGTGGCGGGTCTGGCATGGCATGCGCTTGAAACCGAGAGCGACGCCTTCGAGCATTTCTTGACTGGCATCAACGCCCGTGCAGCCACCGCCAACGCGCTGCGGCTGGCCGTCGATGAGCGGGCCATCGCCGCCCGCAACCTGGTGCTCGTGACGCGTCCTGAAGACATGCAGGCCGAGCAGACAAAGGTGGAGAGGGCACATGCGGCCGCCTCTCAGCAACTGGCCACGCTGCAGCAAATGACTCAAACGGGCGACCTGTCTACCAAGGGGCGCGAACTGATCGCCGAGGTGGTGCGCATTGAGCAGCAATACGCAGTGGTGGCGCTGGACATCGTCAGGCTGGCAGTGGATGGGCAGCGTGAGGAGGCCGTGCGTCGCATGAATGAAAAGTGCCGCCCGCTTCTCGAAGAACTCGTCAATGTCACCAATGCCTACACGAGCTACACAGTCCAGCGCTCGCGGGAAATGGTTGAGCAATCGAACGCGCGGGTCGCGGGCGAGCGTAACGGCTTTCTGGTCGCGTTGGCGTGTGCGCTCCTGATCGCCGTGGTCAGCGGCGTTCTCATCGTGCGCAGCATCTCGCGCGCGCTGGGCGCAGAGCCGGCGGAGTTGAGCGCCGCAGCCGGTCGGGTCGCTGCCGGCAACCTGAGCCCGTTGGCTGGCAGCGAGCGTGCGCCCGCCGGCAGCGTGCTGGCGTCGCTGGGCGCCATGCAGGCCAGTCTGGCGGACATCGTCCATCAAGTGCGTGACGTGTCGGACTCGATCGCGGCCGGTTCTTCGCAAATCGCCACCGGCAACGAGAACCTCAGTCAGCGCACGGAAGAGCAGGCCAGCGCGCTGCAGCAGACCGCAGCGACGATGGACGAGCTGGGCACCACCGTGCACAACAACGCTGACAACGCCGAGCGTGCCAGCGAGCTGGCGCGTGCGGCTTCCGACATCGCGGCCAGAGGTGGCGACGTGATGAACCAGGTCATCGCGACGATGCAGGACATCGAGGCAGGCTCAAAGCGGATGTCGGACATCATCGGTGCCATCGACGGCATCGCCTTCCAGACCAACATTCTGGCCCTCAATGCCGCCGTTGAAGCCGCTCGGGCCGGAGAGCAGGGGCGGGGATTTGCCGTCGTGGCCGGCGAGGTTCGCACGTTGGCCCAGCGAAGCGCGGTGGCGGCTCGTGAGATCAAGGCCCTCATCGATTCGAGCGTTGCCAATGTCGGCAAAGGGTCGACGCTGGTTGACCGTGCCGGCTCCACAACGCACGAGGTCGTTGGTGCCATCCAGCGCGTGAGCGGCATCGTCCAGGAGATCAGCGTTGCGAGTCGTGAGCAAAGCACGGCTGTCGGTCAGGTCGGGGAGGCCGTGTCGCAGATGGACCAGGTCACACAGCAGAATTCCGCGTTGGTCGAGGAGAGTGCTGCGGCGGCCGAGAGCCTGAAGCGCCAAGCCATGCGCCTCGTGCAAGCTGTCAGCGTGTTTTCGCTGGCACGTTGACGGCGCCTGCCGCGACTGCTGCTAGATCTTCATCTCCCACCTCAACTGCCACTGCGTGTAGCTTGGCCCGCCGCTGCGCGACGTGACGATCTGCGCGTCCGTCGTGCTGATGCTGCCCGTGTAGTAGTCCAGCGGCGTCAGGTTGCTGGCCGACAACCGCAGCGACTGCTCCGGTGTCACGTTCCACATCGCAAACGCATCACTCACCAGCTTGCGGTTGCTCGTCACCACCAGCAGCTCGCTCTGCTGGATGGTCGACGACGGCGTCCAGTTCAGCGATGCGCCCAGCGACACCGGTACTGAACGCAGCCGGTAGTCGAAGCCCAGATTGGCCGTCGCCTTGGGCTGGCCTTCGATGCGGTTGTTGGGCCCGGGGATGCCGTCTACCTTGGACGTGAAGAAGCTGACATTGCTGCGCACGTTGATGGGCAGCATGTCGTCGAAGTATTCGTCCAGCCGGAACTTGGCCTCCAGCTCCAGGCCCATCGTGCTGGCCTTGCCGAGGTTGCGCGGGCGCGAGACCCAGCGCGGCGTTGGGCTCCAGCTCACGGTCTCCAGCGCCACGACGTTGCGCATCACGTTGCTGATGCTGCGCGCAAAGAAGTTGGCGCTGAGCAGCCCGCCCTTGCTCAGGTACTTCTCATAGCCGATCTCCAGGCCCGTGGCCAGCTCGGGCTTCAGGTCGGGGTTGCCGGCGCGGTCGGGCGTGGCCTCATCATGCTCCACCTCGGTGTTGATGGACGGGCGCGCCACCAGGTCGTTCAGCTGCGGGCTGCGGTAGCTGCGCGTCAGGCTCATGCGGATGGCTTCCTTGCCGCCCGGGTCCAGCTTGTATCGGGCATGCGCCAGCGGCGTGAACACGCTGGACGTGTTCTTCACCGCGTAGTTGGCGGCGCTGCTCTCGGTCTTGATGCCCTCCCAGCGCAGGCCGGCATAGAAGTCCCATTGCTTGCCGACCGTCCACTCGTCCTGCGCATAGGCCGCAAAGCGGGTGGTCGACGCATTCAGGTCGTCGCCGAAGTCGCCCAGGCCCTGCTGGGAGTTGCCATCGATCACTGTCGTGCGGCTCGAGTCCCGGGTGTTGCCCTCGCCCTCGGCGCCAAACACCAGGCTGTGCTCGTTCTCCAGCGTGCGCGAGAACTTGCCCACCAAATTCCAGTTGCGGTCGCGGCTGTCGGTGCGGTCCAGTTGCAGCCGCCCGGGCGCGCCGGCCAGCGATTCCTGGCGCACGCTTTGGCTGTCGCCGCTGGCGCCGCCGATGCCGCCGCGCAGCTCGACACGCGTGTTGCTGTCGGGGCGGGTGAGCCACTGCGCGTTCAGCCGCGCCATCGTGAAGCTGTTGTCGCTCTCGGTCAGCACCCGGTCGTAGAGGCCCGGCGTGCGCGTGATGTCGGAGCGGCTGTCCGACTTGTTGGTCACGATGAAGGGCTGGATGCTCAGGCTGTCCTGCCCGCCCAGCTTGATCTGCACGCGGCCGTTCAGGTTCAGGCTCTGGCGCGTGCTCTCGTTGCTGCCGCGCGTGATTTGCAGCGACTCGGCGCCCGTGGCGCGGGTCAGCCGCAGCGTGTCGCTGATGACGTCGTCGCCGCGCTCGCCGCGCATGGCGTTGACGCTGAGGGTGTAGGTGTGGCCGTCGCCGAAGCTGTCGTTGCGGCTCCAGTTGATGTTGGGGCTGAGCTTGTCGCGCTCCACGCTCACACCGGCGCGGAACTCGTTGAGCTTCTTCTTCAGCGGCTCGCGCAGCACGATGTTGATGGTGCCGGCGATGGCGCGCGCGCCGTACTCGGCCGTGGGCGCGCGCAGCACCTCGATGCGCTCGACCTGCTCGGGCGGCAGCTGGTCCAGCGAGAAGCCGGGTGGCATGCGCTCGCCGTTGACCAGCATCTGCGTGAAGCCGCCGCCCATGCCGCGCATGCGCACGTCGCCGCCCCGGCCCGGGCGGCCGCCGGTGGTCACGCCGGGCAGGCGCTTGAGCACCTCGCCGACGGTGGAGTCGCCGAACTTCTCGATCTCCTCGCGCGTGATGACGATCTTGCTGGCCGTGGAGGCGCGGCGCACGGAGTCGTCGCTGGCCGTGCCGCTGACCTCGACGCGCTGCAACTGTTCGGCAGCGGGCGCGGCGGCAGCCGGTCTGGCGGGCGGGCGCGCGGTGGGTGCAGACGCTGCGTTGGCGGGTGGCGTGGGCGTGGTCTGGGCCAGGGCCGGCAGGCCGCAGGCCAGCAGCGCGGTGGCGGCAGGGAGGGTGAGAAGTCGCATGGCTTCAGCTTGCCATGCGGCCCTGCCGGGCTTGTGGCCGGCCGGTTAACGCAAGGTTTCTTTACAGGCGCTGTTGGCATTCGCTCACCGGCATGAGGATTTGGTCGCGGTAAGGCGTCAGGCTGAGCAATCTGGCCGAGGGCCTAGACTTCCGGACCCTGCTGTTTTCGTGAACTCCTGCCCGCCATGACCGCCATCTCCGAAGCCGCGCTTCAACCCCTGCTGCAAGCCGTGGTGGACCCCGGCAGCAGCCGACCGCTGGGCGAGGCCAAGGCCGTCAAATCGGTCAAGGTGACCGGCAGCGACGTGGCCATCGCTGTCGAGCTGGCCTACCCGGCCGCCAGCCAGCATGCGGCGCTGACCGCCGCGCTGGTGGCCGCCGCCAAGACGCTGTCCGGCGTCGGCAACGTCAGCGTCGCCATCACCACCAACGTCGTCGCCCACGCCGTGCAGCGCGGCGTGCAACTGCTGCCGGGTGTCAAGAACATCATCGCCGTCGCCTCCGGCAAGGGCGGCGTGGGCAAGAGCACGACGGCCGCCAACCTGGCGCTGGCCCTGCGTGCCGAAGGCGCCCGCGTGGGCGTGCTGGACGCCGACATCTACGGCCCCAGCCAGCCGCTGATGCTGGGCGTGAGCGGCCGGCCCGAGAGCGCGGACGGCAAGACGATGGAGCCGCACATGGCCCACGGCCTGCAGCTCAACTCCATCGGCTTTCTCGTCGACGATGACCAGGCCATGATCTGGCGCGGCCCCATGGCCACGCAGGCGCTGGAGCAGTTGCTGCGCCAGACGAACTGGCAGGACCTGGACTACCTCGTCATCGACCTGCCGCCCGGCACCGGCGACATCCAGCTGACGCTGTCGCAGCGCGTGCCCGTCACCGGCGCCGTCATCGTCACCACGCCGCAGGACATTGCCCTCATCGACGCCAAGAAGGGCTTGAGGATGTTCGAGAAGGTGGGCATCCCCATCCTCGGCATCGTCGAGAACATGGCCGTGCACATCTGCAGCAACTGCGGCCATGCCGAGCACATCTTTGGCGCCGAGGGCGGCGGCAAGATGGCCGCGCAGTACGGCACCGAGCTGCTGGCCTCGCTGCCGCTGGCCATGAGCATCCGCGCGCAAGCCGACAGCGGCACGCCCACGGTCGCCGCCGAGCCCGACGGCGAGGTGGCCGCCATCTACAAGGCGCTTGCCCGCAAGGTTGCCGCCAAGATCGCCGCGCAGGGCAAGGACTACTCGTCCAAGTTCCCCACCATTTCCATCTCCAAGAACTCCTGAGCCCGCCATGAAAAAACTCGCCCGCTTCCTCGTCGCCACGCTGGCGCTGACGGCTGCCGCCGCTCACGCCCAGCAGGTGCTGCGCGTCACCGCCATCCCCGACGAGGCGCCCACCGAGCTGGCCCGCAAGTTCGCGCCGCTGGGCCAGTACCTGGAGAGCAAGCTGGGCGTGAAGGTCGAATGGACGCCGGTGACCGACTACGCAGCCGCCGTCGAGACGCTGGTCAACAAGAAGGTCGACCTGGCCTGGTTCGGTGGCTTCACCTACGTGCAGGCCAATGTGCGTTCGGGCGGCAAGGTGCTGCCGCTGGTGCAGCGCGAGGAGGACGAGAAGTTCCGTTCCGTCTTCATCACCGATGCCAAGAGCGGCATCAACAAGCTGGAGGACCTGAAGGGCAAGACGCTGTCCTTCGGCTCGCAGAGCAGCACCTCGGGCCACCTGATGCCGCGCAGCTTCCTGCTGGGCGCCAAGATCAACCCCGATGTGGACCTCAAGCGCGTGGCCTTCAGCGGTGCGCATGACGCCACCATCGCCGCCGTGGCCAGCGGCAAGGTGGACGCCGGCGCGCTGAACATCTCGGTCTGGGAGAAGTTCGTCGCCGAGAAGAAGGTGGACCCGACCCAGGTCAAGGTGTTCTTCACGACGCCGGGCTACTACGACTACAACTGGTCCGTCCACGCCGACATGCCGCAGGCGTTGCAGGACAAGATCAAGGCCGCCTTCCTGGCGCTGGACCCGGCCACGCCGCAAGGCAAGGAGATCCTGGGCCTGCAGCGCGCGACGAAGTTCATCCCCAGCAAGCCCGAGAACTACAACGGCATCAAGGCCGCTGCCGAGAACGCAGGTTTGCTGAAGTGATCGCCCTCGGCGGCATCGACGCCGCTGCGCTGGGTGGCACGGCGCCGGTGCTGCACGGCGTGAACCTCGCCGTCGCCGCTGGCGAGCTGCTGGCCGTCATCGGCGCTTCGGGCGCCGGCAAGACGACGCTGCTGAACATGCTTGCGCTGATGCAGGCGCCGCTGGCCGGCAGCCTCGCGCTGGACGGTACCGACCCCTGGCTGCAGACCCGCAGCGCCCGCCAGCGCCTGCGCGCCGGCATTGCGCTGGCACCCCAGCAGCCTCCGCTGCCACCACGCCAGCGCGTCGCCGTGGCGGTGCTGGCGGCGCGGCTGCCGGGCATGTCGCTGGCGCGCAGCCTGCGCACGCTGTGGAGCCCGCCCGATGCGCCCTTGGCCCAGGCCGCGCTGGAACAGCTGGGCCTGCCCGACAAGCTCTGGCTGCGCGTGGACCGGCTCTCCGGCGGCGAGCGCCAGCGCGTCGGCCTGGCGCGGCTGCTCGTGTCCGACGCGCGCCTGTGGCTGGCCGACGAGCCGCTGGCCGCGCTGGACCCGACGCGCGCCGAGCAGGTGCTGACCGTGCTGCGCCGCAACGCCGCCGAGCGCGGCGCGGCGCTGGTTTGCAGCCTGCACCAGGTGGACCTGGCGCTGAAGCACTTCCCCCGCGTCGTCGCGCTGCGCGCCGGCCGCGTGGTCTACGACGGCCCGCCGGGCGGCCTCGACGAAGAGCTGCTGGAGGAGCTGTACCGCAGCCAGCACGAGTCGCCGCCCGAGCTGGCGCCTTTGCCCCAGGCCGTGCCGTTGCCGCAGGCGATGTGTCGATGACACGCGACCCGGCGTCAGCTGGCCGGTGGGCGCTGCTCCTGATTGCCCTGGTGCTGGCCTGGCCGCTGCTGGTGCTGGCCGAGTTCAAGCCCTGGACGCTGTTCGACGAGCGCAGCCTGCGCGCCACCGGGCGCTTCCTGGGCGAGTTCTTCCCGCCGCGCATGGATGCCGAGTTCCTGGCGCTGCTGGCGCGTGAGACCTGGCGCACCGTCGCCATCGCCACGGCTGGGCTGACGCTGGCGCTGGTCATCGCCGTGCCCACGGCCCTGCTGGCCACGTCGCGCCTGTCCGCCAGCACGCTGGAAGGTCAGCCCGGCCCGTCGCGCTGGCTGCGGCGCGCCGTGCGGGCGCTGCTGGTGCTGCTGCGTTCCATCCCCGAGCTGGTCTGGGCGCTGGTGTTCGTGCGCGTCGTCGGGCTGGGGCCCACGTCGGGCGTGCTGGCCATTGCCATCGCTTACGGCGGCATGCTGGGCAAGGTCTACGCCGAGATCCTGGAAAGCGCCGACCCCGCGCCCACGCAGGCGCTGCTGCGCGGTGGCAGCGGCCGGCTGCAGGCACTGGGCTTCGGCACGCTGCCAAGCTGTCTGCCCGAACTGCTCAGCTACACGGTGTACCGCTGGGAATGCGCGGTGCGCTCGTCCGTCGTGCTGGGCTTCGTCGGCGCGGGCGGGCTGGGGCAGCTGCTGGACAGCGCGTCCAAGATGTTTGCCGGCGCGGAGGTCAGCGCCATCTTGCTGGTCTTCATGGCGCTGGTGATGGCGAGCGATGCCTTCAGCCGCTGGCTGCGCGGGAGGCTCGCGTGAGGATAAGCACCGTAGCTGTGCTGCTAGGCCTGCTGGCGCTGGTCATCGCCAGCTTCGTCTCGCTGGACCTGCAATGGGCCGCCTTCCTCGGCCCCGAGGCGCTGGCCAGCATGGGCCGCTTCGCTGCGGGCTTCTTCCCGCCGGAGACGGCGCCGGCCTTCCTGGCCAAGACGGGCTGGGCGCTGCTGGAGACGCTGGCGATGTCGGCCGTCGGCACCGCGCTGGCCGTCGTGGGCGGCCTGCTGCTGGCCTTGCCTGCGGCGGGTTCGGGTGCTGCGCGCGCGGCGTCCCGCCTGATGCTGAACGCGCTGCGCAGCGTGCCCGAGCTGGTCTGGGCCGTGCTGCTGCTCATCATGGCGGGCCTGGGGCCGCTGCCCGGCACGCTGGCGCTGGCGCTGCACACCAGTGGCGTGCTGGGGCGGCTGTTTGCCGAGAGCTTCGAGAACGCGCCGCCCGCCGCCGCCCTGGCGCTGCGCCAGCGCGGCGTGGGGCCCGGCCGCGTGTGGCTGTTCGCCACGCTGCCGCAGACGTTGCCGCAGCTGGCCAGCTACACCCTCTACCGCTGGGAGAACAACATCCGCGCGGCCAGCGTGCTGGGCGTCGTCGGCGCCGGCGGGCTGGGGCAGATGCTGGCCTACCACCTGGGCCTGTTCCAGATGCACGAGACCTGCACCGTGCTGATCGCGATGATGTTGCTGGTGGCGCTCGTGGATGCGCTGTCCTGGAGCCTGAGACGGAACCTGACGCGATGACTGCTGACACCCTCCACGCCTTGCTCGGCCGCTATTCCGTCGGCCCCAAGCATCTCGTCGAGCCCGGGCCCGACGACGCCCAGCTCACGCTGATGGTGCAGGCCGCGCTGCGTGCACCCGACCATGCCGAACTGGTGCCTTACCGCTTCAAGCTGGTGCGCGGCAGCGCGAAGCAGGCCATGGCCGAGCTGTTCGCCGATGCCGCCCGCGCGGCAGGCAAGGGCGAGGAGGGCGCCGCGCTGGACGCCGAGCGGGCGTTGCGGCCGCCGATCACTGTGGCCGTCGGCGCCCGCATCGACCTGGGCCACCCGCTGGTGCCCGCGCACGAGCAATGGGCGGCCGTTGGCGGCGCCGTCAGCAACTTCCTGATGGCGGCGCATGTGCTGGGCTTTGGCGGCAAGATGCTCAGCGGCGCCAAGGTCCGCAACCCGGCAATCGCCGCCGCGTTTTGCGAACCCGGCGAGACGCTGGTGGGCTGGATCGCGCTGGGCACGCCAGCCCGCAAACCAAGCGGCCCGGCGCGCAAGCCCGACCCCGGGCAGGTGCTGATCGACTGGCACCCGGCTTGCAAGCAAGATCATTGAGCCGGAACTAACGCCTAGAGTTCGGCCGGCCTTTGCGGCCGCACGTGCTAACTGAAAAGAATCGAGCGAAGCGAGATGGAACTAACCCCACGTGTTCGAACGGCCTTTGCGGTCGCTCGGGCTAACTGAAAAGAATCGAGCGAAGCGAGATGGAACTCACTCCCCGAGAGAAGGACAAGCTGCTGCTCTTCACCGCAGCTTTGCTTGCCGAACGTCGCAAGGCCCGAGGCCTGAAGCTCAACTACCCCGAAGCCGTCGCCTTCATCAGCGCTGCCATCCTCGAAGGCGCCCGCGACGGCAAGACCGTCGCGCAGCTGATGAGCGAAGGCCGCGAGATCCTGACGCGGGACGACGTCATGGACGGCATCGCCGAGATGATTCCCGAGATCCAGGTCGAAGCCACCTTCCCGGACGGCACCAAGCTTGTCACCGTCCACCAACCCATTCCCTGAAGCCCGAACCATGCGCGCACTTGCCCTGCTCCTGATCGCCGCCCCGGCGTTTGCCCACGAAGGCCACGGCCCGTCCGGCCCGCACATGCACGGCTGGGACGGCATCGCCACGCTGGCCCTGGTGGCCGCGGCCGGCGTCGCCGTCTGGTGGTTCACCAAGGGGCGCAAGTGATGATCCCGGGCGAGCTGATCACCGCAGACGGTGAACATGAACTCAACCCCGGCCGCCGCACGCTGACGCTGAAGGTGTCCAACACTGGCGAGCGGCCCATCCAGGTCGGCTCCCACTACCACTTTGCCGAGACCAACGCGGCCCTCGGCTTCGACCGCGAGGCCGCTCGCGGCATGCGGCTCAACATCTGCAGCGGCACGGCCGTGCGCTTCGAGCCGGGGCAATCGCGCACCGTCGAGCTGGTCGACCTGGGCGGCGACCGCACGGTCTACGGCTTCCGCGGCCTCGTCCAAGGCAAGCTATGAAAATCTCCCGACGCGCCTATGCCGAGATGCTCGGCCCCACCGTCGGCGACAAGCTGCGCCTGGCCGACACCGCCCTCATCATCGAGATCGAGCAAGACCTGACGCTGCGTGCCGGCGGCTACGGTGAAGAGGTCAAGTTCGGCGGCGGCAAGACCGTGCGCGACGGCATGGGGCAGTCCCAGCGCGTCAACGGGCCCGGCCCGGGTGACGCGGTGGACACCGTCATCACCAACGTCGTCATCCTCGACCACTGGGGCATCGTCAAGGCCGACATCGGCCTGCGCGGCTGCCGCATCGCGGCCATCGGCAAGGCCGGCAACCCCGACGTGCAGCCCGGCGTGGACATCGTCATCGGCCCCGGCACCGAAATCATTGCGGGCGAGGGCTTCATCGTCACGCCCGGCGCCATCGACACCCACATCCACTTCATCTGCCCGCAGCAGATCGAAGAGGCGCTGATGAGCGGCGTGACCACCATGATCGGCGGCGGCACCGGCCCCGCCACCGGCACGCTGGCCACCACCTGCACGCCCGGGCCCCATCACATCGCGACGATGTTGAAGGCGGCCGATGCCTTCCCGATGAACCTCGGCTTCATGGGCAAGGGCAACGCCAGCCGCCCCGCCGCGCTGATGCAGCAGATCGACGCCGGCGCCATCGGCCTGAAGCTGCACGAAGACTGGGGCACCACGCCTGCGGCCATCGACAACTGCCTGAACGTGGCCGAGCTGACCGACACGCAGGTCGCCATCCACACCGACACGCTCAACGAGAGCGGCTTCGTCGAAGACACGATCGCCGCCTTCAAGGGCCGCACCATCCACAGCTTCCACACCGAAGGGGCGGGCGGCGGCCATGCGCCGGACATCATGCGCGTGGTGGGCGAAGCCAACGTGCTGCCCAGCTCTACCAACCCGACGCGGCCGTTCACCGTCAACACGCTGGACGAGCACCTCGACATGCTGATGGTGTGCCACCACCTGGACGCGGGCATCGCAGAAGACCTGGCCTTTGCGGAGAGCCGCATCCGCCGCGAGACCATCGCCGCCGAAGACATCCTGCACGACCTCGGCGCCATCAGCATGTTCTCGTCCGACTCGCAGGCCATGGGCCGCGTGGGCGAGGTCTCCCTGCGCTGCTGGCAGACCGCGCACAAGATGAAGGTCCAGCGCGGCGCCTTGCCAGGCGACGGGGCCGGCAACGACAACGCCCGTGTGAAGCGCTACCTCGCCAAGCTCGCCATCAACCCCGCGCTGGCCCACGGCATCAGCCACGAGGTCGGTTCGATTGAAGTCGGCAAGTGGGCCGACCTGGTTTTGTGGAAGCCCGCCTTCTTCGGCGTGAAGCCGTCGCTGATCCTGAAGGGCGGCTTCATCGCCGCCGCTGCGATGGGCGACGCGAATGCGTCCATCCCGACGCCGCAGCCGGTGCACTACCGGCCGATGTTCGGCTCCTTCGGCGCCGCGCTGCAGCAAGGCTCGCTGACATTTGTCAGCCAGTCGGGCCAGGCGCACGTCGAGAAGTTGGGCCTGGCCAAGACGTTGGTGCCAGTGCACGGCTGCCGCTCGGTCAAGAAGGCCGACATGCTGCTCAACAACTACCTGCCGGTCATGGAGATCGACGCGCAGACCTACGAGGTGAGGGCGGACGGCGTGCTGCTGACCTGCGAGCCGGCGAAGGAGTTGCCGATGGCGCAGAGGTATTTCTTGTTTTGAGCGTGGCTCCGCGTGACGCAGGGCGCCGCGCCCTTATCGGTTGGGTTGCCTTCGGCGGCGCCATATCCTTTAGCCCGCCCCTCTGGGCTCAGGGAGATCCGATGAGTTCTGCGCAACAGGCGCGTGCCGACGCGTTGCGAGCGTTTTCCGCTCGCCCCAAGTTTGTTCCTACTGATTACTACACCGGCGTTCACGACCCGGTGCAACGGCAGCAGTTCAACGAGCGTCTGAACCAGCTCGCCGGTGAGTTGAATCCGCTCGTTAAGTCGGCCGACCCCAAGCCCGCGCTGCTGCGCGCCTTCGAGCGGGCCTGGCCCACCTTCGAGCTAGCCGACACCGAAGACCGCGAGGCGGCGCTCAGCTACTTCGAGGAGTTGATGAAGGTCTTCGGCGTCGAAAGCTCGGACGGTCTGCTCAGTCGACTGGCCTATGGCTTTGACGCTAAGTTGTCGCCGGAAGCGCGGCAGCGGGCGGCGCTGGCCGAGATGACGGATGAGGAACGTGCGTTGGTGGCGCAGTTCGAACGGCTCACGGCTGCGAACGTTGCGGTGGAACTGCGACGGCTGCTTGGCACGCCTCTGCTGGATCAACCAATGGGCATGGCCTGGGCGCGCAATGGGGACACGAAGAACCTCATCAGCCTGACGCAGATGCAGGGAACTTGGGTGTTGAGCTGGATGCTGCGAGGTCAGCTTTGGGGGCGCAAGCTTCCATGAGCTTTAGAGCATTGTTTGGTCGATAAGGCCGACATGCCGCTCAACAACTACCTGCCGGTCATGGAGATCGACGCGCAGACCTACGAGGCGCGGGCGGACGGCGTGCTGCTGACCTGCGAGCCGGCGAAGGAGTTGCCGATGGCGCAGAGGTATTTCTTGTTCTGAGCGCCGGGGTGGCGTGACGCAGGATTCGCGCTGGCGTATTCGAGCGAATACACTAGGCGCATGTACCAAGTCCTGCTCACCCCCGAGTTCTCGGACTGGCTGCAAGGCCTCAAGGACCGCGCGACGCGCATCCGACTGGCCCGGCGCCTGGACAAGGTCCAACGGGGGCTGCTGGGTGATGTGAAGCCCGTGGGCCAGGGGGTGATGGAGATGCGCGAGCTCTTCGGCCCGGGCTGGCGCATGTACTACGTGCAGCGGGGCGACGTGGTGATCGTGATGCTGGGTGGTGGCGACAAGTCCACCCAGCAGTCGGACATCGCGGCCGCCCAGGCCTTGGCCCTGACCCTTGAGGAGTGACGAACCATGAGCAAGAAAACCAAGCTGGCCGACCTGCCCGTCTTTGACATGGCTGAGCAACTCGCGGATGAGGCCGATATCGTCGAGTACCTGAACCAGGTGCTGGCCGAGGGTGATGCTGGCGAGTTGGCGCACGCGCTGGGCGTCGCCGCCAAGGCGCGCGGCATGACACAAATGGCCGAGGCCAGCGGCATAGGGCGCGAAGCGCTCTACAAGGCGCTGCGGCCCGGCGCCCGGCCGCGGTTTGACACCATCCAGCGGGTGTGTGCGGCGCTGGGGGTCAAGTTGGTGGCTCAGCCGGTTTGAGGCTGATGGGTTGAAGTTTGAGCCCTGACCCTGAATCCCACTGATCCTGAAAGGCGGCTTCATCGCCGCCGCCGCGATGGGCGACGCGAAAGCCTCCATCCGGACGCCGCAGCCGGTGCACTACCGGCCAATGTTCGGCTCGTTCGGCGCGGCGCTGCAGCAGGGCTCGCTGACGTTTGTGAGCCAGTCGGGCCAGGCGCACGTCGAGAAGCTGGGCCTGGCCAAGACGCTGGTGCCGGTGAAGGGCTGCCGCTCGGTGAAGAAGGCCGACATGCTGCTCAACAACTACCTGCCGGTCATGGAGATCGACGCGCAGACCTACGAGGTGAGGGCGGACGGCGTGCTGCTGACCTGCGAGCCGGCGAAGGAGTTGCCGATGGCGCAGAGGTATTTCTTGTTCTAAGGCTCAACCTCTAAGAAATGGCTTCAATCGGTCTTCGATGAAATGGTTCGGTCGCCATCCCTTGAAGATGCGATCAAACAGGAAAGAGTCAAACGCCCCTGCAGGGCCTGTCGGATCGAGTGGATTGCCTGCGGCTAATCCGCCATCTACCCATGAAGTAAATAAAAATCTGCCCATTTTGGTGGGGAAGGATTCAGTCCAATCCTGTTTGGATTGAGATTTTATATATTCGCGAACAAGGCCTTCGTCGGGATTTCCTGCTCCAAGCCAATTTTTAAATTTCTGAGCTTTTTTCATTAGCTTAAGGAATTCAGGAAAATTGCGATCTCCAGAGTCTATTTGCTGGGCGATGGAGGGGATTTCTGGTAAAACGATGTCAAAAAATTCCGTTTGCATGGCTGAATTCTTTTGAGCTCGCTTCGCTATGTGTTCGTATTTCGTTTGTGCGATTCTTGATGATTGCGACGAAGTGATGAAATAACCCCCATAGTGCGCTGCTAGCATCATGTCTGAAATTGATTGCTGGATGTGCTCTAAAACGAGTGCAGGAGTTATTTTGTCTGCAGGAGTTGGTCTATTTTCGTATGCTGAATCAACATGCTGCCAATCTAGATTGTTAAATAAAACAAAACCATCTTTGTCGGTGTCGATGATGTCGAATTGAATGGGGTCTGGTAGCTTGTATTTTGGTGCGATCGTGGAAAGCACTATTTTCGCAGCCGCATGCAACAACGCTGAATCGCTGACCTCTTTTTTTGTGGCTTTGGGAAGGCCATCCGGTGCGTAGTGTTTTCCGGATAGTTTTCGAATAGGTACTAGTTTGAGAAAGCCGCTGGCAAACGCCTTTGCAACTTGATCGTCAATCCCGGCTCGAGCGAGATCGTGGCGCAATGTGTCTTCGGAGTTCTTGTAGCGTTTTTCTTCAAATCCAACCGTCGTGAACGCTGCGAAGGAATGAAATTCCATGCTGTTGTACGTGTTGGTTACTACGCACAATAATTCTTCTGAATAAACGGCTGAAACATCAGGTCGACGGAGTAAATCTAATAACGGACGAGGGCCAATTTGTTTTATTAGATGAACTACGCTCTGTCTTTCTAGGAATAGGTGAACTTTTTGGTAGAAAAGAAGCGCCTGCGCTATCTCTCCTGCTGAGATTGGTTGGTTGGACTGTGAACGTCGAAGGACGATTTGTTCAAACATTGCATGCAGGTTGGTAGTAGATCTTTTTTATCTCAAACATGGTTCGTTCAGAAGAGTGGAAGCCCTGCATGGGTTCAATGCCGCATGGGCAAGCGGGGCAGGCGCGCAGGAACAGGCTGGGTTCGATCTCGCGGCTGACCTTGCTGTTGTCGTGCGGCAGCCCGTAGGTTGGGGTGAGCCTGCGAACCCCAACGTTTGACCGCCGCGATTCGTTGGGGTTCACTGGGTTCACCCCAACCTACGCAAATCCGATGCGCTACCGCCGCGCCGACACGCCGGGTGCCACCTACTTCTTCACGCTGAATGCGGCCGACCGCAGCGGCCATTTGCTGACCGAGCACATCGGCGCATTGCGGGACAGCTTCCGCATCGTCCGCCGGTCACGCCCATTCGTCCTGGACGCCATCGTCGTGCTGCCCGATCACCTGCATCTGCTGATGACGCTGCCGCGCGAAGACGCCGACTTCGCCACGCGCATCATGCTCATCAAGCAGGGCTTCTCGCGTCGGATACCGCAAGGCGAGCGCATCAGCGCCAGCCGCGCAGTCAAGGGTGAACGTGGCCTTTGGCAGCGGCGTTACTGGGAACACCTCATTCGCGATGACGCCGATTTCGAGCGCCACGTGGACTACATCCACTTCAATCCGGTCAAGCACGGCTGGGTCCAGCGGGCGGCCGAGTGGCCGCACTCCAGTATTCATCGCCTTATTCGTGAAGGCGTCATCGACGCCGCGTGGGCGAGCGTGGGGAATGCGGATATCGATGCGCGTGAATGAAGCGTTGGGGTTCGCTTTGCTCACCCCAACCTACGGGTTCGTCACTTGACTGGCTGCCTGGCCAGCTCCGCCAAAAACGCGCTGTGCGCAATGCCGTCGTCACCGTAGTAGCTGCTCCCGGGCGCGTCCACTTCGGCGAGGATGGTGCGCATGCTCTGCCCGTCGGGCGCGACATGGTCGGGCGAGAGCCCTTGCTTGAGGAAGAAGAGGGCGGCGGGCCACATCTGCATCGACACCGCGTTCATCAGCGCGTTGTGGTGCAGGCGGTCGCTGCGCGGGTCCAGCCGCGTGAAGTCGGCGCCATGCCGGGCCAGGATCTCGAGCGCAGGCAGCACCGTGTAGGTCGAGTAGTAGATCGGCCGCCCGTCCTCGTCCACCACGTCCACGCTGGCGCCTGCCGACAGCACCATGTCCATCACCGCCAAGGCATTTGCGTTGTGGACGCCATACAGGTGATAGACGAGGTTGTGCTCGCTTACCGACGCCATGCTCGCCTCGGCGGCAATGGCGTTGGCAGCCGGTGGCGCCCCGGCTGCCAGCAGCAGCCGCACGAACTCGGCGCGTGACGGGTCGCCATAGTCGGACACCGCCTGGACGATGGCGTGGCCTAGCAGCGTGCGGCCCCAGCGGTCGCGGGCAGTCCAGTCGGGCGGGCCGGCGGCCAGCAGGCGCTGCACGCCTGGGGCATCCTGTGCATCGATGGCGCGCGCCAGTTCGGTGAGCTGGCTGTCCGCAAAGCGGCCTTGCTGGGCGCGCCACATGCTGCGGTCGATCTTCTTCAGCATGCCGGCGGAGAAGGTGGTCGCGCCGTAGGCAACCGGAGAGGCGACGATGCAGAACCCCAGCCACCAGGCCAGGGTCGTGCCGCCGCTGCGGCTGCCCCACCACAACAGCGCAGCGGCCACCAGCACAACGGGCGCGAGCAGCATCGCGAAGCCGGTGGCCATGCCGCGGCCGGCGGCGTCGTCGCCCATGTTCTTCTGCAGCGCGAGCATCATCACGAAGAGCGCTTCCAGCGCCAGCAGGGTCCAGCCTGCGATGACATGAAATCTCATGGGGTGCGAACGCTCAAGTGGGAATGCCGCCACTGTGGATGGCGGCCGTTGCAAGCGTGCTGCTGCGCCATGCGGGCTTGATTCACTTGTTTCAGCGTTGCCCTAAATCAAGCTCAAGCGGCGGTGCCGCCTATCTCTGCAAGCTGCCTAGCGGCACGCGTGTGACATCCACCGTCTCCTTGTGCGTGCTGTAGCCGACGTACAGGTGCCCTTGCCACACCGCGCTCTTGGGGTAGTGGTAGCCGACGCGCTTGTAGCGGCCCTCGAACCTCAGGGGCGGCAGTTCGTCCGCGCCGCGCAGCAGGAAGGTGCGGGAGAAGAGGCGCCCGTCGTCGCTCAGCGTGATGGCCAGCGGCAGGCGCAGCTTGTCGCCGCTGGGGTTGTTGACGATGAAGGCCGGGCCCACGGAGCCTCCGCTATCCGGCAGGTTGCCGGCGCTCTGCTTGGCGCGTGAATCGGGCATGTCGGTCGGCACCGGCGGGGTCCAGTTTTCGCCGCGGTCGCAGCTCTCGGAAGCCAGTTGCCGAAAGCTCGACGCCTGGTCGCGGAACACCATGACGGCGCAATTGCCGCGCAGGAACAGGCTGGGCTCCAGCTCGCGGCTGACCTTGTTGGTGTCGTGCGGCAGGTTCGCCATGCGCCCGCGTTGCCAGCCGGTCAGCCCGAGCGGGTCGTCGGTCCAGAAGGGCGCGGCGATCAGGCCCGGCTGCAGGTGGAAGGCCGTCAGGATGCGGCCGCCCGGCAGCCGGTGCGGGTCCTGCTCGATGATGCCCTCCACCGGCCGGCCGTCGGCGCCCGTGACGCGCTGGGGCTGGCCCCAGGCCTGCCCATCGGTGCTGAGGCGGTAGGCGGTGTGGCCGCCGTCGCCGGACTGGAAGCCCGTCGGCCAGATGTTCAGGTAGGCCACCAGTGTCTTCCCATCGGTCCACCAGCCGCCACTCGAGCGCATCTCACCGCCTTGGCCGGCTGTTGCGAGCACCTGCGGTGCGCTCCACCGCAGGCCGTCTTCCGACACGGCGTACAGCACGCGCGTGTCCGGCGCATCCTCGTCCCGGGCCGAGGACTGCCACTGCGCATACAGCCGGCCCTTGAACGGCATCAACACCACGCCGTTGTTGAAGGCGCCATCGCTCGCTGTCTGTGGCCGAAAGACGGTGACGGTCTGCGTGCCGGCCGCCTTCTTCAGCCCCAGGTTGGCCTCGGACGGTTCCCACAGGCCGGGCTTGACCCGATAGGGCGGGGGCTGCGCCCCAGCGGTCAGGGCCTGCAGCGCGAGCGACAGCGAAAGAAAGACTTTCATGCGGCGGATGTTGCAGGCTATGCGGAGGGGGCCGTCGGCTTTCGCAGCGAGGCGATCTTGGCCGCGAGCCGCGCGAAGCGGGCTTCGGGCATCACGGCGAACTCAGCACGCGGCACCCAGCGCGCCGCAGTCACTTCCGCAGCGTCGGGCCGCAGCGCGGTGCGGCTGTCTGCGGAGAACAGGTAGATGTAGTCGTGGTGGACGTGGGCGCTCTCGCCCTTCGCCGGGCGCTCCGGGATGGCGTGGCTGTCGATGTCCAGCGGGAGGTCGCGAAAAGGTCCATGGGGCCAGATGTCCAACGGAGCGACGCCGGTTTCCTCGGCCGCTTCGCGGGCGGCCGAGGCCTGTAGCGGCTGTGCGCCCTCATGGTGGCCGCCAGGCTGAAGCCAGCGGTCGAGCGCGGCGTGGTGAATCATCAACACGGCATCGGCGCACGGGTCGTACACGATGGCGCTGGTGGTGATGTGCCCGCGCATGTTGCTGCGAGCGAAGACATCGCCTGCATCGTTCAGCAGTTGATCGGTCAGTGCAGCCAGGCCGGCCTGTTCGTTCGGGAACTGGGCCAGGTAGCGCGCCAGATGGTCGCGCGCTTCGGCATGCGGATCGTGGTCGATGGTGGCGGAGTCAGGCATGGGCGGATTCTGGCGTCGGCTCAGCGGGCGGCCGGCTTCGCACGCCGCCAAGTCAAGCCGCGTCAACTCCGCAGGGACTGCGCCGGTGCGCCGCCGGACACTTTCCGCCATGACTGTTGACTCGTTTCCCACCCCCGCCGCTCTCGCCGGCCTCAAGGTCGTCGAGCTGGGCCAACTCATCGCCGGACCGTTCGCAGCCAAGACGCTGGCCGACTTCGGCGCCGAGGTCATCAAGATCGAACCACCCGGCGCCGGCGACCCGCTGCGCAAGTGGCGGCTGCTGCTGGACGGCACGTCGGTGTGGTGGCAGGTGCAGTCGCGCAACAAGCGCTCGCTGGCGCTGGACCTGCGCACGCCCGAGGGGCAGGGCATCGTGCGCCGCCTCGCCGCCGAGGCCGACGTGCTGATCGAGAACTTCCGCCCCGGCGCGCTGGAGGGCTGGGGCCTGGGCCCGGACGAGCTGCTGGCCGCCAACCCACGGCTGATCGTGCTGCGTGTCAGCGGCTACGGGCAGACCGGCCCCTACCGCGACCGGCCGGGCTTCGCCGCCGTGGCCGAGGCGATGGCCGGGTTGCGCCACCTGACCGCCGAGCCCGGCCGCGTGCCGGTGCGCACGGGCGTCAGCATCGGCGACACGCTGGCCGCGCTGCACGGCGTCATCGGCATCCTGCTGGCGCTGCAGCACCGCCATGCCACGGGCCAGGGGCAGGTCATCGACGTGGCGCTGTACGAGGCCGTATTCAATTGCATGGAAAGCCTGCTGCCCGAGTACAGCGCCTTCGGCGCGGTGCGCGAACCGGCCGGCAGCGCCATGCCGGGCATCGCGCCGAGCAACGCCTACCGCTGCGCCGATGGCAGCTATGCGCTGATCGCCGGCAACGGCGACAGCATCTTCCGCCGGCTGATGGCGCTGATCCAGCGCGACGACCTGGGGCAAGACCCGGCACTGGCCGACAACGCCGGTCGCGTGGCCCGCGTGGCCGAGATCGATGCGGCGATCAGTGACTGGGCGGCGAAACGATCCGTGGACGAGGTGCTGCAGGCGCTGGAAGGCGCCGAGGTGCCGGCCGGGCGCATCTACACGGTGGCCGACATCGCCGCCGACCCGCATTACCGCGCGCGCGGCATGCTGCAGCAGGTGCAGTTGCCGGACGGTAGAGCCCTCGATGTGCCCGGCATCTGCCCCAAGCTGTCCGCCACGCCGGGCGGGCATCGCCGCAATGCACCGGCGCTGGGGCAGGACTCGGACGCGGTGCTGGCGGAGCTGGGGCTGACGGGCGAGCAGATCGCGCAGTTGCGGGAGCGGGGCATCGTCAGGTGAGTGGCAGAGGAGGGCGGGCTTGGGCGTTGAGGTTCTGCGAATGGCTCGCGGCCAGGCGGTTGGCTCAAAACTTGCCGTCGGATTCAGCAGTGCTCGGGGCAGGTCTCAACATGACAACCTTGTAGGCAGGCGCCGGGCAAATCGTCTTTGCATGCTTTGGGAAGCCAGCCGATGCCTCGCCTTTTCCTCTTCGTCGGCGCCGACCAGGGCGACTGGACCGTCACCAGCCAGCGGACCCTCGCCGGTGAGGGTCTCGCGCCGGTCTCCGCCGTCACGATGCTCGGCACGGAGGCCGCACCGGGCAGCGGCACGTGGGCGCTGCGCGGCATCACCAGCAACGAGCGCTATGTGGAGCGCGCCGAGAAGACCCAGCTGTTGGCGGTTCAGGAGGGCCTGAGCCGGCCCCAGGCGCGCTGTGCGGCGCTGATCCCCATCCGCAAGACGGCGGCCTGGTGGGCGCTGACGCAGGACGAACGCCGCGCGGTGTTCGAAGCGCAGTCGCATCACACGGAGATCGGGCTGCGCTACCTGCCGGCCATCGCGCGGCGGCTTCACCACTGCCGTGACCTGGGCGAGGCGGAGCCGTTTGACTTCCTGACCTGGTTCGAGTTCGCGCCCGAACACACGAGCGCCTTCGACGACTTGCTGGCCGCGCTGCGCGCCTCGCCCGAGTGGGCCTATGTGGACCGCGAGGTGGAGGTCCGGCTCAGCCGCTGACCCGCCCTGGTGTGCGCCGACATGGCGGGTTATGCCTGCGGCGCTGCCCCGCGAACGCAATCTTTCGACCGGGCCTGTAAGGAGCTTGACGGTTCGCCGACTACCGTTTGCGGCCCCCAGCCGTCGCCAGCTCAGGCCACATGGCCGGGCGGTGCAACCCGCATGGAGTTACTCGCATGAACAAGCCCCAATCCGCTGCCGCCCTGGCCGCTGCCGCCGCCCTGTTTGCCTTCTCCGCCGCCGCCACGGCTGCCGCCCCGCCCAAGGGCAGCACCGGCCTGGCCGTGGCCGCCAGCGACAAGGTGCATTGCTACGGCGTGCACGAGTGCAAGGGCAATGGCGACTGCAAGACCACCGAGAACGCCTGCAAGGGCCAGAACGCCTGCAAGGGCCACAGCTTCAAGGGCATGACCGCCAAGGAATGCCTGGCCAAGGACGGCACCATCGGCGACCTGGCCGCCAAGAAGTAAGGCGCGCGTCGCGATGATCTCCAGCGACAGCTTTGGCCTGGGCCTGCGAACGGCGCACTACAGCGCCTTCCTGGCCGAGCCCCAGCGCGTGGACTGGCTGGAGATCATCAGCGACAACTACATGGTGCCCGGCGGCAAGCCGCTGGCCATGCTGGACGCGCTGCGCGAGCGATATCCGATGGTGATGCACGGCGTGTCACTGTCGATCGGCGCCGCGCAGGGCGTCGACCGCAGCTATCTGCAAGCGCTTGCCGCACTGGCGCGGCGCGTGCAGCCGGCCTGGGTGTCGGACCACCTCTGCTGGACGGGCAGCAACGGCCACCAGATGCATGACCTGCTGCCCTTGCCCTGCACCGACGAGGCGCTGCGCATCGTGGCCGCCAACGTGCACCAGGTGCAGGACGCGCTGGGCCGCCGGCTGGTGCTGGAGAACGTGTCCAGCTATGTCGAGTTCGAGCATTCGACGATGGACGAAGCGCAGTTCCTGAGCGCGCTGTGTGCCGATGCTGACTGCGAGCTGCTGGTGGACATCAACAACATCCACGTCAGCGCGGTGAACCACGGCTTCGATGCGCTGGACTACCTGCGCCAGCTGCCGCCCGCGCGCGTGCGCCAGTTCCATCTGGCCGGCCACACCGACCATGGCGACCACCTGGTGGACACGCACGACCACCCGGTCGCGCCCGCCGTGTGGGCGCTGTACCGCGCGGCGCTGCAGCGCTTCGGCCCGGTGCCGACGATGATCGAACGGGACGACCACATCCCGCCGCTGCCCGAGCTGATCGCCGAGCTGGACATCGCGCGCGCTATCGCCACCGAGGTTGCCGCCGAGGTCGCGGCATGACGTCACTCGCCCAGCTGCAAGCAGCCTTTCAGCAGCATCTGCTGACGGGCGACGAGGCCATTGCCGAGCACATCCGTGATGGCGGCATCGGCACCGCGCGCCGGTTGCAGGTCTACCACCACGCCTACCGCATGCGCCTGGTGGACACGCTGCGCGACAGCTTCGGCCACACGCTGCTGTACCTGGGTGATGAGCATTTCAACGCCGCCGCACTGGCGCATGTGGAGGGCCATGCGTCGGCCCACCCCAGCCTGCGCTGGTACGGCGCGGACTTTCCGCGCACGCTGGCGGCCCGCTTTGACGAAGCGCCCCAGGTGGCCGAACTGGCGCAGCTGGACTGGGCCTTGCGCCACGCCTTCGACGGCCCCGATGCGCCGGTGCTCACGCTGGCCGACCTGGCCGCGCTGGCGCCCGAGCGCTGGGCCGACGTGGGCTTCACGCTGCATCCGACCTACGCCCGGCTTCAGCTCCAGCACAACACGCTGGCGATCTGGCAGGCGCTGGACGATGACGGCGTGCCGCCCGACGCGGCGCCGCTGGCCGAGCCCGGCGAGTTGATGATCTGGCGCCGTGGCCACCAGCCGCACTTCCGCAGCCTGCAGGCGCTGGAAGCTGCGGCACTGGACGGCCTGCAGGCCGGCCTGAGCTTTGCGGCCGTGTGCGCCACGCTGTCGGAGCAGTTCGCCTCAGCGGACGCGGCTGCCGAGATGGGCAGCCTGCTGCGGCGGTGGGTGGACGAAGCGCTGCTGAGCGCGGTGCACTGACGGGCGACCGTCAGCCGTGCTGCAGCAGGTCGCCGAAGACCGCGTGCTCGCCGTCCTTGCGGGTCGGCCCCGGCGCGTCGTACAGCACCAGCCAGCTCGGCTTGCCGCCGGCCAGTTCGGGCGGCAGGTCGCACACCGCCTCGGCGCGGTTGACGCCGCGGCCGTGGGGCAGGGCGACCGACTCGGTCAGCGCGGGCACAAAGCGCACCGGCTCGCGGTTGTCCGCCAGCGCCTGCCTGGCGCCCGGCCACTTGAACAAGCGGATCTCGCCGTCCAGCACCATGGTCGGGCCGGCCAGGATGAACAGGTCGTCGCCGCAGAAATGCAGGTCCCGCACGCCCAGGCCGTCGAGCTGCAGGAAGTGCTTGCGGAACAGGCTGCCGCTGCTGTCCAGCGGCGCCAAGCGCAGGTGGTCGTCACGCGCTTCGATCTCCACCTCCAGCAGCGCTGCCCAGCCGCGCAGCACCGGCCCGCGCAGGCCCAGCAGCAGGCGGCGGCCGTGCACGGCCAGGCCTTCGATGTCGAAGCCGTTGTCCTTGCCGGGGATGGCCATGTAGGGCCCGAAGTGCGGGTCGCTGGCCAGCGCCTTGGTGAGCAGGTTGGACTCGGCATCGCCCTTGAGCCGCAGCGCGCGCCGGCCGTCCTTCGCCTGCCGCACCAGGCAGGGTTCGCCCTGCTCGTTGTTCTCGACGGGCAGACAGGCCAGCAGGCGGCGGTTGCCGTCCAGCGCCACCTTGGCCAGGCGCTTGGCGTTGCCGGCGTCGTCCTTGTCGGGCTTGGCGTTCTTGCGCTTCAGGCCATGCGAGCCGACCACCCACAGCATGCCGTCGACCATGTCCATGCCTTCCAGGTCGGCCTCTTCGTCGGCGGCGCCGGGCAGGTCCAGCAGCTCGGTCAGCGGGAAGTCGCGCACCTCGCCGAAGCGCAGCAGCTCGGGCCCCTGCGTGTCCAGCCGGCGCAGGCGGTCGATGCCGCAGGCCTCGTCGCCGGCCACCCAAAGCCAGTCGCCCGTGAAGGCCGCGCCGGACAGGTTGGTCTTGACCAGGGAGTCGGCCGCGAATTCCAGGCGGACGGCGTTGCTGCTGCGTTTGTTGGGCACGGGGTGGGCTCTCGTCAAAGGGCTGCAGCGGTGGCTGCGAACGTCGGGACCGATAGCGGTCCCGACACCGCGCAAGCCTAGCGCAGCGCGCGGCGGCGGCGAGCCACCAGGCCCAGCACGGCCAGGCCGCCCAGCATCGCGACGTAGGTGGCGGGTTCGGGCACGGCGCTGACCTCGAACACCATGATCTGCGTGCGCTGCGTGGCGGAGAAGTTGTTGTCTGCCACCAGCACCAGCGTGCGGTTGCCGTTGGCCAGCGTCTCGCCCCAGCTGATGCCCTCGATGTTGTCCAGCGCCACACCTTCGAAGCTGATGGGCATCTCCAGCAGCAGCTCGCGCGTCATCGGCGTGTAGGTGGCGCCCACCAGGCTGGCGAGGCCGCTCACGTCGGTGGTGTCGGCGGTGATGCTGGTCTTGACGAGGCGGATGGTGTTGCCCACGCCGGCGGCAAAGGCGCGCTCGACGGCGATGAAGCTGGTGTCGTCGATGGCGAGCAGCTCCGACATGCCGTTGTCGGGCGGGAAGGGCGCGCCGGGCGGTGCGTCCACGGGGATGGCGGGCAGCGCGTAGGCGTATTGCCGGCCGGACTGGCCCGTGGCGGTGTCCACGGCGGTGACGCGAACGACGCTGCCGGCGGCGACGGTGGTCAGTGGGCCGTCCTGGATCAGCGCGTCCTCGTTGGCGGCGTAGATCGTGCCGCCGGGCGTCACGGCCAGCGCCTCGAAGCCCTTGTTGCTGCGGGCGCCCGTGGTGGTGTTGTCGACGTAGCCGTACATCGACGGCAGGCCAAACTCGCGGACGAAGCCGCCGGCAGCCGTCATCTCGCGCACGAAGGGCTGGTAGCGCGCGGCCGGGTTGCCGCTCCAGTTGCCTTCGCTGGACCAGGCGAGGTTGCCATTGGCCAGTAGGCGTATGCCCTCGGGGTCGACCGTGCGGCTCGTGGCGGGGAAGGGCGTGCCGTCGGGGCGTTGCATGTAGGTCTGGCTGTTGATCGTCACGCCGTGGAAGCCGGCAGCGTCGTAGTTCAGGCCCAGCTCGTAGAAGCGCGGCGTGCCGCGTTCGCCGCCGCGGTCATCGGCGATGGCGACATAGCGGCCGGCGCCCAGACGGTCTAGCCCCGAGATGCCGCCGAACTCGACACCGCCGAACAGCGTGCCGGTGGCGATGTCCTGCGTGCCCAGCAGGCGCAGGTCGAAGGTGGCGGCGTGGCCGATGCCAGCGGCCAGCAAGAGGGCGGCGGCTGTTGATCTGCGGAGGTGCATGGCGGTTCCTGGCGAGTGTCGGATGAGGCCAAGCATGGTTGGCGATCAACGTGACAGCGGTGCACGGCGCGTGGCCCGACCGGCTCATGAGCGGCGGGTCGCCCCCCCCCCCTTACCATCGGTCCCCCGGCCCGAGACAAGCCGGCCGCCAGAACATCGAGAAGGAACATCCATGCGCAACGGACCCCGTGCGAGCGTGCTCGCCGCCGCCCTCTGTCTGCTGTCGATTGGCTCCGCCGGCGCCCAGCAAGCCGGCGCGGCGAACGTGCAGCCGCGCGTGAGCGTGGCCGGCAAGAAGGCCGAGCTGTCGCAATGGGTGCGGGCCGAGAGCCCCCGCTTCGTCGTCTATTCCGACGCCGGTGAAGACGATGTGGCCCTGCTGCTGGACAACCTGGAGAAGCTCGACCATCTGCTGCGCATCTACACGCTGCCCAGTGGCGAGGTGGCGCGGCCGCAGCCCAGGATGACGCTGTACTTCCACAACAGCGCGACTGACCTGCGCGAGGTGGCCGACAGCCCGCCGGCCGATGCTGTGGGCCTGTACAGCAGCTGCGCGGCCGGCGTGCAGGGCTTCGGCGTGCATCTGGAGCGCATCCCCAGCCTGGTCGACGGGCAGCTGGACAAGGCACCGCTGAACGAGACGCTGTCCTATGTCTTCGAGGCCTATGCGCGGCAGTTCCTGTACCGCCACACCGACATCCGCACGCCAGCGTCGTTCATCGACGGCTTTGCGCAGTACTTCTCCAGCGTGCGTTTCTCCGACCGGCAGATGGTGGTGGGCCGGGTGCCCAAGGGCGTCGGCGGTTACCTGAGGTTCATCGGCGACGGCCGGCGGTACAGCCTGGATTACGACGACGTGCTGGAGGGCAGGCTCGCCGACGCCCGCAGCTACGCCGGCGCGGCCGGCGTGCGCCTGGAGTTCGAGGCGAAGTCCTGGCTGTTGACGCACTACATGCTGTCGTCGGAAGAGAACCGCAAGCGCCTGGACCGCTACCTCGTGCTGGTCGGCCGTGGCGTGGCGCCGACGCCAGCGTTTGAGCGCGCCTTCGGTCTGAAGAAGGCCGATATCAGCACGGTGATGTGGCGCTACGGGCTCAAGGGCATGGCGGCGCTGCGGGTGGAGGCGCCGTCGTTTCCCGCTGGCCGGGTGAACATCCGCAGCCTGCCCGTGGCTGCGGGCAAGTTCGTGCTGGCCAATGCCGCGTTGAAGGCCTGCCCGAGCCGCTCGACCGGCGAGGCCCTGCTCAAGCAGTTGGCCGTGCTGGCGCCGCAGTTTCCCAACGAAGACCTGGCGCGCCTGACCCTGAGCCGGGCCCAGATCGACTGGGGCAACCCGCAGGACGCCTTGCCCCAGCTGGCGGCCGTGCTGCAGGACGATGACGCCCATTTCGAGGCCCGGTATCTGGCGGGTGTGGCCCACCTGCGCCTTGCCGAGCGCAACCCGGGCGACGCCGGGCGCGCCCATCTCCAGGCGGCGCAGCGCCACCTGGAGCGTGCCCGCGAGGTAAACCCGCAATCCTGGGAAGCCGCGTTCGCGGCCTTCAAGGCCGAGGTGGCCGCGACGGACGAGCCGCGCAAGGCGGCGCTGGATGGCGTCATCACCGCCTGGCAGGCCGCGCGCGATGTGGACGCGCTGGGCGGCTCGGCGGCGCTGGCGTCTGCCTACACCGGCCAGGCGGACGAGGCGCACCGCACGCTGGGCTCGCTGGCGCAGAACGAACGCGACGAGGTCACGGCTCAATGGGCGAAGCAGTGGCAGGGCCGCCTTGAGACGGGGGTGACCCGCTGGGACATCCTCGCGGAGATGCGCCGCAGCCCGGCGCCCGACGTGGCGGTCAAGGCCTGGACCATCGACAAGGAGCGCGTGATGCAGGCGGTGGAGCGCGGCTACGGCCTGGAAAGCGCGGACAACGTCATCCGGGAAGCCGCGCGCCTGAATGACGCGGCGACGGGGAACGAGGGGGCTCCTGGCGCCGCGAGGCGGTAGCCGGGGCAACCTGCAGCCGTGCCATGCCGGAAGCCTTCGAGTCCCTGCCCAATCTCGGGCCCAAGTCTGCGCAGATGCTTGCCAGCGTCGGCATCACGACGGTCGATCAGCTGCGCGCACTCGGCTCGGTGGCGGCATACGTCAAGGCAAAACAGGCGGGGCAGCCTGTGTCGCTGAACCTGCTGTGGGCGCTTGAAGGCGCGCTCACCGGCGTGCATTGGCGGCAGGTGGCGCGCGAGCAGCGCACCGGGCTGCTGATGGCGCTGGAAGACCACGAGCGGCAGGGCTGAAGAGCTCTCGCCCTCTCAGTGTGGCGGCGCTTGCAGACGCCCCAGCACCTCGGTGCGCCCGGCCGTCCAGCGCATGGCGACACCTTCACCCGACGCCGGGAAGATGCCGCTCAGCCCGGTGATCGTCACCTGGTGCGTGACGACCACCAGCACGCCCGGCCCGCGCCAGCCGGCCAACTGTTCGCGCGCGCTGCCCAGCATCTGCGCTTCGCGCTCGGGCTGCTGGAAGAAGGAGCCGAAGGCGGGCTGCTCACGCACCGGCAGGCCGGGGAAGGCCAGGCGCGCGGTCTCCAGCGTGCGGCACCAGGGCGAGGCCCAGACCTCGGCCACGCGCAGCGCGCCCAGGCGCTGGCGCAGGGCCGCGCCGATCTGCCGCGCTTGTGCGCGGCCGGCGGCGCTGAGGTTGCGCTGAGTGCCGCAGTCGCCGAGCTTCAGGCCGGCCGGGTCACCGCCGCCCGGCGCCAGTGCGTGGCGATAGATCAGCACATCGCCGTTGCGCAGGTCCAGCGCCCAGGCCGGGGCGAGCAGCAGGCAGAGCAGGCAGGCAATGAGGCTTCTCATGGCCAGGCATTCTGGGCGGCAAGATCGAGTCGTGCTGACGTTGCGCCCGATGACCCTCGCGCCGTGTTCAGTCGCGGAACGACGGTGTCGACTTGCCGGCCATCATGGCCTTGCTCAGGTCCTCGCTCATCAGCATCGCCGCGTTCCAGGTCGCGATGTGGTTGAGGCCGTCGGCGACCGAATGGTCACGCGCATAGTTCAGCTGTTCCTTGGTGCCGCGGATGGACAGCGGCGACTTGGTGGCGATGGCGGCGGCGATCTCGCGCACGCCCGACTGCAGCGCCTCGCGGCTGTCGAACACGCGGTTGACGAGGCCCACGTCGCGCGCCTCGGCTGACTCCACGCGCCGGCCCGTGTAGGCCAACTCACGCACCAGGCCCTGCGAGCCGATCAGCTTGGGCAGGCGTTGCAGCGTGCCGACGTCGGCCACCATGCCGATGTCGATCTCCTTGATGGAGAAGTAGGCGTCGGCGCTGCAGTAGCGCATGTCGGCGGCGCAGATCAGGTCGATGCCGCCGCCCACGCAGGCGCCGTGGATGGCCGCGAGCACGGGCTTGCGGCAGCGCTCCAGGCTGGTGAGGGTGTCCTGCATGTCGAGGATGACGCGGCGCAGGCTCTCGCGCGTGCGGCCGTCGCAGGGGTCGGCGATCTGCGGGGCGATGCCCATCATCATGGCCAGGTCGATGCCGGCGGTGAAGTGTTTGCCTTCGCCTTCCAGCACCGCCACGCGGGCCTCGGGCTGACCGTCGATCCAGTCGAAGGCGCGGCGGATGTCCTGCCACATCGCCGCGTTCATCGCGTTCGCCTTGTCGGGGCGGTTCAGGCGGACGGTGGCGATGTGTTCCTCAATCGAGAGAGTGAGGGTTTCCAGATGGGGAGCGGTCATGTGCGGTCTCTTGAGGGGTCAGGCAATCGGCTCGGTCTGCTGCCGCAGCCAGTCGGCCAGTTCGGCCTCGCTGATCTGGCTGGCGGCGACACCCAGCATGGTGATGACGCAATCCGCGTCGGTCGCCAGCAGTTCCAGGCCATTGAGCCAGAGGAACAACTCCATGGCGACGTAGGCCGTGCGTTTGTTGCCATCGATGAAGGGGTGGTTCTTGGCCAAACCGACTGCGTATGCGGCAGCCAGTTCGAAAACGTCGGGGTGCCCGTAGGCCACCAGGTTCTGTGGCCGCGCTACCGCTGACTCGAACAAGCCTTCATCACGAACACCCGCTGCGCCCCCATGCTCGGCCAACTGCTCATGGTGAATGGCCCTCAGCACGTCGGCGCTCAGCCAGCGCCACGCGCGCTCGCTCATTTGGCAAGCTCCCGCAGCACGGCGCGGCGCTTCTTCATGATGCTGCGTGCCGCGTCCATCTGTTGCTCGAACTCCGGGCTGTAGGGCGAGATCAGCACGCCGTTGACGGCGTCGGAGAGGTAGAGCACGTCACCCTTCTCCACTTTCAAACGGGCGAGCACTTCCTTGGGCAAGATCACGCCGAGCGAGTTGCCGATTTGGGTTACCTTGAGCGCGCTCATCGCGACCCCTTCGAGTTATAACGTTTGTAATACTATCCGACACTTCGTTCCGCTGACAAGCCCATGATCCACGCCTCCAAACGCATTGCCGGCGGTGCCGGTCTCGCCGCCGTGCTCGTCAAGCGCGCGCCTACCCTTGAACTCGACTGGGACACGCGCAGCAAGAGCCGCTTCTCGGCCACCGATTCCACCGGCCGCGAGATTGGCGTCGTGCTGCCGCGTGGCACGACGCTGCGCGGCGGTGATGTGCTCGTGGCCGAAGACGGCACGCTCGTGCGTGTCATCGCCTCCGCCCAGCCGGTGCTGCAGGTGCGCCACTGCGCCGAGCACGGCTCGCCGTTCGACCTGCTGCGCGCCGCCTACCACCTCGGCAACCGGCATGTGCCGCTGGAATTGCAGCCGGCGCTGCTGCAGTTCGAGCCCGACCCCGTGCTGGCCGAGATGCTGCGCCGCCAGCATCTGATCGTGACCGAAGCCCAGGCGGCCTTCGAGCCCGAGGGCGGGGCTTATGGCGAAGGCGCCGGGCATGGCCACCACCATGGCCACGATCACGCCCACGACCATCACGAGCCCGCGCCCGTTCGCAAGCCGCTGGCCATTCCCGTCAAGGCGCACGACGACGGCCATGTGCACGGCCCCGGCTGCGGTCACGACCACGGTCATGACCACAAGCACTGACGCCTCGTTGCTGCACCTGCTCTGGCTCGCCTCGCCCGCGCTGCCGGTGGGCGGCTTCAGCTATTCGGAAGGCCTGGAAGCGGCCGTCGATGCCGGCATCGTGCATGACGAGACCAGCGCCGGCGACTGGCTGCTGAACCAGCTTGAACTCGTGCAGGCGCGCGCCGAGCTGCCCGTTGCGGCGGCCGCGCATGCCGCCACGCTGGCGCTCGACGGCGCACGGCTGGCCGAGCTGAATGCCTGGACGCTGCAGACGCGCGAGACCAGCGAGGGCCTGCAGCAGGCCCAGCAGATGGGGCGCAGCCTGCTGGTCTGGATGCAAGGCCTGATCCCCGGCGCCGCTGTGCTGCCGTTGCTGCAACAGCTCAAGCCCGCGCCGACCTGGCCAGTCGTCATGGGTGCCGCCGCCGCCTCGCGGGGCGCCGCGCTGCAGCCCGCGCTGCAGGCCATCGCCTTTGGCTGGGCCGAGAACCTGATGCAGGCCGCCGTGCGCAGCGTGCCGCTGGGCCAGACCGCCGGGCAGCGCCTGCTGGCACGGCTCGTGCACGCCATCCCGCCAGCCGTTGAGACGGCGCTGACTGTGCCCGAGCCCATGGCTTTTGCGCCGCTGCTGGGCATCCACGGCGCCCGCCACGAAACCCAATACTCCCGACTTTTCCGCTCATGACTTCTGCACCCTTGCACGCCATCCCCAACCGCACGAAAAAGCTTCCCCCGCTGCGCGTCGGCGTCGGCGGCCCCGTGGGCTCGGGCAAAACCACCCTCGTCGAGATGCTCTGCAAGACGATGCGCGACCGCTGGGACCTCGTCGTCGTCACCAACGATATCTACACCAAGGAAGACCAGCGCCTGCTGACCGTGGCCGGTGCGCTGGCGCCCGAACGCATCATGGGCGTGGAGACCGGCGGCTGCCCGCACACGGCCATCCGCGAGGACTGCTCCATCAACCTCGAAGCCGTGGACCGCATGCTGGACAAGTTCCCCGATGCGGACATCGTCTTCGTCGAGAGCGGCGGCGACAACCTGGCGGCCACCTTCAGCCCCGAGCTGAGCGACCTGACCATCTACGTCATCGACGTGGCCGCCGGCGAGAAGATCCCGCGCAAGGGCGGCCCCGGTATCACCAAGAGCGACCTGTTCGTCATCAACAAGACCGACCTGGCGCCGCACGTGGGCGCCGACCTGGACGTCATGCGCAGCGACACCGCACGCATGCGGCCGGTGAAGCCCTGGGTCATGACCAACCTCAAGACCCGTGACGGCCTGGCTGAGGTGGTGAGCTTCATCGAGAAGAAGGGCTTGCTCGTTGGTTGATCTCATCCGTTGGCCCGCACGGCTGACGCTGAGCGCCGCGCGTGACGGCAGCGGCGCGACTCGCGTGCATGCCCGCCACGACGGCCCTCTGCGGCTGCTGAAGACGCTCTACCCGGAGACCAACCGCATCGCTCACGCGGTGCTGGTGCATCCGCCTGGCGGGCTTGTCGGTGGCGACCGCCTGGACATCCGTATCGACGTCGAACCCGGCGCCCACCTGCTCGTCACCACACCGGCGGCGACGCGCTTCTACCGTTCCAACGCGGGCGAGGCGGCGCAGGTCGTGCACGCCAGCGTGGGCGAAGGCGCGCGGCTGGAATGGCTGCCGCAGGAGACGCTGGCCTATCCCAACTGCATCGCGCGCAACGAGGTCAGGCTCAGCCTCGCACCTGGCGCCAGCCTGTTCGCGACCGAGGTGTTGGGCCTGGGCTTGCCGGCAGCGGGCCAGCACTTTGATGCCGGCAAGCTGCTGCAGCACCTGGAGATCAGCGGCCAATGGCTGGACCGGGGCTGGCTGGATGCGGCCGACAAGGCCTTGCTGGACGGCCCCTGCGGCCTGGTCGGCAAGCGCGTGCTGGGCACGCTGGCCTATGCCCAGACCCGCACGCTGGCCGAAGCCGACGCGCTGCTGGCCGACAGCCGTGCGCTGCTTGCCGACGTGCCGCTCAGCGGCATCACCCACCTGGCCGGCCCGCGCGGCGCGGTGCTGCTGATGCGCGTCGTCGGTGACGAGGTCGAGGCCGTCACGCTGGCCTTGCGCCGGGTGAGGGCGCTGTGGCGCGAGCGGCTGTGGGCGCTGCCCGGCGGCGACCCGCGCATCTGGGCGACCTGACGCGTAAGCGCCAGCAACCGACATGCCCCCCTCGCGGCGTCCTACAGGCGGCGCGGGGCGCGGGCGGTGTACTCCAGTCGCACGGCGGTGGGACCGCGCGTGTCTCAACAATCTCTGGAGGTTTCTATGAACGGTTTGCGTGCAATCGCCCTGGCCCTGATCGTCGGCGGCGTACTCGCGCTGGCTTACGGCGGGTTCTCGTACAAGGACGAGAAGACCGCCGCCAAGATCGGCCCGCTGGAGATCAATGTCACGGAGGAGAAGTCCGTCAACATCCCGATGTGGCTGGGCATTGCCGGCATCGTGGGCGGTGTGCTGGTGCTGGTCGGCGCCGGGCGACGCTGAGCGCCGCCGCAGCGCATCCCGCGCCTTACTCCTCGCCGCCCGGGATCTGCTGGCGCAGCTTGACCGCGGTGGCGGTCTTCTTGCGCATCTTGATGTTGATCATCTCGACGCCCAGCGAGAAGGCCATCGCGAAGTAGATGTAGCCCTTGGGCACCGGGTGGCCGAAGCCGTCGGCCACGAGCACGACACCGACGACGACCAGGAAGCTCAGCGCCAGCATCTTGATGGTCGGGTGGTCGGACACGAAGCGGCCGATGGCGCTGGCGAACAGCATCATCAAGCCCACCGAGGCAACCACGGCCGCGATCATGATGCGCACGTCGTCGACCATGCCGACGGCGGTAATGATGGAGTCCAGCGAGAACACCAGGTCGATGACCATGATCTGCAGGATCACCGAGGTGAAAGCCGCCTTGGCGGCCCGGGCGCCGTCGGCGGTGGTGTCGTCCTCGCCTTCGAGCGAGCCGTGGATCTCGGCCGTGCTCTTCCAGATCAGGAACAGGCCGCCGCCGATGAGGATGAGGTCTCGCCCCGAGATGCCCTTGTCGATGACGGGCAGTGTGAACAACGGCTCCACCAGGCCGACGATCCAGGCCAGCAGCAGCAGCAGCGCGATGCGCATGAACATGGCCATGAACAGGCCCAGGCGCCGCGCCACCTCCTGCCGGGCCTTGGGCAGCTTGTCCACCAGGATGCTGATGAAGATGATGTTGTCGATGCCCAGCACCAGCTCCAGCGCGGTCAGTGTGGCAAAGGCAATCCAGGTCTGCGGGTTGGACAGGAGTTCAAGCATGGCGGCGTCGGGCAGGCAACAAAGCCGCTGATTGTCGCAAGCCTGCGCGCAGGCGGTGCCTGAATGTCGCTTCGGTTTTGCTTGCGATGTTGTGCAGAGGCCGCGCCGCCCCGTTCAGGCCAGCCCGAGCGCCTGCAGCAGCTCTGTCGGCGAGTAGGCCCGGCGCCGCCGCGGCCAGGCCTCCACCAGCGCCTGCATGCGCGCATTCAGCGGCGCACTGCGATGCAGGCTGTGCGCCAGGCGCACGACCTCGCCGCACAGCGCGTCGATCTCCGTCGGCCGGCCGTGGGCCAGGTCGTCGGCCATGCTGGAACGCGCCTGGGCGTCGACGCGCAGCATGCGCGCGGCAGCGAGGCGGAACAGCGGCGTGGGCAGGCGCAGCAGCACCAGCAGCCGGCGCGGTGGCAGCGGCGTGAGCTGGGCCACGGGGCGCTGCGCAGCGTCGAGCAGGTCCAGCGCCTCCTGCTGCAACGCGGCCAGCACGCGGCGGTAGCCGCGTTCCAGCAACTCGTCGCGCAGCGGCCGACCGGACAGCGCATTGACCGGGTTGTTCAGGTTCAGCAGCAGCTTGCCCCACTGCACCGGCGCGAGGTCGGCGTGCAGCGCCAGGCCCATGCCGACGCGGCCCAGCGCGGTCTTCCACGCGGCCAGTGCGGCGTCGCCCGCTGCCGCCTCGGCTGCCAGCGCGCCGCCGGTGCCACGGTGGTAGTGGCCCGGCGCCAGCTCGGCGATGTTGAAGGGCACCATGCCGGCATGCCAGTGCAGCTGCGGCACGGCAGCGCGGGCCAGCGTCGCATTGCCGATGCCGTTCTGCAGGCTGACGACCGGCGTGCCCTGCGGCAGCGTCAGGCCCAGCGCCGTGGCCGCCTCGGCCGTGGCGCCGGACTTCACGCACAGCAGCACCAGGTCGGGCTTGAGGCCGGCGGGGGGCTCGTCGTGCAGGCGCAGGTCGAGGGCGGGAATGCGGCGGTCCAGGCCGTCCATGTCGGTCAGGCGAAGGCCTTGCTTGCGAAGAGCGCCCAGCACGCGCGGGCGGCCGACGAAGTGGACTGGCACGCCGGCCAGCTGCGTCAGGCCGCCGATGAAGCAGCCCACCGAGCCGGCGCCCATGACGAGAACGCCGGCCATTGACGCTCGGTCAGACCGGGTGGGCGAGGTCGCGCAGATGCGTCGGGCCGACGCGGCGTTCAATCTCTTCCAGCATCGGCCGGCCCCAGCCGAGCATGAACATGGCCTCGCCGACGACGAACATCGGCCCGACCAGCAGGCCGACGAGGTCGTCCACGAAGGCGGGCTTGCGGCCCTCGTAGTAGTGGCCGATGAACTGGAATACCCAGCCGATGACGAAGGCGCCCAGCGAGATGGCCAGCCAGCCGGTTGTCGAGCCTTGTGCCGCGACGGTCATGGCCAGCGCCGTCAGCACGCCGTTGACGATGGCGGTCGCCGCGCCCAGCATGAGGTTGCCGCGGGTCAGATACCAGAGCGCCGACAGCGCCCACAGCACGATGGCCGCGTTCATCGGCGTGTCGCCCAGCGCGAACTCGGCACGCGCGAGCAGCGCGCTGATGGCGAAGACGATCAGCGGGATGCCGATGAAGTGGGTGGTGATGTTGCGGCGGTCGCGGTGATAGGCGGCGTATTGCGCCATCAGGTCGAGCGCGGGGCGGAACAGGCTGGCCATGGTGCGGGCCTCCATCTTTTGGATGGTGGCTATGCTAGTCCAGCCTGATCCAGGAACGCCGCGCTTCGGTGCACAAAACCTCAGAGAAAGCCCCAGTTTGAGCCCGCAAATCATCTACCGCCGAGGTCTGCTGCTGGGTCTGGCCCTGCTCGCAGGCTGTGCGTCGGCGCCGCTGCCGGCGCCTCCGGTCTCGTCCACCGACGAGCTGCATATCCTCGTCTTCCGCGGCGGCACGGCGGCGCGCCTGGGCCACAACCATGTGCTGCGGGCGGCAGACCTTCGCGTGCAATGGGCGGCCGGCGGGCCAATGCTGAGGTTTCGTCTCGACGCGCTGGCCATCGACCCGCCGGCGCTGCGGGAGCGCCTCGGCGCGGCCTTCGCCAGCAGCATGGACGACGAGGCCCGTGCCGGCACGCGCGCCAATCTGCTGAAGGCGCTGGACGCGGCGGCCCACCCCGAGGTGGTCGTGCGCGCGCTGCAGCAGGTGGGCGAGGGCGGGCGGCGCGCGGTGGAGGCGGAGGTCACGCTGCACGGCGTGACGCGGCGGCAATGGTTCGTGGCCGAGGTGGATGGGCGGCGCGCGCGGGGCGAGCTGGTCGTCCGCCAGAGCGACTTCGGCATCCGGCCGTTCACCGTGCTGGGCGGGCTGCTGGCCGTGCAGGATGCGCTGGTGGTGCAGTTCGAACTGCTACAGCCTTAGCAGCATCAAGTCCTTGTCCAGGCGCCGCCCGTCGGGCAGGCGCACGGCGTCGGGCAGGCGGCCGTAACGGGTGAAACCGGCGCTTTCGTACAGGCCTACGGCGGCGCGGTTGCCGGTCGTCACGCTGAGCGTGACCTGCGCCAGCCCGGCCGTCGCTTGCAGTCGGGCGATGGCGCCTGCCAGCAGCGCCCGGCCGATGCCGCGGCCCCGGTGGGTGTCCGCCACCATCATGCCGACGAGATGGGCGATGTGCTGCACCTTGCGGCGCGGTTCGCGCTCGCAGGTCAGCGCGCCGATGACGCGGGGGCCGTCCAGCGCCAGCAGCGTGAACAGCGTGCCGCCGCCCAGGCCGCCGGCCAGGCGGCTGCGGTAACTGGCGAGGTCGCGCTGGCGCTCGGTCTCGGCGTCGGACGTGAAGGCCTCGGGGTGGCCGGTGAGCATCGCATCGCGCAGCGCCTTGTAGGCGAGCAGGTCCGGCTCCAGCATGGGGCGCAGGGTGATCTCAGCCATGCAGGTCGGCGACGTGGTTGAGGTTGGCGAAGGCGGCCTCGTCGTCGAAGCGGGCCACACCGTGCGGCTGGGCCAGCATCCAGCGCAGCACGGCGCGCCCGCCGCCGTTTAAATAGGCCGTCAGCGGCTCGCGCAGGCGGGCGTGCAGCAGCGCGTGCGACGGGTGCTCGCGCGCGGCCTGCGCAAAGGCCAGGCCGTGCGGCTGGGCCTGTGCCATCAGTCGTTCGGCCAGGTTGGCGGGCAGGTGAGGGCAGTCACAGGGCGCGGTTAGCAGCCAGGCGTCTTCAGGGATCGCGCTCAGGCCGGCCAGCATGCCGGCGAGCGGGCCGGCGAATTCGAGGCCGGGCGGGTCGGTGAGGACGGGGTGGCCGAAGGCGGCGTAGGCGTCGAGGTTGCGATTGGCGCTGATCAGCACGCGGCCGGCCTGCGGCGCCAGGCGGGCCATGACATGCGACACCAGCGGCCTGCCGTCCAGCAACTGCAAGCCCTTGTCTGCGCCGCCCATGCGTATGCCGCGACCACCAGCCAGCACCAACCCAAACATCGCAGCAGTCATGACTGCTCGCGGCGAAGCCCGCGAGCCCCTGCAGCGGGCGCCGTGGAACCGGCTTTGCCGGGCCACTGGCGACGCCCCCTTGAGGGGGCCGGCGAAGCCGGTAGGGGGTGGGTCGAACTAGCCACCGATGTAATGCATCTCGACGCGCGGTTCCGCCCCGGCCGCAGCGGTGCCGCGCAGCTGTGAGTAGCGGTCCTCGCGCGCGGTCCACACACCGGCGACGGCGCTCGCCAATTGCTCGTCGCTGAACGGCTCGGCGCCACGCAGCAGTCCGCGCAAGTCGTGCCCCCGGTGTGCGAACAGGCAGGTGTAGAGCCGCCCCTCGGTCGACAGCCGGGCGCGGTTGCAGTCGCCGCAGAAGGCCTGCGTCACGCTGGAGATGAAACCGACCTCGCCGCTGCCATCGGCATAGGCCCAGCGCTCGGCTGTCTCGCCGGGTGCGCTGTGCGACAGCGGCGTCAGCGCCCACTCGGTGGCGATGCGGCGCTGCACCTCGGCGCTGGGCAGCACCTGGTCCATGCGCCAGCCGTTGGTGGCGCCCACGTCCATGTATTCGATGAAGCGCAGTACGACGCCGCTGTGCCTGAAGTGCCGCGCCATCGGCAGGATCTGGTCGTCGTTGACGCCGCGCTGCACGACCATGTTGACCTTGATCGGTCCCAGGCCTGCATCCTGCGCGGCGCGGATGCCGGCCAGCACGTCGGCGACGGGGAAGCCGACATCGTTCATGCGCTGGAAGACGGCATCGTCCAGTCCGTCCAGACTGACCGTCAGGCGGTTCAGGCCGGCAGCCTTCAGCGCGGCGGCTTTCTTCACCAGCGTGGAGCCGTTGGTGGTCAGCGTCAGGTCCAGCCCGCGGCCGTCGGGCGTGCGCAGTTGGGCCAGCATGGCAAGCAAGGTTTCGAGGCCCCGGCGCAGCGTCGGCTCGCCGCCGGTGATGCGCAGCTTCTCGACGCCCAGGCCGGTGAAGACGCGTGCCAGCCGGTTGATCTCCTCAAAACTGAGGAGGTCGGCGTGGGGCAGGAACTCGTGGTGCTTGTCGAACACCTGCTTGGGCATGCAGTAGCCGCAGCGGAAGTTGCAGCGGTCCGTCACCGAGATGCGCAGATCGCGCAGCGGCCGGCCCAGCGCGTCGGCGAGCGGACCGTCCGGCCTGTTGCCGGCAGCGGGCGGGGCCAGCCACACCTGGCGGGCGTCGTGCAAGGGAATCACGCGGGCTGACATGGCGCAATTGTGTCAGTGCAGCCAAAGCCGGGGGCTTGCGGGCCTGGTCAGGTCGCGCTTGAATGCCCTGCAATGACCCAGATCCTCCATCCCGATCTGCCGCAGTTCGTTGCTTTCGGCGAAGCCTTGACCGATCTCGTCCGCATCGGGCTCGATCGCTGGCGTAGCGCCAGTGGCGGCTCGCCCTGGCAGGTGGCGGTGGCGATGTCGACGCTGGGGCAGCTCAGCGCCTTTGCCGGCGCCGTCAGCCGCGACCCCTTCGGCGCCGACATCTGGCAGGCCAGCCAGGATGCCCACCTCGACATGCGCTTCATCCAGCAGCTGCCGCGGCCGCCGTTGCTGGCCGTGGCGCACGAGGTCGACCCGCCACGCAGCTTCCTCATCGGCCAGGACAGCGCCGACCTGCACTTCCGCCCCGAGGGCCTGCCGGCGGGCTGGACGCGGGCGCTGCGCTGGGCCCACTTCGGCAGCCTGGGCCTGGTGCGTGCGCCGCTGGCCGGGCGGCTGCGGGCGCTGGCCGAGGCGTTGAAGGGGGAGGGCCGCTTGATCAGCTACGCCCCCAGCTTCCGCGCGCCGCCCATGGACGCCAGCTACGACGACACGCTGGAGCAGATGTGCCGGCTGGCCGATGTCATCAAGCTGTCGGACACTGAGTTGCGGGCCCTGTTCCGCGTGCACGACCACCGCACGGGCCTGGCCCAGATCGCCGCCTGGAACCCCGGCGCCTGGCTGCTGCTGACGACCGGCGAGACGGGCGCAACGCTTTACCACGGCGCAGAAGAAGCCGCAGGCCGAGCGCCTCATGTGGAGGTGGTTGACACAGTCGGCGCCGAAGACGCCACCATGGCCGGCTTGCTGGACAGCCTGATGCGCAACGCCGGCGTTCCCGCCGCCCTGCATCTGCGCTGGGCGCTGGCCGCCGGTGCGGCCGCCTGCACGGCCTATGGCTTCGCGCCGCCGCGGCCGGCGTTGGTCGCTGCGCTGGCCGAGGCCGTCGAGATCCTCTGACAGGGGTTTACCCGCCGTGGCTTGAAGCCCGGCGGATGGCGCTCTACCATTGGCCGACCGATCGGTAGGGAAACGTTCAATGACCGAAGTCTTGATCCAGAGCGAACGGCACGGCGCCGTGCGTCTGCTCCGCTTGAACCGCCCCGAGGCGCTGAACGCCTTCACGGCGGCCATGCTGGGTCAGCTCCGGCAGGCGCTGGATGCGGCGGCCGAGGACGGCGCGACGCGCTGTGTGCTGATCACCGGCGCGGGCCGGGCTTTCAGTGCCGGCCAGGACCTGGCGGACCCGCATGTGGCGCCCAGCCGCGAGCCGGGTGCAGCACCCAAGGACATCGGCTGGATGCTGGAGCACTGCTACATCCCGTTGGCGCTGCGGCTGCGCAGCTTGCCGGTGCCAGTGGTGGCGGCCGTCAACGGCGTCGCGGCGGGGGCGGGTGCCAACCTGGCGCTGAGCTGCGACATCGTGCTGGCGGGCGAGAGTGCGAGCTTCATCCAGGCTTTCTCGAAGATTGGCCTGATCCCTGACTGCGGCGGCACCTGGCTGCTGCCCCGCCTGGTGGGCCGCGCCAAGGCGCTGGAGCTGGCGCTGCTGGGCGACAAGGTGAAGGCCGTGGAGGCCGAGCGGCTGGGGCTGATCTCGCGCGTGGTTGCCGATGCGGAGCTGCAGGATGCCGCGATCGCGCTGGCGCAGAAGCTTGCCGGCATGCCCACGCGCGCCCTTGTGGAAACGCGCCGCGCGCTGGACGAGTCGATGAAGTTGGACTACGAGACGGCGTTGCAACGCGAGGCGGCGCTGCAGAGCCAGCTGGGTTTTGCGCATGACTATCTCGAAGGCGTTGCCGCCTTCATGAACAAGCGCCAACCCGAGTTCAAGGACCGTTGATGCTGGACGCGCAAGCCACGGCCGAGAAGGTCCGCGATGTGATGCTCGCGGACGATGCCGCGACCCGGATGCTGGGCATGCACGTCGCCGAGGTCGCGCCCGGCCGCGCGGTCGTCACGATGACGGTGCGGGCGGACATGCTGAACGGCTTCGCCATCTGCCACGGCGGCCTGATCGCGACGCTGGCCGACTCGGCCTTCGCCTTCGCCTGCAATGCCCGCAACGCGTTGACGGTGGCGTCGGGGTTCGGCATCGACATCCTCCAAAGCGCCAAGCTCGGCGACCTGCTGACGGCCACGGCCGAGGAAACCTCGCTGGCCGGCCGCACGGGCTTGTACGACATTGCGGTACGGAACCAGCACGGCGACCTGATCGCGATGTTCCGGGGCCGCTCCTACCGCCTCGGCGAACGAAAGGTCTTTGAATGAGAACCCCGCGCCCCGGTGAGCTGGACCCCATCGAGACTGCCAGCCGCGACGAGTTGCAGGCCCTGCAGTTGGAGCGCCTGCGCTGGAGCCTGCAGCACGCCTACGACAACGTGCCGCACTACAAGGCGAAGTTCATTGAGGCCGGTGTGCATCCGGCTGACCTGAAGACGCTGGCTGACCTGGCGAAGTTCCCGTTCGCGACCAAGCAGGACCTGCGCACCAACTACCCTTTCGGCATGTTCGCCGTGCCGCGCCAGCAGCTCGCGCGCGTTCATGCGTCGTCCGGCACGACGGGCAAGCCCACGGTCGTCGGCTACACGCTGAAGGACATCGACCACTGGGCCAATCTCGTCGCGCGCTCCATCCGCGCCGCCGGCGGCCGCGCCGGCGACCTGGTGCACGTGGCCTACGGCTACGGCCTGTTCACCGGCGGCCTTGGGGCCCACTACGGCGCCGAACGGCTGGGTTGCACCGTGATTCCGATGAGCGGCGGCCAGACCGAGAAGCAGGTGCAGCTCATCACCGACTTCAAGCCCGACATCATCATGGTCACGCCCAGCTATATGCAGGTGCTGGTCGAGGAATTCACCCGCCAGGGTCTTGATGCACGCGAGTCGTCACTGAAGGTCGGCATCTTCGGCGCCGAGCCCTGGACCGAGGCCATGCGCCGCGAGATCGAGGCGGGTGCCGGCATCGACGCGGTGGACATCTACGGCCTGTCCGAGGTCATGGGGCCAGGTGTTGCCAGCGAGTGCGTCGAGAGCAAGGACGGCCCGGTCGTCTGGGAGGATCATTTCTACCCCGAGATCATCGACCCCGATACCGGCGAGGTGCTGCCGGATGGCTCGGAGGGCGAGCTGGTCTTCACGTCGCTGACCAAGGTGGCCATGCCCGTCATCCGCTACCGCACGCGCGACCTCACAAAGCTGCTGCCGCCGACCGCGCGCAGCATGCGCCGCATCGGCAAGATCGTGGGCCGCAGCGACGACATGCTCATCATCCGTGGCGTCAACCTGTTCCCGACGCAGGTGGAGGAGCTGGTGCTGCAGGAGCCGGGGTTGGGTGGGCAGTACCAGCTCGTCGTCAGCCGCAACGGGCCGCTGGACGAGCTGGTCATCCGCTGCGAGCTGGCGTTGAGCGCCGCCGACGACGGGATAGCTAAGCGCCTGTCCGAGCGCATCAAGAACCTGATCGGCGTGACGGCGACTGTTCAAGTCGAGCCGAACAACGCCATCGAGCGCACGCTGGTGGGCAAGGCCCGCCGCGTCGTCGACAACCGCAAGAAGCAAGGAGCTTGAGATGTACACGCAAGCGATGGACCTAATGGCCCGCGAGGCCAAGCCGAAGGTCGTGAAGTCCGCCGAAGAACTGGCCCGCGAAGAGGCCTTCGAGGCTCGTATCGACGCTGGCGACTTCATCGAGGCCAAGGACTGGATGCCCGAGCATTACCGCAAGACCTTGGTGCGCCAGATCAGCCAGCACGCGCACAGCGAGATCGTCGGCATGCTGCCCGAGGGCAACTGGATCACGCGTGCGCCGACGCTCAAGCGCAAGGCGATTCTTCTCGCCAAGGTGCAGGACGAGGGCGGCCACGGCCTCTACCTCTATGCAGCCGCCGAGACGCTGGGCACCAGTCGCGACGAGATGACCGAGGCGCTGCTGTCGGGCAAGGCCAAGTACAGCTCCATCTTCAACTACCCGACGCTGACCTGGGCCGACATCGGCGTCATCGGCTGGCTGGTGGACGGTGCCGCCATCATGAACCAGGTGCCGCTCTGCCGCTGCTCCTATGCACCGTATGCGCGGGCCATGATCCGCGTCTGCCGCGAGGAGAGCTTCCACCAGCGCCAGGGCTATGAAAGCCTGCTGACAATGATGAGCAAGGGCACCCCGCAGCAGAAGGCCATGGTGCAGGACGCCGTGAACCGCTGGTGGTGGCCGTCGCTGATGATGTTCGGCCCGGCGGACAAGGACTCGCCCAACTCGGAACAGAGCATGCGCTGGGGCATCAAGCGCGTCACCAACGACCAGCTGCGCCAGAAGTTCGTCGACGCGACCATCCCGCAGGCTGACATCCTCGGTGTGACCGTGCCCGACCCGGCGCTGAAGTGGAATGCCGAACGCGACAGCTATGACTTTGGCGATATCGACTGGCCCGAGTTCTGGCGAGTGGTGGGCGGCGAAGGTCCGTGCAACCGCGAGCGCCTGGCCGCCCGCAACAAGGCCTGGGATGACGGCGCCTGGGTGCGCGATGCAGCGCTGGCGCATGAGCGCAAACAGGCTGTGAAGGCGGAGGCGGCGTGATGAGCGATCCGAAGAACGAATGGCCGCTGTGGGAAGTGTTCGTGCGCAGCAAGGCCGGTCTGGACCACAAGCACTGCGGCAGTCTGCATGCGCCCGACTCGGCGATGGCCATCCAGATGGCGCGAGATGTCTATACAAGGCGCCAGGAAGGCACCAGCATCTGGGTCGTGCGCTCCGAGCAGATCGTCGCCAGCGACCCGACCGAGAAGGGCAGCCTGTTCGACCCGGCCGACGACAAGGTCTACCGCCACCCGACGTTCTATGAACTGCCGGACGAACTGAACCACATGTGATGGACGCCAAGACCACCTACGTCCTGCGTCTGGCGGACACCTGCCTCATCCACAGCCAGCGGCTGTCCGAATGGGCCGGCCATGCGCCGGTACTGGAGGAAGACCTTGCTTTGTCCAACATCGCGCTGGACCTGCTGGGGCAGGCGAGGGTGCTGCTGACCTATGCCGGTCAGCTTGAAGGCGCGGGGCGCGATGAAGACCAGCTTGCCTTCCTGCGCGAGGAGCGCGACTACCGCAACGTCGTGCTCGTGGAGTTGCCGAACGCGGCGGGCAGCCCGAGCGATGGCGGCGGCGGGCGCGACTTCGCGCTGACCGTGCTGCGCAACACGGCCGTGGCGATCTGGCTGGAGCTGCTGTACGGGCGCCTTCAGACGAGCCTGGACACCGAGCTGGCCGGCATCGCCGCCAAGTCGCTGAAGGAAGTGCGCTATCACCGCCAACACAGCAGCGACTGGGTCGTGCGCCTGGGCGACGGCACGGCGGCATCGCAGGCCCGCATGCAGGCCGCGCTGAACGTGCTGTGGCCCTACTTCAACGAGCTGTTTGCCGCTGACGGCGTGGACGGCGTCGGCCCGGCCTGGAACGAACTGGAGCCCGCATGGCGAACTCATTGGGCCACGCTGATGGGCGAGGCTACGCTGACGCTGCCGCGCGACAGCGCCATGCAGCCTCGCGGCATTGACGGCACCCACAGCGAGCACATGGGTCACATGCTGGGAACGATGCAGCATCTGCAGCGCACCTACCCCGGAGGCGTGTGGTGAACCTCGACTCGGCCCGCGCCAAGCTCGCTGCCGTGCCCGACCCCGAGATCCCGGCGATCAGCCTGGTGGAACTGGGCATCGTGCGCGACCTGCGCGAGACGGCGTCGGGCGTCGAGGTCGTGTTGACGCCGACCTACAGCGGCTGCCCCGCCACCGAGCTGATTGCCGACGACGTGCGGGCGGCGCTGAGCGAGTTCGGCGACGTGACCGTGACGATGCAGCGTGCGCCGGCCTGGAGCAGCGACTGGATCACGGCCGAGGGCCGCCAGAAGCTGCAGCAGTACGGCATCGTGCCGCCGCAGTGCAGTGGCGAGCAGGCCATCCGCATCGTGCCGCGGTTGCGCTGCCCGCGTTGCGACAGCGGCCGCACGGAGCAGCTGTCGCGTTTTGGCTCGACGGCATGCAAGTCCACCTGGCGCTGCATCGAATGCCTCGAACCCTTTGAATACTTCAAGCCCATCTGATGGCCCTCCACTTCCACCCCCTGCGCGTGACCTCCGTCGAGCGAGACACCGACGACGCGATGGTTGTCGCCTTCGACGCACCGCCCGAGGGTTTCGCCTTCGAGCCCGGGCAATACCTGACCCTGCGAGCCAGCGTCGGCGGTCAGGAACTGCGCCGTAGCTATTCCATCTGCTCCGACCGTCGCCTGCAGGTCGGCATCCGCCGCGTCGACGGCGGTTCGTTCTCAACCTGGGTGCATGAGCACCTGAAGGCCGGCGACGTCATCGAGTCCTACCCACCGCAGGGTCGCTTCGTGCTGCCCGCCGCCAGCGACGGCCGCCATGTGCTGTTCATCGCCGGTGGCTCGGGCATCACGCCCATCATTGCCTTGTTGACCGCACTGCTGGAACGTGAGCCAGGGTCCCGCGCGACGCTGATCTATGCGAACCGCCGCACCGCATCGGCGATGTTCAAGGAAGAGCTCGAAGACCTGAAGAACCGCTTCATGACGCGGCTGTCGCTGCATCTGGTCTTCAGTCGCGAGGTGGTGGATGCGCCTCTGTATGGCGGCCGGCTGGACGCCGGCAAGCTCAGCGCCTTCCTCGCCGGGCCGGTGCCGGCGGCCAGTCTCGACGAGGTCTTCATCTGTGGCCCCTTCGAGATGAACGATCAGGCCGAGGCCGCGTTGCTGGGCCATGGCGTGCCGGCCGAGCGCATCCACATCGAACGCTTCGGCACGCCGGAGACCCTGAGCGGCCGGCCGGTGCCGCACGAGGTCAAACCAGGCGATGCGCCGCAGGCGCGCGTGACGGTCGTCCGCGACGGGTTGTCGCGCGAGATCGAGTTCTTCTCGACCGACCCCAGCCTGCTCGACGCTGCAGCCCGTGAGGGCATGGACGTGCCGTTCTCCTGCAAGAGCGGCGTGTGCTCGACCTGCCGCTGCAAGCTGGTGGAGGGCGAAGTGCGCATGGACAAGAACTTCGCGCTGGACAAGGCGGAGCTGGCCGCCGGCTTCATCCTCAGCTGCCAAGCCCATCCGCTGACCGAACGTGTGGTCATCTCCTTCGACGAACGGTAGAGGTCGATGCCCCGCAAACGCGCCCCCACCTTCGACGCCCAACGCGCCGACATCCTCACCGCCGCTGCCACGCTGTTCGCGAGCCAAGGTTTCTCTGCCACGTCGATGAACCAGGTCGCCGAGGCCTGCGGCGTCGCCAAGCCCACGCTGTATCACTACTTCCAGGACAAGCAGGCCCTGCTCGCGCAGATCTGCGACAGCCATGTTCACGCGCTGTTGGCGCTGGTCGAAGAGGTCAAGGCACAGCAACTGCCGCCGGACGAGCAACTGCGGGCCCTCATCGAGCGCTTCACCCGCGCCTATGCCGATGCCCAGCCCCAGCACCGCGTGCTCACCAGCGAGATCAAGTTCCTCGCCGACACCGAGCGCGAGCGCCTGCTGGACGTCGAGCGCCGCGTCGTCGCTGAGTTCGCCACCGCCTTGTGTCTGGTGCGCCCCGAGCTGCGCGACGCCAGGCTGCACAAGCCACTGACCATGCTGCTCTTTGGCATGATCAACTGGACCTTCACCTGGCTGCGGCCCGACGGCGAGCTGTCGCACTACGCACTGGCCAGCCTCGTCAGCGATCTGTTCTTCGGTGGCCTCGGCGCGGTGCAACTGCGTCAGCCCGCTCTCAATCCATAACCAACAGGAGACGACCCCATGAAGCCGTTCAAGCAACTTGCCCTTGCCATCACCGCCACCCTGAGCTTCGCCGCCCAGGCCGACATCAACGTCGGCGTCACCGTGTCGGCCACCGGCCCGGCCGCGTCGCTGGGCATCCCGGAGAAGAACACCGTCGCGCTGATGCCCACCACCATCGCCGGCCAGAAGGTCAACTACATCGTGCTGGACGACGCCTCCGACACGACCACCGCCGTCGCCAACACGCGCAAGTTCATCACTGAGAACAAGGTCGACATCGTCATCGGCTCCACCGTCACGCCCAACTCGCTGGCGATGATCGATGCGGTGTCCGAGAGCGGCACGCCGATGATCTCCATGGCCGCGTCGGCCCGCATCGTTGAGCCCGTCGACGCGAAGAAGCGCTGGGTCTTCAAGACGCCGCAGAACGACATCATGATGGCGCTGGCCATCGTGACGCACATGGTGGACAACGGCATCAAGACGGCCGCGTTCATCGGCTTTGCCGACGCCTACGGCGAGGGCTGGTGGGGCGAGTTCAACAAGATCGCGCAGACCAAGAAGCTCAACATCGTCGCGAGCGAACGCTACAACCGCACTGACACCTCCGTCACCGGCCAGGTGCTCAAGCTCGTGGCCGCCCGGCCGGACGCCATCCTCATTGCCGGCTCCGGCACGCCCGCCGCACTGCCGCAGAAGGCGCTGAAGGAGCGCGGCTACGCGGGCAAGATCTACCAGACCCACGGTGTGGCCAACAACGACTTCCTGCGTGTGGGTGGCAAGGATGTGGAAGGCACGCTGTTGCCGTCCGGCCCGGTGCTGGTCGCCGCTCAGTTGCCGGCGGACCATCCGGTGAAGAAGAGCGCCGAGGCCTACATCGCCAAGTACGAGGCCGCGCACGGCAAGGGCAGCGTGTCGACCTTCGGCGGCCATGCCTGGGACGCCGGCCTGCTGCTGGCCGCTGCCGCGCCCGAGGCGCTGAAGAAGGCCCAGCCCGGCACGCCCGCCTTCCGCGCCGCGCTGCGTGACGCGCTGGAGAACGTGAAGAACGTGGCCGGTGCGCACGGCGTGTTCAACATGACGGCCGGCGACCACCTGGGCCTGGACCAGCGCGCGCGCGTGATGGTGCAGATCAAGGATGGCAAGTGGGTGCTGATCAAGTGAGCACGCTGCAGAGCTACATCGCCGGCCGCTGGGTCGGCGAGCGGGCGGCCAAGCCGCTCGCCAGTGCGATCAACGGCCGTGTCGTCGCGCACACCCACGAGGAGGCGCTCGACTTCGCCGAGGCGATGAGCTTTGCGCGCGGCACGGCCTTGCCCGGCCTGCTGCGCACCCACTTCCAGGACCGTGCCCGCGTGCTGAAGGCGCTGGCCGCCTACCTGATGGAGCGCAAGGAAGAGCTGTACGCGATCAGCGCCCACACCGGTTCGACGCGCGCCGATTCCTGGATAGACATCGAGGGCGGCATCGGCACGCTGTTCGCCTATGCCTCCATCGGCGGCAAGGACCTGCCCAGCAGCAACGTGCTGCACGAAGGCCCGCCCATGCGGCTGGGCGCCAACAACCACTTCATCGGCAGCCATGTGCTGGTGCCCAAGCGGGGCGTGGCGCTGCACATCAATGCCTTCAACTTCCCGATGTGGGGCATGCTGGAGAAGTTCGCGCCCAGCTTCCTGGCCGGCATGCCCTGCCTGGTCAAGCCCGCCACGGCAACGAGTTATGTGGCCGAGGCTTGCGCGCGGCTCATCGTCGATTCCGGCCTGGTGCCCACGGGCGCGCTGCAGCTCATCATCGGCAGCACGGGCGACCTGTTCGAGCGCCTGGACGAAGCCGATGTCGTCACCTTCACCGGCAGCGCCGACACCGCGTTGATGCTGAAGGCACACCCGAATCTGCTGAAGAAGAGCGTCCCCTTCAACGCCGAGGCCGACAGCCTGAACTGCGCCATCCTGGCGCCGGACGTGACGCCGGACGACCCGGAGTTCGACCTCTTCATCAAGGAGGTTGCGCGCGAGATGACGGCCAAGGCGGGGCAGAAGTGCACGGCCATCCGCCGCACCATCGTGCCGGCCAACCGCGTCGATGCGGTCGCCACGGCGTTGAAGGCGCGGCTGTTCAGGACGGTCGTCGGCGACCCGGCGGTGGAAGGCGTGCGCATGGGCGCCTTGGCCAGCAGGGCCCAGCAGGCCGACGTGGCCGAGCGCGTCGCGCAGTTAGCGAAGAGCTGCGAACTTCTGTTCTCTGAACGGGATGGCTTTGCGCCCAGGGGCGAAGGCGTCAGCGACGGCTCGTTCTTCGCGCCGACGCTGCTGCTGGCGCGCGATTCGGCGACGAGTGATGCCCATCACCTGGAGGCCTTTGGCCCGGTGACGACGCTGCTGCCCTACGGCGACTTCGAGGAGGCGCTGCATCTGGCGACGCTGGGCCGCGGCAGCCTCGTCGGCACCCTCTGCACCAAGACGCCGGCCCTGGCCGCGCAGGCCGTGCCGACTTTTGCCGCCTGGCACGGCCGCATGCTGGTGCTGGACCGCGAGGCCGCGCTGGAGAACACCGGGCACGGCTCGCCGCTGCCCAAGTTGAAGCACGGCGGCCCCGGCCGCGCGGGTGGCGGCGAGGAACTGGGCGGCCTGCGCGCCGTGAAGCACTACCTGCAGCGCTGCGCCGTGCAGGGTTCGCCGACGATGATCTCGGCCATCACGGGCGAGTACCAGCGCGGTGGCGCGGTCACCGAGAGCGACATCCACCCCTTCCGCCGCTACTTCGAGGATGTCGAGGTCGGCATGAGCCTGCTGACGCACCGCCGCACGGTGGGCGAGGCGGACATCGTCGCTTTCGGCGGTCTGTCCGGCGACTACTTCTACATGCACTTCGACGAGGTCGCGGCCAAGGCCTCGCCGTTCGGCAGGCGCATCGCCCACGGCTATTTCGTGCTGTCGGCGGCGGCGGGCTTGTTCGTCAGCCCCGCGCCCGGCCCGGTGCTCGCGAACTACGGGTTGGAGAACCTGCGCTTCGTCACGCCGGTGGCCATCGGCGACACCATTCAGGCGCGCCTCACCGCCAAGCGCAAAATCGACCGCCCGCCGCGCGACGACCAACCCGCGCAAGGCGTCATTGGCTGGGACGTGGCCGTGACCAACCAGCGCGATGAGCTGTGCGCGAGCTACGAAATCCTGACCTTGGTGGCCAAACGCGTGGCCGGCTGATTCAGCGGGCCAGCGGGCCTTCCGTGCCGGCCGCAGCCTTCAGATCCGCTCGCCGTGCCCCCGTGAAGCGCTTGGCCCAGTAGGAGTCGCGCATGTCCTCCACGCGCACGGCGCTGCCGGTGCGCGGGGCGTGGATGAACTTGCCCTCGCCGACGTAGATGCCCACGTGGCTGAAGGTGCGCCTCATCGTGTTGAAGAACACAAGGTCGCCGGGCTTGAGTTCATCACGTTTGATGGACAGCAAGCTGCCCAGCTTGGCCTGCTCGTCGGCACGGCGGGGCAGCACGAGGCCCACGCTCATCTCGAAGATGTGCCGCGTGAAGCCGCTGCAGTCAAAGCCGTTCTCGACCGAATTGCCACCGCGCGTGTAGCGCACGCCCAGGAAGTTCATGGCCGACAGCACCAGGTCCGAGGCCGTGTCGCGCACGCTGGCCAGCAGGCGAGATGACCCGCCTGGCTCGCTGGCCGGCATCAGGCCGCGCTCGCTGAGAAAGCGGCTGACGGCATCGCCGGCGTTGCCTGCCTGCGCCGGCTTCAGTGCAGCCGGCGTGGCCTTCTCGACCGCTGCCTGCTGCTGCAGACTCTGACCATAGGCGCCCGTCATCGTGCCCGGCGGCGGTGTCGCCGATGTCGTCGCGGCGGCCTGGGCCACGCCCTGTGCATGCGCCGCGCAGCCGATGACCAGGAGGCCGGCGGCAGCGATGCGATTCAGCAGGGCAGTGGGGGAGGCCAGGAGCATTCAGAAGAAACCGGGGCGGGCCGCGAAGCGGTCGCGAGTAGCGGAATGGGACAGCGGCGCGGAGGTTAGGAGGCGACCCCGTCAGCGTCAATCAATGCGGGCGAAAAACCGGCGATTCTCCGGGCAAACCCCGGCTTGGCCCATGGAGAAGTTGGTGAAAACCCTGGATTTTGTCACGCGTTGACGAAGGTCAGACTGACGTCAGTGCCCCAGGCACACACTGACCGCCATGACGCAGACCTATGCCGACTTCCACCGTCGCTCCCTGACCGAGCGCGACGCCTTCTGGGCCGAGCAGGCCAGGCGCATTGATTGGCAAACGCCGCCGCAGCAGATCTGCGACGTGAGCCGCCCGCCGTTCGCGCGCTGGTTCGTCGGCGGCACGACCAACCTCTGCCACAACGCCGTGGACCGGCACGCGGCCACACGGCCTGATGACCGCGCGCTGATCTGGGTGTCGACCGAGGTGGGCCAGGAAAAGGTCTACAGCTTTGCCGAACTGCAGGCCGAGGTCGAGGCCATGGCCGCGATGTTTGTGGCGCAAGGCGTGGGGCAGGGCGACCGCGTGCTGATCTACATGCCCATGATTCCCGAGGCGGCGTTCGCGATGCTGGCGTGTGCGCGCATCGGTGCCATCCACTCGGTGGTGTTCGGGGGCTTCGCGTCGGTGAGCCTGGCCAGCCGCATTGAGGATGCCAGCCCGAAGCTCATCGTCAGCGCCGATGCCGGCAGCCGCGCCGGCAAGGTGTTGCCCTACAAGCCGCTGCTGGACGAGGCCATCACCTTGTCCACGCACAAGCCGGCCCGCGTGCTGATGGTGGACCGCAGCCTGGCGCCTTTCGAGCGGGTGCCCGGCCGTGACCTGGACTACGCCGAGCTGCGCCGTGAGCACGACGGCGCACGGGTGCCTTGTACCTGGCTGGAGTCCAACAGCATCAGCTACACGCTCTACACCAGCGGCACGACGGGCAAGCCGAAGGGCGTGCAGCGCGATGTGGGTGGCCACGCGGTGGCGCTGGCCACCAGCATGGACTGGATCTTCGGCGGCAAGCCGGGCGAGACCTATTTCTCCACCAGCGACATCGGCTGGGTCGTGGGCCACAGCTACATCGTCTACGGGCCGCTGATTGCGGGCATGGCGACGCTGATGTACGAGGGTACGCCGGTCAACCCTGACGCCGCCGTGCTGTGGAGCCTGGTCGAGAAGTACCGGGTCACCGTCATGTTCAGCGCGCCGACCGCAGTGCGGGTGTTGAAGAAGCACGACGCGGCGCTGCTCAAGCGCCATGACCTGTCCAGCCTGCGTGCGCTCTTTCTCGCCGGCGAGCCGCTGGACGAACCGACCGCGAGCTGGATCGCCGACGCCTTGGGCGTGCCCATCATCGACAACTACTGGCAGACCGAGACCGGCTGGCCGCTGCTCACAGTAGCCCACCACATCCCCGGCGTGGAGGCCGTGCCGACGCGCCTGGGTTCGCCCGGCGTGCCGATGTATGGCTATGGCGTGAAGCTGCTCGACGAGAACACCGGCCAGGAACTCAGCGAGCCCAACCAGAAGGGCGTGCTGGTCATCGAGCACCCGCTGCCGCCCGGCGCGCTGCAGACCGTGTGGGGCGACGACGCCCGCTTCGTCAACACCTACTGGCAGAGCGTGCCGGGACTCGAGGTGTACTCGACCTTCGACTGGGGCCTGCGCGATGCCGAGGGCTACACCTTCATCCTTGGCCGCACCGACGACGTCATCAACGTGGCCGGCCACCGCCTGGGCACGCGCGAGATCGAGGAGTGCGTCTCGGGCCATGCGGCCGTGGCCGAAGTGGCCGTCGTCGGCGTGGCCGATCAATTGAAGGGCCAGGTCGCGCTCGCCTTCGTCGTGCCGCGCGAGGCGCCCGCCACGCCGGAGGCGGCGCAGGCGCTGCAGGCCCAGATCATGAAGCGCGTCGACGAGCAACTGGGCGCCGTGGCGCGGCCGTCACGCGTGGTCTTCGTCAGCCTGCTGCCCAAGACCCGCTCCGGCAAGCTGCTGCGCCGTGCGCTGCAGGCCGTGGCCGAGGGGCGTGACCCCGGCGACCTGACGACGCTGGACGACCCTGGTGCACTCGCCCAGGTCCGTCAGCGCCTGCAGGGCTGACTAGACCAGCCCCTGCTTCGACGCCAGCACTGCCGCCTCCGCGCGGCTGCTGACGTTGAGCTTCTTGTAGATGCTCTTGATGTGGTCGTTGACCGTGAACCACTTGATGCCCATCAGGTTCGCGATCTCCTTGATCGTGAAGCCCTTGCTCAGATAGGTCAGCACTTCGCTCTCACGGGGCGTCAGGCGCTCCCACTCGGGCGGAGGGTCCAGCGCGACGTTGCGGCTGTTGCTGAAGGGTGCGTTGGACGACGACAAGGAGCCGAAGCCCGAGTTCAGCGGCATGGTGCCGCTGTCGCTGGAGGCGGGGCGGAAGTGCGACAGCAGGCGGCGCGCGATGGCCGGCGACAGCGGCGGCTGGCCGCGCACGATGCGCTGCAGCTCTTCCACCAGCACCTCGAAGCGGTCTTCCTTCAGCAGGTAACCGTCGGCGCCGCATTGCAGGGCGGGGAACAGATGGTCGTCGTCGGAGTACAGCGTCGTGACGATTTTGATCGCCGCCGAGCCGGTCAGCTCCGTCAGGAACTCCATGCCGCTGCCGTCCGGCAGTTCGAGGTCGACGAGGATGAGCTTGAAGCCGTTGTCCTGCGGATTGCCGGAGAACTTGGCGACCTGACGGCGCGCGTTCTCCAGATCGCCCACCTCGGTGAGTTCCATCGCGTCGCTGAAACTCTCCCGTACCACCCGGCACAGAAAGCTGCGGGCAACGGGGTTGTCTTCGATGATGAGGACTTTGACGGTCATGGCGGGGGAACGGCTGCTGTCGTTTCGACCGCCGAATGTAGCGCACCCGCCTGGCGATGACGGGGCGAGGCTGCGGGGGGCTAAGCCCCCGTTTCAGGCTTCACACGTTGGTAAGAACCAGCTTGCCGACCACCTCGCGAGCGGCCATGCGCGCGAAGGCGGCGGGGAGTTGTTCCAGCGGCAGCACGTGGTCCAGCACGGGCTTGATCTTGCCGGCGGCATACCAGGTGGCCAACTCGCCCAGCATCCTGGCGTTGCGGCCCGGCTCGCGCTTGGCGAACTCGCCCCAGAAGACGCCCACCAGCGACGCGCCCTTGAGCAGTGCCAGGTTCAGCGGCAGCGCGGGAATGGCGCCTTGTGCGAAGCCGATGACGAGGTAGCGGCCGCGCCAGGCGATGGAGCGGAAGGCAGCTTCAGCCAGATCGCCACCGACGGGGTCGTAGATGACGTCCGGACCCTTGCCTTCGGTCAGCGTCTTCAGTTCGTCACGCAGGTTCTGCGTGGCGTAGTTGATGGTGGCGTCGGCGCCGAGTGCCTTGCAGGCCTGGCACTTGGCATCGCTGCCGGCTGCGGCGATGACGCGCGCCCCGGCGGCCTTGGCGACCTGGATGGCCGCCGTGCCGACGCCGCCGGCCGCGCCGAGAATGAGCACGGTCTCGCCCGCCTGCAGCGCGCCGCGGTCCATCAGCGCGTGGTGGCTGGTGGCATAGGTGCAGATGAAGGCGGCGGCATCCTCGAAGCTGAAGGCATCCGGCAGCGGCATGGCCAGCGCGGCGGGGATGCAGACCTCGGTGGCAAAACCGCCCAGCCCGCCGAAGGCCGCGACGCGCTGGCCGACGGCAAAGCCCGTGACGCCATCGCCCACCTCGCTGACGACGCCCGAGAACTCCGTGCCCGGCACGAAGGGCAGGGGCGGCTTCATCTGGTATTTGTTCTGCACGATCAGCAGGTCAGGGAAGTTCAGGCTGGCGGCCTTGATCTGCACGCGGATCTGGCCCGCGCCCAGCGCAGGCGGGGGCAGCTCGCGCCACTGCAGCGCCTCGACGCCCACCGGGTTGTCACAGACCCATGCCTTCATCGCCGTCTCCTCTTGAATTTGAAGCGGCGATCATAGGAATCCACTGGGTTACACCCGGTCTCACAGGTGACGCCCTCCCTACAATTGCTGCCCATGCGCATCCTGATTTCCAACGACGACGGCTACCTCGCTCCCGGCCTTGCGGCTCTGGTCAAAGCCTGTGAGGGTCTCGGCGAGATCGACGTCATCGCCCCCGAGCAAAACGCCAGCGGCACCTCCAACTCGCTGACACTGAACCGGCCGCTGAATGTCTACCGTGCGGCCAACGGCTTCCGCTACGTCAGCGGCACGCCGTCCGACGGCGTTCACCTGGCGCTCAGCGGCCTGCTGGGCTACCGGCCCGACCTGGTGGTCTCCGGCATCAACAACGGCGCCAACATGGGCGACGACACGCTCTACTCCGGCACCGTCGCCGCCGCGACCGAGGGCTATCTGTTCGGCATCCCGTCCATCGCCTTCTCGCAGGTCGAGAAGGGCTGGGGCGACCTGGATGCGGCTGCGCGCGTGGCGCGCAGCGTCATCGAGCAGGTGCTGCAGGGCGGTCTGGGCCAGGCCTTCCTGCTCAACGTCAACATTCCGAACCGGCCCGATGCCGACCTGCTGCCGCGCCGCATCACGCGGCTGGGTCGGCGCCACTCCTGCGAGGCGGTCATCGAGCAGGTCAATCCGCGCGGCGAGACCATCTACTGGATTGGCCCGGCCGGCGACGCCCGGGATGCCGGTGAGGGCACGGACTTCCATGCGACGGCGAACGGCGAGGTGTCGATCACGCCGCTGCAGGTGGACCTGACCGACCACGCCCATCTTGGCGACTGGCGGCAGCGGCTCAATCTGGCATGACGGTCAAGCGCTTTCCCGCGTCGCTGAAGTCCGCCACGGCACCGCAGCGAGAGCTGTTGATGCCGCAGCGGCATCTGCACCAGGCCACCATCGACGCGGCCCGGCTGGCGCGCCCCAGCGGTGCGGGGCTGGACAGCGGTGCGGTTCGCCAGCGCATGGTCGACCGGCTGCGTGCGGAGGGCAAGTTCAACGAGCAGGTGCTGGCGGCCATGGCCGCCGTGCCGCGCCACGAGTTCGTCGACAGCGCGCTGGCCGCCCAGGCCTACGAAGACACGGCCCTGCCCATCGGCCATGGCCAGACCATCTCCAAGCCCTCCGTCGTCGCCCACATGCTGGGCCTGCTGCTGGCCGGCGCCGGTGCCCGCCAGCGCGGCTCGCTGGGCCGGGTGCTGGAGATCGGCACGGGCTGCGGCTACCAGGCGGCCGTCATCGCGATGCTGGCCCGCCAGGTCACTTCCATCGAGCGGCTGCAAGGTCTGCACGACAAGGCCAAGCTGAACCTGCAGCGCGTCGTGCTGCCGCGCTCCCCGCGCCTCATCTGGGGCGATGGCCGCATCGGCCATTCGGCCAGCGGCCCCTTCGACAGCATCATTGCGGCCGCCGGCGGCGAGGACATTCCGCCCGCCTGGACCGAGCAACTGGCGCCGGGTGGCCGCCTCGTCGCGCCCACGGCAGCGGGTGGTCGCGGGCAGGTGCTGGTGGTGCTGGACCATGTCGTCGAAGGCGGTGTCAGCCGCTGGGTGCGCAGCGAGCACGAGGCCGTGCTCTTCGTCCCCCTAAAATCTGGCGTCGTCTGACGGGGTCGCTGGCGCACCGCGCCACACAATCCGGGCGGCCCCCAAGCTTCAGCCACACGATGCCCTCACGCCTGCGCCACCTACTCGCCGTCCTCACCACCTCGCTGCTGCTCAGCGCCTGCGGCACGTCGCTGCATCAGGCGCCGGTCGAAGACCGCAACCCGCAGCCGGCCAAGCCCGCAGTTGCTGCGCCCGCCACTGCGGCGTCTGAACCGGTGGTTGCGGCGCCCGAAGTCAAGGCGCTGCCCGGCGCCGAGAACGCCGGCAAGCCGGGCTATTACACGGTCAAGCCGGGCGATGCCCTGATCCGCATCTCATTGGACAACGGCCAGAGCTGGCGCGACGTGGCGAAGTGGAACAACCTGGAGAACCCCAATCGCATCGAGGTGGGCCAGGTGTTGCGTGTCGTGCCGCCGGGTGTCGATGCGGCGACCGTCGCAGCCAGGCCCATCGCGAGCGCCCCCAAGCCCGAGACTCGGCCGCTGGACACCAAGCCGCCGGTGGCCTCGGCCAGCGCCGCGTCGGCCCCCGCTGTCACGGCGGCCAAGGAACCGCCTAAGGAGGCGCCCAAGGACAGCATTTCCAACGACGACGAGAACCTGGCCTGGGCCTGGCCGGTGTCGCAGCCGGTCAGTGCCGGCTTTGACGAGCAGCGCAACAAGGGCCTGGACTTCGCTGGCAAGGCGGGTGACCCGGTGTTCGCCGTCGCCGATGGTCGCGTCGTTTACGCGGGTTCGGGCTTGCGCGGCTACGGCAACTTGGTCATCATCAAGCACAACAACACCTACCTGACCGCGTATGCCCACAACCGGGCGATGCTGGTCGAGCAGGATCAAGTCGTACGCAAGGGTCAGAGGATTGCCGAGATGGGCTCCACCGAAAGCGACACCGTCAAGCTGCACTTCGAAGTGCGCAAGTTGGGCAAGCCTGTCGATCCCTCCAAGCTGCTGCCGGCGCGCTGAGTCAGCCGGTTAGCAAATCAACTCGGGACAGCGACCACGTCATGAAACGCGCTGTGCCCAAATCCAACGGCCATGCTGCCCACGAGCCCGGCGTCCTGATGGCCATGAACGGCGGTGCCGATACCGAGCCCGCCGCCGAAGCACCCGACGAAGACGCGCAGGTGCTGCGCAACGGCACGGACGCCGTCGAGATGGGCAATGCGCTGCAGGCCTATCTGCGCGACATCCGCCGCACACCGCTGCTGACGCCGCAACAGGAGTTCGACACCGCCGTGGCTGCCCGCGCGGGGGACTTCGATGCGCGCCAGGCCATGATCGAGCACAACCTGCGCCTGGTCGTCAGCATCGCCAAGAACTACCTTGGCCGCGGCCTGCCGATGAGCGACCTCATCGAGGAGGGCAACCTCGGCCTGATGCACGCCATCAGCAAGTTCGAGCCGGAGCGGGGTTTCCGCTTCTCGACCTATTCGAGCTGGTGGATACGCCAGAGCATCGAGCGCGCGCTGATGCATCAGGCTCGCCTGGTGCGGCTGCCGGTGCATATCGTGCGCGAACTCAACCAGGTGTTGAAGGCGCGCCGCGCGCTGGAGGCGCTGCAAAGCGCCAACGGCTCGGAGGGCCGCGTGCGCGCCGAGGATGTGGCCCAGGCGCTGGGCCGGCCGGTTGACGAGGTGGCCGAACTGCTGGCCTATGCCGAGCTGCCGAGTTCGCTGGACTCGCCGGTGGACCGCAACGGCGAGGGCGGCGAGTCCATGCTGGACCTCGTTGCCGACGACCAGGCCATCGACCCACTGGGCCTGCGGCTGTCGCACGAGGTCGAGGAGTTGCTGCGGCACGGCCTGGCCAGCCTGAACGACCGCGAGCGCGAGGTGCTGTCCGGGCGCTACGGCCTGTCGGACCGCGAGCCCGAGACACTGGACGTGCTGGCCATCCGCCTGAAGCTGACGCGCGAGCGGATTCGCCAGATCCAGATCGAGGCGCTGGCCAAGCTGAAGCGCAACATGATGCGTCACGGCGTGGATAGAGACTCGATCTTCTGAGCGTTGCGCAGCCCCTCGGATAATCGGGGGATGACTCAAACAACGGAATGGCTCAAGGTCGAAAGCCTCGAACTTGAGGCGCAGGGCGTGGCGCACAACGCCGAGGGCAAGGTGGTCTTCATCGACGGCGCCTTGCCGGGCGAGATCGTGAAGGCACAGATCTCGCGTCGCAAGAACAATTGGGAGCAGGGCCAGCTCACCGAGATCAAGAAGGAAAGCCCGCTGCGCGTGACGCCGGGCTGCCCGCATTTCGGCCTGCATGCCGGTGCCTGCGGCGGCTGCAAGATGCAGCATTTGCACGCGGGTGCCCAGGTGGCGGTGAAGCAGCGTGTTGTCGAGGACCAGCTCTGGCATCTCGGCAAGGTCAAGGCCGAAGTGCTGCTGCGGCCCATCGAAGGCCCGAGCTGGGGCTACCGTTACCGCGCGCGCTTCTCGGTGCGTTATGTGCAGAAGAAGGGCGTCGTGCTGATCGGCTTCCACGAGCGCAAGAGCCGCTATGTGGCCGACATGCAGGTCTGCAAGGTCGTGCCCAAGGTCGTTAGCGACTTGCTGATGCCCATGCGCGAGCTGATCGCCGGCATGGCCGAGCGCGACCGCCTGCCGCAGATCGAGCTGGCCATGGGCGACGAAGTCATCGCGCTGGTGCTGCGCCACCTGAACCCGCTGCCCGATGGCGACCTAGCATTGCTGCGCGCGTTCGCCGCGCAGTACGGCGTGCAGTGGTGGCTGCAGGCCAAGGGGCCGGACACGGTCAAACTGTTGGATGAAGGCGGCCCGCAGCTCGCCTACCGCCTGCCCGAGTTCGGCGTGACCATGCCCTTCAAGCCGACCGACTTCACCCAGGTCAACCCGCACATCAACGCGACGCTGGTGGGACGCGCGCTGCGGCTGCTGGCCGTCGAGCCGGATGACCGCGTCATCGACTGGTTCTGCGGCCTGGGCAACTTCACGCTGCCGCTGGCGACGAAGGCGCGCGAGGTGCTGGGCATCGAAGGCAGTGAGACCCTCGTGCAGCGCTCGCGCGAGAACGCGGCGGCCAACGGCCTGGCGCACAAGACGAGCTTCGTCGCGCGCAACCTGTTCGAGATGACGCCCGAGCTGCTGGCGCTGGACGGCACGGCAGACCGCTGGCTCATCGACCCGCCGCGCGAGGGCGCCTTTGCGCTGGCCAAGGCGGTGGCGGACATCGCGCAAGACCCGTCGCTGGCGCCGGGCTGGACGGCGCCGAAGCGCATCGTCTATGTCAGCTGCAACCCCGCGACGCTGGCGCGCGATGCCGGGCTGCTCGTCAACGTGGCGGGCTACCGCTGCACGGCGGCGAGCGCGGTGAACATGTTCCCGCACACGGCGCATGTGGAGTCCATCGCCGTTTTCGAGCGCTGACCAAACGGGCTGCCTGCGTCTTCGCGTAAGTCCGGAGTCATGAATCCGGCGCAGTGGACAAAATGGGTAAACATCGCTGTTTAGTGTTGTTTATCTATAAATCCATCGACGCGGAGACACGCACGCCATGTTCAATCGTTTCAAAGTTGCTCGACTGCTGGGTCTGGCCTGGCTGGCGCTCGGCCTGTCAGGCCCGGCACAGGCTCAAGGAGACGGCGCCTCGGCGCTGGGGGCGCTCAAGCGCGGCGTCAACATCGTCGGCTACGACGCGATCTGGACCGACCCGGCCAAGGCGCGCTTCCAGTCGCGCCACATGCAGGCCATCCGTGATGGCGGCTTCGACCATGTGCGGCTGAACCTGCATGCCTTCGCCCACATGGACGCGGAGAACCGCCTGTCCGCGCAGTGGTTCAAGACGCTGGATGAACTCGTCAACGCGGGCGTGAAGGCGGGCCTGCAAGTCATCCTCGACGAGCACAACTTCAACGAATGCGCCAAGGAGGCCGACCTGGCGCCTTGCCGCATGCGCCTGCAGGCCTTCTGGCGCCAGGTTGCCGCCCGCTACCAGGGCACGCCGGACGCGGTGATCTTCGAGATCCTGAACGAGCCCAACGGTGCGGCCGATCCGGTGTGGAACGACATGCTGGCCGAGAACCTGGCCATCATCCGCGAGACCAACCCGACACGCCGCGTCATCATCGGCCCTAAGTCTTGGAACTCGCTGGACCAGCTCGACAGCTTGAAGCTGCCCGAGGCCGACCGGCGGCTCATCGTCACCTTCCACTACTACACGCCGATGGAGTTCACCCACCAGGGCGCGTCGTGGACGCCGCAGTTCCAGAAGCTGTCCGGCATCACCTGGGGCACGGCGGCCGAGAAGGAGAAGCTGAACAAGGACCTGGACACCGTCAAGGCCTGGGCGGACAAGCACAAGCGGCCCATCCTGCTGGGCGAGTTCGGGGCGCTGGAGACGGCCGGCATGGCCCAGCGCGTGGCCTGGACGTCGGCGGTGGCGCGGGCCGCCGAGGCGCGCGGCTTTGCCTGGTCCTACTGGCAGTTCGATTCCGACTTCGTGCTCTGGGACATGAAGGCCGACGGCTGGGTCAAGCCCATCCATGGCGCGCTGGTGCCGGAGAAGGCCGACAAGACGCAGGCAGCGCCGGCCCGCGACCCGGCACTAGACCATCTGATCAATACGCCGCGCGTCACGACATGGAACCTCTATGGTGGCGACGGCGTCGTCACACAGCAGATCCCTTGCGCCGCTTTCGGCAAGCAGTGCCTGCGCGTGCCCTTGCAAACCGTCAAGACGAACGTCTGGGACATCGGCGCCGTGGCACCCGTGCAGGGCTCGATTGCCAAGGGTGACCAGATCCAGGTCGTGATGTGGGCGCGCCTGGACACCGATGACGCACGGGCCAAGGAGACCGTCCCGGTGCTGCTGCAACTGGGCGCGGCGCCGTACACGGCCGTCATCTCGGGCACCGCCACCTTGACCAGCCAGTTGGAGCCGGTGGCATTTGGCGGCATCGCCACCGCCGCCTTCGAGGCCGGCACGGTCAACCTCGCCTTGCAACTGGGCCAGCTGGGCCGTCCCGTGGTGCTCAGCGCGCCGCTGGTGCTGAAGAACTACAAGCCGGGCAAGTAGGTCTCGGCGGCACATGAAAAAAGGCGGCCTGCGAGGCCGCCTTTTTGTTGCGGGGAGCGGATCTCAGTCGCGCTCGCCGCCAAAGATGCCCAGCAGCGACAGCAGGCTCTGGAACACGTTGTAGATGTCCAGGTAGATGGCCATCGTCGCGCTGATGTAGTTGGTCTCGCCGCCGTCGATGACGCGCTTGATGTCATACAGCATGAAGGCCGAGAACACGCCCAGCATCAGTACCAGCACGGTCAGCATCAGCACCGACGACTGCAGGAAGATGTTGGCGATGCCGGCCACCATCAGGATGATGGCGCCGACAAACAGGAACTTGCCCATGCCGGACAGGTCGCGCTTGATGACCGTCGCCAGGCTGGCCATCGCGAAGAAGATGGCTGCCGTGCCGCCAAAGGCGGTCATGACCAGGCTGGCGCCGTTGCGATAGCCCAGCACCTGCGCAACCAGGCGCGACAGCATCAGGCCCATGAAGAAGGTGAAGCCCAGCAGCGCCACCACGCCCATGCTGCTGTTCTTGGTCTTCTCGACGACGAACATCAGGCCGAAGGCGCCGACGAAGAACACCAGCGTGCTCATGCCGAAGCCCATGGCGGCCATGAAGCCGGTGGCGACGCCGATCCATGCGCCCAGCACCGTCGGGACGAGAGACAGGGCCAGCAGCCAGTAAGTGTTGCGCAGCACGCGCTGACGGTCGGTGACCAGGCCGGCATGGGCGTAGCCATAAGGCGTTTGAACGCTGTTGTTCATGAGAATCCTCCGAGGGAAGAATGGAAACCGCATCGATTCTAGGCGGCCAATGGGCAGCTACATTGGGGGCTGTCTTTAGGAAAGCAAGACCATGAAACAGCAACCTCAACTCGAATTCTCCGACGTCAAACGCATCGCCGCCGCTGCTGAAGCCCATGCTCTTGAGAAGGGCTGGGCTGTCTCCATCGCCATCGTCGACGCCGGTGGCCACCTGCTGTGGCTGCAGCGCCTGGATGGCGCCGCGCCGATCTCCGCCCAGATCGCGCCCGCCAAGGCGCACACCGCATCCGTCGGCCGTCGTGAGTCCAAGGTCTACGAAGACATGATCAACGGTGGCCGCGTGTCCTTCCTCAGCGCGCCCGGTATTGCCGGCACGCTGGAGGGCGGTGTCCCCATCCTGGTCGATGGACAGGTGGTCGGCGCCGTGGGTGTCAGTGGCGTCAAGTCCAGCGAAGACGCGGAGATCGCCAAGGCCGGCATCGCGGCACTTTGAGGCGTCACCAGCCGGTCACGAAGCCTCCGTACTAACCCGGGGCGGCTATACTCGATGGGTTTACCTGAACCCCACGCTGCCCGGCGCCAAACCCCAACGGTTTCTACAAGTTGACTCGTCCTCGGACGGGTCGATGCTGGGCACGCGAACCACTTGCGGAGACCCTTTGTGCTGACCGACCTGCTTCATCCCCCTCAAGCAATTCTGGCTCTGGCGGATGGGTCGGTGTTCCGAGGCCAGTCCATAGGCGCCACCGGCCAGACGGTCGGCGAAGTGGTGTTCAACACCGCGATGTCCGGCTACCAGGAAATCCTGACCGACCCGAGCTACTGCAAGCAGATCGTCACGCTGACCTATCCGCACATCGGCAGCTATGGCGTCAGCGATGAAGACGTCGAGGCCGGCAAGGTTCACGCCGCCGGTCTGATCATCAAGGATCTGCCGCTGCGTGCGTCCAACTTCCGCTCGGGTCGGACGCTGGACCAGTACCTGCGCGACGAAGGCACGGTCGCCATCGCCGGCCTCGATACGCGCCGCCTGACCCGCGTGCTGCGGACCCGGGGCGCGCAGAACGGCTGCATCGTGGCGCTGCCCGCCGGCGTCACGCTGACGCAGCAGCACATTGACGATGCCGTGGCCCAGGCCAAGGCTGCGCCGTCGATGGCCGGCCTGGACCTTGCCAAGGTCGTCAGCCGCACCGAGAGCGAAGTCTGGACCCAGACCGAGTGGAAGCTCGGCAGCGGCTACGGCACGCAGACCGCGCCCAAGTTTCATGTCGTCGCCTACGACTTCGGCGTCAAGCTCAACATCCTGCGCATGCTGGCCGAGCGCGGCTGCAAGGTCACCGTCGTGCCGGCGCAAACGCCCGCCAGCACCGTGTTCGACCTGGAGCCGGACGGCGTCTTCCTGTCCAACGGCCCGGGCGACCCGGAGCCCTGCGACTACGCGATCAAGGCCACGGCGCAGCTCATCGAGTCTGGCATCCCCGTCTTCGGCATCTGCCTGGGCCACCAGATCCTGGCGCTGGCCTCGGGCGCCAAGACCTTCAAGATGAAGTTCGGCCACCACGGTGCCAACCACCCGGTGAAGGACCTGGACAGTGGCCGCGTCGGCATCACCAGCCAGAACCACGGCTTCGCGGTCGACCCCGACACGCTGCCGGCCCACCTGCGCGCCACGCACATCAGCCTGTTCGACGGCACGCTGCAAGGCATCGCCCGCACCGACAAGCCGGCCTTCAGCTTCCAGGGCCACCCGGAAGCCAGCCCCGGCCCGCACGACATCGCCTATCTGTTCGATCACTTCGTTGCGTTGATGGACAAGGCCTGAAGGAGGCGCTCCCATGTTCGGCATCACCGACCTCGGCACCTTCCTCGCGGCAGCGATCTTCATCATCCTGCTGCCCGGGCCTAACTCCTTGTATGTGCTGTCCGTCGCGGCGCAGCGTGGCGTGCGCGCCGGCTACGTCGCGGCCTGTGGAGTGTTCGTGGGTGATACGGTGCTGATGACGGCGGCCGCCGCTGGCGGTGCATCGCTGCTGCTGGCCAGCCCGCAGATCTTCTTCGTCGTGAAGATGGTCGGCGCTATCTATCTGGGCTGGATCGGCATCCAACTGCTGCGTGGTGCGATCAGCACCTGGCGCGGGGACGCCAAAGTCGAGGCCGCGCCGCGCGCTGTCGACGCTACACAGCCCTTCAGGAAGGCCCTCGTCGTCAGCCTGCTGAACCCCAAGGCCATCGCCTTCCTGCTGTCCTTCTTCATCCAGTTCGTCGACCCGGCCTATCCGCATCCGGCGCTGACCTTCCTGATCCTGGGTTCCATCATCCAGGCGCTCAGCTTCCTCTATCTCTCGACGCTGATCTTTGCCGGCGCCCGCCTGGCCGCCGCCTTCCGCGCGCGCCGCCGGCTGTCCAGCACCGCCAACGCCAGCGTCGGCGCACTTTTCGTTGGGTTCGGGGCCAAGCTGGCCACGGCCACGCTCTAAGCAGACTCGCAAGCCATGCCAAAACGTACAGACCTCAAGACCATCCTCATCATCGGCGCGGGCCCGATCATCATTGGCCAGGCCTGCGAGTTCGACTACTCGGGCGCCCAGGCCTGCAAGGCGTTGCGCGAGGAGGGCTACAAGGTCGTCCTGGTCAACAGCAACCCGGCGACCATCATGACGGACCCGGACACGGCAGACGTCACCTACATCGAGCCCATCACCTGGCAGGTGGTCGAGAAGATCATCGCCAAGGAGCGGCCTGACGCCGTGCTGCCGACGATGGGCGGCCAGACCGCGCTGAACTGCGCGCTGGACCTGCACAAGCACGGCGTGCTGGCCAAGTACAACGTCGAGATGATCGGTGCCAACGAGCACGCCATCGAGAAGGCCGAGGACCGCCTCAAGTTCAAGGATGCGATGACCAAGATCGGCCTGGGCTCGGCCCGGTCGGGCATCGCGCATTCGATGGAAGAGGCGCTGGCGGTGCAGAAGCGCATCCAGGCCGAAATCGGTGGCAGCGGCTTCCCGATGGTCATCCGCCCCAGCTTCACGCTGGGCGGCTCGGGTGGCGGCATTGCCTACAACCCGGAAGAGTTCGAGACCATCTGCAAGCGCGGGCTGGACCTGTCGCCGACCAACGAGCTTCTCATCGAAGAGAGCCTGATCGGCTGGAAGGAATACGAGATGGAAGTCGTCCGCGACAAGGCGGACAACTGCATCATCGTGTGCTCCATCGAGAACCTGGACCCGATGGGCATCCACACCGGTGACTCCATCACCGTGGCGCCGTCGCAGACGCTGTCGGACAAGGAATACCAGCTGCTGCGCAACGCCAGCATCGCCATCCTGCGCGAGATCGGCGTGGACACCGGCGGCTCCAACGTGCAGTTCTCCATCAACCCGAAGGACGGCCGCATGGTCGTCATCGAGATGAACCCGCGCGTGTCGCGCTCCTCGGCGCTGGCCTCCAAGGCCACGGGCTTCCCCATCGCCAAGATCGCCGCCAAGCTGGCCGTGGGCTACACGCTGGACGAGCTGAAGAACGACATCACCGGCGGCATCACGCCCGCGTCGTTCGAGCCCAGCATCGACTACGTCGTCACCAAGATCCCGCGCTTTGCCTTCGAGAAGTTCCCGATGGCCGACTCGCGCCTGACGACGCAGATGAAGTCGGTGGGCGAAGTGATGGCCATGGGCCGCACCTTCCAGGAGTCGTTCCAGAAGGCGCTGCGCGGCCTGGAAACCGGCATCGACGGCCTGACCGAGCGCTCCACCGACCGCGAAGACATCGTGCAGGAGATCGGCGAGGCCGGCCCGGAGCGCATCCTCTACCTGGCCGACGCCTTCCGCATCGGCATGACGCTGGACGAGATCTACGAGGAGACCGCGGTGGACCCGTGGTTCCTCGCGCAGATCGAGCAACTGGTGCAGATTGAGGGCGAGATCAAGGGTCGCGCGATCGAGTCCATTTCTGAAGCCGAGCTGCGCCTGCTGAAGAGCAAGGGCTTCTCGGACAAGCGCCTGGCCAAGCTGCTGGGCACCCACCAGCATGCCGTGCGCGAACGCCGCCATGCGCTGAAAGTGCGTCCTGTCTACAAGCGCGTGGACACCTGCGCGGCCGAGTTCGCGACGCAGACGGCCTACATGTACTCGACCTACGAGGGTGCGGACGCCGAGTGCGAGGCCAACCCGACGGACAAGAAGAAGATCATGGTGCTGGGCGGAGGCCCGAACCGCATCGGCCAGGGCATCGAGTTCGACTACTGCTGCGTTCACGCCGCACTCGCGATGCGCGAGGACGGTTACGAAACCATCATGGTCAACTGCAATCCCGAGACCGTCTCGACCGACTACGACACCTCGGACCGCCTCTATTTCGAGTCGGTCACGCTGGAAGACGTGCTGGAAATCGTCGACAAGGAAAAGCCGGTCGGCGTCATCGTGCAATACGGCGGCCAGACGCCGCTGAAGCTGGCGTTGGACCTGGAGCGCGCCGGCGTGCCCATCATCGGCACGACGCCCGATTCCATCGACATCGCCGAGGACCGCGAGCGCTTCCAGAAGCTGCTGCACGAGCTGGGCCTGCGCCAGCCGCCCAACCGCACCGCGCGCACCGAGGAGCAGGCCGTCCTGCTGGCCAACGAGATCGGCTACCCGCTGGTCGTGCGCCCCAGCTATGTGCTGGGCGGCCGCGCGATGGAAATCGTGCACGGCGACAAGGACCTGGAGCGCTATATGCGCGAGGCCGTGCGTGTGAGCGAGAAGTCGCCGGTGCTGCTGGACCGCTTCCTGGAAGACGCGGTCGAGGTGGACGTCGACTGCATCGCCGACTCGACGGGCGACGTCATGATCGGCGGCATCATGGAGCACATCGAGGCGGCCGGCATCCACAGCGGTGACTCGGCCTGCTCGCTGCCGCCCTACACGCTGGCAGCCGACCTGCAGGACGAGCTGCGCCGCCAGACCGCCGCGATGGCCAAGGCGCTCAAGGTCGTCGGCCTGATGAACGTGCAGTTCGCCATCCAGGGCGACGTGACCCAGGGCCTGGCCGCCTGCACGGTCTATGTGCTGGAAGTGAACCCGCGCGCTTCGCGCACGGTGCCTTATGTGAGCAAAGCCACCGGCCAGCAACTCGCCAAGATCGCCGCGCGCTGCATGGCCGGCCAGAAGCTCGTTGACCAGCGTGACCGCAAGGGACGCGTGCCGGCCGAGGTCATTCCGCCGTACTTCAGCGTCAAGGAAGCCGTCTTCCCGTTCAACAAGTTCCCGGGCGTGGACCCCATCCTCAGCCCCGAGATGCGCTCGACCGGCGAGGTGATGGGCGCAGCTCGCACTTTCGGCGAAGCGATGCTGAAGAGCCAGATCGGCGCCGGCTCGCGCCTGCCGCGCCAGGGCAATGTGTTGATCACGGTCAAGAACAGCGACAAGGCCCGCGCGATTGCGGTGGCCAAGGAGCTGCATGCACTTGGCTTCACCGTCGTCGCCACGCGCGGTACGGCGGCGGCCATCACGGAAGCCGGCGTGCCCGTCAAGCTGATCAACAAGATCAAGGACGGCCGCCCGCACATCGTTGATGCGCTGAAGGGCGGCGACATCCAGCTCGTCTTCACGACCGTGGACGAGACCCGCACCGCGATTGCCGACAGCCGCTACATCCGTCAGGCCGCGCTGGCCAACCGCGTCACCTACTACACGACGATGGCCGGCTGTGAGGCCGCTGTCGAAGGCATGAAACACCGTGATGGCCTGACCGTGCAATCCCTGCAAGAGCTGCACGCCGAGCTGATTTAAACTACAGCCCATCGATTCCGCCGCCGCAGTCCGACCGGGCCGCAGCGGCGGAACTCTTTTTGCCAACCAGTTTTGACATGACGACCATCCCCCTGACCAAGCGCGGCGCCGAGTCGCTCAAAGCCGAGTTGCACCGTCTCAAGACCGTCGAGCGTCACGCCGTCGTCCAGGCCATCGCCGAGGCGCGTGCCCAGGGGGACCTGAGCGAGAACGCCGAGTACGACGCCGCCAAGGACAAGCAGGGCTTCATCGAAGGCCGCATCCTCGAGATCGAAGGCAAGCTGGCAGCGGCCCAGATCATCGATCCGTCGACGCTGGACGCTGGTGGCCGCGTGGTGTTCGGTGCCACCGTGGATCTCGAAGAAGAAGCCAGCGGCACCGAAGTGACCTACCAGATCACCGGCGACGACGAGGCCGACATCAAGCAGGGCCGCATCTCCATCGGCTCGCCCATCGCCCGCGCGCTGATCGGCAAGGAAGCCGGTGACGTGGCCGAGGTGCAGGCCCCCGGTGGCATCAAGCGCTACGAGATCGTCGAAGTGCGCTACGTGTGATGTTCGTTCAGCTTCAAGTGCTGCTGGCCGCCCTCTGGGGCGGCTTTTTGCTGTGTGTGGCGTTTGCCGCAGCGCCAAGTGCCTTTGCCGTTTTGGATCGGGCCAGCGCCGGGTTGTTCGTCGCGCGGCTGTTTGCCTTCGAAGCGAAGCTGAGCCTGGCCGTGGCGCTGATCCTGATGCTGCTGGAGCGACGTATCGCACGTGACGCCACGGAGGCTGGAGCCGCCAGCAACGTTTTCTCGACAACGCTGCTGCTATCGGCCGTCGCGCTGTTCTGCACCATCGCCGGCTACTACGGCCTGCAGCCGCTGATGGCGGACGCGCGTGCCGGCACCGGGGTCGCGTCCTTCGCGGCGCTGCATGGCGCCTCGCTGGCCTTCTTTGCGGTCAAGGGCCTGGTCGTGCTGGCCCTGGCCTGGCGTCTCAGTCGGCCACGTTCTTCTTGACGCTGGTCATGCGCCGCTTGGCGCGCTTGAGCTCGCCGCCCTGGGCGACGCGCTGGTTGCCCAGCACCTTGAGCTTGGTGACTGTGGGCCGACCGTTGCCGCTCTTGGAGAACTTGACGATCTTGACGACGCGCGGCCCCGGCTTGGCATCGGTGCGATCGGCGGCCGCCTTCTCAGGAACCGGCCGCCACAGCACCAGCAGCTTGCCGATGTGCTGGATGGGCGCCGCGCTCAGCTCGTCGCACAGCTGGGCCAGCATCGCCTCACGCGCCGTGCGGTCGTCGCCCAGCACCCGCACCTTGATCAGGCCATGGGATTTGAGCGCCAGGTCGACTTCCTTGACGACGGCAGGGGTGAGACCATCGCCGCCGATCATCACGACCGGGTCGAGATGGTGGGCGTCGGAGCGCTTGTCCTTGCGCTGGGCAGGGGTCAGATTGATTTGAGGCATCTGCTTATTATCGTTTCCGCATGAAAACCCAGACCAAAAGCAAAAAGCTCAACAAGGCATGGCTCAACAACCATGTCTCGGACCCCTATGTGCAACAGGCGCAGAAGGACGGTTACCGGTCTCGCGCGGCCTACAAGCTCAAGGAGATCGACGAGGAGCTGAAGCTGATCCGCCCGGGCCAGGTCGTCGTCGACCTCGGTGCCACGCCTGGCGCCTGGAGCCAGTACCTGCGCCGCCGTTTCGCGCCCACGGAGGCGGGGCGGGGCGGGGCGGCGGTGGGGCAACTCAACGGCACCATCATTGCGCTGGACCTGCTGGAGTTCGAGCCTATCGAGGGCGTGCAGTTCATCCAGGGCGACTTCCAGGACGAGGCGATCTACGCCCAGCTCGAAGCAGCGCTGGCCGGCCGGCCTGTGGACGTGGTGGTGTCCGACATGGCGCCCAACATGTCCGGCATCGCATCCGTCGACGGCGCCCGCGTCTCCGGCCTGGTGGAACTGGCCGTCGATTTCGCCGAGCAGCATCTCAAGCCCGACGGTGCGCTGGTCGCGAAGGTCTTCCACGGCAGCGGCTACGACGAACTCGTCCGGCTGTTCCGCGACCGCTTCAAAACCGTCAAGGCGGTCAAGCCCAAGGCCTCCCGGATACGTTCTTCCGAGAACTTCTTGGTCGGCCTGGGGTTGAAAAACCGCTGATTACAGGGCCACCCCCTTGCCGCCCCTAAAATCGCCCCCACAGTCCTGAAACCCGCGCTGGGCCAATCAGGGCCAAGGAGTCGCAGTGAACAATCAATGGTTTTCGAAGTTTGCCGTCTGGATCGTGATCGCCCTCGTGCTGTTCATGGTCGTCAAGCAGTTCGGCGGTACGTCGCAGCCCGGCAAGCAAGTGACCTATTCCGAGTTCCTTGATCTGGTGCAGCAGCGCCGCATCAAGGCCGTCACCTTGCCGGATGGCATCACCGGCGACATCTACGCCGAGGACACCGAAGGCAACAAGCTGCGCACGCTGGCGACCTACCAGGACCGCGGCCTCGTTGGCGATCTGCGCAACAACGGCGTCAAGTTCGACATCAAGCCGCGCGAGGAGCAGAGCTTCCTGGTCAGCATGCTGATCAACTGGACGCCCATGCTGCTGCTGATCGGCGTCTGGGTCTACTTCATGCGCCAGATGCAGGGCGGCGGCAAGGGCGGGGCGTTCAGCTTCGGCAAGTCCAAAGCCCGCATGCTGGACGAAGCCAGCAACAACATCACCTTTGCCGACGTGGCCGGTTGCGACGAGGCCAAGGAAGAGGTGAAGGAGCTGGTCGACTTCCTGAAGGACCCGCAGAAGTTCCAGAAACTCGGCGGCCGCATTCCGCGCGGCGTGTTGCTGGTCGGCCCTCCCGGCACCGGCAAGACGCTGCTGGCCAAGTCCATCGCCGGCGAGGCCAAGGTGCCGTTCTTCACGATCTCGGGTTCCGACTTCGTCGAGATGTTCGTCGGTGTCGGCGCGGCCCGCGTGCGTGACATGTTTGAGCAGGCCAAGAAAAGCGCGCCCTGCATCATCTTCATCGACGAAATCGACGCCGTCGGCCGCCATCGCGGCGCCGGACTGGGCGGTGGCAACGACGAGCGCGAGCAGACGCTGAACCAGATGCTGGTCGAGATGGACGGCTTCGAGACCAATCTCGGCGTCATCGTCGTCGCGGCCACCAACCGCCCCGACATCCTCGACCCGGCCTTGCTGCGCCCCGGCCGTTTCGACCGTCAGGTCTATGTGACGCTGCCGGACATCCGCGGCCGCGAGCAGATCCTGAACGTGCACATGCGCAAGGTGCCCATCGGCCAGGACGTGAACGCGTCCATCCTGGCTCGCGGCACGCCCGGCATGAGCGGTGCGGACCTGGCCAACCTCGTCAACGAGGCGGCGCTGTTCGCCGCGCGCCGCAACGGTCGCCTGGTGGAAATGATCGACTTCGAGCGCGCCAAGGACAAGCTCTACATGGGCCCCGAGCGCAAGAGCATGGTCATGTCCGAGGATGAGAAACGCGCCACGGCCTATCACGAGTCCGGTCACGCCATCGTCGCCGAGATGCTGCCCGGCACTGACCCGGTCCACAAGGTCACCATCATGCCGCGCGGCCGCGCGCTGGGGGTGACCTGGCAACTGCCGGAGCGCGACCAGTACAGCCGCTACTACAAGCAGATGCTCAACGAAGTCAGCATCCTGTTCGGCGGCCGCATCGCCGAGGACTTGTTCGTGCACGACATCTCCACCGGCGCGTCCAACGACTACGAGCGCGCGACCCGCATCGCCCGCGACATGGTCACCCGCTACGGCATGAGCGATGTGCTGGGCCCGATGGTCTATGCCGAAAACGAGGGCGAAGTCTTCCTCGGCCGCAGCATGACCAAGACGGCCAACATCAGCGAGAGCACGCAGCAGAAGGTCGACGCCGAAATGCGCCGCATCCTGGACGAGCAGTACGCCGTGGCCAAGAAGATCCTGGTCGACAACCGCGACAAGGTCGAAATCATGACCAACTCGCTGATGAAGTGGGAAACCATCGACCGCGACCAGATCCTGGACATCATGGCCGGCCGGCCGCCGCGCGAGCCGGGCAGCACGCCGACGCCCAGCGGCGGCCCCAGTGGCGGCACGCCGCCGGTCAGCACCGACGGCGCACCCGCTGCGGCTTGATGCTGCGGGCATGACACGACGGGCCCGGCATTGACCGGGCCCTTTTCATTGGCCGACCCATGCACTGGCAGACCCGCCGTTTCCACATCGACCTGAGCCGCCCGCGCGTCATGGGCATCGTCAACGTGACGCCCGACTCGTTCTCGGACGGCGGCCGTCATGACGACAGCCGCGCGGCCGTGGCGCATTGCGAGCGCCTGGTGGCGGAAGGGGCGGACATCCTGGACATCGGCGGCGAATCGACGCGGCCCGGGGCGCCGAGGGTGGCCGCCGACGATGAATGGGCGCGCATCGCCCCGGTGCTGGCTGCGGCCGTGACGCTGGGCGTGCCGGTCTCGGTGGATACCTGCAAGCCCGAGGTCATGCGCCGCGCGCTGGATGCCGGTGCGGACATCGTCAACGACGTGCAGGCGCTGCAACTGCCGGGCGCGCTCGCTGCCGTCGTCGGCAGCGGTGCGGGCGTGTGCCTGATGCACATGCGCGGCGAGCCGGCGTCAATGATGGCGTTGGCGGATTACGGCGACGTGGTGGCGGAGGTCGGCGACTTCCTGGCCCAGCGAGCTGAGGCAGTGCTTGACGCAGGCTTCCCCCGGGAATGCATCGCGCTGGACCCTGGCTATGGCTTTGCCAAGACCGCCGACCACAACCTGCGGCTGCTCGCCGGCCAGCAGCGCCTGACGGCGCTGGGCTACCCGCTGCTGGTTGGCTGGTCACGCAAGCGCACGCTGGGCGACATCACCGGCCGGCCGGTCGAGCAGCGCCTTCCGGCAAGCCTGGCGGCCGCGCTGCGGGCAGTGAGTGCCGGTGCGAGCGTGATTCGTGTGCACGATGTCGCTGCGACAGTGGACGCGCTCAAGGTCTGGGCCGCCGTGGATGCGGCGAAAATTGCGCCCACTGCATAAAGGGAAGAGCTCGATGAGCCGAAAATATTTTGGAACCGACGGCATCCGAGGCACGGTCGGTCAGGGTGCCATCACACCAGACTTCATGTTGCGCCTGGGCCATGCAGTCGGCCGCGTGCTGCGCAAGACCAGCCCGCGCGCTACCGTCTTGATCGGCAAGGACACGCGCATCTCTGGCTACATGCTCGAGTCGGCGCTGGAGGCTGGCTTCGCATCGGCGGGCGTCAACGTGTTGCTGACGGGCCCGCTGCCGACGCCGGGCGTGGCCTATCTGACCCGCGCGCTGCGCCTGGACCTGGGCGTCGTCATCAGCGCTTCGCACAACGCCTTCCAGGACAACGGCATCAAGTTCTTCTCGGCCAAGGGCGAGAAGCTGCCCGACGCCTGGGAGCTGGCCGTCGAGGCCGCGCTGGACGAGGCACCGCAGTGGGTGGACTCGGCCAGCCTGGGTCGCGCCAAGCGCCTGGAGGATGCACGCGGCCGCTACATCGAGTTCTGCAAGAACAGCTTCGGCTCCGACCTGACGCTCAAGGGGCTGAAGATCGTCGTCGACGCGGCGAACGGTGCTGCCTATCACGTCGCGCCTGACGTCTTCCACGAACTGGGCGCCGAGGTCATCTCCATCGGCTGCAAGCCGGATGGCTTCAACATCAATGCCGGCTTCGGCGCGACCTCGCCCGGCGCGCTGGTCGAGGCCGTCAAGGCCCATGGCGCCCATTACGGCGTGGCGCTGGACGGTGACGCCGACCGGCTGCAGCTCGTCGACGGCAGCGGCCGTCTCTACAACGGCGACGAACTGCTCTACGCCATGGTCACGGACCGCCTGGCCCAGGGCCAGCGCGTGCCGGGGGCCGTCGGCACGTTGATGACGAACCTGGCCGTCGAGCTGGCGCTGCGCTCGCGCGATGTCGAGTTCGTGCGCGCCAAGGTGGGCGACCGTTACGTGCTGGAGGAACTGGCCGCGCGTGGCTGGCAGCTTGGTGGCGAAGGCTCGGGCCACCTGCTGGCGCTGGACAAGCACACGACCGGCGACGGCATCGTCAGCGCGTTGCTGGTGTTGCAGTCCGTCTGCCGCAGCGGGCGCAGCCTGGCGGAGCAGCTGAAGGGTGTCGAGCTGTTCCCGCAGACGCTGATCAATGTCCGGCTGGCCGCTGGCCAGGATTGGCAGAGCAGCCGCCGCCTGGCCGAGGAGCAGTCGGCGGTGATCGCCGAGTTGGGCAACCGCGGCCGCATCCTGATCCGCGCCTCCGGCACCGAGCCGCTGCTGCGGGTGATGGTGGAGGCGTCGGACGCTGGCCTGGCACAGCGCTGCGCCCAGCGGCTGGTGGACGCGGTCTCGGCCTGAAGCGTCAGGTGCTCGCAAGACAGGCCGCCCTCGGGCGGCCTGTTGCATGGGGTCGGCCGGCTGGCGGTTTACTTCTTCGGCGGCATCAGTACGCGGTCAAGGACATGTGCCACGCCATTCGTCGCCACGATGTCGGCCTGCTGCACGACGGCGTCGTCCACGGTGATGAAGCTGCCGGCCTTCGCCAGGGCCAAGTTGGCGCCCTGACGCGACTTGGCGCCCCCGGTCCTGACGTCGGCCGCTGCCATGCGACCGTCGATGACGTGATAGCTCAGCACGGCCTTCAACTGAACCGGATCGGCGGCCAGCGCCTCCAGCGTCTTGGCCGGCACGGCCTTGAAGGCCTCGTCGCTGGGTGCGAACACGGTGAGCGGGCCAGCGGCACGCAACTGCTCGGTCAGGCCGGCCTGGGCGGCGAGGCGGTTGAAGGTGCTGAGCTGGGGCTCGCGCGCCAGCGTGTCGGCCAGCGGGGCGGGTGCGGGCGTCGTGGCGCAGGCGGCCAGCAGGCTGGCGGCCGCCAGGGCGATCAGGGTCGTGGGACGGATCATGCGGGGCTCCAGTGGGGCAGAAGTTGACCGGAAGGCACTCTAGGAGTGCGACATGACGGTTGCGTGAATGCCAGATGACGGTGTCACAAAGCATCCCAGACCGCTTCACATGGAAGCCTCATCGCGCTCCAATGTCCGCACGGATTGCATGAAGGTCACCGAATCGTCACATTCGATCCCTAGGATGCCGTCCATCGTCAAAACCGCTTTGCGGAAGGTGTCTCAGATGAAATCTGTCCAGGTCAGCAAGTCGCTCGCACTCATTTCCGCCATGGCCGGCCTGTTCGGTGCCCAGGTGGCACTTGCCCAGGACGTCACCGGCGCCGGCGCCACATTCCCGGCGCCGATCTACGCCAAGTGGGCCGATGCCTACAACAAGGCGACCGGCGTTCGCATCAACTATCAGTCCGTTGGCTCGGGCGCTGGCATTCGCCAGATCAAGGCCAAGACGGTGGACTTCGGCGCGACCGACATGCCGATCAAGGACGAAGAGCTGGCCAAGGACGGCATGATCCAGTTCCCCGCCGTCATCGGCGGTGTCGTGCCGGTGGTCAACATCAAGGGCATCGCCCCGGGCCAGATCAAGCTGACAGGCCAGCTGCTGGGTGATATCTACCTGGGCAAGATCACCAAGTGGAACGACGCCGCGCTGATGGCGCTGAACCCTGGCGTCCCGCTGCCGGACGCCGCGATTGCCGTGGTGCGCCGCGCCGACGGCTCGGGCACGTCCTTCATCTTCACCAACTACCTGTCCAAGGTGAACGAGGAGTGGAAGAGCAAGGTCGGCGAGGGCACGGCCGTCAACTGGCCGACCGGCGCCGGCGGCAAGGGCAACGAGGGCGTCGCAGCTTTCGTCCAGCGCCTGCCCAACTCGATCGGTTATGTCGAGTACGCCTACGTAAAGCAGAACAAGATGACCTACACCTTGATGCGCAACAAGGACGGCCATTTCGTGACGCCCAATGACACCGCCTTCAAGGCTGCTGCCGCTGGTGCCGACTGGACGAAGACTTTCTACCAGATCACGACCGAACAGCCCGGCAAGGACGCCTGGCCGCTGACCAACCCGACCTACATCCTGATGTACAAGACTCAGGAAAAGCCGGCCAGCGGCTCCGCCAGCCTGAAGTTCTTCGACTGGGCCTATGCCAACGGCGACAAGATGGCCGACGATCTGGACTACGTGCCGCTGCCGGACAGCGTCAAGGCGCTGGTCCGCAAGCAGTGGACGGACAACCTGAAGGACGCTTCGGGCAAGGCCATCGCTTTCAAGTGATCTTGAACTGAGCAGCCTCGGCGGCCCGGCAGTCAACGCTGCCGGGCTGTTGTCGAATCTGCCACCGACTTTTCAACGCCTGACCCCCAGGAGGCCCTGTGGCCGCAATACTCCCAGCCAACAACTTCGGGTCTGAAGACCGCCCGGCAGAGCGCGCCCAGCCTCAAGGCACGCCGCCGACGCGCCGTCGCGTCGCGCCCTGGGCCGACACCGTGTTTTCACTGCTCGCCCACAGTGCCGCCTGGCTGACGCTGGCCCTGCTGGTGGGCATCATCGTGTCCTTGCTGATCGGCGCCGCGCCGGCCATCCAGGAGTTCGGCCTGGGCTTCCTGTGGACCAGCGAATGGGACCCCGTGCAGGAGAAGTTCGGCGGCCTGGTGATGATCTACGGCACGCTGATGACCTCCTTCATCGCGCTGCTGATCGCGGTGCCGGTGAGCTTCGGTATCGCGCTGTTCCTGACCGAGCTGTCGCCCAACTGGCTGCGCCGTCCGCTGGGCGTGGCGGTCGAGTTGCTGGCCGCCGTGCCGTCCATCGTCTACGGCATGTGGGGCCTGCTGGTGTTCGGCCCCATCCTCGCGACCTATGTGCAGCAGCCGCTGCAGTCGCTGCTGACGGGCGTGCCCTTCCTGGGCGCGCTGGTGTCGGGCCCGCCGGTGGGCATCGGCATCCTGTCGGCCGGCATCATCCTGGCCATCATGATCATTCCGTTCATCGCTGCCGTGATGCGCGATGTCTTCGAGGTCACGCCGCCGATGCTGAAGGAAAGCGCCTACGGCCTGGGCGCCACCACCTGGGAGGTGGTCTGGCGGGTCGTGCTGCCGTACACCAAGACCGGCGTGGTCGGCGGCATCATGCTGGGCCTGGGTCGCGCCCTGGGCGAGACCATGGCCATCACCTTCGTGATCGGCAACATGAACCAGCTGAACTCGCTGTCGGTGTTCGAGGCGGCCAACAGCATCACCTCGGCGCTGGCCAACGAGTTCGCCGAAGCCGGCGAGGGCCTGCATCAGGCCTCGCTGATCTACCTGGGCCTGGTGCTGTTCTTCATCACCTTCGTGGTGCTGGCCTGCTCCAAGGTGCTGTTGTCACAACTGAAGAAGAACGAGGGAGCGCGTTCATGAGTGCTGCAACCGCATTGGATGCCAAGCGCCTGGCCATGCATGCCAAGCGCAAGCGGGTCAACGCCATCGCGCTGACCCTGTCGCTGGCCGCCATGGCCTTCGGCCTGTTCTGGCTGCTGTGGATCTTGTTCGAGACCGTGCGCCTGGGTGTCGGCGGCCTCGCGCTGGCGACCTTCACCGAGATGACGCCGCCGCCCATGGCCGAGACCGGCGGGCTGGCCAACGCCATCTTCGGCTCCATCGTCATGGTTGGCCTGGCCACGCTGCTGGGCACGCCGATCGGCGTGCTGGCGGGTGTCTACCTGGCCGAGTACGGCCAGAAGACCTGGCTGGGCAGCACGGTGCGCTTCATCAACGACATCCTGCTGTCCGCGCCGTCCATCGTCGTCGGCCTGTTCATCTACGCGGTCGTGGTCGCGAAGATGAAGAGCTTCTCGGGCTTCGCCGGCATCCTGGCGCTGGCGCTGATCGTCATCCCGGTCGTCATCCGAACCACCGAGAACATGCTGAGCCTGATCCCGAACGCGCTGCGCGAGGCTGCCTACGCCTTGGGCACGCCGAAGTGGAAGGTGATCCTGTCGGTGACGCTGAAGTCGGCCCGCGCCGGCGTGCTGACCGGCATCCTGCTGGCCCTGGCCCGCATCTCGGGCGAGACCGCACCGCTGCTGTTCACGGCGCTGTCCAACCAGTTCTGGACCTCGGACCTCGGCGCGCCCATGGCCAGCCTGCCGGTCACGATCTTCAAATTCGCGATGAGCCCCTACGAGAACTGGCAGAAGCTGGCCTGGGCGGGTGTGTTCATCATCACCATTGGCGTGCTGCTGCTGAACATCCTGGCGCGCGTGCTCTTCAAGAACAAACACTAAGGACCCCGATCATGGACGCCAAGATCGAAACGCCCGTGGGCGAGCGCGCCAAACTCTCGGTGCGCAACCTGAACTTCTACTACGGCAGCTTCCACGCGCTGAAGAACATCAACCTCGACATCCCCGAGAACAAGGTCACCGCCTTCATCGGTCCGTCGGGCTGCGGCAAGAGCACGCTGCTGCGCACGCTGAACCGCATGTTCGAGCTCTACCCCGAGCAGCGCGCCGAAGGCCAGATCCTGCTGGACGGCGAGGACGTGCTGGCCAGCAAGGACGATGTCTCGCTGGTGCGCGCCAAGATCGGCATGGTCTTCCAGAAGCCCACGCCCTTCCCGATGTCCATCTACGACAACATCGCCTTTGGCGTGAAGCTGTTCGAGACGCTGCCGCGCGTCGAGATGGACGAACGCGTCGAATGGGCGCTGAAGAAGGCGGCCCTGTGGGGCGAGGTGAAGGACAAGCTCAACCAGAGCGGCTCCGGCCTCTCCGGCGGCCAGCAGCAGCGCCTGTGCATCGCACGCGGCATCGCCATCAAGCCCGAAGTGCTGCTGCTCGACGAACCCTGCTCTGCGCTGGACCCGATCTCCACGGGCAAGATCGAGGAACTGATCCACGAGCTGAAGGCCGACTACACGGTGGCCATCGTGACGCACAACATGCAGCAGGCCGCGCGCTGCTCGGACTACACCGCCTACATGTACCTGGGCGACCTCATCGAATTCGGACCGACCGCTGAGCTCTTCATGAAGCCCAAGCGCAAGGACACCGAGGACTACATCACCGGTCGCTTCGGCTGATCCAGGAGAACCACATGGTCGACAAACATCTCTCCACTCAATTCGACGCCGAACTCAGCGGCATCTCGACCCGCGTGCTGGAAATGGGCGGCCTCGTCGAAGCCCAGGTGGCTCAAGCGGTGCAGGCGCTCAGCGATTTCAGCCCCGAGTCGGCCGACGAGGTGCTGGCCAAGGAAGGCCGCGTCAACGCGATGGAAATCGAGATCGACCGCGATCTCTCGACCATCATCGCGCGCCGCCAGCCCACGGCCCGCGACCTGCGCCTGCTGATCGCGATCAGCAAGAGCATCGCCAACCTCGAGCGCGTCGGCGACGAGGCTGCGCGCATCGCCCGCACCGTCCAGCGCCTCGTGTCCAGCGGCGTGTCGAGCCGCCTGCGCGTGCCGATGTCGGACCTCAGCTTCGAGGCCGAACTGGCCACCAGCCAGCTGCGCAAGGCGCTCGACGCCTTCGCCCGCCTGGACGTGGAGCGGGCGCTGGATGTGCTCAAGCACGATGACGAGATCGACAAGGAATTCGACGGCCTGCTGCGCAAGCTCATCACCTACATGATGGAAGACCCGCGCACCATCTCCTCGTCCATCGACCTGGTCTTCGTGGCCAAGGCCATCGAGCGCGTGGGTGACCATGCCAAGAACCTGGCCGAGGTCGTCATCTACGTGGTCAAGGGCCAGGACGTGCGCCACAACACGCCCGAAGCCGTCGAAACGATGGTGCGTTGAGCATGAGCCGCATCCTGGTCGTCGAAGACGAATCGGCCATTGCCGAGCTGATCTCCATCAACCTGCGCCACGCCGGCTTCGAGGTGACGCTGGCCGCCAGCGCGACCTCGGCCCAGTACGAGGTCGACCGCGTGCTGCCCGACCTCGTCGTGCTGGACTGGATGCTGCCCGGCCAGAGCGGCGTGGCCCTCGCGCGCCAGTGGCGCAGCGCGGCGCGCACGAAGGAGCTGCCCATCATCATGCTGACGGCGCGTGCCGACGAGGGCGACAAGATTGCCGGCCTCGACGCGGGCGCTGACGACTACATCACCAAGCCCTTCTCGACCAACGAGCTGCTGGCTCGCATCCGCGCCGTGCTGCGCCGCAAGGCGCCCGAGGCGCTGGACAGCGCGGTCGAGATCGGGCCGCTGCTGCTGGACCCGGGCACCCGCCGTGTCAGCCGCGACGGGGCAGAGGTCAAGCTCGGCCCCACCGAGTTCCGCCTGCTGCATTTTTTGATGACGCACCCCGAGCGCGTGCACAGCCGCTCGCAGCTGCTGGACCGCGTCTGGGGCGACCACGTCTTCATCGAGGAGCGCACCATCGACGTCCACGTCAAGCGGCTGCGCGAGGCGCTGGAGCGTGTGCAATGCGCCCGCATGATCGAGACCGTTCGCGGTGCCGGCTACCGCCTGACCCAGCAGAGCAGCGCGCTCTCTGCCTGAGTCTCGTCCGCAGTAATGAGTTGGTTGCTGTCACGGCTGCTGAAGGCCCTGGGCGCTGCGCTGTTCGGATTTGTTGTCGGCGCGACGGTCCGTGCAGCCACCGGCATCGACAGCCTCGGTCTTGCGTTCGGTGTCCTCACGGGTGTCGGGCTGGTGCTGCTGGTCGACGCGGTGCGTGGCAGCCGGCTGCTGAACTGGCTGCGCGGCACCCAGCAGGAGAGCGCCCCCCGTGATACCGGGCTGTGGGGCGAACTCGGCTATCGCGTCGAACGGGCCATGCGCGACCGTGACCGGGCCGTGGCACGCGGCAAGCTGGAGTTGGCGCAGTTCCTGTCCGCCATCGAGGCCTCGCCCAACGGCGTGCTGATGCTGGACCCGCAGGAGCAGATCGTCTGGTGCAACCGTGTCGCGGCGGACCACTTTTCTCTGGACCCGCGCCGCGACCTGCGCCAGCGCATCACCAACCTCGTGCGTGCGCCGGCCTTCGTCGCCTATCTGCAGGCCGGCCACTTTGCCGAGCCGCTGGTGCTGGGCAACGGCCGCGGCCCGGGCACGCTGTCCATCGTCGTGCGCGAGTACGGCGAGGGCATGCGCCTGGTGCTGACACTGGACATCACCGAACGTGTGCGCTCCGAAGCCATGCGGCGTGACTTCGTCGCCAATGTCTCGCATGAGATCCGCACGCCGCTGACTGTGCTGTCCGGTTTCATCGAGACCATGCACTCGCTGCCGCTGACGGCGGCGGAGCGCGAGCGCGTCATCGTGCTGATGAACCAGCAGACCCAGCGCATGCAGACGCTGGTGGCCGACTTGCTGACGCTGGCCCAGCTGGAGGGCAGCCCGCGCCCCGGGCCCGACCGCTGGGTGGGCCTGGACGGCCTGCTGCTGCGCATCGCGGCCGATGCCGAGGCTTTGTCGGGCGGCCGTCATCGCCTCGCGCTCAAGCCCGTCACCGGCGTCGAGCTGGCCGGCATCGAGAGCGAATTGCTCAGCGCCATTGCCAACCTTGTCACCAACGCCGTGCGCTATACGCCCGAGGGCGGCGAGGTCGAGGTCGCGTGGCGCCTGCTGGACGACGGCAGCGGCGAGCTGACCGTCATCGACACCGGCCCCGGCATCGCGCGTGAACACATCCCGCGCCTGACCGAGCGCTTCTACCGGGTGGATGGCAGCCGCTCCCGCGAGACCGGCGGCACCGGGCTGGGCCTGTCCATCGTCAAGCACGTCATGCAGCGCCATGGCGGCGAGCTGATGGTGCAGAGCGAGGTCGGCAAGGGCTCGCGCTTCCGCCTGGCCTTCCCCGCAGCGCGCATCCGCCAAGCCAGCGATTCGGCGCTGGGCGATGAGGCAGCGTTCAACGCTGCTGCCTTGTCAGATCACTGACGTTTGAGCAGAACCAGGCCGGCGCTGCCGCTGCGGTCGGTCGGCCGCTTGACCTGAGCCACGACCCGCCAACCTGCAGGCGTCGCTTGCCCGGTTGACAGCACCGCGTGGCTGCACGCCGTGCGGGCCAGCGAGCCGCGGCCCTCGACGTGCCAGCCGCCATGCCATTCCAGCGCCGCCAGCGTCGGCAGGCTCTGGCCCGGCGCGGCCAGGCATTGCACGTTGGCCGGCATGTGCGCCCGCAGGCGTTCCACCAGCGGCGCCAGGCTGCGCGCGTAGTCCAGAGGCGGCAGCAGCAGGCTCATGACGAGCAGCCAGCCCAGCGCGACGCCGCCAGCCGGCAGCGCCAGGCTCTTCCACAGCGCATGGCGATGCCGCGCCGTGCGCCAGCGCACCAGCGCCAGCCAGGCGGCCGTCGCGACGATCGCGAACAGCAGTGCCAGCGGGTTGAACTGCGGCTCGAAGCCCTCGGCCAGGCGGCGCATGTTGGCCAGCGGCTGCGCCGGCCAGCCGGTGTGCATGGACAGGTAGTACAGCCAGCCGAACAGCGCGACGGCGGAAAAGATGAAGACGCAGAACCAGTCCACCGCCGCCGCGAAGCTGCGCGTCAGCGTGGGCAGCGCGAAGGCTGCAAGGATGGCGAGCGACGGCAGGGCCAGCAGCAGCGCGCGGTCGGAGCCCTCCATCGCGATGCAGGCTGTCAGCGGCACCAGCAACGCCGCAGCCGGCACCGTGATGTGGCGGCGCAGGCCGTGTCGCCGCCAGCGCCACAGCGTCCACAGCGCCAGCGGCCCGGCGGGCCAGCAGAACCAGGCCAGCAGACTCAGCAGCGACCCCACATCCAGGTCTTGCCTGACCCGCCACGCCCAGCCGTTGAACGCCCACGCGCCCAACACGGCCAGTGTCAGCGCGGCCAGCAACCAGACACGTTGGCGCCTGGCCTCGTCGTAGCTGGACAGGTGGTTGACGAGCAGGCCCAGCAGGCCCAGCGCGCAGGCGACCGCCGGCGCATCGCTGGCCGCCAGCACCGGCAGTGCCACCAGCACGGCCAGCCGCGATTGCCAGCGTCGGAAGGGGGCAGCAGCGAGGCCGTAGACGTAGACCGACACGGCCAGCAGTTGCACCAGCTCGGGCGTGGTCTCATGGCCCAGTTGCAGCAGGCCCAGCGAGGCCATCAGTGCCAGCAGCGCGCCGTCGGCCAACGCGCGGGCGTAACCGACGGCATGGGCCTCGCCGCCGAAGGCGAAGGCCACCGGTTGGGCCGCATCGGTGCGCGCTAGGTGGAAGCAGGCGTACCAGACGGCGACGAACACGCCCGCCAGCACCAGGGCGTAGGGCAGCCGCGCGGCGACGGGCGCGTCCAGGAAGGGCAGGGCCTTGATCGCCAGCGCGCCCAACCAGTAGGGCAGGGGGCCGCCCTCCGCCGGGATGCCGGCGATGGCCGGCTGCCACCAGGGTGCCTTGCCCTGGGCGATGCTGGCCATGAAGCCGAACGACGTCAGGTCGGCATTGCGCCAGGGCGCACGGCCGAAGATGCCGGGCAGCAGATAGGCCGCGCACAGCAGCAGCAGAGTCAGTCGCGGCAGGCGCTCGACGCCGCGCTCGGCGACGATGGCGGGGGTGGGGAGATTCACGCGCGAGAGTTCGTTGAAACCGGCCGGCATGATGCCGTCAAACGAGGTTCATGAATGACAAAAAGCAAAAGGGCAGCGAAAGCTGCCCTTTTGACATCGATGCGGCCGAAACAGCCGCCAAGCGATCACTTCTTGAGGTGAGCAAACTTGTTGCGGAACTTCTCGACGCGACCGCCGAGGTTGTCGATGCTCTTTTGCGTGCCCGTGTAGAAGGGGTGCGACTCGCTGGTGGTTTCCAGCTTCACCAGCGGCATCTTCTTGCCATCGATCTCGATGGATTCCTTGGACTGCACGGTGGAGCGCGTCACGAACTGGAAACCATTGGACTGGTCGATGAACACGACGTCGCGGTAGTTGGGGTGAATGCCTTCTTTCATGGGAACCTCTTGGCTAGGTCGGGAGCCACGCCGACGATTCTCGAATCGCTGTCGACGCACTTTCCGGGTTGTCTGGGGCGGAAAACCCGCGATTATAGCGGGCTTCCCTGCGGTCTGGCTGGTTTCGGGCTGAAGTTACCCGCCGCGCCGCATCATGTCGAAGAAATCATGGTTGTTCTTCGACGCCTTCATCTTCTCGAGGATGAACTCCATCGCCTCGATCTCGTCCATGTTGTAGAGCAGCTTGCGCAGAATCCAGCTCTTTTGCAGGATCTCCGGCTTCAGCAGCAACTCCTCGCGGCGCGTGCTGGACTTGTTGATCAGGATGGACGGGTAGACGCGCTTCTCGGCCATGCGGCGGTCCAGATGGATTTCGCAGTTGCCGGTGCCCTTGAACTCTTCGTAGATAACCTGGTCCATCAGCGAGCCGGTGTCGATCAGCGCGGTGCCGATGATGGTCAGCGAGCCGCCTTCCTCGATGTTGCGCGCCGCGCCGAAGAAGCGCTTGGGGCGCTGCAGCGCGTTGGAGTCCACGCCGCCCGACATCACCTTGCCCGACGACGGCAGCACGTTGTTGTAGGCGCGAGCCAGGCGCGTGATCGAGTCCAGCAGGATGATCACGTCCTTCTTCAGCTCCACCAGGCGCTTGGCGCGCTCGATGACCATCTCGGCCACCTGCACGTGGCGGGCGGCGGGCTCGTCGAAGGTCGAGCTGATGACCTCGCCGCGCACGGTGCGGATCATCTCGGTCACTTCTTCGGGCCGCTCGTCGACGAGTAGCACGATGAGGTGGCAGTCCGGATGGTTGGCCACCAGCGCATGCGCCAGGCTCTTCATCATCTCGGTCTTGCCGGTCTTGGGCTGCGACACGATCAGCGCGCGCTGGCCTTTGCCCAGGGGGGCCACCAGGTCGATGATGCGACCGGTGATGTTCTCCTCGCCCTTGTAGCCTTCACGTTCGAGCTTGAACTGCTCCTTGGGGAACAAGGGCGTCAGGTTCTCGAACATGATCTTGTTCTTGCTCTCCTCGGGCGTCTGGCCGTTGACACGGTCGACCTTCACGAGCGCAAAGTAGCGCTCGCCGTCCTTGGGCACGCGCACTTCGCCTTCCACCAGGTCCCCGGTGTGCAGGTTGAAGCGGCGGATCTGGCTCGGGCTCAGGTAGATGTCGTCGGTCGACGCCATGAAGCTGGCTTCGATGGAGCGCAGGAAACCGAAGCCGTCGGGCAGGACTTCGAGCACGCCATCGCCGAAGACCTGCTCGCCGCCCTTGGCGCGCTTCTTCATGATGGCGAACATCAGCTCCTGCTTGCGCAGGCGTGTGACGTTGTCGATCTCCAGCTCCTCGCCCATCTGGATGAGGGCGGAAACGTGTAGCGCTTTGAGTTCGGAAAGATGCATGGGTGAATACCCGTCAGGGGTCGCGGTGCCAGCCCAGGCACAACGACGATTCCACGGCCGCCCCGGAACAGGGCCGAATGTCTATCGCTCAAACAACGAGCGACGCGATTCGACAAAGACTCAGTGGTGGAGGGGGAGCCGAGTCCACGCTGGCTGGGTGCTGAATTCGAATCCAGGAACCCGGGGCGTGTTGGCTTTGGCTGCTGCAGCGAGGCGCCGGGAGGCGCGTGAGTCGCTGCAGCAGTTGGGCGCGATTATAGGTTCGCGTCGAGGAAGGCGGTCAACTGGGCCTTGGAGAGGGCGCCGACCTTGGTGGCGGCGAGTTGGCCGTCCTTGAAGAGCATCAGCGTCGGGATGCCGCGGATGCCGAACTTGGCCGGCACTTCGCGGTTCTCGTCGACGTTCATCTTGGCGACCTGCAGCTTGTCACCGTAGCCGGTGGCGACCTCGTCCAGGATGGGCGCGATCATCTTGCAGGGGCCGCACCACTCGGCCCAGTAGTCCACCAGCACCGGCTTGCCGGACTGGATGACGTCGGCGTCGAAGGACGCGTCGGAAACATGCTTGATCAAATCGCTGCTCATGGGAGGGTTCCTTGGCCTCAAAGGGTTGACGGGTCGCCGTTGGCGCCGTCCGAATAGGCAAAAATGATTGTGACATAGCCACTTTCGCCCCGTCGGTCTGCGGGGTGACCGAAGCGTAGGCACACGTCAGGGCGGGAGGGCTCTTTTGCAAGTCATCAATGTAGGCCTGGCGCCAGGGGAAGACATCGACGGTTTCTGGCGCCGCGTGGCGGCCGTCAGTGCCGACTGGCTGACTGTGCAGGACGCGCCGCTGCGCGACGCCGTGCTGCTGCTGCCGTTTGCCCAGCAACTGGCGCCGGCGCGCCGTGCCTTTCTGGCCCGGGGCGGCTGGCTGCCGGTCTTGTCGACGACGCACAGCCTGGCCTCGGGGCTGGGCCCGACGCCGCTGGCCGCGCCGCAGCAGATCAGCGGCGACGCGCCGGTGGATGCGCTGGCTGCCGACACGCTGCTGGCCCAGCAAACTTGGGCCCAGACGCTCAAGCGCGAAGACCCGCGCGCCTACCGGCTGGCGCTGGCGCGGCTTGTGGAGACGGCCCACGCTTTCGCCCGCGCGGCCGGCCAGCGCGACCCGGCAGACCGTGCCGCCTGGTTCGGCGCCGCCCGCCGCCATCTGATCGACGACCCCATCGGCGGCACCGAGCGCGCGCTCACCTGGGTGGCGCTGGAATGGGCCGCGTCCGACGACCGCGCGCCCGCCACGGATGCGCTGTTCCGCCACCGCCCCAGCGCCTGGATTGCGCTGCAGGCCGGCGGGCCGGACCCGCTGGCCCAGGCGCTGCTGACGCGTGGCGACGTACCGACGCTGCTGCTGAATGCCGATGTTGACCTGGACGCGCTCGCCGAGCCGACCGCGCACGTCGAAGAGGCCCTGTGCGCCGATTTCGAGACCCTGGCCCAGGCCAGCGCCGTCGCCGTGCTGCAGCACCTGGCCGCCGGTCGGGCGCCTGTCGCGTTGATCGCCCAGGACCGCGTGGTCGTGCGCCGCGTGCGCGCGCTGCTGGGCCGCCAGGGCGTGCCGCTGCATGACGAGACCGGCTGGACATTGGCGACCACGCCGGCCGCCTCGACGCTGATGGCGCTGCTGCGAGCGGCGCTCGGCGGTGGCGCGGTGGACGACTGGCTGGCATGGCTCAAGCTCAGCGCGGAGCCGTCAGCGGCCTTGGAGGCACTCGAAGCGCTGTGCCGGCGTAAACGCATTCGCCGCGCCGAGTCGCTGGACGCCATGGACAAGCTGCCCGCCCAAGCGCTGTGGCAGTCCCGCCGCCAGGCGCTGGCACCGTTGACCAGCAGCGGGCGGCGGCCGCTGGTGCAGTGGCTGTTCGAGTTGAAGCGGGCGCTGGGGCCCGAGCCGCTGGTGGGGCTGGAGGGTGGCGAGGGCGTGTTGAACGCACTCTGGTTGTCGCGTAACCCCTGGCCCGGCAGCGCGCACGAGGCGGTGCTGAGTGATGCGCGGCTGGATGGCGCCGGTTTCCTGGCCTGGGTGGGCGACGTGCTCGAAGCCGGCCAGTTCGCGCCCAGCGACCCGGGCCACGCGCCGGTCGTCATCACGCCGCTGGTGCGGGCTATGTTGCGGCCGTTTGGCGCACTGGTGCTGCCCGGTGCCGATGCCGACACGCTGGGGCGCGGCGGCAGGTCCCTAAGCCTGCTCAGCGATGTGGATGCCGCCGCTTTGGGCCTGCCCACGCAAGCCCAGCAGCGCGAGGCCGAGGCGCAGGCCTTTGCGCAGGCGCTGCGTGTGCCCATCCTGACGCTGCTGCGCTGCACGCGCGCCGGCGCCGAGCCGCTGCCGGCCAGTCCGCTGATCGAGCGCCTGGCCGCTGCGGCCCGCCGTGCCGGCCGCGAGTCACCGTTGCAGCCCTGGGTGGATGAGCGCCAGCCGCAGGCCATAGCTCCGCAGCCGGTGGTGCGAGCCAGCGTTGCCGCCTCGCTGCTGCCGGCCGCTTTGAGCGCCAGCGCCGTCGAGTCGCTGCGCCGCTGCCCCTACCAGTTCTTCAGCCGCCACCTGCTGGGGCTGCAAGACGCCGACGAGTTGGAGGCAGAGGTCGAGAAGCGCGACTACGGCACCTGGCTGCATGCCGTGCTGCACCGCTTCCACACAGAGCGCCAGCCGGGCGACGTAACGGCCCAACTGCGGGCCGCCGCCAAGGCCGAAAGCGTCGGTCTGGATGAGGCCGACTTCCTGCCCTGGCACGCCAGTTTTGAGCGCCTGCTGCCGCGCTACGTGCTGTGGCTGGGCGGCGCCGAACTCAACGGCCTGGCCTTTGCTGACGGCGAGCTGGACCGTCAATGCACGCCCTTCGACGGCGCGCTGGAAGCGCTGGTGCTGCGCGGCCGCATCGACCGCATCGACACGACGGACGAAGGCCAGCGCGTGCTGCTGGACTACAAGACCGGCAGCGTCGCCAGCCTGAAGAGCAAGGTGGCCGAGCCTTTCGAGGACACGCAGATGGCCGTCTACGCGCTGTTGATGGATGCGGCCCCCGACCTGAGCGCGGCCTACCTGGCGCTGGACGACCCGGGCGGCGTCGTGACCGTGGAGCACCCGGACGTGGTGGCGACGGCCGAGGTGCTGCGCGAGGGCTTGCAGACCGACCTGCTGCTGATGCTGCAAGGCGAGCCGCTGGCCGCACTCGGCGAAGGCAGCGCCTGTGAACACTGCGAGGCCCGCGGCCTGTGCCGAAGGGATGACTGGTCATGAGTGCCTACGCCTACTACGCCGATGGCGCCCTCATTCCCCGCGAGCGCTTCTACGCCTTCGCCTGCGACCCCAAGCGGAGCGCCGTCGTTGAGGCCTGCGCCGGCGCGGGCAAGACCTGGATGCTGGTGTCACGCATCCTGCGCGCGTTGCTGGCGGGTGCGCAGCCGCAGGAGATCGTCGCCATCACCTTCACGCGCAAGGCGGCCGGCGAGATGCGCGAACGGCTGCTGGAGTGGCTGGCCGAGTTCGCCGGTGCAAGCGACGAAAAGCGGTTGGCCGAGCTGATCGCTCGCGGCATGAGCGAGGCCGAGGCCCGCGCCGCCGCGCCGCGCCTGGCCGTCCTGCAGGACGAGTTGTTGCGCGGCGGCCGGCCGGTCGAGATCCGCACCTTCCACGGCTGGTTCTCGCAGCTGCTGCGCGCCGCGCCGCTGGCCGTGCTGCAGGCGGAAGGGTTGTCTGCTGAGCTGCAGCTCATCGAGGACGAAGCCGAGCTGATGCCCCAGCTGTGGCGCCGCTTCCATGCCCGCGTGCTGGCCGATGCCAAACTGGTGGCGGCCTTCCAGGCGCTGACCGAGACACGCGGCCGGCACAACCTGCGTCAGTGGCTGCTGGCGGCCTTCAACAAGCGCGTCGAGTTGCGCCTGGCCGTGCGCGCCGGCGTGCTGGCGGGCAGCCTGCCCGACGTGGCCGAGCCGCTGGCGGCACTGGCGCCTTGGCGGCCCCGGCTGGCGGCGCTGGCGGTGACGCTCGGCGCCAGCAGCAAGCTGACGCCGCAGAAGGCGGCCACGGCGCTTGAACAAGCCCTGGCACTGCCTGATGAAGCCGCCTTCCCCGCGCTGTGGGCCGCGCTGTTCACGAAGACCGGCACGGCCAAGAAGGGGCTGGGCGACTCGCCCGCTCAGCTCGCCGCCTGCGCTGCACTGGAGGCCATCGCCTCTGACATCGCCCAGCACGAGGCGGCCATCGAACACGCCCACATGGCGGCGCTGGCCGAGGCGCTGGTCGCCGAGTTCGAGGCGCTCAAGCGCGAGCGCGGCCTGGTCGACATGAACGACCTGGAGCGCGGCGCGCTGGCGCTGCTGTCCAAGCCCGAGCTGGCCGGCTGGGTGCAGCAGAAGCTGGATGCGCGCGTGCGCCACCTGCTCATCGACGAGTTCCAGGACACCAGCCCGCTGCAATGGCAGGCGCTGCACGGCTGGCTGGGCGCCTATGCCGGCGCGGGCGGCGGGCAGATTTCGGTGTTTATCGTCGGCGACCCCAAGCAGAGCATCTATCGCTTCCGTCGAGCGGAGCCACGTGTGTTTGCCGCAGCGGGCGAGTTCGTGCGCGACGGCCTGGGCGGCGTGACGCTGGCCTGCGACCACACGCGCCGCAACGCGCCCGAGGTGCTGGCCGCCGTCAACGCGGCCTTCAATGCGCAGATGCCGGGCTTCAGGTCGCACACGACGGAGCAGGGCGCCGACGACGCGGCGGGGCTGTTCACGCTGGATGGCCCACCGCCCGCTGATGAGACCAGCGCGCCAGACCCCGACTACTGGCGCCCCAGCCTGACCGAGCCGCGCGTGGAGGCCGAGATCGCCCGCCGCGCGCCCGAGTGCGAGCGCGTCGCCCGCGCCATCCGCGCGCTGCTGGACGAGGGCCTGCGGCCACGCGATGTCTTCGTGCTGGCCCGCAAGCGCGCGCCGCTGCGGCAGATGGCCGAGGCGTTGCTGGCGGCGGGCATCCCGCATGTCGCGCCCGAGGACAACCGGCTGGCCGACCTGCCCGACGCGCAAGACCTCATCGCGCTGCTGGATGCGCTGGCCTCGCCGGGCCATGCGCTGTCGCTGGCGCGGGCGCTGCGCAGCCCCTTGTTCGGTGTTGACGAAGCCGACCTGCTGCAGCTGGCCGAGGCCGCCGGCACGGCTGCGTGGCTGGGCGCTGAGCCGCGCGAACGGCGAGGTTGGTGGGACGCGCTGGCCGACCTGGCCGAACCCAGCCCGGCGCTTGCCCGTGCCCGGCAACTGCTGCTGGCCTGGCGCACAGTCGCCTCACGCTGCACGCCGCATGAGCTGCTCGACCGCATCGTCAGCGAGGGCGACTTGCTGCCCCGCCTGCTGGCCGCCGCGCCGCCGTCCGAGGCAGCGAACCGGCTGCGCACCGTCAACGCGCTGCTGCAGGCCGCGCTGGAGCTGGATGGCGGGCGATTTGCGGAGCTGTACGGCTTTGTCCGCGCGCTGAAGGCGCGTGCGCCGAAGCTCGCGCCCGCGCCGGCCGACGACGCCGTGCAACTGCTGACCGTGCACGGCGCCAAGGGCCTGGAGGCCGAGGTCGTCATCCTGCTGGATGCGGACGCCGCGCCACCGCGCGCCGAGACGCTGTCGCTGGCCTGCGACTGGCCGGTCGATGCACCGGCGCCGACGCGGCTGGCCTTCCTCGCCTCCGAACGCCGCCCGCCACCCGCCTTGGTCGAGCTGATCGCCGACGAGAAGGCGCTGCGCGAGCGCGAGGAGCTGAACGCGCTCTACGTGGCGATGACACGGGCACGGCGCCGGCTGATCGTCAGCCGCACGCCGCCCCGGCGTGGCGCGAGTGACACGAGCTGGTGGGCTCGGCTGTCGTCGTTGGGTCAGCCGCTGGCGTTGGCAGAGCAGGGCGACGAGGCGCCGCTGGACCTGCCGCTGCCCTTGCATCTGCCCCTGCCGATCTGGACCGGGCCGCCCGCGCAGGTCAAGGACGGAGCGGCCGACGACGCCAGCCAGGCCAATCTCGGCGAAGCCCTGCACCGCGTGCTGGAGTGGGCCAGTGCGGCCGGCCAGGCGTTGCCGCTGGACGTGTTGGTCGCCTCGTCCGGCCAGGCCTTTGCGCTCGATGCGAACGCCCGCCTGCGCCTGGCCGCTGCCGCCGACGCCATCCTGCAGAGCCCCGACTGCCGCCCCTTCTTCGACCCCGCGCGGCTGCGCTGGGCCGGCAACGAGGTGGCCATCAACGCGACCGGCGAGGACCGCCGCATCGACCGGCTCGTGCAACTGGACGACGGCGTCTGGTGGGTGCTGGACTACAAGCTCGGCGCCACGCCCGAGCGCGAGCCGGCCTACATCGCGCAGATGCGCAGCTACGTCGCGGCCATCCAGAAACTGCAGCCGGGCGAGCCCGTTCGGGCCGCTTTGATCAGCGGCACCGGCCGCCTCGTTTCTGTCAGCTAGAATGGCAGGCTTGATCGGGGCGTAGCGCAGCCTGGTAGCGCATCTGCTTTGGGAGCAGAGGGTCGCGAGTTCGAATCCCGCCGCCCCGACCAACCTTTTCGACAACCCGCCCTGGCTCCGGCCACGGCGGGTTTTCTTTTGTGAGGCCCCCTCATCCGGGGCGTTCATTCGAGGGCATCCCCCCAAGTCCGACCGAGCGGTCGGCCGGGACAATCCGCGCTTTTGCTGCAACCCTGGCGGGGCCACAAGCCGCGCCCGAGAGACCCATGGCACTCCAACACCTGACCGACGAGCAGATCGCCACCTGGACCCGCGCCCAAAAGGACGAGTGGTGGTTCAAGAACATCTTCCGCGGCGACATGGCGCAGCTGACGCTGCGCTCCGGCTTCACCGGCTTCCTGCTCGGCGGCATCCTGTCGGCCACGGGCCTGTACATCGGCGCCAAGACCGGCATCGCCATCGGCGTGGGGCTGACCTCGGTGATCCTGGCCTTCGCGCTGTTCCGCGCGCTGCATGCCGCCGGTTTCGCGCAGGACTACACCATCCTGGAGAACAACTGCACGCAGTCCATCGCGACGGCGGCGGGTTATGTGGCCACGCCGCTGTTCTCCAGCCTGGCGGCCTACATGCTGATCACCGGGATCATTCCGCCGTGGTGGCAGCTCGTCGTCTGGATCTTCGTCGTCGCGCTGATCGGCGTGCTGCTGGCCTTCCCGCTGAAGCGCCGCTTCATCAACGAAGACCAGGCGCCGTTCCCCGAAGGCCGTGCTTGCGGCGTGGTGCTGGATTCGCTGTACCACGGCGCCGGTGATGAAGGCGTGTTCAAGGCCAAGCTGCTGGGCGTGGTGGGCGGCTTCACGGCGCTCTACCAAGCCATCGTCAGCGACGGCTGGATGAAGCTGGTGCAATTCAAGATCCTCATGCTGGACAAATGGGCCGGCATGGTCGAGCCCTGGTATCTGCACGACCGCCTGGACAGCTATTACTACACCTGGGCCACCAAGGCGCAGGCCTTCATCCCCACCATCCTGGGCACTGACATTCGTCAGCTGGGTCTGCGCCTGACGCTGGATGCCGCCATGCTGGGCGTCGGCGGCCTGATGGGCATTGCGGTGGCGACCAGCTGCTTCCTCGGCGCCTTCATCAACTTCGTCGTGCTGGCGCCGCTGATGATCCAGGCCGGCGACATCGCCCCGCGCCTCGCCGCCGACGGCGCGCTGATCCCGCTGAACCGCGCCGAGATCGTCAACCAGTGGTCGCTGTGGTGGGGCGTCACGATGATGGTGGTGGGCGCCATGGTGAGCCTGCTGGCCAAGCCGGAGATCTTCACAGGCCTCTTCAAGCGCAAGGCCGCACCGACCGCAGATGCCGGCCCGGACCTGCTCAAGGACATCGAAGTGCCGCTGTGGATCAGCTACATCGGCGTGCCGGTGTTCAGCGTCTTGGGCAGCTACCTGACGCATCTGTTCTTCGACGTGCCGATGTGGCTGGCGCTGATCTCGCTGCCGCTGATCTTCGTGCTGACCATCATCTGCACCAACTCGATGGCGCTGACCTCGTGGACGCCGACGGGGGCGCTGTCCAAGATCACGCAGTTCTCGATGGGCGCCATCGACCGCACCAACCCCGGCTCCAACCTGCTACCGGCGGCCATGACCAGCGAGATCGCGTCCAACGCGGCCAATCTGCTGTCTGACATCAAGCCCGGCTACATGCTGGGCGGCAAGCCGCGCCACCAGGCCGTGGGCCATGTCATCGGCAACCTGGCCGGCGTGCTGACCTGCGTGCCGTTGTTCTTCCTGCTGTTCCTGCAGCCGGATGCCAACGGCGTGCGCAACGCTGCCAACATGGTGACCGACCAGTTCGCGATGCCTGCGGCCCTGCAGTGGAAGGGCGTCGCCGAGATCATCGCCAAGGGCCTGAAGGGCCTGCCGACGTCGGCGCTGATCTCCATGGCCGTGGCCGCCCTGGCCGCCGTCGCGATGGAAGTGGCGCGCATCAAGACCAAGGGCCGCTTCCAGCTGTCCGCCGTGGCCACCGGCCTGGGCGTCGTGCTGCCGCCGGAGGCCGTGCTGGCCATGTTCGTTGGTGCCGTGCTCTTCTTCGTCATGGGCCGCAAGCACAAGACGCCGGGCACCCAAGGCCACCGTGTCTGGGTCGAAGGCATGGAGCCGATCTGTGCCGGTCTCATCTCCGGTGCCGCGCTGATGGGCATCGGCAACGCGATCATCAACGTGCTGATCTAATCCGCTTTTTCCGACCGTAGCTCAACCGGATAGAGCACCCGCCTTCTAAGCGGGCGGTTACAGGTTCGATTCCTGTCGGTCGGGCCAGTACACAAGAACACCCAGGCGCGCTTCGCGGCCTGGGTGTTTTGGTTTTCACGCATTCAACCCGCGCCCCACGAGGCGCAGCGTGCGGCGGTACTCGTCCTTCAAGCGGTACAGCTGCGCCGGCCGGTGGGCGCCGTCCGCGCGCTTGGCGCCGGGCACGGGCTCCAGCATGCCTAACTCATCCATCTTGCGGCGAAAGCTCACCGGGTTGATGGCCTCGCCCAGCAGCGCCGCGTAGATGGCGTGCAGCTCGGGCAGCGTGAAGGGCTCGGTGCACAGGTAGACGGGCAGGGACGAGTACTGGCTCTTGTTGCGCACCCGCTCGACGGCCATCGCGACGATGCGACCGTGGTCGAACGGCAGCTGCGGCAGGCGGTCTACCGGAAGCCAGTGCTGGCCGGGCTGGCCGTGCTCGGGCGCGGCCACCAGCGCGAAATAGGCCACCGACACGCTCCAGCCGCGCGGGTCGCGGGCGGGGCCGCTGAAGCTGGCCAGCTGCTCCAGGTAGGGGCTTTGCAGCCCGGCCTTCTGCAGCAGCACGCGCTGGGCGGCATCCTCGCAGCCCTGGTCCTCATCGGTGTGAACATAGCCGCCGGGCAGCGCCAGCGCGCCGTCGAAGGGTTCGCGGTCGCGCTTGAGCAGCATGACCTGCAACTGGCCTTCGCGCAGCGTCAGCAGCACGATGTCGACGGTGCAGATCAGGCGGTGGTCGTTGGAGGAGTTCTTTGAAGAATTCACCAAAGCAAGGATACGCGGTCCGCCCCGCCACAAGCCAGTCTGCAGCTACTTAGTTGCACAATTAACTTAAGTGGAGATATCATGCGGCCACACGACAAGAGGAGAAGCACATGAGCACGCATCTGCTGCTGATCGACCCGCAGAACGATTTCTGCGACCTGCCCGAGAACTGGCTGCCGCGCTCGCCCGTGAGCGGCGAGCTGATCCGCCCTGCGCTGCCCGTGACCGGCGCGCATGCCGACCTGCAGCGCGCCGCCGCGTTGGTGCAGCGACTGGGCGCCCGGCTCGACGCGATCACCGTGACGCTGGACTCGCACCACCGCATCGACATCGCCCATCCCGGCTTCTGGCTCGACGCCGGTGGCAAGGCGCCCGGGCCGTTCACGCCCATCACGGCGGCTCAGGTCCGCGCAGGCGCCTACGCGCCGCGCGACGCAGCCCAGCTCACTCGCACGCTGGCCTATCTGGACGCGCTGGAGGCCACCGGCCGCTACACGCTGATGGTCTGGCCCGTGCACTGCCAAATGGGCAGTTGGGGTCACGGCGTGCATGCCGGCCTGCAAGCCGCGCTGGATGCCTGGGCGGACGCGCAGGGAAGTTCGGTCGCCGTCGTCACCAAGGGCGAGAACCCCTGGACCGAGCACTACAGCGCGCTGCAGGCTGAGGTGCCCGACGCAGCCGACGAGCGCACCGAGCTGAACCAGGCGCTGCTGGCCGAGCTGGACCGCTTCGACCGCGTGCTGATCGCCGGCGAGGCGGGCAGCCACTGCGTGCGCGCCACCGTCGAGCACCTGGCCGCGCACCTGCCTTCGCAGCAGTTGGGCAAGCTGGTGCTGCTGACCGACTGCATCAGCCCGGTGGCCGGCTTCGAGGCTCAGCAGGCCGAGTTCCTGGCGGCGATGCAGGCGCGCGGCCTGCAGCTGGCCACCAGTACGGAGGTCTGACCATGCCCATCATCACCAGCCTGCTGGATACCGACCTCTACAAGTTCACGATGTGGCAGACGCTGCTGCATCGGCACCCCGAGACCCAGTCCGAGTACCGCTTCGTCTGCCGCAACCAGCCGGGCTATGCGCTGGCCGAGCTGAAGGCCGATGTGGAGCGTGAGCTGGACGCGCTGTGCGCCCTGAGCTTCCGCGAGGACGAGCTGGCCTATCTGAAGGGCCTGCGCTTTATCAAGAGCGACTTTGTCGACTTCCTGCGCATCTTCCGCTTCCAGCGCGCCTTCATCGAGGTGACGACCGAAGGCCCCAGCCTGCACATCGTCGCGCGCGGCCCGCAGGTGCATGTGATGGGCTTCGAGATTCCGGTGCTGGCCATCGTCAACGAGCTGTACTTCCGCCGGCTGGACACGCCGGAGGTTCGCATCGAAGGCCAGCGCCGGCTGGACGCCAAGATCGCCGCGCTGCAGGCCTTTGCCGCCGAGCCTAGCCAGCAGCGCCATCCGTTCGACCTGTTCGACTTCGGCCTGCGCCGTCGCTTTTCGGGCGCCTGGCAGCGCGAGGTGGTGCGCCGGCTGCGCGACGCCTTGCCGCAGCACTTCAAGGGCAGCTCCAACGTGCTGCTGGCCAAGGAGCTGGGCCTCGTGCCCATCGGCACCATGGCCCACGAATACCTGCAGACCTACCAGGCCCTGGGCACCGTGCGTCTGCGCGACCACCAGAAGGCGGCGCTGGAAGACTGGGTGCAGGAGTACCGCGGCGACCTCGGCACGGCGCTGACCGACGTGGTCGGCATGGACGCCTTCCTGGCCGACTTCGACCTCTACTTCGCCAAGCTCTTCGACGGCCTGCGCCACGACAGCGGCGACCCGGTCGTGTGGGGCGAGAAGGCGCTGGCCCACTACGCCAGGCTGCGCGTCGACCCGCACACCAAGCGCCTCGTGTTCAGTGACGGGCTGACGGTGACCAAGGCCATCGCGCTCTACCGCCACTTTGCCGACCGCGTGCAGCTGGGCTTCGGCATCGGCACCCACCTGAGCAATGACCTCGGCCTGACGCCGCTGAACATCGTCATGAAGCTGACCCACGCCAACGGTCAGCCGGTGGCCAAGCTCAGCGACAGCCCGGGCAAGACGCTGTGCGACGACGAGACCTTCCTGGCCTATCTGCGCCAGGTGTTTGGCATCAAGCAATGATCAAGCTGACGATTGCGCAACTGAACCTGACCGTCGGCGACGTGGCCGGCAATGTCGCCCGCATGGTGGCCGCCGCGCGCCAGGCGGCCTGGGCCGGGTCGCAACTGGTCGTTTTCCCCGAGCTGGCCGTCAGCGGCTACTACCCCGGTGACCTGCTGGACGAGCCGGCCTTTCTGCGCGAGGTCGAGGCCGGCCTGCAAGCGCTGCGGCAGGCCTCGCGCGAGCTGCCTGATCTGGCCTGGGTGTTCGGCGCGCCGCTGCTGCGCGACGGCCCCGGAAAGAAGCTGGAGAACGGCCTGCTGGTGCTGAAGGGTGGCGAGGTGTTGCTGCGTTATGCCAAGCAGCTGCTGCCCACCTACAACATCTTCGACGAGCGCCGCCACTTCGAACCCGGCCCCGATGTCGCGAGGGTGCTGCGCATCGGCACGGCCCAGGTCGGCCTGCTGATCTGCGAGGACGGCTGGAACGACGACGGCGCGGACTACGGTGTCAACCCCTTCGAGCGCCTGCGCGACGCCGCGCCCGACCTGGTCATCAGCATCAACGCCAGCCCCAGCCACATCGGCAAACGCGAGCAGCGCCACCAGGTGTTCGGCGCTGCATCAAAGCGCAACGGCCTGCCCATCCTCTACGTCAACCACATCGGCGGGCATGACCAATTGGTCTACGACGGCGCCAGCTTCGCCGTCGAGCCCGAGGCGGGCGTCGTCTTCGAGGCGGAGCGCTTTGTCGAGTCGATCCGCACGCTGGGCTTCGAGAACGGCCGCTTTGTCGAGCTGGACGGGCAACGCCCGGCCCACCCCGATCCCGCCGGCCTGAGCGCCATGGCCTTCTACCGCGTTCAGATCGTGCTGGGCCTGCGCGACTATGCGCGCCGCTGCGGCTTCACGCGGGCGGTGGTCGGCAGCTCCGGCGGCATCGACAGCGCGCTGACGCTGGCGCTCGCAACCGAGGCGTTAGGTGCAGACAACGTCGTCGGCATCACGATGCCGTCCAGCTTCTCGTCCAGCGGCTCGGTGACGGACTCCGAGGCGCTCGCCCGCAACCTCGGCATCAAGCTGCTCAACCACCCCATCCTGACCGCCGTAGAGGCGCTGAAGGCCCAGTTCGCGCAGAGCTTCGGTGCGCCCATGCAGGGGCTGACGCTGGAGAACCTGCAGGCCCGCGTGCGCGGCACCATCCTGATGGCCTACTCCAACGCCAACGGCCACCTGCTGCTGACCACCGGCAACAAGAGCGAGGTGTCGGTGGGCTACTGCACGCTGTACGGCGACACCAACGGCGGCCTCGGCCTCATCGGCGACCTGTACAAGACCGAGGTGTTCGAGCTGTGCCGCCATCTGAACGACGCGGCCGGCCGCGAACTCATCCCCATGGCCATCCTCGACAAGGAGCCCTCGGCCGAACTGGCACCCGGCCAGCGCGACAGTGACAGCCTGCCACCCTATCCGGTGCTTGACGAGATGCTGAAGGTGCTCGTCGAAGGGCAAAGCCTGGGCGCTGCCGAACGCCAGGCCGCCGAAGCCTGCATGACGGCGCTGCGCGCCACGCCCGAGGGCAGGGCGCTCATCGACAAGGTCGCGCGCATGATCCAGCGCAGCGAGTACAAGCGGCGCCAGGCGCCACCGCTGATCCGGCTGCGTGCGCGCGCATTTGGCCAGGGTCGGCAGATGCCGATCGCGGCGGTGTTTCCGGCGGTGCTGGCATGAGCATGACGACCGTGCGGCACAGCGAGCGGGTGTTCTCCGTGCCCGGATTCCTGGCGCCCGGTGAATGTGCTGAGCTGATCGCGCTGGCCGAGCAAGCGGGCTTCGACGCGGCTGCCGTGCGCACCGAGGAGGGCCAGCGCGCCATGCCCCGCGTGCGCAACAACGCGCGCACGATCATCGACAGCTCGCCATGGACGAAGGAGTTGTGGGGGCGCCTGCTGCGTGTCGAGCTGCCGGTCATTGAAGGCCAAAGTGCCACTGGGCTGCCGCGCTCGCTGCGCTTCTACAAGTACGTACCGGGCCAGCGCTTCAAGATGCACAAGGACGGACCCTGGCGCGAGGATGGTCGCGTCAGTCAGCTGACCTTCCTGGTCTACCTGAATGATGGCTTCACGGGTGGTTGCACGGATTTCCGTAGCTTCGCCGTCCAGCCGAATGCGGGTACCGCCCTTCTATTTCTGCACGACACCTGGCACGAAGGCGCCGAGATCATCGAAGGCACGAAGTACGTGCTGCGCTCTGACGTGCTGTATAGCCCCCTTTCATAGGAGCCCGCTCGAACATGACCTCAGTCGCCGTCGTCATTGGCCGCTTCCAGCCCTTCCACAACGGCCACCTCGCCCTGCTGAGCGAGGCACTGGCCGCCGCGCCGCGCGTGATCGTCATGATGGGCTCGGCGCATCAGGCGCGCTCGCCCCGCCACCCCTTCAGCTGGACAGAGCGCGCCGAGATGCTGAATCTGGCCCTGACCGAGGCGGAGCGCGAGCGCGTGGAAGTGGTGCCCCTGCGCGACCTCTACGACGAGACCCGCTGGGTGCAGGCGGTACGCGCCGCCGTCGAGCAGCGCGTGGGCAATGCCGACGTGACGCTCGTGGGCCATTTCAAGGACGCCACCAGCGACTACCTGCGCCGCTTCTCGCCCTGGCAGCTGCAAAGCCTGCCGCGCCAGCACCGCGTCGACGCCACCGACCTGCGCGCCGCCCTGTTCGAGGCCGAGCCCGATGCGCTGGATGGCGTGCTCGCCAGCTGGGTCGACCAGGTGCCGCCCGGCACGCGCGCCTTCGTGCAGGCCTGGGCGCATCTGCCCTACCTGGCCGCGCTGCGTCGCGAGTGGACGATGCTGAAGGCCTATCGCCGCGCCTGGGCCGCCGCGCCCTATGCGCCGACCTTCGTCACCGTCGACCTGGTGCTGCAATGCGCCGGCCATGTGCTGCTGATCCAGCGCGCCCGCGACCCCGGCCAGGGCCTGTGGGCCTTGCCTGGCGGCTTCGTCGAGCCGCGCGACACGCTCTACCAGTCCGCCCTGCGCGAGCTGGAGGAGGAGACCGGCCTGCGCCTGCTGCCCGAGACGCTGGCGCGTGCGCTGCGCGGCGTGGCCGTCTTCGACCACCCGGACCGCAGCCAGCGTGGCCGCACGATCTCGCACACCCACCACTTCGACCTGGGCGACCGTGAGCTGCCGGAGGTGCAGGGTGCCGATGACGCGGCGCAGGCGCGCTGGGTGCCGGTGGCCGAACTGGCGGCGATGGAGGCGCAGTTCTTCGACGACCATTTCCACATGCTGGACCGCTTCCTGGGCTTGCTGCCGGCCGGGTGAGCGGCTTGCGGGCATGGCGTTTGCCGAGCGAGGCGCACATGCAAGGAGCCACCATGACCCCCGAAACCAAGCAGCCTGCGCAGCCGCTGCCCATCCACCCCACGACCGACGACGGCGCCGCTGCACCCAAGCCCGCTGTGCCGGGTTCACCCGCCCAGAAGGGCCCGCAGAAGCCGATCCGCGACCTCAAGCCAGGCGAGCCGCCGCCTGAATCGAGTGCCGGGTCGTAAGGCTTGCCTGCTCCGCCATGGCGACGCGGCCTCGTCCTACAGGCAGGCCGCCGCAGATGCAGCTACATTGGCCCTGGGCTTCGGCCCCCTGCTGTTCCTCCCTGAGCAGGCGTCTACCGTGACAGCGGAAGACGGTTTGAACCCCGGTCGCAAGACCGGGGTTTCTTTTTTTCCGCGTTCGACTTCAGCTCAGGGCCCACGCGCCCGGCGCCATGCCGGTCCAGCGCTTGAACGAGCGGCGGAAGTTCGCGCCGTCGAAATAGCCCAGCGCCTGCGCCACCGCATCGCGGCCCTGGCCGCGCGGGCCCAGCAGGTAGACGGCCACGTGGGCACGCACCCGGTCCACCTCGGCCTGGTAGTGCGTGCCGTGGCGGGCCAGGCGGCGCTTGAAGGTGGCGGGGCTCATGCCGGACTCGGCGGCCAGCACCTCCAGGCTGGGCGGCTCGGCGAGCTGGCGCAGCAGGCGGTCGCCGACGCTGGCGAGCAGCCCTCGGCGCAGCGCCTGCGGGTCGGCGTGGCGGGCCAGCGCCGTGGCGGCGACGCCCGGTGCGCCGGGCCACTGTAGATCGGCCTCGCAGCGCAGCAGGCGCATCGCGTCGACCTGGCAGCCGAAGTGCAGCGCCGTGCCCAGGTGCACCGCATGCTGGGCGCGGTCGCGCGGCGCGGTGCGGTCGAAGCTGAAGCGCCAGGGCAGGCGCCGGCCGGCGCGCCAGGCGCACAGGCTGGCGACGGCGCTCATGTGCAGGTCGACGATGAAGCCGCGCAGCCCGGCCGGCAGGCCGCAGGCGTCGGCCCAGACGAGGATGACTTCCTGCTCGTCCACCAGCAGGCGCGGCGTCAGCAGCGGCGTCAGGCGGCCGGCGTGGCGGCACAGGCTCTGCAGCATGTCGACCAGGCTGCCCGCCTGCAGCAGTGCCTGGCTGGCCAGGCCGTAGTGGCCTGGCAGCAGCAGCTGGCCCAGCGCAAAGGCGCTGTCCGCGCCGGCCTCGCGCATCGGCGCCAGCAGGGCGATCAGCTGGCGTGGCGAGATCAGCGGCTGCTCGGGCCAGGGCAGCGCGATGTCACGGTGATGGGCGAACTCGGCCAGCAGCGCGGCGTGGTCGGCCACCGGCAGGCAGGCGGTGTCGATCTCGTAGGGCTGCAGCGCCGTGGCATCCAGGGGCAGCAGCGCGTCCAGCTGGGCTTGCAGCGTCATAAGGCCTGCAGCAGGTCCAGCAGCAACTGCTCGGGCGGCTGCGTGCCGGCGGTGGCGCGCAGCGCGGCGCGCACCGGCAGGCGCAGGCGCTGGCCGTCGCGGCCGTTGAAGTTGAGCCGGGCCAGCGCCGCCTTCAGCTCATCCGCCAGCCGCTCGCCGTCGGCCGCGCCGCAGTCGGGCAGCAACACGACGAAGCGGTCGCCCGCGTACCGGCACAACAGATCGCCGGGGCGCAGGTTGAGCAGCAGCGTCAGGCCGGTGGCTTCCAGCGCCCGGTCGGCCGTCTGCAGGCCATGCTCGCGTGTCAGGCGGTCGAAGCCCTCGAAGCCCAGCATCAGCACGCAGCCCGCGCGGCCCAGGCCGCGTTCGAGCTGGATCTGCCCGGCCATGTAGCCGGCGTCGGCCAGCTGCGTCACACGGTCGACCGCGCGGTGGTCGCGGGTGAAGCGCTCGCGCTGGGCGAGCTGGCGGCTTAGCACGCGCTGCTCCTGGCGCCAGAAGTGCAGGCCCACGGTCAGCAGCGCCATGCCCAGCGGCGTCAAAGCCTCCAGCGCGTTGTCCCAGACCATGGCCTTGGGCAGGCGCCAGATCTCGTCCAGCGCGTCCACCCATTCGCCCACCAGCATGGCGGCCAGGCCCAGCACCAGCCAGGCGGTCACGCGGCCGGCCGGCCGGCTGCCGCGCACATAGACCAGCCACACGCCCACCATCAGCGCCATGCCGCCTTCGGCCAGCACGTCCGTCCAGTGCCACTCGGCCAGCGGCTTCAACTCGCCGAACGTGGCGAAGGCCAGCGTCAGCGCGCCCAGCAGCAGGCTCAGGGCGGGGTAGAAGAACTCCCGCGCCAGCAGGTTCAGGGGCCGGGTGGCGAAGGAGGAGGGAAGGCTCGCACGGGTCATCGGGCCATCGTATGAACAGCGTGTGACAGCGTTGGGAAGAAGGGTCTGGGGAGTCGGATCGGCTCACCGGATGAGGTCTGCATGCGCCACTTGGCCTTTGTGACAGCCTTTTCAAACGGGCGCCACGGGCCGTCGCGAGCATGGCGGCCATTCACTCCCTGGCGACCCGCAATGAATCACAAGAATCTCCAGCGCCCCAGCCTGCTGGCCCTTTCGCTCAGCCTGGCCTTCGCGGCACAAGCGCAGACCCGGCAGCTCGACACCATCGTCGTCACCGGCCAGCGCGCCAGCCTGCAGTCCGCGCTAGAAAAGCAGCGCGCCGCCCAGGGCGTGCTCAGCGTCGTGCATGCCGACGGTATCGGCCAGCTGCCCGACGACAACGCCGCCGAGGCGCTGGCCCGGCTGCCCGGCGTGACGCTGGAGCGCGACCAGGGCGAGGGCCGCTTCGTGCGCGTGCGCGGCCTGGGGTCGGACGTCAACACCATCAGCATCAACGGCGCCACCGTGCCCGCCTCCGAAGCCGGCCGCCGCGCGCCGGGGCTGGACGTCGTGCCCGCCGGGCTGATTCGCTCGCTGGAAGTGCACAAGACGCTGACGCCCGACATGGACGCTAGCAGCCTGGGCGGCAGCGTCAGCGTCAACACGCTGACCGGCTTCGACGTGAAGGGCCGCCTGCTGGCGCTGGACCTGGGCCTGAACCACGACAGCAACCTGGGCGCCACCAAGCCGCGCCTGGGCGTGACCTTTGCCGACCGTTTTGCCGACGGCAAGCTGGGTCTGGCCGTGTCGGTGTCCGGCGACCAGCGCCGCTTTGCCAGCGACAACGTCGAGACCGGCGGCGCCTGGGACGAGGGCAAGCTGGAGGAGCTGGAGCTGCGCCGATACGAGATCCAGCGCACGCGCGTCGGCGCCGCCTTCAGCCTGGACTGGCGCCCGGCCGCCGGCCAGCAGCTCTACCTGCGCGGCTTTGGCAGCCGCTTCAGCGACGACGAGCAGCGCCAGTCGCTGGCCGTTGAGTTCGAGGGTGCGCAGGCGGCTGGCGAGCTGGGCGAGGGTACGGCGGTGCGCAGCCTGAAGGCGCGCAAGGAGACCGCGCGCACCGCGTCGCTGGCGCTTGGCGGCAGCCTGGACCTTGCCGGCTGGCAGCTGGCCGCCGAGGCCGGACTGGGCCGGGCCGAGGAGCGCACGCCCGAGGGGCTGGCAGGCTCGGCGTTTGAAGCGGACTTCGATGGACTGGGCTTCACCGACAGCCGCCGCCCGCTGCTGCAAGGCCCGGGGGCCTTGCGTGAGGCCTCGGCCTACGAGCTGGACGAGGTGGAGGTGGAAGACAGCCGCGCCCGCGACCGCGTGCGCCATGTCAAGCTGGACTTGAAGCGCAGCTTCGAGCTGGCCGGCGGTGCCAGCCTTGAGTTCAAGACCGGCGCCAAGGCCACGCGCCGCCACAAGGACAACCAGCAGGAAACCTATGTGCTGGACAGCGACACGCTGGGCGAACGCGGCCTGGCCGACGTGGTCGGCAGCGGCGCCGTCAGCTACCCCTGGGGTGGCGGCTTCGGTCCGGCCATGGATGCGGGCAAGGTGCGCGCGCTGTGGCGCGGCATCAACCTGGCCGACTCGCGCGACGACGAAGACTCCGTGGTGGGCGACTTCGACATCAAGGAGCACGTCGATGCCGCCTACGCCCAGGCCACCTGGGAAAGCGGCGGCCTGCAGCTGCTGGGCGGGCTGCGCATGGAGCGCATCACGTTCAATGCGCGCGGCACGGCGCTGGTGGACGCAGAGGCTCAGCCCGTCAGCGTCGACACCCGCAGCACGCACTGGCTGCCGGCGCTGCTGGTGCGCCAGGACCTCGGCAACCAGCTGCTGCTGCGCGCGGCGCTGACGAGTTCCCTCGTGCGGCCCACGTTCGAGCAGCTGTCGCCGGGCATGGTCGTCGACGGCGACGAGGCCGAGCTGGGCAACCCGCGCCTGAAGCCGCTGCGCTCGCGCAACCTGGACCTCGGCCTGGAGCAGGGCCTGGGCCGCGACGGCACGCTGTCGGCTTACGTCTTCACGAAAAGCATCAAGGACTTCGTCTTCCAGACCGACCTGGCCGGCAGCCCTGGCTGGGAGGACTTCAGCCAGGTCAACACCTTTGCCAACGGCGGCAGCGCGAAGCTGCGCGGCCTGGAGCTGGCCTATGCCCAGGTGCTGCGCAGCCTGCCGGCGCCGTTCAACGGCCTCATCCTCGGCGCCAACGCGACCTTCGTGAAGTCCAAGGCACGCGTCGGCGGCTATGACGAGGGCGTGTGGAAGAGCCGCGAGATCAGCCTGCCCAGCCAGTCCGACCGCAGCTTCAACCTCAGCCTGGGCTGGGAGGGGCGAGGCATCAACACCCGGCTGGCGTTGAACCAGCAGTCGTCCTACCTGATCGAGGTCGGCAGCGTCTTCGACCCCGCCAAGGACCTGCGCGTGGACGGCCAGAAGCGGCTGGACTTCTCGTTGAAGTACGCCGTCAGCAAACAGCTCGAACTCAGCTTCGAGGCCGCCAACCTGACCAACCAGGCCTACTACGTTTACCAGGCCACGCCCGCGCAGAACGCGCAGTACGAGCGCTATGGTCGCAGCTTCAAGCTGGGTATGAAGTGGAGCCTGTTCTGATGCGCCGCCTGTTGTTGACCCTGGCCCTCGCAGCCTGCGCCGGTGGCGTGCAGGCGGACCGTTTCGTGCTCGCCAAGACGGCGCTGGAGCTGCATGACGACGCCGGCCGCGTGCTGGCCCGCCACGCCATCCGCGCCAAGCACATGGACCAGCGCAGTGGCGATGGCCTGCTGGCCGTGCTGCAGGACGCGGACAGTGGGCAGATCCAGCTCTGGCGCGCGTCCGCCGGCCGCATGAGCCGGGCCGCAGCCTGGCCGGCACCGGCGCTGGAGGTCGAGCAGCTTTGCCTCTACCGCGACCCGCAGGGCCTGCTGCATGTCTTCCTGCTCGGCAACGAGGGGCTGTCCGAGCAATGGCTGCTCGACGGGGCGCGCGCACTGCCGGTGCAGCGCCTGGCCACACCGCTGGCCCCCAGCGCCTGCCGCGTGCGCGACGAAGAGGGCATGCTCTACGTCGCCGAGCCGGGCGTGGGCCTGTGGGCGTTGTCCGCCAACGCCGAGCGCCCAGGCCGGCGCCTGCTGCTGGCCGATGCGGCCTCGGGCGAGAAGGCGTTGAATGCGCGGCTGGCTGCCTGGCTGGCCGAACACCCGGTCGCAGCACCGCAGGTACAGCCGCCCGTGGTTTTGCCCACCGGCCAGACCCAGCCCGTTCGCGAAGCCGGCGACGCCGCCGACGACCCCGCCATCTGGGTGCACCCATCGCGCGGACCATCAAGCCTCATCCTCGCGACCGACAAGAAGCGCGGCCTGGCCGTCTACGGCCTGGACGGCAAGGAGCGCCAGTTCCTGCCCGTCGGCCGCATCAACAACGTCGACCTACGGCAAGGTCTGAGCTACGGCGGCCGCAAGCTGGACCTGGCCGTGGCCACGCAGCGTGATGAGGCCGGCCTGGTGCTGTTCGGCATCTCGCCCGTCGGTCGTGTCACCGAGCTGGCGCGGCTCAAGACCAGCCTGGACGACATCTACGGCGTCTGCGTGGGCCGCAATGCCGAGGGCGGGTTGGATGTCTTCCCCAATGACAAGGATGGCCGCGTGCTGCAGCTGCGCCTGAAGCAGCAAGGCAAGACCTGGCAGGCCGAGCCCGTCGCTGAGGTCCGTCTGGCCAGCCAGCCCGAGGGCTGCGTCGTGGACGAGGCCAACCAAGGCCTCTTCATCGGCGAGGAGAAGCGCGGCGTCTGGCGCCTGGACCTTGCCACGCCGGGCAGCACACCGCAGCTTGTTATCCAGGCCGGGCCAGGATTGACGCCCGATGTCGAAGGCCTGGCCATCCACCCCGGGCGCGGTTGGTTGGTGGTGTCTTCCCAGGGCAGCGACTCCTACGCCGTCTACGACATCCGCCCGCCGTTCGCGCAGCGCGGCACCTTTGCCATAGCCACCAACGCCGCACTGAGCATCGACGGTGTCTCCGAAACCGACGGCCTGGACCTGAGCCCCGCCAACCTCGGCGGGCCCTATGCCGACGGCGTGCTCGTCGTGCAGGACGGCCACAAGCGCCTGCCGCACGGGCCGCAGAACTTCAAGCTGGTGCCTTGGTCGGCGGTGGAAAAGGCGGTGTTGACTCGCCGCTAGGATGTGCGGCCCACCCCCTCAATTCCTGCCTTCCATGAGAGTCTTGCTGTTGTCCGTCTGCATTTCGCTGAGCGCCTGTGCCTCGCCCCATTGGGTGAACCCGCGCAACCCGGCTGCCGATCTGCAGGCGGACACGGCGGCCTGCGAACGGGATGCCGAGCGTGTAGGCCGGCTCAACCAGCTCGTCGGCCAACCTGCCGGTGGCTGCTTCTATGGCAGAGGCTGCGCGGCCGATGCCGAGAACCAGCAGATGAGGATCGCCGCCGAAGCCACGGTCGCGCAGAAGCGGTGCATGGCGGCGCGGGGTTGGCGGCAAGCCTGACCGCCTGCAACCGTGGGGCTTGCCGGCCCGGGAGGGTTGGGGGCAGCATCGGCGCTCCCGCCGACTCCCGGAGCCTGCCATGCCCCACACCCGCCTCGCCCTCGCCCTTCTGATCGCCCTGGCCGGCCCGGCGCAGGCCCTGATCCTCGATGCCGCGCCGAACAAGGTGTTCACCAGCGCCAGCGCCGAGGCCGCCTTCGAGGGCGCGGCCAGCCTGACGGCGAACGACACCCAGACCGCCGTCATCGAGTACCCCGGCTTGCCCGGCGGTGCGGCGGCCGGCGTGGCGCTGCGGCCGTTCTCGGGCGCGGCCAAGGACCAGGCCAGCGGCAGCCTGGCCATCAGCTTTCTCGGCGGCGCCGGGGCGCTGGCGGACAGTTTCAGCTTCACGTTCAGCGGCACGGTCAGCGCGGAGTCGGCGCTGGCCGCTCCGGGCGACCCGGCCTCGGCCCGGGTGACGCTGCAGGGGGCGATGTTCTTCTACCTGGACCCGCTCTTCACCGGCCTGCCCGCCGGCAGCCTGCTGGGCAGCCTGCGCGTCGACGGCCTGCGTACCGCGCTGCCGTATGAGAGCTTCTCGATGACGCTGTCGGACGAGACCGCCGGCACCAGCAGCTTGCTGACGCCCGGCGGCCCGGGCGCGGACCTGCCGCTGCTGATGGGCCATGGCTATTCGGTGACGGCTGCCTACACCATGGCCGTGCCGCATGGCATCGACCCCGACTTCGCGCTGGTGCTGGGCGGCACGGCGGCGCTGCAGCCGGTGCCCGAGCCCAATTCCGGGTGGCTCGCTCTCCTTGGCCTCGCCTGGCTGGCAAGCCGCCGCCGACCCTGCTAGGCTGCCGCCCGCCAGGACGTGGCGTTACGGGAGCAGCAGGCATGGCGGAATTGACGGTCAATGGCAAGCGGATGCAGTACGAGGCGGAAGCCGACACACCGCTGCTCTGGGTGCTGCGCGAGCAGCTCAGTCTCACGGGCACCAAGTACGGCTGCGGCGTGGCGCAATGCGGCGCCTGCACCGTGCACATCGACGGCGCGCCGGTGCGCAGCTGCGTGATGCCGGCCTCGGCGCTGACGGCGGCGCAGAAGGTCACCACCATCGAGGGCCTGGCGCCGAACGCCTCGCACCCACTGCAGAAGGCCTGGGACGCGCTGGACGTGCCGCAGTGCGGCTTCTGCCAGAGCGGCATGCTGATGGCCGCCGCCGCGCTGCTGAAGACCAAGCCCAAGCCCACCGACGCCGACATCGACGCGGCCATGACCAACATCTGCCGCTGCGGCACCTACAACCGCGTGCGGGCGGCCATCCACCTGGCCGCCGGCCAGGTGCAGCGCAAGCAGATTCCCATCGTCATCGAAGGGGGCCAGGCATGAGTGCCGTCCTCAACCGCCGCAGCTTCCTGCACACGACCACCGCCGCTGCCGGCGGCCTGATGGTGGGCTTCCACGTGCCAGGTCTTGCCCAAGCTGGCGCTGCCACCCCGGAGCTGAACGCCTGGGTGCAGATCCTGCCGGACGAGACCGTCGTCATCCGCATCGCCCGCTCGGAGATGGGGCAGGGCACGCTGACCGGCCTGGCCCAGCTCGTCGCCGAGGAACTGGAGTGCGACTGGGCCAAGGTGAAGACCGAGTACCCGACGCCCGGCCAGAACCTGGCGCGCAACCGCGCCTGGGGCAGCATGAGCACCGGCGGCAGCCGCGGCGTGCGCGAGTCGCATGAGTACGTGCGCAAGGGCGGCGCGCTGGCGCGGGCGCTGCTGATCCAGGCGGCGGCCAACCAGTGGAACGTGGCCGTCGTGGAGTGCGCCACCAGTTCGGGCTGGGTCACCCACGCCGGCAAGAAGCTCAGCTACGGCTCGCTCGCCGCCGAGGCCGCCAAGCTGGCCGCGCCAGCCGACATCCAGCTCAAGCCCGCCAAGGACTGGAAGCTCGCTGGCCGGCCGATGAAGCGGCTGGACACGAGACCGAAGCTGGACGGCTCGCTCGTCTACGGCATGGACTTGCAGCTGCCGGGCATGCTGAACGCGGCCATCAAGGACTGCCCGGTCTTTGGCGGCAAGTTGAAGAGTTATGACGCGGCGGCCATCGAGGGCCGGCCAGGTGTGAAGAAGGTCGTACGGGTCAGCGATTCGGCCGTGGCCGTCGTGGCCGACACCTGGTGGCGGGCCAAGACGGCGCTCGACGCCCTGCCCATCGTCTGGGACGAGGGCCCCAACGCGACGCAGAACAGCGCCGACACCGCCGCCATCCTGAAGGCTGGGCTGGACGCCGACGGCGCCGCCGTGGGCAGCAGCCAGGGCGACGCCAAGGCTGCGCTGGCCTCTGCAGCACGCAAGGTCGAGGCGGTCTACAGCTACCCACATCAGAACCACGCCTGCATGGAGGTCATGAACGCGACGGCCAAGTGGACGCCGGAGCGTTGCGAGGTCTGGACGCCCACGCAGAACGGCGATGCCGCGCTGGCCGCCACGTCGGAGTCCTCCGGCCTGCCGCCGGCGCAATGCGAGGTCTACAAGCTGCACCTGGGCGGCGGCTTCGGCCGGCGCGGCGCGGTGCACGACTGGGTGCGCCAGGCGGTGGCCATCGCCAAGGAGTTGCCCGGCACGCCGGTCAAGCTGATCTGGAGCCGCGAGGAGGACATGCTGCACGGCCGCTTCCACCCGGTCACGCAGTGCAAGCTGACGGCGGGCCTGGACGCCGCCGGCAAGCTCACCGGCCTGCACATGCGCATCTCGGGCCAGAGCATCCTGGCGGGCATCTTTCCGCAGAACATCAAGGACGGGAAGGACCCGGTGGTCTTCCAGGGCCTGAGCCCCGGCGGCGCGGAAGGCGCGCTGGGCTATGCGGTGCCCAACCTGCTCATCGACCACGCGATGCGCAACCCGACCGTGCCGCCGGGCTTCTGGCGCGGTGTGAACCTGAACCAGAACGCGGTCTACCTGGAGTGCTTCCTCGACGAAGTGGCCCATGCCGCCAAGCGCGACCCGCTGGAGCTGCGCCGCGAACTGCTGGCCAGTTCGCCCAAGCACCTGGCCGTGCTGAACGCCGTGGCCGCCAAGGCCGGCTGGGGCAAGCCGCGCGCCAAGGGCAGGGCGCTGGGGCTGGCGCAGATCATGGGCTTTGGCAGCTATGTCGCGGCCTGCGCCGAGGTGTCGGTCAGCAAGAAGGGCGAGCTGAAGATCCACCGCATCGTCGCCGCCACCGACCCCGGCCATGCCGTCAACCCGCAGCAGATCGCCGCGCAGGTGGAAGGCAGCTTCGTCTACGGACTGTCGGCGGCGCTGTTCGGCGAGATCACCGTCAAGGACGGCCGCGTCGAACAGCAGAACTTCGACACCTATCCGGTCATGAAGATGGAGCACATGCCTGCCGTGGAAACCATCGTCATGCCGTCGGGCGGCTTCTGGGGCGGCGTGGGCGAGCCGACGATTGCCGTGGCGGCACCGGCCGTGCTGAACGCCATCTTCGCGGCGACGGGCAAGCGCATCCGCGACCTGCCGCTGAAAAACCAGGCGCTGGTCTGATGCGCCTGCCGCTGGCCGCCCTGCTGTTCGCGGCCAGCGCGCATGCCGGGCCGGGGGACGCCGAACGCGGCCGGGCTTTGATGGCCGACCGCACGCGCAGCCTGTGCCTGCTGTGCCATTCGCTGACGCCAGCGGGCGACGCCAACCAGGGCAACCTCGCGCCGCCGCTGTCCGCCTCGGCGGCGCGGCTGTCGCCCGCCGACCTGCGCGAGCGCATTGCCGACATGCGCCGCTTCAACCCGGCCACGGTGATGCCGCCGTTCCGTTCGACCGAGGGGCTGCGCGACGTGGCGCCGGCCTGGGCAGGCAAGGCGGCGCTGACCGAGCAGCAGCTCGACGACCTCGTGGCCTACCTCGGCACGCTCGCCAAATGAAGCGGCGCGAGTTCGTCCTCTCCGGCGCGGCCTTCGCGTTGCTGCCCGAGGCGCAGGCCAGCGACGAGGCGATGCGCGCCGCCATCCGGGCCTGGGCCGGCCGCGATCCCGAGGCGGGCGTGTTGAAGATCGACATCGCCGAGCTGGTGGAGAACGGCAACGCGGTGCCGGTGCGCGTGGTGGCCAGCGAGCCGGTGGTGGGCCTGGCCCTGTTCACGCCGCTGAACCCCGAGCCGGATGTCGTGCATGTCGCCTTCGGTGCGGCCAGCGCCAAGCCCGAGTTCAGCACCCGCATGCGGCTGGCGCGCAGCCAGCGCATCGTCGCCGTGGCCAAGGCGGCGGACGGGCGCTGCTGGCATACGGGCGTGGACGTCATCGTCACGCTGGCCGCCTGTGTGGAACCCTGATGGCTACGCGCGCCGTCATCACGCTGCCCGCTGCCGTCACGGCCGGCGTTGCCTTTGAAGTGCGTGCGACGGTGGCGCATGCGATGGAGACCGGCTACCGCACGTCCGACGGCGGCGACCGCCTGCCGCGCGACATCGTGCGCCGCTTCGAGTGCCGGCTGGATGGCGACCTCGTCTTCGCCGCCGACCTGTTCGCGGCCGTCTCGGCCAACCCGTATCTGGCCTTCTGGCTGCGTGCGGAGAAGCCCGGCGAGCTGAGCTTCAGCTGGCGCGGCGACAACGGCTTCGAGCACCGCGAGACACGCCCGCTGACCGTCTCATGAGAGCCGCCTGGCTGCTGCTAGCCGTCGCACTGGCTGCCCACGCCGACGACCGCCGCTCCGGCCGCGACACGATGAGCCCGGCCTTGCGCACGCTGCAGGCCGACGACGCGCAGCATCCCGCCCAACTCGCGCTGGCCCTGGGCAAGGACCTCTGGGCGCAAGGCCCCAAGGCTTGCGCCAGTTGCCACGGCGAGCCCGAGAAGCTGCGAGGTGCGGCCACGCGCTACCCGGCCTGGGACCATGGCCTCATGGACCTGCCCGGTCGCATCCAGCGCTGCCGCGTGCGCCACCAGCAGCTGCCCGCCTGGGCGCCCGAGGCGGAGCCGCTGCTGGCGCTGTCGGCCCTGGTTGCCCAGCAGTCGCGCGGCCTGCCGCTGCAGCCACCGACAAGCGCCGAGCTGGACAAGGCCGCAGCTCAGGGCCAGCGCCTCTACACAACGCGCATCGGCGCCCTCAACCTGTCCTGCGCCCAGTGCCATGACGAGCGCGCCGGCCAGCGCCTGGGTGGCAGCCTGATCCCGCAAGGCCATGTAGACGACTACCCCGTCTACCGCCTGGAATGGCAGTCGCTCGGCAGCCTGCAGCGCCGGCTGCGCGGCTGCGCCAGCGGCGTGCGCGCCAAGGTGTGGGACTGGGACAGCGCCGAGCTGCTGGCGCTGCAGACTTATCTGGCGCGCCGCTCGGCCGGCCTGACGATGCAGACGCCGGGCGTCCGGCCCTAGCCAAAACGGGAGGGATGTATGCGTCTGACGTGCTGGATCTTCATCGCGGCCTTGCTGGCCGCACCGCTGGCCCGTGCCGCGGAGGCCGACCTGACGCTGAACCAGCGCAAGCTCGTCACGCTGCGGGCCACGCTCAAGGGCGAGTCGCCCGCCGAGCGTGTCGAGGCCGCGAGTCACGCGCTGCAGGCCGCGCTGGCCGCCTCCGGCCCCGACCGGGTGCAGCGCCAGGTCTTGCCCGGTGAGCCGCCCGCCGTGCGTCTGCAGGCCAACGGCATCACGGTGCTGCATCTCGTGCCCGACGACCTCGGCGGCGCGCAGGCAGCCTCGCTGCTGGAAGCGGCGGCACTGGATGCCGAACGCCGCATGAAGCTCGCGCTGGCCGAGGCCCGCGAGGCGCGCGACCCCAAGGCCTGGGCGGTGGGCATCGCCTTCTCGCTGCTGGCGACTGCCGTTGCCGTGGCGCTTTTGTGGGGCCTTGCCGCGCTGCGGCGGCGCTTGTTGCGCCAGGTGTTTCGGCGCCTGGACGCGGGCCAGACGCATGCGGCCCGGCCCTGGTGGCAGGTCTCCGGCGCACACGCCATCGCGCTGCTGCGTGGCCTGGCGGGGCTGGCGAGCTGGATCGTCGCCCTCGTCGTGCTGGACCTGTGGGCCAGCGTCGTGCTGCGCCAGTTCGCGGCCACGCGGGCTTGGGGCGAACGTGCGGGCGACTGGCTCATCGCGCAGCTGCTGAGCCTGGGCGGGGCGGCGCTGGGCGCGATACCCGGCCTGCTCACGGCGGCGCTGATCCTGCTCGCCGCGCGCGGCGTGCTGCGCGTCGTGCACGGCGTGCTGGAGCGGGTCGAGCGCGGCGAGCTGCAGTTCGCCGGGCTGGACGCCGACACGGCCGGGCCGACGCAACGGCTGGTCGGCCTGGTCGTCTGGCTGTTCGCCCTCGCCATGGCGTATCCCTATCTGCCCGGTGCCAGCACCGAGGCCTTCAAGGGCGTCACCGTGCTGGCCGGCCTCATGCTGTCGCTTGGCGCTTCGGGCGTCGTGGGCCAGCTGATGGCGGGGCTGTCGCTGATGTACTCGCGGGCGCTGCGGGTGGGCGAGTACGTGCGCATCGGCGACGTGGAAGGCACGGTGACCACGCTCGGCGTGTTCGCCACCAAGCTGCAGACGGGCCTGGGCGAGGAGGTGAGCCTGCCCAACGCCGTGGTCTTCAGCCAGGCGGTGCGCAACTTCTCGCGCCTGGTGCAGGACAACGGCCAGTACGTGCTGCATACCGCCGTCACCATCGGCTACGCCACACCCTGGCGGCAGGTGCACGCCATGCTGCTGGAGGCTGCGCGGCGCACGACCGGTGTGATGGAAACGCCCGCGCCCTACGTCGTGCAGACGGCGTTGAACGACTTCTACGTCGAGTACCGCCTCTGCGCCCAGGGCAGCCGCGCCGCGCCGCAGCGGCGGGCCGAGGCCATGAGCCAGCTGCACGCCCACATCCAGGATGTCTTCAACGAGAACGGCGTGCAGATCATGTCGCCGCATTACGTGGAAGACCCGGCCGCGCCGCAGGTCGTGCCCGCCGGGCCCTGGTTTGCACCGCAGGGCGGGCCGATTCCGCCGCGCGCCTGACCGGCAAGTCAAGAGCACCGCCCTGTCACCTGCTTTGGTTTCTCCCGATTGAGGACGCACCGGCCAGCGTCCCTAACAAACAGGATGACTGTGGCCTGACCCGCTTCCTAGGATGGCCTCGCCCTGGTTCCACCGGGGCAGGAGACACCCTTGATCCACAAGAGGCGAGGCCGCTGATGGCCCAGTACGCAGCCATCCGCGCCGTCGGCGAGAGTGTGCTGGCGCTGATGCGCGAAGCCTGCCCCGCGGCCGAGCTGCAGCTGGGTGCGTCGCCGGCCTTCGCACTGGCGTCGCTGGGCAGCCTGACCGACAGCCAGGCCCCGCCGGCCGAGGGCTTCTACCTCGTGCTGTGGCGCGTCGGCATTGGCGGCTCGCCGCGCAACCTGCCGCCGCGCCGGGCGCGTGACGGACGCATCTACAAGCCCTCGCTGCCGGTGGACCTGTACTTCCTGATGCTGCCCATCGCCGCGTCGGCCGACAAGCAGACGCAGATGCTGGGCTGGGCGCTGGCCTTCCTGCACCAGCTGCCTGCGCTCAGCGGCGAGGTCATCAACCGCTATACCATCGGCAGCCCGTCCGTCTTCCAGTCGGAGGAGTCCGTCGAGCTGATTGCCGACCCGCTGGCCACCGCGGACTACCTGGCGCTGTGGGACCGCGCCAAGGGCGGCCTGCAGGCCGGCATGACCTATGTGGCGCGCATGGTGCTGCTGGACATCGACCAGCTCCAGCCTACCGGCGCGCCCGTCACCGAGCGCCGCTTCGGTGTGGGCACGCCAGGAGGCCTGGCCTGATGGTTGCGACGCTGCTCAAGCCCCCGCTGGACGAGCTGCGGCTGCCGGCCGGCGACGCGCTGGCCTTCTTCGACGCTGCCAGCGGCGCGGCGGTCACCAGCGGCCTCGTCTGCAGGCTCGTGCTGCGCGGTGACGGCCGTGTGCTGGGCCGGTCGCTGACGACGCCCAGCGGCGTGCACCACTGGCCCGATCTGTCCGAGCGCTGGCGCAGCCCCGCGCCGGCCTCGCCCGTGCTGGCCGATGTCGTCGTGCGCGATGAGATGGGCCGCTCCCAGCCGCTGGTCCTGCCCTGGCCGCTGCCGGTCGAGCCGACAGGCCAGGTCATCGGCGCGACGCTGCTGCCCGGCGTGCGGCTGCTGCGCGTGCGCCTGTTGTCCGCGCCCGGCCGGGCCGCGCCGCCCGGCATGGCCAGCATCCACGGCCTGCTGAGGTGGCAGGCCAGCGGGCAGGTGGCGGCCTGGGCGCTGGTGCGCTACGTGGGCGGCGACGGCCATGTCGTCGACGGCGCCAGCGATGCCGAGGGCCGCCTGTCCCTTCACCTGCCGCGCCCGCGGCCCGACAAGCGCGGCTCGCCGCCCGAGCCGGCCGCGCAGCTGCGCGTGTTTGCCGACCCGGCGCTGGCCGCCGCGTCGCGGGAGCTGGGTGCCCCGGACGTGTTGGCCTTTGCCGCCCAGCCCGAGGTGCGCGCGCTGGCCGATGCCAGCGTGCCGCCCGCCGAGATCACCACCTACCAGCCCCCCGCTTTCGTCACCGGCGAGCCGCTGATCCTCGCCACCCTCGGCCTGCTGCCGTCCCAGCGCGAGCTGCGGCTTGCGCCGATCTAAAGGAGACCTTCATGCCCGAATATCTTGCGCCCGGTGTCTTCGTCGAGGAGGTCTCCTTCCGATCGAAATCCATCGAGGGCGTCAGCACCACGACGACCGGCTTCATCGGCCCCTGCCGCTACGGGCCCGTCACCGAGGAGCCGGACATCCTCACCAGCCTGACGGAGTTCGAGCGCACCTATGGCGACGGCAACCAGCTTGCCTTCGGCGCCGACGGTGCCACCACCGGCCCCAACTACCTGTGGCAGGCGGCGCGCAGCTTCTTCGAGGAGGGCGGCAAGCGGCTCTACGTGAGCCGGGTGTTCCGCCCGTTGAGCGGCAACTACCCGAGCGACCTCGCAGCGCTGTTCGGCAGCGAGGAGCGCTTCCCCGACGGCCATGCCCGCCTGCTGGTCGGCACGGCGCCGGACCAGTTCCGCATCGTCGCCCGCTACCCCGGCGAGGCCGGCAAGCTCAAGCTGCGCTTCACCGTGCGCCTGGGCGCCAATGTGCTCGGGTCGCTGCCCGACCCGGGTGGTGGCCCCACGCCGGTCCCCACGCTGGCCAATCTGGCCGATGGCGACGTGGTCTGGATCACCGCGCCCAAGGCGCTGCTCGACCCGGCGGCACCGGATGCGCCCCCGCCCCCAGCAGGGCCCGCGCCCGCGCCGGACGCCAACCCGCCGGCCACGGCCCGGACCATCGCCAGCCTGCCTCTGTACGTCGCCCGCAAGGACGCCGCCACCGGCGTCTGGCGCTTCCACGGCCTGACGCCGGACCGCGTCGCCGCCAATCCGGCCGGCTTCCTGATCGGCGACTTCGACCCCAACCTGGCTTCCGGCGGCGACTCCATTCGCCCGGTCTCGCTGAGCCTGGACGTGCTGACCAACGACGGCCGCTCGCTCGGCGCCTGGAGCGGCCTGCCGCTCGACCCCAAGCACAAATCCGCCGGTGTGCCCGATGGCTTGTTCGACCTCTTCAGCCTCAAGGGCAAGGTCAGCATCGGCCTGCCTGTGGTGCTGCTCAACGGCAGCGTCGCCGCCGACGCCACGGTCAGCAACACCATCGAAGACGGCAGCGAGTTGCTGAAGGCGCTGGACAGCCTGGACACCGGCTTCGACCTGAAGATCAGCAAGATCGAATGGGACGACGCCGGCCGCAACGAACTGGCGGCGTTGAAGAAGAAGTTCGAGCGCGGACTGGTGGCCACGGCCTACCTCAAGGGCGGCAACGACGGCCTGCTGCCCGGCCGCACCGAGTACGAAGGCCGCGCCGAGCCGACCGACGACCACGCCACCGGCCTCAAGCAGTTCGAGTCCATCGAGGACATCTCCATCGTCGCCGGGCCCGGCTCGACCTGGAAGGCGAACGACCGCTCCGAAGACGTGGCGGCCATCACCAACCTGCTCATCGCCCACGCCGAGAAGATGCGCTACCGCATCGCCGTGCTCGACTCGCACGAGGCCATGAAGATCGCCGATGTGCGCAAGCTCAAGGCCAAGCTGGACAGCAAGTACGCGGCGCTTTACTACCCCTGGGTCACCGTCTTCGACCCCGTCACGCGCCAGCCGCTGAACCTGCCGCCCTCGGGCTTCGTCGCCGGCATCTATGCCCGCAACGACACCGAGCGCGCCGTCTACAAGGCGCCGGCCAACGAGGTGGTACGTGGCGCCATCGGCTTCGAGACGCTGATCAACACGGCCCAGCAGGAGGTGCTCAACCCCGAGGGCATCAACGCCTTCCGCTTCTTCGAGGGGCGCGGCAACCGCCTCTGGGGCGCGCGCACGATCAGCTCCGACCCCGAGTGGAAGTACGTGAACATCCGCCGCTACTTCGCTTACCTGGAGCGGTCCATCGACAAGGGCACGCAGTGGGCCGTGTTCGAGCCCAACGGCGAGGCGCTGTGGGCCAACGTGAGGGCGACCATCCGCGACTTCCTCATCAACGAGTGGGCCAGCGGCGCGCTGCTGGGCGACAAGCCCGAGAAGGCCTTCTTCGTGCGCTGCGACCGCTCGACGATGACGCAGAACGACCTCGACAACGGGCGGCTCGTCTGCCTGATTGGCGTCGCGCCGCTCAAGCCTGCCGAGTTCGTCATCTTCCGGATTGGCCAGTGGACGGCCGACCAAAAGTCCTGAATAGGAGCCCACCATGGCCGTCGTTCGTGAACGCCCCTACGTCCAGTTCAACTTCCACGTCAACCTCGGCGACGGGGTGACCAACACGCCCCAGGCCGGCTTCCAGGAGGTCAGCGGCATCGGCATGGAAGTCACCATCACCGAGTACCGCCCGGGCAACTACGCCTTCAACAACGTCATCAAGACGGCCGGCCTGAACAAGGCCACTGATGTGACGATGAAGCGCGGCGTCATCGGCTCGCTGGACCTCTACAAATGGCTGGACGATGTGCGCAACGGCGCCAACAGCGGCCTGCGCACCGTCACCGTCGAGTTGAAGAGCGAGGACCGCTCGCAGACCGTGCAGACCTGGCGGCTCATCAACGCGCGGATCATGAAACACACGTCGGGGCCTTTCAACGCCAAGGGGACGGACGTGGCGATGGAGGAGCTGACGCTCTCCTACGAACGCCTCGAAATGGAATGAGGTGAGACGTGCCAGTCGGTGTCCGCATCGTCGATGACCCATCGCCCAGCGGCGACGGCATGCCGGTCATGGACGTGCCGGTCTTCGTCGGCTTCGCGGCGCGTGGCCCGCTGCACCGGCCGGTGGCGCTGGACAGCGCGGCGGCTTACGCGGCGGTGTTCGGCGGTGGGCTGGACCTGGTGCAGGCAGGCAGCGACCCGTCGGAACGCCTCGTGGCCCACCTGCCGCCGGCCGTGCAGGCCTTCTTCGCCGGTGGCGGGCGGCGCTGCCATGTGATCCGCGTCGCGGCGGCGTCGGCCTCGGCGGTGCGCTTCACGGTGCCGGGCCTGCGCCTGGCCACGCATGCCGGCGGGCAATGGCAGCTGCGCGATGTCGAACTGCGCGCCGACAGCGTGGGGGCCTGGGCCGACCGGCTTTCGCTGTCGGCCCGCGTGCGCAGCCAGGCGCTGCACGCGGGCGCTGCGCTGCATCAGGGCGATGTGCTGCGCGCCCGTCACCGCGACAAGCCGGGCGTCGTCGCGTGGCGATGGGTGCCCGCTGCCGCCGTGCTGCAGGCCTCGCAGGCCATGCACTGGATCACGCCCGACCTGCCTGCCGACGTTGCACCGCTGGAGCCCGATGCCGCCATCGACCCTGCCACCTGGCTCATCGAGCGCCTGCAGGTGGACCTGGCGCTGCGCGAGCCCGGCCAGCCCATGCTGCGGCTGGAGGCCTGCGGGCTGGCGGCCGGCGCATTGCACCTGCCCTGGTGGGCCGCAGACGTGGACGGCCGCTATGACACCGATGCCGACCTGACCGGCTGGCCACTCGCCGGTGTGGACGCCAGCGCGCCGGCCGGCGAGTGGATGCTGCTGCCCACGGGCATGAGCGACGAATTCACGACCTGGGCGCCAGCCCGCCTCAACGGCCGGCAGGCCATTGAGCGCAACGGCCTGGACGCGTTCGACGCCAGCCTCTTTGTTGACCCGGACTGGAACGACCGCCTGCGCGGCCGGCCGCTGATGAACTGGGCCGACGACGTGCGCTTCTTCAGCGACTCGCCGCGCCGCCTGCGTGGCCTGCATGGCGCGCTGGGCCGCGACGATGCCTGTGCCGACGAGGCCAGCTGGGTGCTGGTGCCCGATGCCGTCCACCCCGGCTGGCACCAGACCGGTCAACCGCCGGTGCGTCATGTGACGGTGACGACCACGGCCGATCCGGTCTGCACCTGCCCGCCGGCGACCTTCGACGGCTGCGCACCACCGCCGCCCGTGCCGCCGCAGCCGCCGCGCATCGCCTTCGTACCCCTCAGCGCAGCGCCGCCGGCCGTGTTGGCCGCCGACGAGCTGTTCGAGCTGCGCCTGCTCGCCGACCCGTCGGACAGCGGCGCGCTGCAGGTGCTGGAGGTGCAGCGGGCGGGCCAGCCGGACTTCTCGGATGCAGTTCCCATCGCCAACGCGGCACCCGCGCAGAACATCGCGCTCAGCCTGCCGGCCGGTGCCTGGTGGCTGCGCGCCCGCGCGCATCGCGGCGGGCTGGTGGGCGACTGGAGCCAGGTCGCCGAACTCGACGTGCGCGCGGCGGGCTGGCGTGCGTTGCAAGGCACGCCCGATGAGCCCGTTATCGATGCCGCCACGCCGGTCAACGCCGCGCTGCTGGCGCTGTGCGCAGCGTCGCGCGAGCATTTCGCGCTGCTGGCCCTGCCGCAGCACTGGGACCGCGCCGCCATCGACCGCCACATCCACGCACTGCGTGACGAAGCCGCAGCGGTCGACACGGCCGAGGCCAGCAGCGCGGCCAGCTTTGTCGCCATTCACCACCCCTGGCTGTTGCAGCGCGACGGTGACGACCGCCTGCGCCGCCACCCGCCCAGCGCGCTGATGGGCCTGCTGGCGCGCCGCAGCCGCGTGCACGGTGCCTGGGGCGCGCCGGGTGCCGACCCGCTGGTGGCCGCGCTCGCGCTCGCGGGCAAATTGCAGTCGGCGGACGTGCTGGAGGTGCTGGGCGTCAACCCGCTGGCCCTGCGCGCCGGCGGCATCGCGGCCGTGCGCAGCCAGACGCTGTCGCTGGACGCCGACTGGACCGCCATCGGCGTGCGCCGCCTGTTCATCCTGCTGCGCCGCCTGTGCCGCCGCGAGGGCCAGCGCTTCGTCTTCGAGCCCAATGACCTGACGCTGCGGCGCGGCCTTGAGCGGTCTTTCGACGCGCTGCTGCAGCGCCTCATGCAGCGCGGCGCCTTTCGCGGCGTGGATGCCGCTTCGTCCTATCTGCTGAAGACGGCGGCTGGCGCCGAGGCGATGCGCGAGATCGAGCGCGGCGAGTGCAGCCTGCTGATCCAGGTCGCGCCTTCACGGCCGCTGCGCTTCCTGACGCTGCATCTGCGCCGGTCCGGTGAACAGCTTCTGATTGAGGAACGGTGATGGCTGACGCAGCGCGCGAGCAATGGCAGCCCTTCCCGGCGCTGAACTTCGTCGTCGAGATCCTGCCCGATGGCGACAGCAAGCCGCTGGCCGGCGCAGCCTTCTCGGACTGCGATGGTCTGGAGGTCAACCAGGAGGTCAAGACGCTGAAGGAGGGCGGCAACCCCAACCGCGTACACCGGCTGGCCGGGCCGGTCAGCTTCGGCCAGCTGACGCTCAAGCGCGGCGTCACGCGCGGCACGGACCTGTGGAAATGGTTCGACCGGTCCCTGGCCAACCCCGCGCTGCGCGCCGGCATCACGATCAGCGTGCTGCGCCACGACAAGAGCGAGTGGGGCCGCGTCGTGCTGTCGCGCTGCCTGCCCATCAAGCTCAAGGCGCCGATGCTGAATGCGCGGGACGGCAACGTGGCGGTGGAAGAAATTCAAGTGGCTTACGAGGCCTTCAAGTGGGAGGACAAGAGCGATGCCTGAACTTGAAATCCAGCACGCCAAGCTCATCGAGCTGAAGGACGACCTCAGCGACGTGATGCCCGGCGGCAAGTCGCTGACGGTGCAGTTCAACCCCGAGTCGCTGAAGCTCTCCTACGCCAACCAGGTCAAGGAACAACCCAACGCCAGCGGCGGAGGCGGTGCGGGTGGCAACCAGAGCCAGGGCAGCGCGGCGCGGCAGTTCGTCGGCACCGGCTCCACCAAGCTGTCGGTGCAGCTGTGGTTCGACGTGGCCGCCGCGACCAGCGCGCCCTTCATCGTCGACGACGTGCGCCGCATCACGGCCCAGGTGCTGTACTTCATCAAGCCCAAGCCTGCCGCAGCCGGCGCGCGCGACACCGCGCAGCGCACGCCGCCGGGGCTGCGCTTCACCTGGGGCAACTTCCTGTTCGACGGCATCGTCGAGGGCATGGAGGAGAGCGTGGAGTTCTTCTCGCCCAAGGGCGAGGCGCTGCGCGCCAGCATCACGCTGAACATGGTGCAGCAGGAGATCCTCGTGCCGGCCTTCAGCGGCAGCGGCGCGGTGCCCGGCGCACGGCCGCTGTGGCCGGCGGGGGGCGGGCAGTCGCTGCAGGCCTTGCAGGACGCGGCGAAGGCCTCGGGCGCGGCGCCGTCGGGGGGCGGCGGCGCAGGCGGAGCAGGGCTTGGCGGTGGCCTGGGCGCGGGGTTCAGCGCCGGCGTCAGCGTTGGCGGCGTGAGCCTGGGAGCAAGCGCCGGCGTCAGCCTGGGCCTGAGCACCGGCGCGGCCTTCCAGGGCGGCGGCTGGCAGGCCGTGGCGCTGGCCAACGGCATCGAGAACCCGCGTGCGATGCCGGCCGGCCAGCTCATCGACCTTTCCGCCACCAAGCCGCGCATCGTCAGCGGCTGAATCAGGCAAGGACTGACCCCATGCCCGTCGAGATCCATGAGTTTGAAGTCAGTCCCGCGCCGGCACCGCCCGCCGCGCCCGGCGGGCCGGCGACGCCGGCAGCAAAGCCCCCGCCCGAGCCCGATCTCGAACAACTCGCCCTCGCCAGCCGCCTCGCCGCTGCGGCGCGCGAGCTGCAGCTGCGCACGTACACGCACTGAGCCATGCCCGACGCCTCCATTCCTCTCGGCAGCGCCCGGCCCACGATCGCCATCGAGGGCCAGATCGCGTCCGACCTGGCGGCCGCGCTGATGTCGCTGGAGATCCGCGAGCGCATCGACGGCCTGGCCCAGGCCCAGCTCGCCTTCGGCAACTGGGGCACGCGCGACGGCGCGCCAGGCTACACGCTGTTCGGCCGCGACCGGCTGGAGTTCGGCAAAAAGCTGGACGTCAAGCTCGGCAGCGACCTGCTGTTCAGCGGCCGCGTGATGGCGCTGCAGGCGCGCTTTCCGAAGGCAGGGGCGGGCGTGGCCGAACTCATCGTGCAGGTCGATGACCTGTTGCAGGACCTGCGCATGAAGCGCCGCAGCCGCAGCTTCGACCAGGCGTCCTTGAGCGACGCCGCCCAGCGCATCGCCAGCGAGCACGGTCTGACGGCCGCCGTCGATGCCGATTCGCCCACGCTGCCGCTGCTGGCCCAGGTCAACCAGAGCGACCTGGCCTTTTTGCGCGAGCAGGCGCGGCGCTGCGAGGCGGAGGTCTGGCTGGACGGCACGACGCTGCACCTCGCGGCCCGCAGGCGCCGGGGCGGCGCGACCTTGTCGCTGGACTACGGCGGCAAGCTGATGGCCTTCGACGTGCGCGCCGATCTGGCGCTGCAGCGCACCGAACTCAGCGTGGCCGGCTGGAGCGTTGCGGACAAGCAGGCCATCAAGGAGACGGCCAATGCCGGCAGCCTGCTGGGCAGCGAGACGAGCGACGGCGAGGCCGGCGCGGCGCTGCTGCAGCAGAAGATCGGCGCGCGGCCCGACACCGTGGCCCACCTGCACCCCGGCTCGGCGGACGAGGCCCGCCAGCTCGCCGAGGCCTGGCTGCGCCAGATCAACCGCCGCTTCGTCGTCGGGCACGGCATCGCCCAGCCGGACGCGCGGCTGCGCTGCGGCACGACTGTCGAGCTGACGGGGCTGGGGCCGTTGTTCAGCGGCAAGTATTCGCTCGCGGAAGTGACGCATCGCTTCGACATGGCCGAGGGACTGCGCACCGAGTTCGTCGCCGAGCGGCCGTGGATCGGTAGGGCGCCATGAGCCTGTTCGACGTCACCCCAGCCGAGGCGCTCTACGCCGACCGCCACCCGCAAGGCTGGGGCGGCCGCTGGTATGGCTGCCATGTCGCCGAGGTCGTCGACCTGGTGGACCCCGAAGCCCAAGGCCGCGTGAAGATCGCCTTGCCCTGGGCCCCCGACGCCGACGGCCAGCGCTACGAGGCCTGGGCGCGCATGGCCACGCTGTTCGCCGGCAAGGACCGGGGCAGCTGGTTCATGCCTGAGGTGGGTGACGAGGTGCTCATCGTCTTCCAGGGCGGCGACCCACGCTGGCCCTTCGTCGTCGGCGGCCTGTGGAACGGCCAGGACACGCCGCCCGAAAGCGCCAGCGCGCAGAACAACCTCAAGGTCATCAAGAGCCGCAACGGCGTCGTCATCACCATCGATGACCAGTCGGGCCAGGAGAGCATCAAGCTCGAAACCCCCGGCGGCTGCGCGCTGACGCTGAAGGACGGTCCCGGCACCGTGACGCTGGAAGACAGCAACGGCAACAGCGTCAAGCTGGAGACGGCGGGCATCACCGTCACCGCGTCGGCCAAGGTGACCGTCAACGCGAGTCAAGTGGCCATCTCGGCCGGCATGGTCACCGTGGACGCCGGCATGTCGCGCTTCTCGGGCGTGGTGCAGGCGGACACGGTCATCACCAACACCATCATTGCGGCGACGTACACGCCAGGCGCGGGGAACATCCTATGAGGAGGTTCACCGCGCCGTCACCGGGCCGCCGTGCCGGGCCGCCCCAAGCAAGGCCCGCCCCTCTCGGAGGGGTGCCCGCCGTACACGGCGGGTGGGGTGCCGACATGTTTTCGGGGAACATCCTATGAGTGCCTCGCATGTGTTGAGGTGGGTGGGCGGTCAGTCGTTTGTCGCTGCGCCGGTCACGGGCGCCCCCACGCTGCTGCGCTTTGACAGCGACGACTTCATGGATCGCCTGCTCGCGACGCTGGCTGATGCGCCGCAGACGCTGCCCGAGTTCGTCGCCCGCCCCGAGTCCTGGCAACAGCTCGCCGCGCCCACGCCGGCGCCGGCCATCGAAGCGCCGAAGTCGGCGGCTGCCAAGGCCCTCACGCGCCAGCGCTCGCTGCTCGGCTTCAAGCGCGAGACCTTGCCCGCGCCACCGCCGGCCGCCATGCCGCTGAAGCTCTTCCAGCCGGTGCACCAGCGCTTTTACGTCGCGGCGGCCCACCTCGTCTGCGAGCTGCCCGGCCTGCCCAATCGCACCACGGCCAGCGGCGACAAAAGCGGCATGCTGCTGCGCCGGCTGCTGCCCAAGTCGGCAGGCGGCGGCGAGGCAGCCTTCGTCAAGCGGCCCGGCCAGCCCGGTCGCTGGCATCCGGTGGCCAACGCCGGCCAGCCGTTGCCGGGCGAGGAATGGCTGTCCGTCTTCCCGCTCACCTACACCGCGCCCGGCGGCCAGCCCCGCAAGCTGCTGGCGGGCCTCGTGCCCGCCGCGCGGCATGACGACTTCCGCTTTGCCGGCGTCGGCACGGCGCCCGCCTCGCCGGCTGCGGACCGCGCCGCCGAACTCAAGGCGCTGGCGCGCATGAAGATCGTGGCGCCCTGGCAGGGGTTGATCGAGAAGGCGCAGCTCGCCCGCAACGCTGCCGAGGCCGCGCCGGGCGAGAAGCCCTGGAGCGTCGACGCCACCAAGCTCGCCACCGCCACCAAACTGGCGCTGATCGCCGCCAACGACCAGCTCCAGGAAGCGTCGTGGCGGCTGCTGCAGGACATCAACGAGTTCTTTGCCGAAGTGCTGCCGGAGGTGGCCGCAGGCATCACGACCGGCAGTGCTTCGCGGTCGGCCGTCGCGGACGTGCTTGGGCGGCTTGGCGATGCCAAGTGGGGCACGGTGGAGCGTGCCCGCATCGACCATGACCCGACGCCAGCGCGGCCTGAGCCCGGCGAGCTGGTGCTGTCGCCTCATGTGCTGGCGCTGGACGCCGATGACGCGACGACGCTGCTCGCCGCGCTGCAAAAGCTGGGGCCGGCTCGGGGCGCGGCGTCCGACAAGCTCGACCGCACCGAGCTGGCCTTTCCTGCCGAGCCGCCCAACGCGACGGCCAGCATCTGGCCGGGCTTCTCATTCCCGCTCGCCGTGGCGACGAGCGGCGGCGCGCTGCTCGGCCCCTTCGAGGCGTGGGCGCTGCCACCCCCACCGCCCCCGCCGCTGCCGCCGCCACCGCCCTTGGACATCATGGAGCTTGCGCAGGCGAAGGTGGCGCTGCTGCTGGACGACATCGAGGCGGCCATCGACGAGGCGCTCGGTGCCGGCACGCTGGGCAGCGCTTCATCCCAGGCGCCCGGCGCCGCCCGCATGGCCTCCGAGCTGGCCGCCACGCTCGCTGCCGACAGCGACCCGCCGCGCTACGTGTTGCGCTTCGTGCACCAGCGTTGCGACTGCGGCCCGCTGCATCCTGCGGTCATGTCGGAGCCGAGCGAGGTGTTCGAGCTGGCGGGCTTCTTCGACACCGATGCGCCGTTGCGGCCGATCAGGATCGCGTTGCCCTTCGACACGTCGCCGGGCGGGCTGCGCAAGTTCGGCAAGAACAGCGCTTTCATCATGAGTGACTTGCTGTGCGGGCAGATGAAGCGGGTGCGGCGGCTGGGCTTTGGTGACCTGGTGTTGTCGGTGTTGCCATGGCCCTTCCACAAGGACTTGTCGGTGCCGGACGGCGGTCCTTGCGGCAGCGGCGGAACGGCGCCGACGTTCGGGACGATCTGCTCGCTGTCGATTCCGATCATCACGATCGTGGCCTTCATCTTGTTGATCGTCATTGCGACGTTGCTGGATCTGATCTTCAGGTGGCTGCCGTTCTTGATGGTGTGTTTTCCCGTTCCGGGGTTGAAGGGGAAGAAGCCATGACGATGGATGCCTTTGCGGAGCGGGCTGCTCATCGGGAGATTGCCGGGGGGCCGTCCCGGCGGCCGGGTAACTTTCTTCTGCGGGGCCAGAAGAAAGTCACCAAAGAAGAGGCCCTGAACCGCACACCAGCACCACGTGCACTCGCTGCGCATCGCAACAACCAGATGGTGTGTGGGCAGACGCAACCCGCTGCGCTCTCGCTGCTGTCCTTGTCACCAGCACCATCCATTGCACCAGCGGGCCGCTTAACGCGCGGCTGCAAGCCGTGCTCACGAGGAATACCGAAGACAGCGTCGCTCGGGCGACGCGACGGCTCGTTGCTTTTCGTAGGTTGGGGTGAGCGCAGCGAACCCCAACAGCCACGCCACCGCTCGACGTTGGGGTTTGCTGCGCTCACCCCAATCTACCCACTGATCCATCCGACGCGTCGCCCGAGCGACGCTGCATTTGCATTCCCTGATGAGCCTGGCGTGCAGCCTGCGTTAACGGGCGTGAAGGGGCGATGCATGGTGCTCTTCACAGGGACAGCAGCGAGAGCGCAGCGGTTCGCGTCTTCCCTGAATGACGGTGGCTGTTTTCGCGCGCCGCTCTGCGCGGCGTCGCGATCGTGTGCGGTTCAGGGCCTCTTCTTTGGTGACTTTCTTCTGGCCCCGCAGAAGAAAGTTACCCGGCTGCCGGGACGGACTCCCGGCAATGTCCCGATGAGCAAAGCCCTTCGCCAAAGCAACCAGCAAACCACACCCCGGGAGCCCACCCCATGACCGACGAAGCCGCCCTCTACGGCCGCGGCGTCGCGTTCCCGCTGCGCCTCACCCCCGAAGGCCGCCTCGCCTGGAGCCATGGCGAAGCCAACGTGCGCGAGTCCATCCGCATCCTGCTGCTCACCGCCCAGGGCGAACGCCTGCGCCGCCCCGACTACGGCGCCGGCCTGGAGCGCTTCCTGTTCGAGCCTAACGTCACCACGACATGGCGCGCCATCGAGGAAGTCATCCGCCGCCAGCTCGCCAAGTGGGAGCCGCGCGTCCAGGTCGAAGCCATCAAGGTCAACGCCGACCCCAACGACCCCGAAGCAGCCATCGCCGAACTCAGCTTCACCCTCGTCGCCACCGACCACGCCGGCCGCATGAGCCTCTCCATCCCAGTCCAGGGAAGGTCGACATGAAACCCCCACGCTCACTTCGCTCGCTGCCCCCCGAGGGGGCGCCAGTGCCCTTCGGGCGGCCGCGCGGGCACTGAGGTCGCAATGCCCATCCAACTCCCCGCCATCGACGACCGCGACCACGCCGCCCTCGTGCGCGACACGCTGGCGCTGGCCGCCGTGCATGCGCCCGAGTGGACGCACACCGGCCCCAGCGACCCCGGCGTCACCCTCGTCGAACTCTTCGCCTTCATGGCCGAGAGCCTGCTCTACCGCGCCAACCTCATCCCCGAACGCAACCGCCTCAAGTTCCTGCAGCTGCTGGGCGTTGGCTTGGCACCCGCCCAGCCGGCGCGTGCCCTCGTCCAGTTCGCTAACGAATCGGGCGAGCGCAAGACCCTCACGCTCCCCTCCGGCCAACCGCTGCTGGCCGGCGCCATCCCCTTCCTTACTGACACCGGGCTGGACCTGCCGCCCGTCACCGGCCTGGTGGTCTTCAAGCGCACCGTCGGCACGCCCGACCCCGCCGTGCTCGACTACTACCGCCAGCTCTACGAAGCCACCGGCCGCGACTTCTCGCCGGACGATGACGGCAGCGTCGAGCCCGTGCTGTACGACAGCGTGCAGCTCGCCGACCTGGCCGGCGCCATCGATGTCGGCGCCGAGACGGTGGACGGCGCGCTGTGGATCGCGCTGCTGGCCAGCCCGAAGGCCACCGAGGCCGACAAGGCAAACGCCCGCCTCGAACTCGCCGGCCGCACGCTGTCCATCGGCCTCGTGCCGCAGCCGCCGGAAACCCGCGGCCGCCTGCAGCCCGGCCGCGCCGCGCTGCCGCCGCCGGCGCTGAAGGCCTTCGCGCCCAAGGCCGATGCCCAGGGTCGCGGCACGCCGGGCGACTACATCCGGCTGGACACCGCCGCGCCCCAGGGCTTCCCCGAGCAGGCTGGCCTCCTGCAGGTCACGCTGCCCGCGAGTGACGACGCCATTGGCACCTGGGCCGAGACCGAGCCGCTGGAGGCCGGCGTGGGCAACCTGCCGCCGCAGCTCACCGACGAAGCGCTGGCCGCGCGCCTCGTCACCTGGCTGCGCATCGACGGCTTGGCGCGCGCTGGCGTGCGGCTGGCCTGGGCCGGCACGCATTGCGCGGCCGTGCGCCAGCGCAGCCACGTCAGCCGCGAACTGCTGCCGCCGGGTGATGGCTCGCCCGAGCAGCGCCGCGCGTTGAGCCATGGCCAGGTGCTGGCGGAATCGGTGCAGTTGCTGGTAGCCGGCCAGCCCTGGGCGCTGACCGACGAGCTGGAGGCCGCGCCGCCGGAGGGCCAGCCCGGCTCCACAGTCTTCGCCCTTGATGCCGAGAGCGGCCAGATCCGCTTCGGCGACGGTGCCCGTGGCGCGCGGCCGGCGGCGGGCGCCGAGATCGCCTTGCGTTTCGACTGGGCGTCGGGCTCGGCAGGCAACGTCGCTGCCGGCGCGATCAAGCTCGGGCCCACGCTGCCCTCGGGCGTGAAGGTCACCAACCCCCGGCCGGCCGATGGCGGCATCGATGCCGAGAGCGCTCTAGAGGGCGAGAAGCGCATCCCCCTCGTGCTGCGTCACCGCGACCGTGCCGTCAGCGCGGCGGACTTCGACGCCATCCTCCGGGAGACACCGCAGGCCGACGTGGGCCGCGTCGAGGTGCTGCCCGCTTGGCACCCGGAGCTGTCGCCGGGTCTGCCGGGCGACCAGCCGGGTGTCGTCACCTGCATGGTCATCCCGCGCCAGGACCCGCGCCGGCCCGACTACCCGTTGCCCGACGCCGACTTCATCGCCGCCCTCTGCGCCTGGCTGGCGCCGCGCCGCCTCGTCACCTGCGAGGTGCTGTTGCGCGGCCCCGCCTACGCGGGCGTGTGGATCAGCGTCGGGCTGGAGCTGCATGCCGGCCAGGGCGTGGCCGAGGTGCGTGAGCGTGTGAAGGCGGCGCTGAAGGCCTTCCTCGCACCGCTGCCCAATACGGCCAGCGCAACCGGCTGGCCGCTGTTCAAGGCCGTGACGGCGCTGGAGCTGGCCACCGTGGCCGCCCGCGTGGACGGCGTGCTGGGCGTGACCGGCCTGCTGCTCGGCGACTCGACCGGCGCCCGTCGCGACAGCGTGCCGCTGGCCGGCCTGCAGCTGCCGTTGATCGCGGGCCTGTCGGTGAGCCTGGGCGACCCGGTGCCGCTGTCCGACCTGATCGGCCAGGGCACGGGCGCCGGCAGCGATGACGATGACCCAGCCGGCCGGCAGACGCTGCGCCTGCCGGTCCCGCGCGTGCCGGAGAACTGCTGATGGACGCCAACGGCAGCCGCTACCACGCCCTCGTCGTGCGCGACGACTGGCTGGGGCACGTGCCCGAGGACGGGCCCTGGGAATGGCTGCCCGACGACGCCGCGCACCCGGCCGCGCTGGGCCAGCTGGTGCTGAAGCCGCTGCTGTTCGAGTTCAAGGCCAGCGCCGCTGCCGCGCTGCCCGAACCGACCTCGCGCGCCGGGGGCGTGTTCGACGCCTACGGCAACCTGTACTCGCTGACGGCCGACGGCACGGCCATCCGCGTCTGGTCCAGCGGCAGCGGCACCATCACCGATTTCTGGCCGCTGCCCGAGCCCGCCACCGCCGAGCCGGCGCCCGGCGCCTTCGGCCCCTGCGCACCGACCGTGCCCGCCACGCCGCTGGTGATGGACGCGCTGACGGTGACGACCGGCCACTACCTCGTCGTCGCCAGCATCGCAGCCGGCGGACTGCTGATCTTCGACCTGCACGGCGGCGGCCCGCCGCTGCCGCAGCCCTGGACCCACATGCCCGCGCCCGAGGCGCTGCTGGCGCTGGACGACGGCGGCATCGCGCTGTTCAGCGCCGGCATGCTGCACCGGCTGGGGCCGGACCTGCGCCCCTGCGTGCCGCGCGTTCCCAGCCCCTCGGCTTTCGCACCCGGGCCTGCACCCGAACCGCCGCCGCCCGCGCCACCCTGCGTGCTGCCGCTGGGTGCCGATGCCACGGCCGTGGCCGCGCTGCCCCAGGGCCGCATCCTCGTCATGCGCTTCAAGCTCGACGGCCTCTACCTGTCCGTCATCGACTGGGCGGGCGCGGAAACCGTCTCGGTCGGCCCGCTCGAAGACCTGATCCAGGACACCACGGCCGGGCGCAGCGAGTCGCAGCTGTCCAGCCGCACGCTGGCCGTCGAATGGCCGGAGGAGGGCGACGGCTTCAACGCCATCGTCCTCGGCGCCAGCGGCGATCAGGCCTTCCGCTTCAAGGGCGATGCGGCCGGCAACTTCGAGCTGCTGCGCGAGTTCATCCCGCTGCGCCGCTACCAGGCCGGCGGCCTGGCCAGCCTCGCGCCCGGACAGGTGCTGCATCGCTTTCCGGCGGCGCGCGCCTTCTATGCCGGCGGCGACCGCTGGCTGCCGCTGCTGACGCTGTCGCGGCCGCGGTGCGAGCGCGAGGGCGAGCTGGTCGGCCCTGAGTGGGACAGCGCCACGCCCGGCTGCGTCTGGCACCGCGTGGCGCTGGACGCGCGCCGCCCGCCCGGCAGCGCGTTGAAGCTGCAAAGCCGTGCTGCCGACACGCCCGAAGGCCTGCGCCTGCAGCCCTGGCGCGACGAGCCCGACCTGCAGCCCCACCCCGCCGGCTCCGAGCTGCGCTGGCGCGAGCCGGCCATCACCGCCTGCAAGGAAGTGCAGACGCTGACCTGCCTGCTGCAGGCCGCCACCGGGCGCTACCTGCAGCTGCGCATCCTCGCCAGCGGCGACGGCCAGCAGAGCCCGGGCCTGGCCAGCCTGCGCGCCTGGTATCCGCGCTTCAGCTACCTGCAGCACTACCTGCCCGCCGTCTACCGCGCCGATGCGGCCAGCAGCGCCTTCACCGAGCGCTTCCTGGCTCTGTTCGAGGGCGAGCTGACGCGCTGGGAGGACCGTATCGCGGCAGCCCAGCTGCTGCTGGACGCACGCACCGCACCGCGCGACACGCTGGACTGGCTGGCCAACTGGCTGGCGCTGGCCTTCGACGGCTCCACCGGCCCGCAGCGCCGCCGCGCGCTGCTGCGCCACGCGACGCGCGTGCATGCCCGCCGCGGCACCGTGCCCGGCATGCTGCTGGCGGCCACGCTGGCCTGGGAGCCGGACGAGGTCGACGCCGAGCCCTGGCTGGCCGCGCCCGAGTCCCTGCCTGAACGACTGGACGGTGTGCGGCTGCAAGAGCTGTTCGGCCTGGCGCCGCCGCTGGCCGCCAGCGCCTGGCGGCCGGGCCAGGGCAGGGCAGCGCTGCTGGCCCGGCTGGGCGGGAGCGAGCAACTGCGCGGCGACGCGGCCCGCGAGGTGCAGCTGCAGCAGGCGCTGGGCTTCCTGCCACTGGCCGCGCGGGAGGAGCAGGCGCTGATGACGTCGTGGCGGCTGGCCGACCTGCCCGATGACGAACCTCGGCCCCGGCAAGACGCCTTCGACGCCTACCTCGATGCGACGCAGCCCTGCGCGCCGCTGCGCCAGCGCTGGCAGGACTACCTCGCCCGCCGCTGGCGCCGCATCGCGCTGCTGAACGCGGCCTGGGGCACGGGCTGGCGCGGCTTCGACCGCATCCCCAGCCCGCTGCGCCTGCCGGCAGGTTCGGTGGCGCTGGCGGACTGGTGGCGCTTCGAGGCGCAGATCGTCCGCGCGCTGGGCCCGGCGCACCGCTTCCGCGTCGTGCTGCCTTTGCCCGGTGGCCCTGGGCGTGTTGACTTCGACGAGCTCGCCCGCCGCCGTGCCGCCGTCGAGCGGGCCGTCGAGCGGGACAAGCCGGCGCACACGGTGGCCGAGATCCGCTTCGGCTTCGAGCTGTTCCGCGTCGGCGAGGCGCGGCTGGGCCACGACACGCGGCTGGAGCATGGCCTGCTGCGCCGGCCCGAGCTGGCTGCGCTGACCTCCGCGTCCCTCTGGCCGCCCTTCGTGCTCGGTGAGCGCGACCTGGGCGGCGGCCAGCTGACGCATCCACGACCCTTGCCGCCGCCTGACCGCGTCGGCCTTGACCGCTAGGGAGACCAACATGGGTTGCTGCACAGGCTCTGCCTTCACCCCCGCCCCGGCCGCTGCGCTCGACCCGCTGCAGCGCGTGAACTACACCTTCGGCATGGTGCTGGGCGTGGACGACTTCAGCCAGGAACACGCCTACCTGGCCGCCCGCGACGAGCGGGCGCTGCGCGAGACCATAGGCTACGGCGTCATCACCGGCCTGGGCGTGTCGGCGCCCAAACCCGCGTCGAGCAGCGAGGGCCAGCAGGTGCGCGTGGCGCCCGGCCTGGCGCTGACGCCCGACGGCCACCTCGTCGGTGTGGCCGCCGAGCAATGCGCCAACCTGCAGACCTGGCTGGACGCCGAGAAGGCCAAGGATGCGACGACGGCCACCCGACCCACCGTTTACGTGCTGCTGCGCTTCGCCGAAGCCAGCGGCTCGCCCGTGCCCATCCCCGGCGAGCCCTGCCGGGACGAAAGCGCGCTGAGCGCCGACGCCCGCATCGCCGACAGCTTCGCGCTGGACTTCGCCTGGGCGCCGCCCGATGCCAGCGAGGACCTGGCGCTGCGCGCCGTCGTCGCCTGGATACGCGGCATCAAGGTCCGCAGCACCGGGCCGGCGGGGCAGACGCTGGCGAGCTTCCAGGCCGACGTGGAGCGCGGCCTGCGCGAGGCCATCACCACGGCCTGGGGCGACCCGCGCCAGTCGACGCCAGGCATGCCCGCCGCCGCCACGCCGGCGCTGCCCGAGCCCAGCCAGGTCAGCCTGCCGGCACCGCCCAAGGAGTTGCAGATCCCGCGTGCCGAGGTGGCGGCCTACTACGCCGCCGCCTTCGAGGTCTGGACGCGGCTGCTGCGTGGCGGCTTCATGGCCCACCACGGCCCCGTGCCCGCCGCCGAGCCGGTGGCCGAGCGCGCGCTGCTGCTGGCCGCCATCGACCTGAAGCTCGGCGCCGACGGTACCCGCCCCGTGCGCATGCTGGGCCGGCCGCAGCTGCTGCACCTGCGCCTCCTGCAGGAATGGCTGCTGCGCGACGGCAGCCAGGACGCGCCGCGCGAGGCGCATTACGTGCTCGGCAAGGGCGACGACGAGCTGGACCATGCCCAGGACCTGCTGGCCGACTTCGCCAGCAAAGACCATGCGATGACGCGCATTGACATCGTGCCCGACACGACCGATGGCGGCAGCGGCAACAAGGCTCGAATCGTGCCGGCCGTGAAGTGGCCGGGCGGTGGCGCGGGCGGCGGGCCGGACTACTACGGCCCCGCGATGACCCAGCCCATCCCCGTGGCCGACGGCGGCACTGGCCAGGCCGTCGCGCCGGGCACCGGCGCGCTGTTGGTGGGCCGTGCGGCCTCGGGCACGACACCGGCACGCTTCGAACTCGGCATGCTGGCCGGCGCCGCGCTGACCAAGCCGGTCGGTCCGTCGCCCAACATCCTCGTCGACGCCACGACGGCCGCGCCCACCATCCGCCTGGACACGGTGCAGGACATCGGCCCCGGCGCCAGCCCCGACTTCGCCGGGCTGGACCTGACGGGCGACCTGACCGTGGGCGGCAATGCCAGCGTCACCGGCAACCTGTCGGTGGACGGTGAACTGGTGCTGGGCGAACCGCTGAGCAGCCTGCTCGCCACCGACGACAAGGGGGTCGTCATCGCCGCCCGGCCCTGGGATGGCGACGAAGCAGCCTTGGCTGCCGGCACGCCACCGCCCTTCGTCTACGCGCCGGGCGAGAAGGCACCGGTGCGCATCGAGGACGGCGGCACCGGCCTGGCCGCGCGGCCGGCCGAGATGCAGGTGCTGATCGGCGTGAAGGGTGCCACCGCACGCGGCGGCGACTATGCGCTGGCCACGCTGGTCAACGGCAAGAACACCGAGGTCAGCCTGACACAGCTGTCGCGCGGTGGCGGCCTGGAACTCAGCATCAATGCCAGCGGCGGTGGCACCGCAACGCAGGTCGTGGCAGCGGGCAACGCGAGCAGCCCGCCCAGCCTGACGGCCGTGCCAGCGGGCAATGTCGTCACCATCAACACCGTGCAGCCGCTGCACCCTGCCGCCCAGCCCCGGTTCAACCGGCTCAACCTCACGGCGCCGCCGCTGAACGACGGCAACATCCCGCCGCTGGGCTGGGACCCGGCCACCAACGAGATCGTGCGCACTGTGCCCCGGCCCACCGCCGGCGGCGACCCTGGCCAGTGGCGGGTCCGCTACGTGCGCAGTCTGGACGAATGGCGGGTCACGGACGAGGACCATGTGCTGGTCGGAGTGGTGCCCGGCCGCCTGTCGATGCCCGATCTGCGCCGCGGCGGCATCAGCGAGGGCCGGGTCATCGTCATCAAGGCGACGCCCAATGCGCCGGTGGGCATCGTCAACTTGGACATCGGCACCATCAACCTGGATGGCGCCGCTTCGATCACAGCCATCGCGGCCACGCAGATGGACCCGCCGCAGTGGCTGGTCATCGGCCGGAGCTGATGCCATGGCCACCGTCCTAAACGCCCGGCTCAACCAGGTCATTGCCGTCGGCGGCGAGCCGCGCAGCGCCTTCTTCAACGGCCGCATGCTCAGCGCCGAAGACCTGACCCGCGAGCAGGCCGCGCGCGACGACGCCGAAGCGCGGCTGGCGCGGCTGGTCGGCTGCGGCGTGGCCGAGGGCCTGACCGTGACGGGCGGCACCGGCAGCGTGCTGCACATCTCGGCCGGGCTGGGCGTCACGCCCTCCGGCGCCGTCATCGACATCGGCAACCTGGACCTGGACCTCAGCAGCGCCGGGCGCGGTGCGTCGTTCAGCGGCTTCGGCAACTGCGCGGCCGGTCTGGCCGAGGGCCAGCCGCTGGCGGGCCTGTACCTGTTGACGCTGACACCCGCCTGGAGCGGCCAGGGCCGCGCGGCGACGCTGCTGGGCGAGGTCGGTGCCTGCAACCGCCGCACGCAGCAACCGGCCGTGAGGGCCCGGCTCGTCGAGGTGCAACCGCCTGCGGGTCTGGGCGCGGCGTCCGTGCGCAACGAGCTGGCCGTGGCGCTGCTGTCGCCCGGCCAGGGGCTGGCGGCCGCGCCCGAGGGCGGCCGCGTCGGCTGGTGGATGCGCCAGCGCGTCGGCAGCAGCGCGGCGGTGCCGGGGCTGACGGCTGACGAACTGCCGCTGGCGCTGCTGCAGATCGACGCCGCCGCCCGGCCGCTGTGGATCGATACCGACAGCGCCCGGCGCCGCCTGGCCGCGCCGCCGGGCGGGGCGGGGGACGCGATGTGGCCCGAGTCCTGGGCCGTGGAGATGCAGGCCTTTGCGGCGCAGTTCGTCGCCGAGCTGATGGGGGCCAAGGCCAACGCCGCCGCCTTTGTCTGGCTGCCGCCGACGCTGCCGCTCACCGCAGCGCAGTTGGCGAAGCTGCGCGCCGTAGTGCCCGGCGTGCCGGGCACGGCCGAGGTGTTGAACCGGTCTCGCTTTGCCCGTGCCCTGATCGAAGGCTGGGACGGCGCGCCCGTGCGCCGGCAGGGTGCCGCGCTCTACCTGGCCCGCCTGGAAGGCCAGCCCGAGCGGCTGCTGCTGCGCGCCGGCACGGGCGCCGGCGGGCCTGGTGATGGCATGGGCACGGGCGGCGGCGAGCGCACGTCGGCCAAGGTGGCCTCGGCCGCAGCTCGCGTGCTGGCCGCCGGCCGTCAGCCGCGCGCGGGCGGCCCGAGCAAGGACGAACTCGCGGCGGCCGCCTCCGCGCTGACGCAGGCACCCGACCGAAAGAACCGTTAGCGATGCCAGCCAACCTCGCCATTCACCGCCTGAGCGCCCACACCCCCGCGCGTGCTCAGCCGGTGGCGGCTCGGCTGGCGCTGCAGGTGCTGGGCGCTGACCTGGAGGACGCGCTGCCGCGCCGCCTGCCGCCGCAGTCGCTGCTGTGGCTGCGCCGGTTGCATCTGCAGGCCCCCGAGGCAGCGCTGCTGCGCCCGGCACCGGCGGCCTGGCGACAGGACTGGATCGCCGCCGGTCGTGAGCGCTTCGACGCCGCACTGGCGCAAGCCGCGCGGCCGGCGCTGGGCCTGGTGCCCGAGTCCGCGCCGGCCGTGCTGTTTGCCGACGCGGCCGAGATGCTGGCCTGCCTGGCGCTGGCCGCGCACGGCGGGCAGCTCGACCGCTGGTGGTGGCGTGGCCTGCTGGGGCGGGCCTGGCCGCAGTGGCAACCGGCCTGGGCCGCGCGGCCCGAGGCCCAGTTGGGCGCGCAGCGGCTGCTGGCCCGGGCGGGGCAGGGCGGGGTGGCGGCGGGCTGGACGCATGGCCCACCGACGGAGCGCTTGCCGGCGGTGCCGGCGGCGCCGAGCTTCGGTGCGGAAGGTGGCGTGAGTCCGCCGCAGGCTTTCGATGTCGTTGAGCGAGTGGCCCACGACCCGCTAGCACCGCAGCTGAATGACGTCGGACTTGCGGAAGCGCAGCCTGAGCCGCCGAGGCCGGTGGTGACAGTGCGGCCGGGCGGCTTGGAGCACGGCGCCAGCGCGCCCGCAGCTGCGGCTCAAGCGTCGTCGTTGCGGAGTGAGCAGCCTGCGTCGCCGGCCGCTGCCGTGCCGGCGATCACCGGAGCGCAAGAGCCGTCAAGCGTTGCTGCAGCAAGGCCTTTGCATGCAGAGGACGGCCCGGATCGATTGCCCGCTGTGCTTGCTGCGCCCGGGGAAGCGCCGCCCGAGGCGCGACCCGTCGCAGCCGGCGCCCGCCGCAAGCGCGAGGTGGCCACGCGGCGGTCGGCGCGCCTGAGCGACGCGCGCCCGCCGGCCGTCGAAACCATCTCGCCGCCAGCTTCGCAACCGCCTGAAGCAGTTCCAGCGCCTGGCGCCATACGCGACGCGGTCGCTCCATCTGCCCCAGTCACAGCGGAACCCGCCGCCCCGCCCGACCCGTCGCTGGCACGACAACCCCCATTCGTCGAGGACACGGTCCCGGCTCAGGCAAGGATTGACCCCGTCGGGCCCGAGATCACCAGCAGCCCCGCCGCCTGGCCCTGGCCGCAAGCCGTCCTCAGCCGTCAGGCGCCGCTGCTCTTCGTCGTCAACGCGTTGCTGGAAGACAGCCTCTACCCCGACTTCACGCGGCCGCGTGACCCGGGCCTGCCGGTGCCGCTGTGGGCGCTTCTCGCGGCGCTGGCCTGCGCCTGGCGGTTGCCGGCCGATGGCCTGCAGGCGGCCCTGCAACAGCGCTGCCCCGACTGGACGGCGCCCGAGGCCATGCCTGCAGCGCCCGGCGCGCCGGCCGGCACCTGGCCCGAGTGGCTGGCCGCCTACGCCAGGTCCCTGCGTCGCCGGCTGTGCCGCCGCCTGGGGCTGCGCCCGGCCGCCTTGCCGCAAGCCCTGACCCTCGCGCGGCCAGCCCGCTTGTGGCTCAGCGAGGGCGAGTGGGTGGCCGAGTTCGATCTGGACGTGCACGACGTGTCCTGGCGCCTGGCCGGCCTTGATCGCGACCCTGGCTGGCTGCCAGCGAGCGGCTGCACGCTGCGCTTCACGTTCACCTGATGCGCGCCGACACCCCACCCGAACTCTGGCCGCAGGCCGCCACGGCCTTGCGGGCGTTGCTGCTGGCGGCGGCCTGGCGTGTCGTGCAGAGCGCACAGGAGTTGCTGGGCGACGAGGAACTGGCCGGCCGCTTTGGCTTCGCGCTGGACCATGCCGCCGCCTTCGAGGCGCTGCCCGAGTACCCGCCCGTTCACCCCGGCCTGGCCTCGCTGGCGCAGCGCTGGCCTGAGCAGGCGGCCGAGCTGTGGCTGGTGCACGGCCTCGTTGAGGAGGACCGGCGCTTCGGCCCGCTGTTCGAGGCGATGAACCAGGTGCTGGGCGAGGAGGGCGGGCAGCCGGGCCCGGCCTGGCTGCAGCACTGCTTCGGCAACCTGCCGGGCCAGGGGCTGCGGCCGGCGTTGCGGGTGCTGTTGCAGGCGGGTGTGCTCAAGGCCGAGAGCGCCGGCCAGTCGCGCGCGGCGCAGCGTTTCGAGGTGGACGAGGCCTGCTGGGCCGCGCTGCGCGGGGAGCCGTTTTCCGACCCCGCGCCGGGGCTGCGGCTGCATGCCATCGAGACCGCGCCGACGTTGGATCGCCTCGTGTTGACCGACGCGACGCACGAGCGCCTGGCGCGCTGGCGGCCGGGCCAGCCGCTGCTGGTGCGTGGCCCCGAGCACAACGGCCGTGGCAGCCTGGTGGCAGCGCTGGCGCGCGAGCAGGGTCGGCCGGTGCTGGAGTGCCGCCTCGACACGAACCCGCCGCCGCCCACGTTGGCTGCGCTGACGGCGTTGTGCGGCGCGCTGCTGCTGTTGCGCGTGGACGCGACACCGGGCGAGCCGCTGCGATTGCCGGTGCTGGACGTGGACCATGCCGTCGTCGCCGCCGACGAGGACGGGCTGGAGGGCTTGGCCGCCGACGCGCTGGCCGTGTCGCTGCCGCTGCCGGCCTACGAGCAGCGCCTGGCCCTCATCGAACAGGCCCGCCCCGGCGCTGCGGACGCCGCCGGCCTGGCGGCGCGCCTGCACCTGGCCTGCGGCCATCTGCACCGCGCGCTTGCGGGCACGACCGCAGTCGACGAGGCCACGCTGCGCGACGCCGCGCTGGCCTGTGGCGCCGCAGGCCTGGCCCGGCTCGCGCAGCGGCTGGACCCGGCGCAGGCGCCGCCCGATGCCCTGGTGCTGGACGAGGCCTTGAGGCGCGACCTTGCCGCGCTGGCCGCGCGCTGCCAGCAGCGCGACCGGCTGCGCGGCGCCTTGCCTGCCGCCTTTGCCGCGCGGCTGAATGCCGGCGTGCGCGCGCTGCTGGCGGGGCCTTCCGGCACCGGCAAGACGCTGGCCGCGCAGGTGTTGGCGCGCGAGCTGGGGCTGCCGCTGTATCGGCTGGACCTGTCGGCCGTCGTCAGCAAGTACATCGGCGAGACGGAGCGCAACCTGCACAAGCTGCTGTCGGCGGCGCAGGCGCTGGATGTGATGCTGCTGCTGGACGAGGGCGACGCGCTGCTGGCGCCGCGCACGGAGGTCGGCTCCAGCAACGACCGCTATGCCAACCTGGAGACCAACTTCCTGCTGCAGCGGCTGGAGAGTCACCAGGGGCTGGTGCTGGTGACGACGAATGCGCAGGCACGCATCGACTCGGCCTTCATGCGGCGCTTCGATTTCGTCATCCCGTTCCGGGCGCCGGAGGTGGCGGAGCGGCTGCGGTTGTGGGCGGCGCATTTGCCTCTTGATCATGGGGTTAGCGTTGCTCAGTTGGGGGTGGTGGCGGAGGCTTGTGCGTTGGCTGGCGGGCAGGTGCGCAATGTGGTTCTGGATGCGGTGTCGGCGGCGTTGTCTCGTGGTCGGCCGGTTGATGCCGAACTGCTGTTCGACGCTCTGCAGCGCGAGTACCGGCGCAGCGGTGGGCTGTGCCCGTTGAAGGGCTTGTAGATGCTTGCCCCCCGCTCCTTCGCCCCCCGCGTCGCCAAGCCCAAGAGCGACCCGCGCTTCGTCGCCGTCACCAACCAAGCCAAGGCCGCAGCGCACAAGCTCAAGCAGCACCCCACCGCTGCCACCAAGGCCAAGCAGGCCAGCAAGTCCGCCAAGCCGCCGGCCAACGAACGCCTCGCCACCGCCAAGGCCAAGGTCGTCGACGCAGTGAAGGAGGCCCCGGCGCCCAAGCCCCAGCCCACGTCCTTCAAGGCGCTGCTGCGCGCCGAGATCGACAAGGCCATGCCCAAGACCTTGGGCGACACCGAGCAGTTCATGCAGGGCGGCGCGCAAGGCCAGCTGAAGGCGGCAGGCAGCGGCGGTGTGGCGCAGCAGAAGGAGGCCGCCACCGGCCCCGCCGACAAAGCCGTCAAGAAGCCGCCCGATGCCGGCGCCGTGCCGGAGCAGCCCAGTGCACCGCTGCCAGCCGAGCCTACCGCCGCCGCGCCACCCATTGCTGGGGATAAGGCGATGCCACCACCGGCCACGCCGCAGGAGGTGTCGCTGCAGGAGACCAAGAAGGACACCGACCAGGCGCTCAAGGACGAGAAGGTCAAGCCCGAGAGCCTGGCCAAGGCCAACGACCCGCGCTTCTCGGCGGTGGCCGACGCCAAGGGCAAGGTCGCCGCGCAGGCGGACAAGGCGCCGGCGGGCTTTCGCGCCAAGGAGGCCGCCGTGCTGGCCAAGGCCGGCGCGCAGGCCGCGGGCAGCGCACGAACGGGCGGCCTGCTGATGGCCGGCCGCAAGGGCGCAGGCAATGCCAAGGTGCTGACGCGCCAGCAGCAGCAGGCGGCCAAGGAGGAGGCCGAGCGCGCCAAGGTGGCAGCCACCGTGGAGGGCATCTACGCGCGCACCAAGGCCAAGGTCGAGGCCAAGCTGGGCGGGCTGGACGGCGAGGTCAGCGCCATCTTCGACCCCGGCGTGGACGCGGCCATCGCACAGATGAAGGCCTTCGTCGACAACAAGCTGTTCGACTACAAGCTGCGCCGCTACCTGAGCATCCCGCTGGTGGGCCTGGCGCGTTGGCTGCAGGATGCGGCCCTGGGTCTGCCCGATGAGGTCAACGTCTTCTACACACAGGGCCGCGCCGTCTTCACGAAGGCGATGGACGCGCTGATCGACCGCGTCGCGGCGCTGGTCGAGAAGCGCCTGGCCGAAGCCAAGGCCGAGGTGGCAGCCGGCCAGGCCGAGATCAAGGCCTATGTGGCCAGCCTGCCCGCCAACCTGCAGGCGGCCGGCAAGGCGGCAGAGTCGGCGGTGAACGACCGCTTCAAGGAGCTGGAGGAGAGCATAGAGAGCAAGAAGAACGAGATCGCGGCCGGCCTGGCGCAAAAGTACAAGGAGGCCTTCGACAAGGCCGACGATGCCTTGAAGCAGATGCAGGAGGAGAACAAGGGCCTGGTGGCCGGCTTCCTTGCGAAACTCGGCGAGATCGTCAAGGCGCTGATGGAGTTCAAGGCCAAGCTGCTGGGCCTGCTGAAGAAGGGCATGGAGACCATCCAGCTCATCCTGGACGACCCCATCGGCTTCCTCGGCAACTTGATCGCAGCGGTGAAGGGCGGCTTCAACGCCTTCGTCGGCAACATCTGGACCCACCTCAAGGCCGGCTTCTTCAAATGGCTGCTGGGCTCGCTGGCCGCAGCTGGCATCACGCCGCCCAGCGACATGAGCCCGATGTCGGTGTTCAAGCTCGTGCTGGATGTGCTGGGCATCACCTACCCCAAGCTGCGCGCCAAGGCGGTCAAGCTCGTCGGCGAGACGGCGGTGACGGTCGTCGAGAAGCTGGCGGAGTACGTGCAGGCGCTGTTCACCGGCGGCGTGGCCAAGCTGTGGGAACAGGTGAAGGCCGACCTGTCCAGCCTGAAGGACATGGTCATCGGCGCCATCCAGGACTGGCTCATCGAGACCGTGGTGAAGCAGGCGGTGGTGAAGGTCGTGTCGATGTTCAACCCGGCCGGCGCCATCGTGCAGGCCATCATCGCCATCTACAACGTGGTCATGTTCGTCATCGAGAAGGCGCAGCAGATCATGGCGTTGGTGGAGGCGGTCATCAACTCCGTCCACGCGATTGCGACGGGCGCCATCGGCGGCGCGATTGCGTGGATTGAGAAGTCGCTGGCGGCCGCGATCCCCGTCGTCATCGGCTTCCTGGCGCGGCTGCTGGGGCTGTCGGGCATCACGGAGAAGATCCAGGCCTTCATTAAGAAGGTGCAGAGCAAGGTGGATGCGGCCATCGACAAGGTGATCGGCAAGATCGTCGGCGTGCTGAAGAAGGCGTTCGGTGCGATCAAGGCCGGGGCGAAGAAGGTGCTGGGCTGGTGGAAGAAGAAGCTGGCCATTGGCGGTGGCCACAACCTGATGTTCGAAGGCAGGGGCAAGTCGGCGCGGCTGGTCATCCGTTCCGCGCCACAGAAGCCCTCTGACTTCCTTGCCGACCAGGCCGACGAGCGCGGCGTGAAGGACCCGAAGAAGAAGGCCGGTGTCGCCGGTGTGCTGCCGCTGGAGGCGAAGGTGAAGGCCTCTCAGGACATCCTTGCCAAGATCGACGACGACCCCAACAAGACGAGAGACCTCGCCGCTGGCGGCCAGCAGGCTGCGGCGGCGGACGCTGAGATGGTCAAGCTCGATGCCTCGTTGGGTGAGGTTCAGGGCTATGTGGGCAAGACGCTGGGCGGTTGGGGTGCCAATGACGATGCGCTCCCGAGCGGGCGCTGGTTCTCCATCTCACGCCCCAGCTTCACGGTGACGCAGAAGGCCAATATCGCGAAGCAGCACGAGGCGACCAACAAGCGGCTGAAGGCCGCCGGCAAGGCTGCACCCGACTTGCTGAGGAACAACAGCGAGGGCCAGCGCATCAACATGGCCGCCGGCCAGGCGCGCCGCCACGTCGTGTCGTCGGACGATATGGCCAAGCACTACGAAGAAGCGCTGCGCTCCAGGAGTGCCGCCAAGAAGGATGCGCTGCGCGGCTCGGCGGCCAGACTGCTGATCGAGCAGCGCGGCTCGGTGGCTGAATCGCGCGTGGCGGTGGCCGGCACCAAGAAGGAGAACATCCAGGCGGCGGCCATCGCGCGCCACGGGGCGTTTTTCGGCTACGCCAAGAATTTTTTCATCGGCGACAGCAAGGAGAACAGCTCCATCCAGCAGCACCTGGACGACGGTCACCCCGAGATGGGCGCCGCAGCGCTGAAGAACCATGTGCGCCTGATGAAGCGTGCCTGGGCGCTGGATGGCAGCTTCAGCGAGACGCCGGTGAAGTAGGGCCAGTTGACCCTGCGGCAGCGGCCTAAGCCCTCAGGGTGAACTGGCCGAGGTTCAGTGCTGCCGCACCTGTCGGTCACCAAACAGCACGTCCCGCGCCTTGTCGTCCGTGAGCGGCCTTCTCGCGCCCGCCAGCACCTCCACGCCACGCTGCACCGCCGGCCGCTTGGCGATCTCGTCGAACCAGCCTTTCAGGTGCGGGTAGTCGCGCATCTCCACGCCCTGGTTCTTCCACGAGCGCAGCCAGGGGAAGACGGCGATGTCGGCGATGCTGTACGCGTCACCGCCGAGGTAGGTCGTGTGCGCCAGCCGCTTGTTGATGACGCCGTACAGCCGTTTGGCTTCGTTGGTGTAGCGCTCGATGGCGTAGGGCAGCTTCTCGGGCGCGTAGATGCGGAAGTGATGCGCCTGCCCGAGCATGGGCCCCACGCCGCCCATCTGGAACATCAGCCACTGCAGCACCTCGTATTTGCCACGCACGTCCGCCGGCAGCAGCTTGCCCGTCTTGCCGGCGAGGTAGAGCAGGATGGCGCCGCTCTCGAACAGCGAGATCGGCTCGCCGTCCGGGCCGTCGGTATCGGTGATCGCGGGGATCTTGTTGTTGGGGCTGATTGCCAGGAAGGCTGGCGCGAACTGCTCGCCAGCGCCGATGTCCACGGGATGGACCCGGTACGGCAAGCCGCACTCCTCCAGCATGATGTGCACCTTGTGGCCGTTGGGTGTGGGCCATGAATACACTTCGATCATTCGTCGCCTCCGTGCGGTGCGTCTCAACCAGCCCGATTCTCAGACTTCTCACGACTCATGGTGGTAAAGCAAGTCAAGCACTGGCTCGTGACCCGTGCCAACGCAGCGCGCTGGCGTCCGATCCAGGAATGGGCGGAGGCGCGTGGTGCCGAGTTCAACCAGAGCGGCGACGGCCAGGGCTTTCTCATCGAGCACCCCAAGGCGTTGCCGGGGCCGCTGCGCATCGAGTGGGGCGTGTCTCAGCGCAGCTATCTGCCGGGCAGCGAGCTGCGCATGCGCTGCGAGATGGGCCTGAACCGTGACCTGCAGCTGATGGTGCTGTGCCGGGCGCTGATGGAGAACCTGGAGCGCGCCGTCTTCGAGGCCTACACCGACACGCTGAAGACCCGGGTCGATACCGACACGCCTGAGGAAATGCGCTGGCTGGTGATGTTCCCGAAGTTCAACAACGCCGCCTCGCAGATCGTGCGCCAACGCTTCGGCGTCGTCGGCGTCACGAAGGAGCTGACCGGCGCCTGGATAGACGGCGAACTCAGCGAAGCACTCGCCCAGGCCAGCCAGGACCTGCTGCCTGAGGGACATCCCTTCGTGCTGATGAGCATGCGCGGCAACCTCTACCTGCGCACCGAGATGAGCGAGCCCGACCTGCCCAAGGTGCAGGCGCTGGTGCGGCTGCTGGAATGCGCCGCACGCGAGGCGCACCGCGTCAGCGGCCGGCTGTCCGACGACGGCGCCTGGCCGACGACGACGTCGGTTGCCTGGACGCCCTCGACGCGGCCCGGGGACGTGGCCTAGGCTCTTTGGGCAAAGCTCCAGGCCAGCTCCGACAGCGGCCTGGCGCTCTTGGCGGTCTCTCTCGCCTGATCGCTGGATGCCGTGCCGTCCACGACGCGCTTGGCGATGCCTTGCACGATGGCCGCGATGCGGAACAGGTTGTAGGCGAGGTAGAAGTTCCAGTCGGCCATGACCGCGTCCACGTCTGCACGCCCGCTGCGCTCGCAGTAGCGCTGCACGTACTCACGCTCGCTCGGGATGCCGAGCGCCGCCAGGTCCTTGCCGCCCAGGCCGCGCGCGGCGCCCGAGGTCTGGATGTGCCAGCTCATGCAGTGGTAGCTGAAGTCGGCGAGCGGGTGGCCCAGCGTCGACAGCTCCCAGTCCAGCACGGCGATGACGCGTGGCTCGGTGGGGTGGAAGACGACGTTGTCCATGCGGTAGTCACCATGGACGATGGACACCTCGCGCTCGTCGCGCGCCGAGGCCGGGATGTGCGCCGGCAGCCAGGCCAGCAGCGCATCCATCGCCGGATTGGGCTCGGTGACCGAGGCCAGGTATTGCTTGCTCCAGCGGCCGATCTGGCGCTCGAAGTAGTTGCCCGGCTTGCCGTAGGCCGAGAGGCCCACGGCGTTGAAGTCGACCTGGTGCAGCGCCGCGATGACGCGGTTCATCTCGTCGTAGTGGGCGGCGCGCTCGGCGTTGCTCATGCCGGGCAGGCTCTGGTCCCACAGCACGCGGCCGGGCATGAACTCCATGACGTAGAAGGCGCGGCCGATGACGGCCTCGTCCTCGCACAGCGCGCGCATCGCCGGCACCGGCACGTCGGTCCCGGCCAGCGCGCCCATGACCTGGAACTCGCGCTCGATGGCATGGGCCGACGGCAGCAGCTTGGCCACCGGCGCGGGCTTGCTGCGCATCACGTACTGCGCCCCCGGCGTCGTCAGCAGATAGGTGGGGTTGGACTGGCCGCCCTTGAACTGCTCGATGGCGAGCGGCCCGGCAAAGTCGTTGACATGAGCGCCCAGCCAGGCTTCGAGCGCTGCGATGTCCAGCGCCTGGGTGAGGGGGCGGGTGCCGGTGAATGCTTCCATGGAGGTCGTTCCGCGGGACGTGAACCTTCCATTCTGCGAGCAGGTCGCCGGCGGGCGTGTCCTCAGCGCGACGCCGCCACCAACAGCTTGTCGCGGCTCAGCACGACCAAGCGCGTCGGCTCCACGCGCACGGCACCTTCGCGCTCGAAGGCCTTCAGCTCCTGGTTGACGCGCTGGCGCGAGGCACCGAGCAGCTGGGCCAGGTCCTCCTGCGCGAGCTGCAGGCCGATGCGGATCTCGTCGCCTTCCTGCACGCCGTAGGAGCGCGCCAGCAGCAGCACCTGCTTGGCCAGGCGGGCGGCCAGGGGTCGGGTGTTGAGGTCCTCGATCATGTCGAACATCAGCCGCAGCCGGCGGCAGTTCAGGCGCAGCAGCGCGTCGTACAGCTCGGAGTGCGTCTGCAGCAGCTCGCGGAAGTCCGCCTTGCGCACGCACAGCAGCGTCGTCTCGCCGTGGGCGTAGGCGTCGTGCGTGCGCGGCAGGCCGTCGAAGAGGGCGATGTCGCCGAACCAGGTGCCCGGCTCGACATAGGTCAGCGAGATCTGCTTGCCGGCCAGCGACACCGAGCTGACGCGCACCGCGCCCTTGGCGACGGCCGACCATTCCTCGGCCGGCTCGCCGCGGTGGGAGAGCATGGTCTCGTCGGGCAGGCGGCGCACGAAGGCGCGCTGCAGGATGTCGTTGCGCAGCGCTTCGGAAAGCCTGGAGAAGAAGGGGCCCTGGTCGATCTGCTGGCGTTCGGTGGGGGTGAGGCTGAGTGCGTTCATGGCTGAGAGGATAGTGGCCCCATGCTAGAGTGAACTTCGCTGTCCACCTCCCCCTCGAACAACCCGCAGCCAATGCCCATCACGGCCCTGCGTCCGACGTTGTTGGGCGCCTTCACTCCCGCCTTGGCACTGCTGCTCGGCCTGGCTCCGCAAGAGGCCCAGGCGCTCGGCCTGGGCCGACCGCAGATCCACTCCGCCCTCGGCAAACCGCTGGATGCCAGCATCCCGCTGACGCTGGCCGAAGGCGAGCAACTCACCGATGCCTGCGTGCGCGCCGAGGTCTCGGCCGGTGAGGCTCGTGTGCCGGCGGGGCTGTTGCAGATGCGCGTCGAGGGTGAACCCGGGCAGCAACGCATCCGGCTGCAGAGCCTGGTGCGCGTCGACGAACCGGCGTTGCGCATCACGCTGGCGCTGGGTTGCCCGTTGCGGCTGACGCGCGAGTTCAACGCCTTCATCGACCCGCCGGACAGCGGGGCCGCCGTGCCGGCGCCAGCGCCGCTTCCACAGACGGCCGTTCTGGAAGCCGCGCCTCGCCCGACGGCCGAGGCCGCCAACCCGCCCCCCGCGCCGCCGCTCAGGCCGCGGGCCCGGCCCAAGCCCCGTCCCAGCGGGCCGCGCTTGGTGCTGGAGCGCCCTGAGGTGCTGGTGGCTGAGGCGCCTCGACCCGTGACGCCGGCGGCGAGCGCGCCCGAGGTCGAGCTGACGCCCGAGCTGGAGGCGCAGATCACGCTGCTCGAACAGACCGTTGCGCAATTGCGTGCCGAGCTGGAGGCTCGCCAGCTGGCGGAGGCCGCAGCGGCCGCTTCGGCGGCCATCCCACAGGCGCCGTCCCAGGCCGCCGCGCCGGCCCCGGTGCGAGTCGCGCGCACGTCGCCGCTGCGCGACCCCATGACCTGGCTGCTGACGCTGGGCCTGAGCCTGCTGGCCGGCGCCGCAGCCTTCTACGGCAGCCGCTGGCGCGACGAACGTGCTCGCCGCGAGCTGGCCTACTGGCGCGCGCTGCATGCGGCCGAGGGCGCTGCGCCCGCGCCCGTCGCTGCGCGCCCCTTCGCCTCACCCGGCATGGCGCCGCCCGTGGTGGCCGCCGCCGCCGCGCTGCCGGACGAAGGCCAGCACCAGGCCACAAGGCCGCAGCCGCGGCCGATGGCTTGGCCGCCTGCGCCCCTACCTGCACCCGCTGCCCCGGCCGCGCCGCTGCCCTTGTCCATGCAGGCCACGCAGGCGATGCCCTTGCAGGCCGCCGCAGCGCCGGTCTTGTCACAGGAACTGACCGTCGCCGACGAGCTGCTGGACTTGCAGCAGCAGGTCGACTTCCTGCAACTGCTCGGCCAGCACGAGGCGGCCGCTGACCTGCTGGCCAACCGCTTGACGCGCGGCAACGCGGGCGCCATGCCCTTTCTGATGCTGATGGAGCTGTGCCAGCAGCGCGGCGAGCCGGACCTGTTTGCCGAGCTGGTCAAGCAGTTCGAGCCGCGCTTCCGCGCGCCGGCGCCGGCCTGGTCGCAGAGCCTGTCACGCGGCCGGCCGCTGGACACCAGCCCCAGCGTCATCGCCCATCTGCAGGTGGTCTGGTCCGACCCCAGCGCGGCCATGCAGATGCTGCGCGAACTGCTGGCTAGCGGCGCCGGCCCGGGCGTGCCGCATTTCGAGCTGCCGGCCTACCGCGACCTGCTGACCCTCTACAGCGTCGCCCGCGATCTGTTCGAGGCCGGGCTGCGCAGCGACGGCGTGGACCTGATGCTGCCGATCGACTCGAAGTTCGGCGAGCAGGACTAGGAGCCTGGGCGGCGCGGGCCATGCCCTTTGCCGCCCAGGCTCCTACAGATCGAAGTCGTCCGCCTCGCCGTTCATCGCCTTCTCGATGAGGCGGCGGCTGAGGCGCTCGGACAGCAGCTCGGCGAAGGTGTAGACGTAGTTGCGCAGGTAGGCGCCACGCTTGAAGGCGATGCGCGTGACGTTGCTGCCGAGCAGCGTGCCCAGCGGCCGGGCGACGAGGTCGTTGTTGGCCGGTTCGTCGCGCATGGCCATCTCGGCGACGATGCCCACGCCCATGCCCAGGCGCACATAGGTCTTGATGACGTCCGAGTCGATGGCCTCCAGCACGATGTTGGGCGTCAGGTGGCGCGAGGCGAAGGCCTTGTCGATGCGCGTGCGGCCGGTGAAGCTGGGGTGGTAGGACACCAGCGGCTCGGCGGCGAGCTGCTCCAGGCTGATGCGCTCGTGCGCCGCGAGCGGGTGGTCGCGCGGCACCACCATCACGTGCTGCCATTCGTAGCAGGGCAGGGTGACCAGCTCGGGGTATTGCGCCAGCGACTCGGTCGCCAGCCCCAGGTCGGCGGTCTCGTCGATGAGCATGCGGGCGACCTGGTCCGGGCTGCCCTGGTGCAGGCTGACTCGCAGCAGCGGCATCTGCTTGCGCAACTGGGCGACCGGCGTGGGCAACACGTAGCGAGCCTGCGTGTGGGTCGTCGCGATCGAGAAGGTGCCGCTGTCCTGGCGCGAGTACTCCTCGCCGATGCGCTTCAGGTTGCCCACCTCGCGCAGGATGATCTCGATGCAGGCCAGCACCTGCTGACCCGGTTCGGTGATGCGGCGCAGCCGCTTGCCGTGGCGCGAGAAGATGTCGACGCCCAGTTCCTCCTCCAGCTCCAGGATGGCCTTGGACACGCCCGGCTGCGACGTGAACAGTGCCTTGGCCGTCTCGGTCAGGTTGAGGTTGCGGCGGGCGGCTTCCTGGACGAAGCGGAATTGGTGGAGGTTCATTCGAGCACTGAGAGACAGGCTTGGCCGATGGCGTTGAGAACGGCGTCCTGATCGCCAAGAGGCGCATGCAGCTGCCATTCGATGGCGTCGCCATGCTGTTCGCGCAGGCGGTCCAGCAGCAGCGGCACATCGCGCCGCACATGGCCGCCGGTGCCGAGAAAGAGGGGCAGCACATGCACGCGCGTGCAGCCGGCGGCGGCCAGCTGCGCGGCAGCCCCGTCCATGTCGGGCGACATGAATTCCAGATAGGCCATCGCCACTGGCGTGTCGGGCCGCGCGGCCTGCAGCCGCTCGCTGACGATCTCGAACGGTCGCGCCCACGCAGGGTCGCGGGCGCCATGGGCGAACAGCAGCAGGCCGTCTTTCATCGGTATCTCACAAGCCAGGTGAAGGCCGCCATCGACAGCCCCATGTAGATCAGGCTGGGCGTGGCCGCCACGGCCCACGGCGTCCAGTTCTTCAGCAGGCCCAGGTGGCCGGCGACGTTGTTCAGCAGCACGAAGCTGATGCCCAGCATGATGCCGCCGAACACCTTGATGCTGATGCCGCCCGCGCGGCCGTGCAGGTAGGCGAAGGGCAGGGCCAGCGCCACCATGACGAAGCAGGCGAACGGGTAGAAGGCCTTGCGCCAGAACTGGATGTTGTGCGCCTGGGCGGACTGCTCCTGCGCCGAGAGGTGGGCGGTGTAGCGGTACAGCTCCAGCGTCGACATCGACATGGCGGGCAGCACGGCCGCCGCGATGACGCCGGCATGCAACGAGCTTTGCCAGGTCAGGTTGTCCATCTGCTGCTCGCTGACGACGGCTTCGCCGACGGAGCCGCTGGCCGTCGCGGCGCCCGGGTTCCAGACCGTGCGTTTGACCGACTGCAGATGCCACAGGCCCTGGCCGCTCACGGTGGCCTTGCCGGCCTCGGTGCGCGACATCAGCCGGCCTTCGTTGTCGAACTCGAAGATACGCACGTCCTCCAGGTCGCCGCCGCTGCCGGCGCGGCCGACCTGGACCGAGTAGCTGCGCTGCTGGCCGTCGACCTCGCGGTGGTCCTTGAGCCAGGCGCCGCGCTTGGGCGGGTTGGCGCTGCGGCTGAAGCGGGTGCGCATCTCATCGCTGATGCGATCGACCTGCGGCGCCACGAAGTCGCCGACGACGAAGGTCAGCACCGCAAACGCGGCAGCCAGGCCGGCCAGCAGGCCCAGCGCGCGCGCCGGGCCCAGGCCGCCGGTGCGCAGGATGGTGAACTCGCTGCTCTGCGCCATGCGGGCCAGCGCGACGATGGCGCCGATCAGCACGGCGATGGGGAAGAGTTCGTAGAAGTTCCCCGGCAGCTCCATGGCGGCCAGCAGCGCGGCCTGCGCGGCGCCGGCGCCGACGCGCGACATGCGCTCCACCTCGTCGACGAAGTTGATGAAGAAGTCCAGCGCCAGGAAGGCCAGCGCGACCAGCGCGACCGAGCCGACGATGTCCTTGTAGAGCAGGCGACGGACGGTTTTCATGCTGCGGGCAACGCGGTGCGACGGCGCAGGCAGAAGCGGTTGCCGTTGTCACGCAGCCAGATGACGGCCAGCGCCAGGAAGAGGGCGCTGCCATGCAGGGTGATCAGCGCGCGTGGCAGCGACGTGCGGCCATTGCTGACCCAGGCCTGCGACAGGTTGATGAGGTTGAAGTAGACGATGAAGGCCAGCAGCGCGAACAGCAGGTTCCAGTTGTTGGCGCGGCGCGGGTTGGAGGCGGCCAGGCCGACACCCAGCAAGGCCATGTTGACGCCGCCGAGGATCATCCCGAAGCGCCAGGCCAGCTCGCCGTGGTTCTTGGGCGTTGGCGTGCGCAGCAAGTCCAGCGTCGCCGTCGCCTTGGGCGGCAACTGGCTGGCATTGGCCAGCACCTGCGTGTCGGTCAGCACCTTGTACTGCTCGAAGCGGGCCAGGCTTTTCTCGCCGGTCGAGGCGCGGGTCTCGTTGCGCTGGCCCTTGTCCAGCACCAGGAAGCGGTCGTCGCCCTCCATCTCCAGTCGGCCGCGCGATGCCGTCGTGACCGACTCGCGCTCGTTCTCGCTGGACAGGATGAAGACATTGCGGCCGGTGGCTGCATCGTCGCCATCGCGTTCAATAAAGAACACGCGACTGCCGTCGCGCGAGCTCTGGAACTGCCCGGGCGCGACGCGCGACAGGTCGCTGCGCTTCTGGTAGCGGTCGCGCAGCTCGGCGCTGTTCTGGTTGCCCCAGGGCCAGACGACCAGCTCGAGCACGACGACGGCCAGCAGCACCGGCCAGGCCATGCGCAGCACCGGCCGCACGAAGCGCGACAGCGGGATGCCGCTGGCGAACCAGATCGTCATCTCCGACTCGCGGTAGGACCGGCCCAACGTGACGACGACGGCGATGAAGAGCGACAGGATGAGCATGGTCGCCAGGTGGGCGATGGTGGCGTAGCCCATCAGCAGCACCACGTCCTGCGGCGCCACATTGCCGCCGGCGGCCTGGCCCAGCGTCTTGATCAGGGTCTGCGTCAGCATGATGGTCAGGATGACCACCAGCGTGACCCCGAAGCTCTTTGCCAACTCTGACCGCGTGGATGAATCGAATAACATCAAACGCACTTCTTTCTACTTCTGGTCATTATGGACTTCAAGGTTCAAGCCACTGAGCTGGACGCACTCGCCACCGCAGGTGCTGACGCTCTCATCGTGGTGCTGGGTGGCGACTCGCTGCCCCAAGGTCTGGACGCCGCCGTCGCCAAACATGCGCAGGCAGCGATCAAGCTCGGTGATTTCACGCTGAAGGCGGGTCAGGTCTCGACCCTGACGCAGCCCGGAGGCATCAAGGCCCCCCGCCTGGTGCTGGTGTCCAGCGGCAAGACGACGCTGGCCGCCGCGCGTGCCGCGTTGTCGGCGGGCCTGGCCCAGGTCAAGCCGCGCGGCGTGGTCAGCGCGGCCGTGGCGTTCGCCGGCTTCGAGGCCGATCTGGCCGAGTCGCTGGCTGAGCAGACCGCGATCGCCGGCACCGATGCGGTCTACCTTTATCGCCACACCAAGCCCAGCGCGCCTGCGGCGCCCAAGCTGGCCAAGCTGGCACTGCTGGTGGGCAAGAGCGCACAGAAGCAGGCCAAGGCCGGCCTGGCGCGCGGTGAGGCGATTGCCGCCGGCATCGAGCTGGCGCGTGAGTGCGCCAACCGCCCGGCCAACTACGCGACGCCCACGTATCTGGGTCAGGTCGTGCAGCAGATCGGCAAGACGCACGGCCTGAAGGTCGAAGTCATGGACAAGAAGGCCGTCGAGAAGCTCGGCATGGGTAGCTTCCTGTCGGTCGCCCAGGGCTCGGACGAGCCGCTGCGCTTCATCGTCGCCCGCTATGAAGGCGCGGCCAAGACGGTGGCGCCGGTCGTGCTGGTTGGCAAAGGCATCACCTTCGACACCGGCGGCATCTCGCTGAAACCGGGTGCAGAGATGGATGAGATGAAGTTCGACATGGGTGGCGCGGCGAGCGTCATCGGCACGCTGCGCGCGGTGGCCGAGCTTAAGCCCAAGCTCAACCTCGTCGTCATCGTTGCGGCCTGCGAGAACATGCCCAGCGGTCGTGCGGTCAAGCCGGGCGACGTGGTCACGTCGATGTCCGGCCAGACCATCGAGATCCTGAACACCGATGCGGAAGGGCGCCTCATCCTCTGCGACGCGCTGACCTATGCCGAGCGCTTCAAGCCCGCCGTCGTCGTCGATGTGGCCACGCTGACCGGCGCCTGCGTCATCGCGCTGGGCGGCGTGCGTAGTGGCATGTACGCGAGCGACGACGAACTGGCTGCCGCGCTGACCAGTGCCGGCGACGCGGCGCTTGACCCCTGCTGGCGCATGCCGCTGGACGACGAGTACGCCGAAGGCCTGAAGAGCAACTTCGCCGACGTGCCCAACATCGCCGGCCGCGCGGGCGGCTCCATCACGGCAGCCAAGTTCCTGCAGCGGTTTGCCACCAAATACCGCTGGGGCCATCTGGACATTGCCGGCACGGCCTGGAAGGGCGGCGCAGCGAAGGGCTCGACCGGCCGGCCGGTGGGGCTGCTGACCCACTTCGTGCTGAGCCAGGCCAAGTAGTGCCCCAGCAGGTCAGCTTCTACAGCGACGCGGCCGACCCGTTGCACTACGCCTGCCGGCTGATTCGTCGCGCCCTCGCGTCGGGGAAGCCCGTGGGCGTTTGCGTCCCCGCAGCCATCGCTCCCCGGCTCGACGAGTTGCTGTGGAGCTTCGACGCTGCGGAGTTCATTCCACATCGGCGTTGGGACGGCACGACACCGCCCGCTCCCGGGGAGGTGCTGCTCGTCGATGATGCATCGCGCCTGCCGCATCGTGGCCTGCTGTTGAACCTTGGCGATGACATGCCCGGTGATGCCTTCGAATTCGAGCGCGTGCTCGAAGTAGTCGGTTGCGAGCCTTCGGTGGTCCGCTCAGGCCGCCAGCGCTACCGCGCCTATCTGCAGGCGGGCGCGAACCTGGATCACTTTTCTGCAGCAGGTTGACAGCCTTTTGTCCACGCTTTCCCGAACTGAGTGCCCTCTGTATTTGGGATATGTTCAATTCGTTGAAAGTTCAACAGTTCTCGTTGGTTCGTTCCTCTCTTCCAAACGGAGTTCAAGTATGCAAATCAGATTGAATGTGGTGGTCGGTGCAGTTGCTGCGCTGCTCAGCGGCGCAGCAATGTCCCAGGAGGTGGTCAAGATCGGCCACGTCGGCCCCACCAGCGGCCAGATTGCCCACCTGGGCAAAGACAATGAGCTGGGCGCCCGCCTGGCGATCGAAGAGCTGAACGCCAAGGGCGTCACCATCGGCGGCAAGAAGGTCAAGCTGGAACTGCTGGCGGAAGACGATGCCGGCGATCCGAAGCAAGGCACCGCCGCTGCGCAGAAGCTGGTCGACGCCAAGGTCAATGGCGTCGTCGGGCACCTGAACTCCGGCACCTCCATCCCGGCCTCCAAGATCTACAGCGATGCGGGCATTCCGCAGATTTCGCCGTCCGCAACCAACCCCAAGTTCACGCGCAACGGCTACAAGACGACGTTCCGCGTCGTCGCCGATGACGTGCACCTGGGCGGCACGCTGGGCCGCTACGCCGCCAAGGACTTGAAGGGCAAGTCGATCGCCGTCATCGACGACCGTACCGCCTACGGCCAAGGCGTTGCCGACGAGTTCGAGAAGGGCGTCAAGGGCGCCGGTGGCAAGGTGGTCGGCCGCGAATTCACCAACGACAAGGCCACGGACTTCACCGCCATCCTGACCTCCCTGAAGGGCAAGAAGCCCGACATCGTCTTCTTCGGTGGTATGGACGCCGTGGCCGGTCCGATGCTTCGCCAGATGAAGCAACTGGGTATCGAAGCCAAGTTCATGGGCGGCGATGGTATCTGCACGGGTGAGTTGCCCAAGCTGGCCGCCGGCACCATGGGTGACGGTCAGGTCGTCTGCGCCGAAGCGGGTGGCGTGGAGGGCGCTGCCAAGAAGTCGCTGGATGACTTCCGTGCCAAGTTCAAGGCCAAGTTCAACACCGACGTTCAGATCTACGCGCCCTACGTCTATGACGCGGTGAACGTGCTGGTGGACGCCATGGTCCGCGCCAAATCGTCTGACCCGGCCAAGTACCTGTCGGAACTGGCCAAGACGTCCAACTACAAGGGCGTGACCGGCACCATCGCCTTCGATGCCAAGGGTGACATCAAGAACGGCTCGCTGACCCTGTACACGTACAAGGCCGGCGCCCGCGAGCAGATCGCCGTGGTCCGCTGACCCTCTGCCTTGCATGCAACGCCCGCCTGCCCGGCGGGCGTTTTTGCTGACACGAACCCGCCGCTCGGCGGGTTCGTCGCCTCTGGGTAGCTTGTTTCGAAACTTCGCGTGGCCTTGGACGATAAATGAATGCCAACTGCGACAGCGTTCTGAGGCAAACCTTCGGACAGGCCTGATTTCAGTATTGGCACGTAGTTATTCACGGGTGCCTTCGTGCTTTGGGGTGCGCCGCTGCAACGGTGAAAAGGTTTCGCTGGATTTCAAGGCGCGGCCTGTGCGTTACGCACGGTTTGCCGGGCATCGCGCTGGCCTGTCATGGTGCTGTCTTCGGCTTTCGGTTCTACTGCCGCCGGTCGTGTGAGTGGCTGGTGCGGTCGTTGTGGAAGCCGGCATTGCTGGAGGCGGATTCAAGGGGCGCGGACCCTCCAAACGGGGGGCTTTCAAGCCTGGGAGGCAAGGGCATGATGCCGGCGCGATAAAGGCTTACACGCTGGAGCCGTCGTGGCGTCAGACCGGAACTCCCAACGCCCGGTCGAGCGGTTGCTGACACGGCTGGCGGAAAAGGCTCATGCAGCTTGCGCGCCGAGATTGGCGGAATATCGAAGCGATTCGAATTCGTCGATCGTTTGGCAGATGCGGACGGCGCAGAGCGGTAGTGATCGGGGATTTCAATGATTCGAATATTCAACCATTACCTGCACAGGCAGACCTTGCTACAGGTCTTTTTTGATCTGGGGCTGATTGTCTTTGCCGTTATCGCTGTCGTTCTGAGCCAGGGCGAAGCGGCCCAGACCGTGCTGCCCTTCGCTGCGTCACACGGGTTGTCGCTGGCCGGCTGCATGTTCGTGATCAATTCCGCGACGGGCTTCTACCAGCACGTGCACAACCGCTCCGTCACGGAGTCTTGCGCCCGCGCGCTGTTTGGCCTGTTGTTCGGCCTGCCGCTGGCCTATGCCATCTTCAGCCTCGTCCCGTCGGACACCAGCCATCGCGACCTGCTGACGCTCGTGGCCATGGGCGCTGTTGCTGCCGTCATGGTGCATCGCGTCTACGCGGCGCACTCCGGTACTCAGGCACGGCTGCGCAGTCGCATCCTGATCTTCGGTACTGGTCCGGCCGCTCGCACGGTCGGCAACACGCTGCGTGCGTCGGACCCACATGCGCAAATCGTCGGCTACTACGCCGGTCCCAACGAAGAACAGCATGAAGTGCCCGCCGCCGAGATCGTCAACGACGGCGCCACGCTGACTGAGGCGGCGTTGAGGCACAACGTCGACGAAATCGTCGTCGCGCTGAGCGAGCGTCGCGGTGGCAGCATGCCGCTGCGCCAGTTGCTCGACTGCAAGCTGTCCGGTGTTCGCGTCGTCGACATTGCGACGCACTTCGAGAAGACGCTGGCGCAGATCAACATCAAACATGTCAACGCCGGCTGGCTGGTGTTTGGCGATGGCTTCAGCCAGGGGCTGCTGCGAGCGGCCATCAAGCGCGTCTGCGACATCATCTTTGCGACGCTGATCCTGGCGGTCTCGTGGCCGGTCATGTTGATCACGGCCATCGCCATCCGCGTGGAGTCGCGCGGCCCGGTGCTCTACCGTCAGGAGCGTGTCGGCCTGAATGGCGTGCCGGTCAAGGTCATCAAGTTCCGAAGCATGCGCACCGATGCCGAGAAGGACGGCAAGCCCCGCTGGGCGACCAAGAACGATGACCGCGTGACGCGCGTGGGTCGCTTCATCCGCAAGGTGCGCATCGACGAACTGCCGCAGCTTTTCAATGTGCTTTGGGGCGAGATGAGCATGGTGGGCCCGCGTCCCGAGCGCCAGTTCTTCGTCGATGAGCTGGTCGCCAAGATCCCCTATTACGCCGTGCGCCACAGTGTGAAGCCGGGTGTGACGGGCTGGGCGCAGGTGCGCTACGAATACGGCTCGACGATCGAGGACTCGGTCGAGAAGCTGCAGTACGACCTGTACTACGTCAAGAACCACTCGCTCTTCCTTGATCTCCTGATCATGCTGGAGACTGTGGCCGTCGTGCTGACAGGTAAGGGCGCGCGCTGACCCTGTTCTATCTGCGTCAGCGCCGACGCCGCCCAGGTACGGGGCGTCCTGGAATTCCCCATGCTTGGCGCTGAATTGGACTCCGCCCCCGGCGCCTGGTTGCAGGCGCTCGCTCCTTTGGCATCGTTGAGCAGCCTGGGTGCCCTGATCTGCTGCGCGGCCTACGGGCTTTTTGCGCTCTATTTTGCGCAACGGCTCCTGCGCGGTCGGCTCCCCGTCACTCCGCTTGCGCTGGTGTTCTTGGCCGCGCTGGCAATCAGTGCGGCCTGGGCGGGCACGGCCTTGGCGGACGGCTTGCGGCATTGGTCTGATCGTCTGCCGACGTGGATCGTGCCCTGCGTCGACCTGCTGCGGTTCAGCCTCTGGTTTGCTTTTGTGCTGATGCTGTTGCCACGCACCAGGCCTGGCGGCGGCGTGCGCTGGGCCCGCTTGGCGGTGGTGGCCGTGGTGGTGGCCCAACTCGCGCTGATCGTCGTGGCCGAGAACCTCCCACCCGAGGCATTGACGCGACCGCAGGCCTTCTCGTCGCTGGCCCTGGCGGTGCTGGGCCTGGTGCTGGTTGAGCAGATGCTGCGCAACGCCACCGCCGATGCGCGCTGGAACGCCAAGCCGGTCTGTCTTGGTCTGGGGGGCATCTTCGTCTTCGACCTTTTCATCGGTTCACAGGCCGCCTTGTTCCAGCGCTTCGATGGTGAGGCGGCCAGCGTGCGCACCCTGGTGCACGCGGCCGCCGTGCCGCTGCTCTATGTCGCTTCGCGCCGCTACGGGGATTGGCTGGGCAAGCTGCATGTGTCCCGTGCTGCGGTGTTTCACTCGGCCGCGCTGCTGCTGGTCGGCGCCTACCTGCTGATCGTGGCCGCAGTCGGCTACTACGTGCGCTACACGGGCGGCCAGTGGGGGCGGGCGCTGTCGGTGGCGCTGGTCTTCGTGGCGCTGGTCGCGCTGGCGCTGCTGGTGGCGTCGGGCTCCATGCGGTCAAGGCTGCGTGTCTACATCAGCAAGAACTTCTTCAGCTATCGCTACGACTATCGCGAGGAGTGGCTGCGCTTCACGCAGCTGCTGTCCAGCAGCGCTGAGCCTCAGCACATGGCCGAGACCGTCGTGCGCGCGTTGGCCAATCTGGTCGAAAGCCCCAGCGGCATGCTTTGGCTGCAACGGGCCGCCGACGCCGACTTCCTGCAGGCGGCGCGCTGGAACCTGCCGGCGCAGCCGGGCATGGAGGCGCGCGACGGCTCGCTGGCCACTTTCTGGCGCGAGCGCGCCTGGATCATCGATGTGGAGGAATGGCGTGAGCGCCGCGAGGCTTACCCGGGCCTGGAGCTGCCGACATGGCTGTCGGAGGAGCCCCGTTGCTGGCTCATCGTGCCCCTGCTCGTGCGCGAGGCGCTGATCGGCTTTGTCGTGCTGGGCAAGCCTCGCGTCGTCGTGGAACTGAACTGGGAGGTGCGCGACCTGCTGCGCACGGCCGCCAGCCAGGCCTCGGGCTATCTGGCCCAGGCGCAGGCCACCGAGGCGCTGCTGGAGGCGCGCAAGTTCGATGCCTTCAACCGCATGTCGGCCTTCGTCGTGCACGATCTCAAGAACATCGTCACCCAGCTCTCGCTGATGATGAAGAACGCCAAGCGCCTGCGCGACAACCCCGAGTTCCAGCAGGACATGCTGGACACGGTCGAGAACTCGCTGGAGAAGATGCGGCAACTGATGCTGCAGTTGCGCCAGGGTGACAAGCCACACGGCGTGACCAGTGGCGTCGATCTCGAGCAGATTGCCAGGCGCCTGGCCGCCGCTGCGGCGAGCAAGGGCAGGGTGCTTGAACTGGAGCTGCAGCCCGGCGTCAGCACGCGCGGGCATGTGGAGCGCGTCGAGCGCGTGCTTGGCCATGTGGTGCAGAACGCCTTCGACGCCACGCCGACCGAAGGCAGCGTGCGATTGACGCTGGATGCCGAGGGCAGCCAGGCTCGGGTCTGCGTAGCCGATACAGGCTGCGGCATGACGGAGGATTTCATACAGAATCGCCTCTTCAAGCCGTTCCAGACCACGAAGGCAAGCGGCATGGGCATCGGCGCCCACGAGAGCTATCAATATGTGCAGGAACTGGGAGGCAAGATCAGCGTGCAAAGTGAACTGAACCGGGGCACCACCGTGACCCTGCTGCTGCCTCTGTTCCGCGCCCAGGCGGACGCGCCGCTGGCGCTTGAGGCCCGATGAACACGCCCCGGCACGCGCCACTGCTCATCGTCGAAGACGACCTTGCGCTGCAGAAGCAGCTGAAGTGGTCGCTGGATCGTTTCGAGTCCGTGACCGCCGACGACGTTGCGAGTGCCGTGCTGCAGTTCAGGCGCCACAACCCTGCGGTCGTCACCATGGACCTCGGCCTGCCACCGGACCGCGACTCGGTGTCCGAAGGCTTCAAGTGCCTCGAGAAGCTGCTGGAGCTCGACCCCGGCGTCAAGGTCATCGTACTCACCGGCCAGAACGACCAGGGCAACGCGCTGCGCGCGATCCGCATGGGCGCCTACGACTTCCTGGCCAAGCCGGTCGACCCTGACGTGCTCAGCCTCACCGTCGAGCGCGCCTATCGCCTCTATGAACTGCAGCAGGAGAACCGCCGCCTGCAGATGCAGCAGAGCAGTGACGTCTTCTCGGGTCTCGTCACGCGCGATCCTGGCATGCAGCGGGTGTGCCGCATGATCGAGAAGGTCGCCCCCAGCGACGCGACCGTGCTGCTGCTCGGCGAGAGTGGTACCGGCAAGGAGGTGCTCGCCCAAGGGGTGCACGATGCGTCCAAGCGCAAAGGGCGCTTTGTCGCCATCAACTGCGCGGCCATTCCCGAGACCTTGCTGGAGAGCGAACTCTTCGGCTACGAGAAGGGTGCATTCACCGGCGCAACCAAGTCGACGCTCGGCAAGATCGAGACGGCCAATGGCGGGACGCTGATGCTCGACGAAATCGGTGACCTGCCCATGCCGCTGCAGGCCAAGCTGCTGCGCTTCCTGCAGGAGCGGGTCATCGAGCGAGTCGGCGGCCGGCAGGAGATCCCCATCGACGTGCGCGTCGTGGGCGCGACCCATCAGGACCTGAAGGCGCGCATCGTGGATGGGCGCTTCCGCGAAGACCTCTACTACCGGCTGGCCGAGATCGTCGTCGACATCCCGCCGCTGCGGGAGCGCTTGGGCGATCCGGTCTTGCTGGCCCATGCCTTTGCGCGCCGCTTCGCCACCGAGATGCGTCGCCCCGTACCGACGCTTGCCGACGACGCGGTGCACGCACTTGAGGCCCATCGCTGGCCAGGCAATGTGCGCGAACTACAGAACATCGTCAAACGAGCCGTCATCATGGCGGATGAAGATCGCATCACTGCGGCGGACCTGGGCTTGCGCGCTTCGCCCTCGGATGCCAGCGACGACAACGATCTTGACCTGCGCACCGTGCGCGAGAACGCGGAGCGCCATGCCGTCATCACCGCACTTGCCCGCACCGACGGCAACATCGTCAAGGCGGCCGAAGTGCTGGGCGTCAGCCGACCGACGCTCTACGACCTGATGAACAGGTTGCAGATCAGGTGACGACGATGAGGACAAAGTGCTGGCGTCCACGGCAGGTTGCGTCGAATTGACCTGTACCAGCCCAATCACTCAACGGGCCGGCAGGGAGTCCGCCATGAGTGTGACTCGACGTTCTCTCGCGAAGCGATGGTTTCACCGGGCGATGCGGCAGGCGCTTCCCCGCCTCCCATCGCCGACGTCATCATGGCCCGGCTGATGCATGGCACGCACACGATCGCGCTCTAGGGTAAGTCGCTGCGCCGGGGAGCATCCCGGGCCTGGCCCATGCGGCCGATTCCACGCTGATCGCGGACAGTTGACCTGCCATCAGGGTCGTCACTCAGGCGCCCCACTCAGTGGGTCCGAGATCGCCCCGGAACACTGTCCGCGATCAGTGGAATACGCAGCTCGAACGTGCCCATGATCAAATCGCTTTACGCAGTGATCGACCAATTGTTGATCACTCATTCGAGGCTCACTGGCATGCGCTGGAAGGGCTACAGCCGACTTCGCACCGACTGCCTTCCGGCGGTTTCACTCGCAGCACCGATCGGTGCTGCCCATTCTTCTGATTGCTGATCTCATGAACAAAGCTACGTCATCTGGAGTTGGCGCAAAGCGCAGGTGCGCGGCCGGGTTGGCGCTCTCTGGCGTCCTGCTGGTTGGATGCTTCGACAAGTCAGCCGAGCAATATCTCGCGGCCGCCAGGGTCGACATGGCCAAGAAGGACAACGCCGCTGCGGTGATCCAGCTGAAGAATGCGCTGCAGAACAATCCTTCGCTCGCCGAAGCCCGCCTCCTGCTTGGTCAGGCGCTGCTGCAAAGCGGCGATCCGCGCGGTGCGCTGACCGAACTCGGCAAGGCAAGGGAGCTGGGCTTCAAGGGCGATCAGCTCGAGCCGTTGACGGCCCAAGCGATGTTGGGGCTGAACGAGTTTGCCAAGGTGATCTCCGAGTTCGCAGATACGAAGCCGGCTTCGAACACCGATCTGGCCGATCTGCAGGCGTCTCTGGCCGTGGCCTACAGCGCCACCGGCAACGCTGCGAAGGCCATGGAGTTAGCCAATGCGGCGGTGTCCGGGGATCCGGACAACCTGCGGGCGCAATTGATCCGCGTCCGTCTGGTGGCTGCTGTTTCGGGGCCGGCCGAGGGTTTCCATGCCGTTGAAGCGGTACTCGCGAAGTCGCCGCAAAGCGCCGATGGCTGGCAGATCCAGGGTGACCTGCTGGGCTTGCAGGGTAAGGCGGACGCAGCGATGGTGTCCTACCGCAAGGCGATCACGTTGGACAAGGCTCACGTGCTGGCCCGCGTCGGTGCCTTTCATCTCCTGCTGGCGAAGAAGGACCTGGACGGCGCTAAGGTCGAGCTGGATGCCTTGCGCAACGCGCGTGGTGCGGCGGGGCAAGTGAAGTTGCTGACGGTGCTGCTGGCCCTGGAGCGCAACGATCTGGATGGCGCGCGCGACAGCATGCAAGCCCTGCTGAAGATTGCGCCGGAGGATGTGCGTGTGATGCATCTTGCCGGTGTCGTCGCGTTCCGGCGAAGTGCTTTGCTGGAGGCCGAGGACTTTCTGGGCAAGACCCTCCACGTTGATCCGGGCTTCGAAGAGGCCCGCGTGTTGCTGGCGCAGACGCAGTTGCGCGCCGGCGAGCCCGGCAAGGCCTTGAACTCGCTGCAACCTCTTCTCATAGAGGGCGGCACCAATACGTCTGCCTTGAGTGTTGCCGCCGAGGCCTACCTGCAGGCTGGCGATGCGCGCCGAGCCGAGGCGGCCTTCAACAAGATATCCAAGCTCAAACCGAACGACATTCCTAGCCGCGTTGCTCTGTCGATGGTCGACATCGACAAGGGCCGGGTAGAGCAGGGGATTGCAGCCTTGAGGGCCTTGTCTGCGGCAGACTCCAGCCCGGTACCAGATCTGGCGCTGATCGCTACCTTCATGCAGCGCAAGGACTGGGATCAGGCGTTGAAGTCGATAGAAGCGCTCGAGCGAAAGACGCCTGAAAGTGCCGGGCCTAGCAATCTGCGTGGGCGCATTGAACTGGTTCGCGGCAGTCAGGAAAAGGCTGCCCAGGCCTTCGAAGCGGCACTAAAGATTGATCCCGCCTACTACCCGGCCGCCGCCAGCCTGGCCACGCTCGATGTGGAAGCCAAGAAACCCGAGGCAGCCTTGAGTCGCTTCCAAAAGGTGCTCGCCGTCAATCCGAAGAGCCTCGCCGCCAATATGGCGCTGATCGGACTGCGCGAGCAGACCGGTGCCAACAAAGAAGAAATCGTCGCCGCGTTGGAGAAGTTGATCAAGCAGATGCCTAGCGAGCCGCGGCCGCGCCTGGCGTTGATCGAACTGCATTTGCGCCGCCAGCAGGCCAAGGAGGCCCTGTCTGTCGCTGCGGAGGCCGTTGCGGCGCTTCCGAACAACCCGAGCGTGCTCCGGCACTTGGCGGGTGTCCACGCCGTTACGGGTGATTACAACCAGGCCATCAGCTCTTACAACAAGCTGATTTCGCTTCAGCCCACTTCTCCGGAGCCGCTGATGCTGCTGGCCCAGGTCTATGCGGCGCGTGGAGACAAGGCGGCGTCGCGTCAGGCGATGGAGCGCGCGGTGAAGCTGAAGCCGAGTTTTCAACCGGCTCAGCGGGCATTGATTTCCAGCGAACTCGCCGCCGGAAACGTCGCTGAGGCGCAGCGGCTTAGCGACGCGATGAAGTCTCTGTATCCGAACGATCCGCTGGTGCTGTCCATTTCCGGCGACGTCGCGGTAGTGCGCAGGGACTGGGCTGGCGCCATACTGAACTACCGTGCAGCGCTGAACCTGCTGTCTCAGGTCGACGTGGCGATCAAGTTGCACCGGGTTCTGACCGGTGCGGGCAAGCAGCCAGAGGCTAGGCAATTCGAGTCCGAATGGCTGGCGCGGCATCCGACAGACCTGAAGTTCATGATCTATTCCGCCGATTCGATGTTGTTGCTGGCGAACTATGACGCGGCGCGGGAGCGCTATCTCGCGGTGCTGAAACTGCAACCGGACAACGCCAACGCGGCGAACAACGTCGCCTGGCTGCTGAACCGAAACAAGGATCAAAGAGCTTTGGAGTACGCGGAAAAGGCAACCAAGCTGGCGCCGGAAAACCTGGACTACCAGGACACTTTGGCGCAGATCCTGGCATCCAGCGGGCGGCTCGACAAGGCGATCAAGATCCAAAAGAAGGTGGTGGATCTCGCCCCTGACCATGCCGCACGTCGCTTCCACCTGGCGCAGTTTTACGTCAGCGCCGGTCAGAAGCAGCTGGCCAGCGAGCAACTACAGCGTCTGGCCCAATTGGGCGATGGTTTCGCGCAGCAAGGCGAAGTGAAGAAGTTGATCGAAGCGCTCTGAGCCCCTTGTCGGAAAACTTGACACTTGCGCCTGGGTGGGTTTCTTGGTGCCATGGAATGGCAAAAAAGTTGTTATTCGACAATGGTTTATGAGTTCTGGCACGGAGTCTGCTTGCTGGTAGGCAGGATCGTGCGAAGGTCGCATGTTCATTACGTTAGGAGAGTTGACATGAACTTGAAGAAGATTGCCGCCGCGCTCTCGATGGCTGGTGCCACCGTTTTCAGTGGTGGAGCGCTTGCCGATCCCAGCATCACCAACGTGGATGGCACGTTCACCCCGTTCGGCGGGTTTGATTGGGCCTCCGCTTCGGGCGCTTGGACCTCCGGTTTCAGCGGCGTTGTGGGCTCCACCTTTGCCCTCAACTATGTGGGTTGGGCTGTTTCCGTCACCGACCTGCTTGGTCAGGAGATTGAGCAGTTCTCGAACCTTGACGCCACGGCTAACGGCGTCAAGAAGAACGCAAACGCCTACGAATACACGGTCGTCGCCACCTTCAATGAGAAGATCATCGGCTGCGTCAGCGCATCGCAATGCACGTTCCAGGTGACCGGTGGCACGTTCGACATTTACTACGACGTAGCAGCCAATGCCGTGGCAAACACCGCAGCATGGGCAAATTTTGGTGACGGCACGAAAATCCTGTCGGGCGTATTCTTTGGTGGTACTACCACGACGTTCACCACGACTGCCGGCGGTCAAGCCAACCTGAACGGCCTCGTGACCTACACGAACAATGCGTTCATCAACCCGAATCTGGTCAGCACGAACGTGACTTCGACCTTGCAGCTCGGTTCGGCTGTGACCAATTTCGCGTCTCCGACCTCGCTTGACGGCAACGCGATCGGCGCCGGCCAGATTGTGTTCCAGGCGGACGCTAACCAGACTTTCTCGGCAAGGGTGCCTGAGCCGGCTTCGCTGGCCCTGGTCGGCCTGGCTCTGGGTGGCCTCGGCTTCGTCGCCCGCCGCCGCAAGTAAGTTGGCTGATCCGGCTCAGCCGGTCAGAGCAAAGCGCCCCGAGAAACTCGGGGCGTTTTTTTGTTGGGCGTCTCGGTCGCGGTGCTGCTGCCAAATAGATCCGCTAGCTGAGCGGGGTCAACAAGCGCGCTGCCGCGCGGCTGAAGGCGGCTCCAACCCCGTCAGCGGCCACGAGCAGCGGCTGTTGTAGCTTCCTGGCTGCGGCTGTCGCAGCCGCGGCCTCGGAGCGCAGTAAGGCCTCGGCAGCCTTGCGGACAACTGCCACGCTCAAGCGGTCGGCGCGCAGCGTGACGCCTGCGCCGACCGCCTCGATAGGCGCCATGTTCAGGAACTGATCCATGTTGCTGGCAATGGCCAATGTCGGAATACCGGCGGCCAGTGCCTGCTGAGTGCTGAGGCTGCCGCCATTGCAGATCATCAGCCGCGAGCGCAGCGCGGCAGCATCGCCCGGCAAATAGCTCGCTAGGCGCGCATTCGCTGGCGCGCTCAACGGCGCAGGCGCGCCGGCCGTCGATGCGAGCACGCGCACCGGCAAGTTCTTCATCGCCTCAAGGATCACCGGTAGCAGCGAGTTGTTGCCGGAGCTGCCCATCGTGACGTAGACGCTGCCCAGTTCTTCGCGGGCGGGTTCGTCCCACCAATCCGGTATCTGCGCGCTGGGTGACCACATCAGTGGGCCGATGTAGCTGTGGGTATGGCTCTGCCCGCTGATCGGGTAGAGCGGCGCCAGGTCTGGGATCAGCAGATGGTCGGCATCGGTGTAGACGCGCCGCAGGTTGTTGCCCAGCGACGGCAGCTTGTGATGCTTGCGCAGCCGGTTCATTGGTCGGCAATGGGGGATGAATGCCAGCGGTCGGAATGTGTGGAAGAGCGCGGCGGCTAGCGGTAGCGGCAGCATGCGGCTCAGCGGAATCACAGGTAGCGCATAGCCGCCCTGGTATTGCGGCGTCCAGTAGGCATTGGTGATTGCCATATACGGCACGCCGGCCAGCCGCGCGCTGACCGACAGCGAGAGCCGGAAGTCGCCCACCACCAAATCCGGCTTGAATGCCTCGATCAGCCTGAGATCCTCGGCCACGTAGGAATTCAGTGTCTCGAAGTCATAGACCGGTGTGCCTCGCGCGAGGGCCATGTTGAACTGCGCACTCGGAATGCTGCGGATGTTTGCGCGCTGCCATGGGCCGTCTGCGGCAAAGGTGGCATACCGTGGGTCGCAAGCCAACAGCAACTGATGGCCTGCCGGCGCGATGTCACGGGCAAGCGCAATCGGCCGCGCTACATGGGCAAGCGTGACTGCTTCGGCAAAGAGTGCAATCCGGAGCGGCCGATCAAGTGGCCCCTTCATGCGGCATCCGTCATCAGCAGGCTGTCCAGCGGCCGGCGCAGCGAGCGCGAGCTTGGTTGCTCGCCGTTGCCGACACGGCCCATGAAGACGGCATGGGCTGCAGCATGCTCGCCAACCACGCCGACGAAGCGCTGTTCGAGCTGCCTTGCCATCTGCTGTGCACCGGGCTTGCTTGAAAAGTTAATGCCTTCCCGCGCGTAGCGTGTAAAAACCAGTGGCGTCACCTCGGGCTGCAACTGCAAGCCCAGTTGCGTGGCTGTCAGCCAGAAGCGCTGTGTCGCGCGGCCGGCTGCAACATATTCATCGATCGTGCGCGCGGGGGTTTTGGCAAGCAGCAGGAAATGGGCGGCGCAGGCCAGCCCTGGTATGAAATCAAGTTGGATGCGCGGCGCCCAGGTGCCGGCGAAGTAGCGGTTGAACATTTCCACCCGCTCCCAGCTCCGCATGACGAAGCGCATCAGCCGGGTCGTCATCGGATCGGTGCCAAGCGCTTGGTCCGGCACTCGCTCCACGCTGAACTGCGCCCCCCATTCGATGATGTCCTTGTGGACCTGGTAGGCCTCAGGTGTAACTAGCCGGATCTTGGCTGAGTGGAACAGCATCTTGGCGATCTTCAGTCGCTCGCCAGAGCTTTCCAGCCAGGTGACGGTGTGGGCGGGGCCGACGGCATCTGTGAGTGCCTGCCTTTGCTGACCCGTCAGGGGCTGCGTTCTCAGCGGGCGGCGCTGCACGCTGCGTGTCTTGATGCTGGCGAGAAGCGGGTCGGCGGCAACGGCGGTGTCGGTGTGGAATTCAAGATCGAATACTGGCCGCGTTTCCGGCGCATCAAGCCGCCGCCGCACGTCGAGGCGAAGCTGATGGTGGCTGGCGGCGATGGCGGCTGTCTCGATCATGGCGCCGATGGAGATCTGGCTTGGATGGCCGTCCAGGTCGTAGACGCAGTGCTCGCGCGTATCGAAGCCATGGACGACCACATGATTGGCGCTGATGATCTCGAAGCGCCAGGGCTGCGTGTTGTCCCCGCTGGGCGCCCAGCGGGCCAGGTCGAGAATTTCGAGGACGGTGGCGTCAAAAGCCATGGGGCACTACCTCTCGTGCTGGTGATTGCTGCGCTGTGGCCATACCATGATGGCATTTTTCAATCGACGGCGCGGCTTTGCATAGCGCAAAGGATGAGTCTTGAGTACATCTCAGATTTTCGACTATGGACAGGCCTTTTCCAGAAACATCGGTTGGCTGACGCCGGCCGAGCAGGGGGTGCTGCGGTTTGCACGGGTGGCGATCGCGGGTCTGGGCGGAGTGGGGGGCGCGCATCTGCTCACGCTGGCTCGCCTGGGTGTGGGGCGCTTCAATATCGCTGATTTTGATGAATTCGGCGTGCACAACATGAACAGGCAGGTTGGAGCGTTCATGTCCACGGTGGATCGGCCGAAGGCGCATGTGCTGGCTGAAATGGCCAAGGACATCAACCCCGAAGCCGATGTAGGCGTCTTCCCGGAAGGAGTCACCGAGGCGAATCTGGATGATTTCCTGCGCGATGTCGATGTGTACGTTGACGGCATCGACTTCTTTGCGCTGCCTGCACGGCGCATGTTGTTCAGGGCCTGTTACGAGCGGGGTATCCCGGCGCTAACGGCGGCGCCGTTGGGCATGGGGGTGGCCTTGATGTATTTCAAGCCTGGCGCAATGAGCTTCGAGCAGTATTTCCGGGTGGAGGGGCGCAGCGAAAAGGAGCAGTACGCGCGCTTCATTGCCGGCCTATCGCCGGCGATGCTGCAGCGTGGTTATCTGGTGGAGCCGTCGGCCGTGAATTTTGACGAGAAGCGGGGGCCATCGACCATGATGGCCTGCGACCTGTGTGCGGGCGTCATGGGTACATCCGTGCTGAAGGTGCTGCTCAGGCGCGGGCCCATACGCCCGGCGCCATGGGGCATGCATTTCGATGCCTACCGCCAGAAGTTACGCTTTACTTGGCGCCCCTTTGGCAATGCCAACCCTATTCAGCAGCTGATGTTGATGCTGATCCGGCCGCTGCTGGAGGGCAGGGGGCCTCGCTGATCAGGTGCCGGGATGCCATCCGTTCGCCTTGAGGGCTTGAATCGCTTCCGGGTGGCTGGCAAAGGCCTTTTCGACGGATTGCTGAACCACGTCGTAAAGCGGGCGGATCATCGGGCGCAGATTTTCAACCACCTTGCTGGAACTGAGCAGGGATGGGACGCGTGTGCCGCGGTGCTCGATGGGGCTCCCCACGGTGCGGATGTCGAAGCCGATGCGCAAAAAGTGGCTGGCCAGCCGGGGTTCTGTCAGCACGAAGACATGTTCCACGCCGAGATGTCTGGCAACGGCGGCGGCGGCAAGATAGAGACTGACCGGAATGAAGGGGAAGCGCGGCATCGGTTGATCCGGCGCGAAATTTGTTTCGGATGCCGACGTCATGGCGACGCCTTGTTCGCCTTTGCGCTGCCGGAAGGTGCTGACCACGGCCAGGCGTGAAACTTCACCAATGGAGTTTCTGGGTAGTTGCTCCGGATCGACGATGCCGCGATCAAGGGCGTCGCGACAGCTTTCTTCGAACGGCAGTTCTTTGCCTTGTCGAACCAGGATCAGGCGGGTGCATCCGACCGGGGCCAGGGTGCCCTGTTGGCGCAGCAGGCAATGGACGGAGTGCAGGTCCGCGTCATCGGTTTCCATACCATCGGCCCTGATGGGCTCCCATCCGAGGTCGCGGCAATACACTTCGTGCCGAATGCGGTAGACCTCCTCGCGCGTCTCTTGTGTGAGCGCTGGAGCAATGGTGAAGTAATTTTGGAACGCTGCGGCAAGATCCCGGGTTCCTTGCGACTCAAGCATGTGATAGCCCTTTGAGTATGCGTGCATGGTAGCCGCACTGTGAGGTTTGGCGGTGGCAGGCTCTTGGGACGTGCCGGAAAACACGTTCTCCCCCCGAATCGGCTGCTGGAGTGGCGGCCAGCCTATGGCATCATCCGGCGCACCAAATCTGGCCTGGGCGGTTGCTTCAGGCCTTGGGCTTTTTGATGATCAGACTGGAGAGGACTCGCCTTGAACGCCATTCATGCTTCGAACCGTGTTGATGCGCAATTGACGTCATCGGGCGGCGTGCAGGCGCGGCGCGGGCTGCGGGGGGCATTCCTCGCGCTGGTGGCGGTGTGGCTGGTGGGTTGTGCCGCCCCGTTGCATCCGCCGGCGCCGGCGGCGGCGGCACCAGAAGATTACAGCTACATCATCGGCGCCGGTGACAACCTAAGCATCATGGTCTGGCGCAATCCCGAGCTGTCCATGTCTGTGCCGGTGCGGCCCGACGGCAAGATCGCCGCGCCTTTGGTCGACGAGATGGTTGTTCAGGGCAAGACATCGGTGCAAGTTGCGCGTGATGTCGAAAAGCAGCTCAGCAAGTATGTGCGTGACCCGGTCGTGACGGTCATCGTCACCGGCTTTGTCGGCCCGTATAGCGAGCAGATTCGCGTCGTTGGAGAGGCCGCGAGGCCACAGTTCCTGCCGTTCAAACAGAAGATGAGTTTGTTGGATGTGATGATTGCCGTTGGAGGCCTGACGGACTTCGCTGCTGGTAACAGCGCCACCATCTTGCGCACGGCTGATGGCAACAAGCAGTATTCGGTACGCTTGAAAGACTTGATCAAACGCGGGGACGTTTCTGCGAACGTTGAAATGCGACCTGGCGATATCCTCATCATTCCGCAGAGCCTGTTCTGAATCGCGCTTGGCGCGTGAGCGTCGAGTTGCGCGTGTCGTCGCTAAAGCAATAACCGAGACTGTTTTCGATGGAATTGCTGATTGCTCAGCTGCTGGTCATCGTCCGGCGCATGTGGAAATACCGCTGGGTCGGGCTTGTCGTGGCCTGGGTGACGGGCGTCGTCGGTGCGGTGGTTGTGTTCGTGCTGCCTGATCGTTACGAGGCCAGCGCTCGCATCTATGTCGACACGCAGTCGATCCTGAAACCGCTGATGTCGGGGCTGGCGGTGCAGCCCAATGTCGAGCAGCAGGTGACGATGCTGAGCCGCACGCTGATCAGCAGGCCGAACGTTGAGAAGCTGGTCCGCATGGCAGACCTGGACCTCAAGAACCAGTCCAAGGCTCAGCAGGAGGCCACCATCGAGGCGGTGACCGGCAGTCTGAAGATCCAGAGCAGCGGCCGCGACAACCTCTACATCCTGGGCTACCGCGACAGCGATCCGGAAACGGCCAAGCGCGTCGTACAGGCCCTGGTGTCGATCTTTGTCGAATCCAGCCTTGGCCAGACGCGTCAGGGCACGTCGACCGCGACCACGTTCATTAACGAGCAGATCAAGGCCTACGAGGCCAAGCTGGAGGAGGCGGAGACACGGTTGAAGGAGTTTCGCCTCAAGAACCTGGCCCTTGGCGCTGACGGCAAGGATTCGGCGGCGCAGATATCTGAAGTCAGCGCCCAGCTTGAGCGGGCCCGGTTGGAATATCGCGAAGCGGTGAACGCACGTGAAGCGGCCAAAGCGCAGTTGGAGGCCGAGAAGACGGGCGGTGGCGGTCAGACCACGGCGCAGAGTCTTATCCAGGAAGCTAATGCCAACGTAAGCACGCCCGAGTTGGATGCGCGGCTGGCGGATCTGCGCCGCAACCTCGATGCGCTGCTGCAGCGATTTACCGATCAGCATCCAGACATCATCTCCACGCGCAAGTTGATCAAGGATCTGGAGGACCAGCGAAAGCGCGAAATGGCCGAACTGCGCAAGGCGGCGATGAAAATGCCCACGGTGTCTGCTGCTCAAAGTGGCGGTAGCCCGGCCGCCCAGGAGATGGCACGCATCTTGGCGACGACGGAAGTTCAGGTCGCTTCGCTGCGAGCTAGGGTGGACGAGTACTCGAGCCGCTACGCCCAGGCCATGGCGGCATTGAAGACCGCCCCACAGATGGAGGCGGAGGCGGCTCAGTTGAATCGTGACTATGCAATCCAGAAGAAAAACTACGAGGATCTCGTGCAGCGGCGCGAGCAGGCTGCCCTCTCGGGCGAATTGGATGTTGCTTCGGGCGTGGCGGACTTTCGTGTCATCGACCCCCCACGCGCCAATCCCAAGCCTGTAGCACCTAATCGCCTGCTGCTGCTGGCCGGTTCGATGGCTGCTGCGTTGGGTGTCGGCCTATTCACGACCTTTGCAGCCAGCCAGTTGCGCCCGGTCTTCCATGACGCCAATGACCTGCGCGCCCGTGTTGAGCTGCCCATCCTGGGGGTGGTGACGCGGCTGGTTACTGACGCCGACCGGGCCCGGCAGCGCGTGGACCTGATCCGCTTCTCTGCGGGCGCTGGGGGGCTGCTGGTGATGTTTGCCGTTGCGTTGACGATATTGGCCGTGCAGCTGAGCCGGCAGGTGGTGACATGACCAGCTTGATCGAACAGGCCGCCCAGCGGCTTGAACAACTGCGCCAGGCAGGTGTTGTGCTGCCCGGCGATGAGCAGGCGGCGCCCGTTGCGGCCGCCAACCTGCCGGCCGCGCCGATTGCCGCCGCCCCAGAGGCGGTGCCGGTGCATGCGCCCCAGTCCGCCCCCAAGCCCGTGGGCATCTCCCTGCTCGACGACGGATCTCACCCCTCGTCCAAGCGCGTGGAACTGGATGTTGTTGCGCTGGCGGCCCAGGGCTTCCTGATGCCGCACACGCCGCGCTCGCAGACGGGTGACCAGTACCGCGTCATCAAGCGGCCGCTGATCAAGAACGCCATGGGCAAGGGCGCGGCGACGATCAATCACGCCAACCTGCTGATGGTGACGAGTGCGCTGGCGGGCGAGGGCAAGAGTTTCACGTCGGTCAATCTGGCGCTCAGCATCGCGGCCGAGCTCGACAACACCGTCATGCTCGTCGACGCCGATGTGGCGCGCCCGTCGGTGTTGCGCATGCTGGGGCTGCCGCAGGGGCCGGGTCTGCTGGACGTCCTGGAAGAGCGTGTCGACATGTCCGAGGTGTTGCTGCGCACCAATGTCGAGAAACTGACCATCCTGCCCAGCGGCACGCCGCATGCGCGCGCGACCGAGCTGCTGGCCAGCGACGCGATGATCCGTCTGCTGGACGACATGGCACAGCGCTATCCCGACCGCATCATCATCTTCGACTCGCCGCCGCTGCTGCTGACGACCGAATCTCGCGTGCTGGCGTCCCATATGGGCCAAATCGTCATCGTCGTCCATGCCGAGAAGACGCCGCAGAGCGCCGTCCAACAGGCGCTCGCGACGATTGAGACGTGCCCGGTGAAGATGATGCTGCTCAACCAGGCCAGCCCGAACGCCGCCGGCGGCTACGGCTATGGGTACGGCTATGGGTACGGCTACGGCTACGGCTATGGATACGGCAGCAATGACTCGGCGCAGAGCTGAGCCGCGCTGCCTCGCGTTCGCATTCGCAGCCTGGGCGGCGTTGTCGCATGCCCAGGAGGGCGGTGCGAGCGGCGCAGGCGCCATGACAGTGGTTCCCCGGCTCGCCCTGATGCAAACGTGGACGGACAACCTGCTGCTGGATGACCGAAACAAGGACGCCGCGCTGATCACTACCTTGTCGCCGGGTATCAGCATCTCGGCCAACAGCGGTACGCTGCGCGGCACGCTGGACTATGCGCTCAATGGCATTGCCTACGTGAAGACGGAGCAGCCGTCGCGTTTGCAGAACTCGCTCGCTGCGAGCGCGCAGGCCGAGTTGATCTCGCGAAGGCTATACGTCGACATGCGGGCCAGCATCGGCCAGCAAAGTGGCTCGGCCTTCGGTCAGCAGAGCGTGCCGACGCTGGGTTCGCAGGGCTCGGTGTCCAACCTTGCCAATGCCAACCAGCGCGAGACCGGCACGCTCGCGGTGTCGCCGTCGCTTCGGGGCATGCTGGGAAGCCTGGCTTCCTACCAACTGCGCGGTGACGTCACTCGCACCGAAGTGCGTGGCAGCAGCCTGGGCGACAGCCGCGGCGAAGGGTTCTCGCTGCGCGTCGATGAATGGAACGCCGGCCTCCTGGGCTGGTGGTTGTCGGCCAACACGCAGCAGACTCGGTCGGCGCTCGCGGCGTCCAGCCGCAGCAGCGCGATGGCACTGGGGTTGACCTACCGGCCTGACCCGGATTGGACGGTCTCCGGCAATGTCGGCAGCGAACGCAGCAACTACCTGGGCGGCACGCGAAACAGCACCACCGCCGGTGCGAACCTGCAGTGGACACCGACGCCGCGAAGCCGGGCGGGTGCGACCTGGCAGCGGCATGACTACGGCAACAGCCACACGCTGAGTCTGGAGCACCGCATGGCGCGTTCGGTCTGGCGCATTGCCGACACGCAGAGCACGGTGCTGGGCAACACGGGCGCCAGCGGTGGCGTGCGCAGCAACTACGACCAGTTCTTTTTGCAGTTCGCGGCAATTGAGGACGACCCGGTCAAGCGCGACGCGAGGGTACGGGAAGCTCTGCAGGCCCTGGGGCTGTCTCCCGATGCGCCTGCGGCCGGCGGCTTTCTGTCCAGCGGGCCGAGCCGGCTGCGCAGCCAGTTGCTCAGCTTCACGCTGCAAGGCTTGCGCAGCACGCTGTCGGCCCAGATGAATCGCTCGATCACACGGCGCCTGGGAAGCAACCTGAATCAGGGCGACCTGGCCAACAGCTCCCGCATCGAGCAACGCTCCGTGTCCTTGTCCGCCAGCCATAGGCTGACGCCCCAATCGGGACTGTCGATGACCGCCTCGCGTCAGGAGACTTCGGGCGACCTGGGCAGTCAGCAGACCCAACTCAGCAGCATCATGGTCAACTGGAACACGCGCCTGGGTTCTCGCCTCAGCGTCCAGGTCGGTGCGCGTCACAGCCGTTTTGAGAGCGTCACGCCCTACACCGAGAATGGCGCCTACGCCAGCTTGAGCCAACGTTTTTAAGATGAAGCAGTTCCCACGCGCACCTTCTTTGCCGCCCGCCGCGCGCCGTGGGTCGCTCGCAGCCGGGCACCACTGACATGTACGAAGCCTTCTACGGCCTGGGCAGCAAGCCCTTCCAACTCAGCCCGGACCCCAACTTCTATTTCGGCAGCAAGCAGCATCGCCGGGCGAAGGCGTATCTGGACTACGGCGTGCTGCGCAATGACGGCTTCATCGTCATCACCGGCGAGATCGGTGCCGGCAAGACCACGCTGCTGCGCGGCCTTCTGGACAGCCTGAACCGCAGCAACGTCGTCATCGGCAATGTCGTGACGACCCAGCTCGATGCCGAGGACACGCTGCGCATGGTGGGCGCCGCCTTCGGCGTGCGCGTCAAGGACGCGCCCAAGTCCGAGCTGCTGATGACGCTGGAGGCCTTCTTCGTCAACCAAGTCACGCAGGGCAAGCGCTGCCTGCTCATCGTCGACGAGGCGCAGAACCTGACCGCGCGTGCGGTGGAGGAGTTGCGCATGCTCTCCAACTTCCAGTTCGCCAACCAGTCGCTGCTGCAGACTTTCCTCGTCGGTCAGCCCGAGTTCCGCGGCATCCTGCAGAAGCCCGAGATGGAGCAGTTCCGCCAGCGTGTCGCGGCCACCTGCCACATCGGCCCGCTGGACGAGGACGAGACGCAGCGCTACATGGAGCACCGCCTGAAGTGCGCGGGCTCCACTGGCAAGCCCACCTTCGAGCACGATGCCTTTCCGGCCATCCACAAGGCCAGCAACGGCATTCCGCGCCGCATCAACCGGCTGTGCGACCGCCTGCTGTTGCTGGGCTTCATGCAGGGGCGCTCGCATTTGACGCTGGCCGACGTGAAGGAAGTGCTGCGCGACATCGCCCAGGAAAGCGAGATCCCGCGCAACAGCGACGTCAGCCCGCTGGACAGCACACCCGCCAGGCTGCCCGACAGCCGCCCGGCACCACTGGACAGCGCGCCCGGCAGCTTGGACATCGCCAAGCTGAAGATGAGCGTCGCCGAGGTCGATGGCTTGTCCAGCGAGATCGCGGCCCTCAGCGCCGACCACCACACCGACCGGCTGCAGCGCCTGGAGCGCAGCATGATGCGGCTGGAGCGCATCAACCTGCAGACGCTGGCCCTGCTGCAGAAGCTCGTCGACGCGGTCAAGCAGCATTGAACCGAGCAGGACCGTCATGCTGATGCCCAACAAGAACCCCGCCCCACGCAATGCGATGAGCATTGACGTGGAAGACTACTTCCAGGTTTCCGCCTTCGCGCCCTACATCCGCCGCGACGACTGGAACGGGCTGGAATGCCGCGTCGAGCGCAACATCGGCCGCATCCTCGCGCTGCTGGCCGACAAGCAGGTCCACGCCACCTTCTTCACGCTGGGCTGGATCGCCGAGCGTTACCCACAGGTCGTCAAGGCGATCGTCGCCGGCGGCCATGAACTGGCCAGCCATGGCTATGGTCACGAGCGCGCCAGTGACCTGAGCCCGGCAGCCTTTCTCGAAGACATCGCCAGCGCCAAGAAGCTGCTGGAAGACCTTGGCGGCGTGCCCGTCGTCGGCTACCGCGCGCCGAGCTTCTCCATCGGCAAGGGCAATCTCTGGGCCTTCGACATGCTGCGCGACGCCGGCTATCGCTACTCCAGCAGCGTCTACCCGATCGCGCACGACCACTACGGCATGCCCGACTCACCGCGCTTTGCCTACCCGGTGCGCGAGGGGCTGCTGGAGATCCCCGTGACGACGCTGCGCGTCGGCTCGCGCAACCTGCCGAGCAGTGGCGGCGGCTACTTCCGGCTGCTACCTTATGCGCTGTCGCGCTGGATGATCCGCCGCGTCAACGAGATCGATGGCGAGTCGGCGGTCTTCTACTTCCATCCCTGGGAGATCGACCCGGGCCAGCCCCGCGTGGCCGGTGTCGATGCGAAGTCGCGCTTCCGTCACTACGTCAACATCTCGCGCACCGAGGGCCGCATCGCGCGGCTGCTGGAGGACTTCCGCTGGGGGCGCATGGACGAGATCTTCCTCGGCCGCGAAGCCGCCCCGCGCGCGCTGGTGCCCTCGCTGAGCCCGGCCTGAATGAGCGCGCCCCTCCGCATTGCGCAGCTCGCCGCGCAGGACAAAGCCTTGTCCGCGCGCTGGGACGCCTTCGTGGTCGCCCACCCGAAGGCGACCTTCTTCCACCGCAGTGGCTGGTTGCGCGTCATTGAGGGCAGCTTCGGTCACCGGGGCTTCTTTCTCTACGCTGAACGTGACGGCGCCATCGAAGGCGTGCTGCCGCTGGTCGAGATCAGGAGCCGGCTGTTCGGGCATTCCGTCGCCAGCCTGCCATTTGCCGTCTACGGCGGCGTGGCCGCGCTGAACGACGAGGCAGTCGCAGCACTCGAAGCCGAGGCCGAGAAGATCGCCCGGGGGCAGGGCGCCGAGCATCTCGAGTACCGCAACCTCGGCCCCACCCGTCACGCCGACTGGCCGCGGCAAGACCTCTACGTGACCTTCCGCAAGGAGATCCTGCCCGAGGAAGAGGCCAACATGCTCGCCATCCCGCGCAAACAGCGGGCCATGGTGCGCAAGGGCATCAAGAACGACCTGCGGGCGGCCATCGACCCAGGAGTCGACCGCTTCTTCGACCTCTACGCCGACAACGTGCTGCGCCACGGCACGCCGGCCATGCCCAAGAAGTACTTCCAGGCCTTGCTCGACGAGTTCGGCGCCGATGCCGAGGTGCTGACCGTCACCGCGCCGGATGGCAAGCCGCTGTCCTCGGTGCTGAGCTTCTACTTCCGCGACGAGGTGTTGCCCTACTACGCCGGTGACGACGAGGCCGCGCGCGACCTGGCCGCCAATGACTTCAAGTACTGGGAGTTGATGCGCCGTGCCTGCGCGCGCGGGCTCAAGGTGTTCGACTACGGCCGCAGCAAGCAGGGGACGGGGCCCTATGCGTTCAAGAAAAACTGGGGCTTCGAGCCGCAGCCGCTGAGCTACGAGTACCGCCTCTTCAAGCGCGACTCGATTCCCCAGAACAACCCGAACAACCCGAAGTACCAGCTGATGATCAAGGCTTGGCGCAAGCTGCCTATCGGCGTGGCGAACTGGCTCGGGCCGTTCATCGTCAAGAACCTCGGGTGAGGATCGCTTGAAGATCCTCTACCTCGTCCACCGCCTGCCTTTCCCGCCCAACAAGGGCGACAAGGTGCGCTCCTACCATCTGCTCAGGCATCTGGCGGCGCGGCACGAGGTTCATCTCGGCACTTTCATCGACGATCCCGACGACGAGCAGCATCTGCCGCGCGTGCGCGAGCTGTGCGCCAGCCTGCATGTGGCGCGCTTGACGCCGCGCATCGCCAAACTGCTGAGCCTGCGCGGCCTGCTGAGCGGCGAGGCTTTGAGCCTGCCCTACTACCGCGACACCGGCTTGCAGGCCTGGGTGGACGAGACGGCCGCACGTGTCGGCTTCGACGCCGTCGTCGTCTTCAGCGGCGTGATGGCGCAGTACGCCGGTGGCCTGAGGAACGTGAAGACGTTGGTTGATTTCGTCGACGTCGACTCGGCCAAGTGGCGCGACTACGCGCCCGAGCACGCCTGGCCGATGTCCTGGCTGTACCGGCGCGAGTTCAGCAAGCTGCTGGGCTTCGAGCAGCGCGTGGCGCGGGAGGCTGCGTGCAGCTTCTTCGTCACCGACAACGAGGTCGCGCTGTTCCGCGACCTCAGTCCCGGCCAGTCATTCAAGCTTGCGGCGCTGGGCAACGGCGTGGACGCCGAGTTCTTCGCGCCCGATGTGGCCCGCGCCAGTCCGTTCACGGTCGCCGAACTGCCCCTGGTCTTCACCGGCGCCATGGACTATTGGCCCAACGTGGATGCGGTGAGCTGGTTCGTGGCCGACATGCTGCCGGCGCTGCGCCAACGCTTCCCGGCGCTGCGCTTCCACATCGTCGGCCGCAGCCCGGCGCCGGCTGTGCAGGCGCTGGCCGGTGAGGCCGTCAACGTGACCGGCACGGTGCCCGATGTGCGGCCCTATCTGCAGCATGCAGCCGCCGTGGTCGCGCCGCTGCGGCTGGCGCGTGGCCTCCAGAACAAGGTGCTGGAGGCCATGGCCATGGCCCGGCCGGTGGTGGCCGCCGGCAGCTGCGTGCGTGCCATCACGCAAAGGGCCCAACCCGGCCTGCAGCCCGCCGACGACGTCGCGGGCTATCTGGAGCGACTCGGCGCATTGCTGGCGGACCGCGTGGCTGCCGACGACACCGGCCGTAGCGCGCGTGCTTTCGTCCTTGGCGCCTACAGCTGGGAAGCCCATCTGGCCGGCCTTGATCACCATCTGGAAGCGACATGCTGAACCTGCCCAAGCCCTGGCGGCTGCCTCTGCTCGGCCTGTTGCTGGCCTGGACGCTGCTTGCAGCCTTGTACTGGGACACCGGCGCGGCCATGGTGTTCATCTGGAACCGCTCCGAGACCTTCGCCCATGCCTGGGTGGTGCCGCCCATCTCGGCTTGGCTGGTGTGGCGGCTGCGCACCGACCTGGCCGTGCTGTCGCCCCGGCCGGCGCTGCGCTGGCTGTGGCTGATGCCGCCGTTGGGGCTGCTGTGGCTGCTGGGTGAGCTGGCGGCGGCCAATGCGCCGACGCAGTTTGCGCTGGTCGGCATGTTCGTGCTGATGGTGCCTGCGCTGCTCGGCACCGAGGTCGCGCGCCGCGTCGCCTTCCCGCTCGGCTTCCTGTTTTTCGCTGTGCCCTTCGGTGATTTCCTGACGCCCTGGCTGATGGACCGCACCGCCGACTTCACCGTCATCGCGCTGCGCGCCACCGGCATCCCGGTGTTCCGCGAGGCGTTGCAGTTCGTCATCCCCACGGGCTCCTGGTCGGTCGTGCAGGCCTGCAGCGGCATCCGCTACCTGATGGCCTCGGTCATGGTCGGCACGCTGTTCGCGTACCTGAACTACCGCTCACATACCAAGCGCTGGGTCTTCGTTGGCGTCGCCATCGTCACGCCACTGGTGGCCAACTGGCTGCGGGCGTACATGATCGTCATGCTGGGCCATCTGTCGGGCAACGAGCTGGCCGTCGGGGTGGACCACCTCATCTACGGCTGGGTGTTCTTCGGCATCATCATGCTGGCGATGTTCATGATTGGCGCGCGCTGGACCGACGCTGACCCCGAGCCTCAGCCAGCGCCTGCGGGTGCGGATGCGGCACGGGTGGCTTCGCCGGCGCGCTGGTCGGGTGCCTGCGCGCTGGTGCTGCTGCTGCTGGCTCTGCCGCCGGTCTTGCGCGCACAGTCAGCGCGTGCGGGCTCGCACGCCGAGCCGGTGCTAGCGGCTCCCGCGCTGCCGGGGTGGACCTGGCAGGCCGGGCCGTTGACGAGTTGGAGTCCGCAATTCGAGAACCCGGCGGCGGCGCTGCATGGCCGCTTCGTGCCCGATGCTGGTGGTTCGACGGTTGGTGTCTACATCGGCTACTACCGTGACCAGCGCCAAGGCCGCCAGCTAGTGACCTCGGTAAACCGGCTCGTCAATGACGATACCAACGACGGGTGGACGCAGACGGCCGCCGGCCAGGCCGCTGTCGACTCTCAAGCCTGGCGTACCGGCGAACTGCGCGGGCAGGCGCTGCGCCAGGTCGTCGGCGGCGGTGCGGAGGCGCCGCGGCTGCGCGTCTGGCAGGTGTACTGGATCAACGGTCGGCCCTTCATCAGCGACTGGCAGGCCAAGCTCCATGGCGCCTGGCAGAGCCTGCTCGGACAGGGCGACGACGCAGCCGTCGTGCTCGTCTATGCCGACAAGTCGACGGCCGGCCCCGACGACGCCGTCCTGCGTGATTTTCTGCGCGCGCACTGGGTCACACTGGACACCGCTTTGCGTGGGGTCCGCGACCGCGACGCTGCGCGTCAGCATTAACAATCGCACGCCGTCCACAGAATCATAGCAACGAGAAACGACCCATGAACACGCTCGCAGTCATCGGCCTCGGATACGTCGGCCTGCCCCTGGTGGTGGAGTTCGGCAAGCAAGTCCGCACCATCGGTTTTGATATTGCCAAGAGCAAGGTGGAGGCCTGCCAGCGCGGCACCGACCCCAGCCGCGAGCTGAGCGACGAGGAAGTTCAGGCCGCCACCCACGCGGTCTACACCGATGACCCGGCGCTGCTGGCGGAGGCGGATGTGATTATCGTCGCCGTGCCCACGCCGGTGGACGAGGCCCATATCCCCGATTTCCGCCCGTTGATCGGCTCCAGCATCAGCGTGGGCCGCAACATGAAGAAGGGCGCCGTCGTCGTCTACGAGAGCACCGTCTACCCCGGCGCGACGGAGGAGGTCTGCATCCCTGTGCTGGAGCGCGAGTCCGGGCTGAAGTGGAAGCAGGATTTCTTCGTCGGCTACAGCCCCGAGCGCATCAACCCGGGCGACAAGGAACACACGCTGACCAAGATCCTGAAGATCGTCTCCGGCGACACGCCCGAGACGCTGGACGCGGTCGCCAAGGTCTACGAGATGATCGTTGAGCCGGGCGTGCACCGCGCCTCCAGCATCAAGGCCGCCGAGGCCGCCAAGGTCATCGAGAACACACAACGCGACCTCAACATCGCGCTGATGAACGAGCTGGCCATCATCTTCGACAAGCTCGGCATCGACACCTCCGAGGTGCTGGAGGCCGCCGGCACGAAGTGGAACTTCCTGAAATTCAAGCCAGGCCTGGTGGGTGGCCATTGCATCGGCGTGGACCCTTACTACCTTACTCACAAGGCCGACATGCTGGGCTACCACCCGCAGGTCATCCTGGCGGGGCGGCGCATCAACGATGGCATGGGCAAGTTCATCGCCGAGCAGACCATCAAGCACATGATCGCCAGCGGCAGCTACATCAAGGGCGCCCGCGTCAATGTGCTGGGCCTCACCTTCAAGGAGAACTGCGGCGACCTGCGCAACTCCAAGGTCATCGACATCATCAACGAGCTGAAGAGCTATGGCGTCGAGGTCTTCGTGACCGACGCCCAGGCCGAGGCTGATGAGGCACTGCATGAGTACGGCGTGCGCCTGATGCCTTTCGACGACCTGCCGCGCGCCGATGCCATCGTCGCTGCCGTGTCGCACCGCGAGTACGCCGCGCTGAGCGTTGAGGACATCGGCAAGAAGCTGGTCAAGGGCGGCGCCTTCATCGACGTGAAGGCCGCTTTCGATAGCAAGGCGCTACAGGACGCAGGCTTCCGTCTCTGGCGCCTATGAAAGCCGGCCAGCGAGCGTTGTTTGCGATCGCGCGTGGGCGACCACTGTTTCCAGGCATTGGTTTGCGGTCATGCCCGGTTGGGTTCGCGTAGATTCCTCGGTGCGGCCAGCGTGGTCGTCGACCGCGCCAGCCGTGCTCCACGGCGCACCGCTTAATATCCGCGAAGCCCATACACTGAGCAGGTCGTGAGTGAGCCGTCGCGCGTAGGTGTGGTTTGCAGATGTATCAATCAAGTCCTTTCCGAGAACTTGCCAAGTGTGCAGGGGATAACGGCAAAACTTGGGATTCTCTCGTGCGACTGCGCGGCCAAGGAATATGATGAGTGCAATGGTTCGGGTTGGAAAATCATGGGCGATTGTGCTCACTGCAATCGCCCTTGTGTGCGTCTTCGCACTCTCGCTGCCAGTCTGGCAAATTCATGACGATGTTTACTATTCCATGATCGCGCAGGGGTGGGGGATAGTTTCATCCCCTTCCGCAGATATTCCATTCATGCACCCGGGCGTTGGCATGCTGGCCGCCGGCCTGACTAGGGTGACGGGCGGTCCGGGGTATGCGATCGTCATTTATACGCTGCTGGTTGTGGGTTTGGTGACCGGACTCACTGCGATGATTCGGCTGCGCGTTGGCCAAGCGGTGTGCTTTCTGTTCTCTGTTGCATCGCTGCCCCTTTTCCTGATTCCGCAATATACGGTCGTTGCCGGATATCTGGCCCTGATGGCGCTCCTCCTGTTGGCCTCAGACGGCCGCCGGCCCGCCGTCATTGGGGCATTGCTGCTGTTTTTTTTCAGTGCGGCGTTGAGAGTGGAGATGGCTATCTTGGCCATCGCGGTGGGAGCGCCGTTTATTTTCGCTGCGCAGAGGGGAAAACCCGGGCGCCACTTGCAAGCGATCACTATCGGCCTAGGTATTGGTGTCGCCATAGGTGTTGCGGCCTTGTCTGTGGCTCCAATGAGAAGTCCGGCGCTCGTTACCTTCGATAGTGCGCATGCGCCGCTTGTGCCATTCGTTGATTACGGGCTGGCTTCAATTCGACAGGAAAAGACCAATGACCCGGCGATACCTCCGCTCGATGCGACCGAGCGGGAGTTGTTGTCCCAGTGGTTTCTGGCTGATTCCTCGTTGTTCACTCCGGAGCGGCTCGACGCAATTGCTGCATCGGTAAGTTGGCAGGATCGGATCCGCAGCTCCCGCTGGAAGGCGCGGGATCATGTGGCGCACCTTCACGAATTTGTCTATTTCTGGTTGCTGCTGGCGGTGGTTTTCATGGCCTCATTTTCCGCTCGCCCGATAGCCATACTTTTGTCCGTTACCATCTTTATAGGTGCGGATTTGCTATTTTCCTGTCTCGGTAGACCGTTTCCGGAGCGGGTGGGGCTGGGGCTAGCGGTTGGTGTGTTCTCGCTCACTTTGGTCCATGTCGCTCAGGGCGCGATGCGAATAAGGCGAGCCTGGATATTTGCGGGCGTCGCCATTCTTCAGCTGATCACGCTCGGCTGTCTCTACAAGGAACATTACCGGGCCAAGGACTGGGATGTTGAGGCAGTGAGAGGCCACCTTCGGCTGCATGCCGCTGAGGTCGTGTATTTCCAGACTAGCCATTTGCCGTTGCAGACACTGTTCAAGCCCTTGGCGAACGAACCCACTCCAGTTCCTCTCTTGGTCAGCTTGGGTGGCATGTTCAATCATCCTGCACGACATATTTTCGAAGACGCCCAGGGCTGTACGTTCGCGGAATGTCTGCGGAGTGGGCGCGTGATAAAGATTTATGCCAGTGACACCTATCTGAAGATGCTGGCGCGATACGCTCTTTGGAAATTTGGCCGCCCCTTGGAGGTATTGCGTAGCGAAGAAATCGGCAAAGTGCGCTTCCATGAGGTTCGCCTCGTCAACCCGGCAGCGCAGTAGGGGCGTCGTTGAAAGCCCCGACCGAAATTGCCGGCTGCGGTGCAGCGAACTCGCGGCCCGTCGTTGTGCATGTACTCCATCGCTTCGACACCGGCGGGCTGGAGAACGGGGTCGTGAACCTCATCAACCATATGCCAGCGTTCCGGCATGTAGTCGTCGCCGTGACGGAGATCACCGCTTTCAAGGAGCGGGTGAAGGCGCCGGGAACGCAGTTCATTGCACTGCAAAAGCCGCCCGGCCAAGGGTTCTGGCTTTACCCTCGGTTTTACAAGCTGTTGCGCGAGTTGCGCCCCGATATCGTGCACACACGTAACCTGGGCGCGATGGAGTTCCAGTGGCCCGCTTGGGCTGCAGGTGTGCCGCTGCGAATCCACAGCGAGCATGGCTGGGACGTGAACGACCTGGGCGGCGTCAGCCGTGTTAATCAACGCTTGCGCCGGATTTACGGAGTCGGGACACACCGTTTCGTGGCGTTGTCCCAGGTTATCGAAGGCTATCTGACAGGGCCGGTTGGCTTCCCGCCTGACCGGGTGCTGCGCATTTGCAATGGTGTGGATACAAAGCGCTTCGTGCCAGCGGACGTCGTCCCCGAGCACTGGCCCTACCGGCGCCAGCAGCATGTCGTCATTGGTGCCGTGGGCCGCATGCAGGCCGTAAAGGACCCGCTCAACCTTGTCGATGCCTTCCTGCGGCTGCGTGAGCTCTGCCCCGGGGATTGGCAGAGGTTGCGTCTCGTCATGCTGGGTGGCGGGCCGTTGCTGGATGCGGCGCGCGAGCGGCTGTCGCAGGCCGGTGCGGCGGGCCAGTCTTGGCTGCCCGGTGACCGTTCCGACATCCCGGATCTCTTGCCACAGTTCGACATCTTCGCGCTGCCCTCCCAGGCCGAGGGGATCAGCAACACGCTGCTCGAAGCCATGGCCTGCGGCTGCGCACCTGTGGTGACCGATGTGGGCGGCAACGCGGAACTGGTGGAGCAGGGCGTCAATGGGCTGCTGGTGCCGTCTCAAGATAGCGCCACATTGGCAGCAGCGCTGGCACGACTGGTGTGTGAGCCAGAGTTGCGCGCGCGGCTGGCGTCTGCGTCGCTTGCGCGCGTGCGAGCGCAGTTCAGCCTCGACGGTATGGTGGCTGCCTATGCTGCCCTTTACACAGGCCTCACAACAGCGGATGAGGCTTAGCGGTGCGCAACTGTCCCGGTAAACGCCTGCCGCTCACCGCCTCGCCGCATCCCGTCCTCTTAAATCGCTGAGTGCGTACTCCTGCCCTTCAATGCAACGGCCTCACACATGAGACTCAACAAGCTTTCGCCGCTTTTGACAGTTCACGCGATCATTGTTGCGGCGTTCTGCCTGATCTTCCTGGCTGGTGCGGTGCTGTTGACCGTTGAGCCTGACGAGGTCTGGAACCTCATGAGCACCATGAAGGCGTTCGGCTTGCCGCAGCCGCCCACCAGCGCCCTGGACGCGCCAGTGACAACGACTGGAGGATTGCACGCGTTACTGCACGGCCTCGTTGCGTTGGTTCACAGCGGCGACATTCTGTTGCATCGGCTGGTGTCGGTTGTGGCCGCCTTGTGCCTGCTGGCCCTGGTGTACAGGACGCTGCGGCGCCACGTTGGCAACTCGGCGCTGGCGGCGGCCGGTACGGCAGTGTTCGTCACGGCGCCTGGCTTCCTGCTCCAGGCATCGCTCGCCACGTCGGAAATCATAGCCACGATGGTGTTCTTGCTCGCTGCACTCTATTGGGTGGGTCCTGGCCACCGGAGCGCTGTCGGTGCGCTGGCAGCCGGGGTCCTGTTCGGCCTGGCTTGTGCAACGCGCATGACCTGCCTTTCTATGTTGCCGGCGCTGCTACTTTGGGCCGTTTTTGCCGGTCGCGGATGGCCGGTTCGCCTGGCCCATGCTCTGCTGGCTGTGGCCACGGCTGGCAGTGTTTTTGCCGCGTGTGTCGCTGGCTACGTGGTGGCGTTCGCTGATGTTCCTTGGCACGACGCGGTGGCTGCGGCGGGCAGTGCCAGCGGCGTCGCTCGCGGCTATGACGGTGTGCTGCTTCGCCTGAACTACGCCGTTGTCGGCGAGGGCGTGATGCCAGTGTTGGCACTCCTTGCCCTGACCGGTTGGATCTGCAGCCGGCTCGTTGCGCAGCGCGAGGGCGACGCCACGCTTCAGTTGTGCAGTTTCCTGCTGTTCGCCGGCCTTTCAGGCTGGCTGGCTTGGCTCGTCAAGGCACCGATCTCGCATGTCCGCTATCTCTGGCCGGCTATTCCGTTGCTTTGGTTGGCCGGCCTTCTCTTGGCCGCCTCCGCACTGGCGCGCGCCGAGCGGCCGCGCGTGTTGTGGATTGCCCACGCGGTAGTCGTCGCTTCGTGTGCCGTGCAGGGCCTGCTCAACGTGCGAATGTTGGCGGTGGGAGAGTCGCTGATGCTTGTGTACGAAGCGGCCCGCAGGACCCCGCTGTCGCGGCCTGGGTCTTACGGTGTGCCGCGTGCCAACCAGGAGGCCATGGCCCGTCACCTTGCCGAACTGCCAAGTACTGCAAACGTGACCGCCTTCCTCCCTCAGGCAGCCTATCCGCTGACATATCTCGGCGGCCGTACCGTCGGGAGGTGGCAGGTCACGCAAGGTGCATCAGCTGACGATTACCAGTTGGTGCAACCCACAGATCCGATTTGGGTCGGTGACTGGGACCGCATTGGCTGGGTAAAGACCCATATGACTCTCGAGCAGGCCTACGGCGATTACGCGCTGTATCGCGGTCGTGGCGTCAGAACTCCCGGAGCACGATCACCGGGAGTCGACTGAACGTGAAGTTGCGGGCCGGCTGGAAGCTACGGCTAGCAGGTCTGCATCGCAGCGATTGCCATCGTTGTCGGCGGCAACCAGGAACTGTTGGAGGGCGAGGCCGACGGTTGGTTTGTTGGGTAAGCGTTCCGCCAACTCATCTTCCCCGTCGATCCTGACGCTGAGAACCTTGTTCGCACAGCAACTGCGAATGCGGTGAAGGTGAATGGATCGACTTCGGATGCAGGACGGCCTGGGGCACGTGACGGCGATCGAGCGCCGGGCAAGAAGGCTTGATGCCGCAAGGCGTCCGCGGGCCAGCGTCTCGATTGGCGCCCGGGCTCCGTCTCGGCTGCCGTCGTCGATGTAGTAGGCGGAGCTGACCTGCGCAATCAGCCCATCGGCTTTCAACTCGGCGAGCAGCGCGCCCAGGCGGCTTGCCGTCTCGTGCAGCAGGGCCTCCTCGTTGTAACAGGGCAGCACGACGTTGACGACCGGTGCCGAGCCAGCGACCCAACTGGTGCAGGGGAAACGTTGGGGGCGACCAATTCCATGGCGGGCCAGAAGTCAATGTCTGCGGAACACCCAGAGGTGGCCGAGGGCGAAATTGGCGGCCAGCACACCGGCGGTGGCGATGAGTTGGGCCAGCACGGCATGCATGCCCAGCGATACGGCGATGCGCAGCAGCACAGCGTTCATCGCACAGCCCAGCACCACCATGGCCGCAAAGCGCAACTGCTGGCCACGATCGCGTGTGTGGTTGCTCTGGGCGGCGAAGGTGAGGCGCGCGTTGGCCCAGTAGTTGAAGACCGCGCTGATCAGGAAGCCGATCGTCGACGCAGCCACCAGGTCCAGCCCTGCGGCCAGCGCCAGCAGTGTCGCAATGGCGTACTGCAGCGCCGTGGCGAGTGCGCCGACAGACAGGAAGGAGAACAGCTGGGCGATCAAGGCAGGGGCGATGCGGTGCAAGGCAGCAGCGGACAGCGTCGAAGTATCGGCGCTCGCGATACGGTGCCGTTCCTGCTGACTGGGGATGCATCCCTTGGACGGGGGGGTGACCCATGCCCCACGTCACGGTACGTGCGTCAGCTTGCCGGGCGCGTCACCAAGCTCGGTAAGAATCCGTGCTTTCGCGCGCTGCGCCGGAATGCGGTCCACCCGGACCGCCACTCTCGGGCGGAGCGACCAACACATGGAGGGGTGTGAGCGTATGAATGAACCGGCCCTGGTGCCGGACGCCTTGCGCGTCTCGGTCGTCATCCCCGTCTATCGCGGTGCCAAGAGCCTGCCGACGCTGATCGGCGAGCTGATGCCGTTGACGCAGGTCGGGCGCACGCCGTCGGGCGTGGCCTATCGCGTCTGCGAGATCCTGCTGGTGCACGACTGCGGGCCGGACGGCTCGGATCAGACCATCGAGGCACTGGCTCGCGAGCACCCCGAGGTGCGCCCGGTCTGGCTGTCCCGCAACTTCGGCCAGCATGCCGCCACGCTGGCCGGCATCGCCGGCGCGGTTGGCAACTGGATCGCGACGCTGGACGAAGACGGCCAGCAGAACCCGGCCGATCTGCCGCGCATGCTGGACACCGCGCTGACCGGTCGCCACCAGTTGGTCTATGCCGAGCCGACCAACCCGCCACCACACGGCGTATTGCGCAATGCGGCCAGCCGCCTCGCCAAGTCCGTCAGCGTGCGCATGCTGGGCAATGCGGTGATGGGGCGCTTCAATAGCTACCGCCTCATAGACGGAGAGATCGCCCGTTCGCTCGCGGCCTATTGCGGCTACGGCGTGTACTTGGACGTCGGCTTGTCCTGGCTGACGATGCGCGTTGGACATTGCCCTGTGCACGTGCGGGAGGAGTCGGACCGGCCTTCGGGCTATTCGTTGCTCAAGCTTGTAGGCCACTTCTGGGCACTGGTGTTGACCAGCGGCACCCGTCCGCTGCGCCTCATCACGTTGGCGGGCGGGTTGTCGGTGCTCGCAGCCTTAGGGCTGATGCTGTGGGTGCTGATCAGCAAACTGTTGGGCGGTATCCCGGTGCAGGGCTGGGCGTCCCTCGTCATCGTCGTGTCCTTCTTCAGCGGCGCGATGCTGATGGCGCTGGGCGTCATCGCCGAGTACCTGGCGGTCACGATGGGCATTGCAATGGGTCGGCCGCTCTACGTGGTGAGCAGCAAGCCCACGCGGCCGCCCACCGAGTGATGCGCCAGGCGGTCTGGGTGGTCGGCGCGGGTGGGCTGCTGGGCAGCGCGCTTGTGCGTGCACTCGGCCGGGTGGACGGTGCCCTGCTGCATGCCGTCGAGCAACGCCTGGCCTGGGGGCGCAACGACCTGCTGGCCGCACAGCTGGACCGCGAGGTGCAGGCCTTCGCCCGCGCTGCAGAGCGGGCCGGGCGTTGGCTGCTGGTCTGGGCGGCCGGCGTGGGCTCGATGTCCAGCGATGCGGCCAGCCTGGGCCTGGAGGCGCAGGCCCTCGATCTGCTGCTGGAGCGCCTGGCGGCGGACTTGGCGCTGCGTGCTACGCCGGGCTGCCTGGTGCTGGCCAGTTCCGCCGGGGCCATCTACGGCCAGTCGAGCGAGGACGTCATCAGCGAAAGCAGCGCGGCCGCCCCGGGCACGGCCTATGCAGCGCACAAGCTGCGCCTGGAGGCTAAAGTCTGCCTTGCCATTGAGGCTCAGCCTGGTTGGGCGGCCCTGCTGGCGCGCTATTCGACGCTGTACGGCACAGGCCAGTCGCGTGACAAGGCGCAAGGCCTGATCAGCCAGCTGGCGCGGCGCATCGTGGCCAACGAGGTGGTGCACATCTACGTGCCGCTGGACACCATCCGTGACTACATCTTTGCCGACGACGCAGCCGACCGCACGCTGGCTGCAGTGCACGACCTGTGGGACCGAGCGGGCGAGGTCGTCTTGAAGATCATCGCTGCCGAGCAGGCCGTCAGCATCGCCCAACTCGTCGGCGTGTTCCGCCGCGTGTCGCGCCGGCCGGTGCGCCTCGTCACGTCGGTGAACAACTTGTCGCCGCTTTACGTGCGCTGCATCCGCTTCAGGTCCGACGAGCCCGCCGGCCAGCCGCATGCAAGCGGCCGCTGCCTTCACATCGGCATCCATCAAGTGCTGGAGGCAGAACGGACGGCGAGCTTCCATCGCCAGCACTGACCCCCGGCCCTCCGGCATCCCCCGGCCAGGGGGATAACCCGTGCCCCAGATCACACTGGATGCGTTCAATCGCCGGAGCGCATCACCAAGCTCGGTAAGAATCCGCCTTTGCCTGCACCCGTCGGCGTCAGGCTTCCTCCCTTCGATTGGCTGAACCAGGTCTCAACCCATGTGCGGCATCACCGGTCTGTTCGACACCCGCGGCCAGCGCGTCCCCGAGCGCGCGCGCCTGCAGCGGATGAACGAGTCCCAGCATCATCGCGGGCCTGACGAAGGCGACCTGCACATCGAGCCCGGTGTGGGCTTCGGTCACCGGCGCCTGTCGGTCATCGACATCGCTACCGGCCAGCAGCCCATCTTCAACGATGACAAGACGGTGGCCCTGGTCTTCAACGGCGAGGTCTACAACTACCTGGAGCTGATGGACGAGCTGCGCGGCCATGGCTATGTGTTCCGCACCAAGAGTGATTCGGAGGCCATCGTGCGCGCCTGGGAGCACTGGGGCGAGGACTGTGTGCACCACTTGCGCGGCATGTTCGCCTTCATGGTCCACGACCGCCGTCGCGACTGCCTTTTCATGGCCCGCGACCGCCTGGGCGTGAAGCCGCTGCACTACGCGCTCACCGAGGACGGCTGGCTGCTGTTCGGCTCCGAGCTGAAGAGCCTGATGGCCCACGGCGGACTGCGCCAGGAGATCGACCCGCGTTCTGTGGAGGCCTATTTCGCGCTCGGCTACGTGCCCGACCCGGCCACCATCTACAAGCACGCCAAGAAGCTGGCACCCGGCCACCGCCTGCTCGTCAAGCGCGGTCAGGCTGTGGGCACGCCGCAGCGCTACTGGGACGTGAACTTCACGCTGGATGCCAAGATCGGCGAGGAAGAGGCGGCCGAGGAGTTGCGGCGCCAGCTATCCGAATCCGTCAAGCTGCGCCTGAAGGCGGAGGTGCCGCTGGGTGCCTTTTTGTCGGGCGGCGTGGACTCCAGCGCCGTCGTCGCGGCGATGGCGCAGCTGGACGACCAGCCCGTCAACACCTGCTCCATCGGCTTCGACGACCCGAAGTTCAACGAGACGCAGTTCGCGCAGCAGGTGGCGGACCGCTACCGCACCAACCACCGCGTCGAGACCGTCAGCAGCGACGACTTCGGCCTGGTGGACCTGCTCGCCCACCTCTACGACGAGCCCTATGCCGACTCGTCCGCCATCCCCACCTACCGCGTCTGCGAGCTGGCCCGCAAGCATGTGACAGTGGCGCTCAGTGGCGACGGCGGCGACGAGAGCCTCGGCGGCTACCGCCGCTACAAGATGCATATGGCCGAGGAGCGCATGCGCCGCGCCTTCCCGTTGGCTCTGCGGCGTGGTGTCTTCGGGCCGCTGGCCAAGGTCTACCCCAAGGCCGACTGGGCGCCGCGCGTGTTCCGCGCCAAGACCACTTTCCAGGCCATCGCGCGCAATTCCGTCGACGCTTACTTCAACACCATGGGCCTGGTGCGCGACCCGCTGCGCCACGAGCTGTTCAGCGACGGCTTTAAGCGCGAGCTGCAGGGTTGGCATGCCAGCGAGGTCTTCCACGAGCATGCGCAGCGCGCGAACACGGACGACCCGCTGGCCCTCATCCAGTACCTCGACATCCACACCTATCTGCCGGGCGACATCAACACCAAGGTCGACCGCGCCAGCATGGCCCACAGCCTGGAAGTGCGCGAGCCGCTGATGGACCACAAGCTCGTCGAGTGGGTGGCCACGCTGCCGTCCGACCTGAAGCTGCGCGGCCAGGAGGGCAAGTACATCTTCAAGAAGGCGCTGGAGCCCATGCTGCCCAACGACGTGCTCTACCGGCCCAAGATGGGCTTCGCAGTGCCGCTGGCGCGATGGCTGCGCGGCCCGCTGCGCGAGCAGACCCGCCAGGCCCTGCAGCACGGCGCGCTGGCGCAGACAGGCTGGTTCAATGCCGATGTCATCTCACGCCTGCTGGACCAGCACGAGCGCGGCGCGATGGACCATGCGCAGCCGCTCTGGGTGCTGCTGATGTTCGACGCCTTCCTGCGCAATGCGGGCCTCGGTACCGCTGCCGTGCCCGCGCGCGCCGCAGCCTGAAGAAATCACAAGGAAGAACATGAAGGTTTCGGTTTTCGGTCTCGGCTATGTCGGTGCGGTGTCCTGTGCCTGCCTGCCCGAACTTGGTCACGATGTCGTCGGCGTCGACATCAACCCGCTCAAGGTCGAGCTGATCGCGTCCGGCCAGTCGCCGGTGGTGGAGGAGGGCATCGAGGAGCTGATCGGTGCCGCCGTCAAGGCCGGCAAGCTGACGGCCACGCGCGACGTCGCCGCCGCCGTGCGTGACACCGAGATCTCGCTGATCTCCGTTGCCACGCCGTCGCTGCCTAACTACATGCCAGACCTGACCGCGCTGGACGCGGTCGTCGGCCAGATCGGCGCCGAAATCGCCAAGAAGGGCGGCCAGCACACGCTGGTCATCCGCAGCACCGTCGCACCCGGCACCACGCGGGCGCGCATCGCACCGCTGCTGGAGAAGGCCGCCGGCCGCAAGATCGGCGACCGCCTGTCGCTGGTCTTCAACCCCGAGTTCCTGCGCGAGGGCTCGTCGGTCTCTGACTTCCACAACCCGCCGCAGACCATCGTCGGCAGCTTGGACGAAGCCGGCGTCGAGGTCATGAAGCGGCTGTATGCCGGCGTGCCGGGCAACTTCGTCGCGGCCGACGTCGGCGTGGCCGAGTCGGTCAAATACCTTTGCAACGTCTTCCATGCGCTGAAGATCGTCTTCGCCAACGAAGCCGGCGCGGTGCTGAAGGAGACGGGCCTGGACTCGCGCGACGTGCTGGAGCTGTTCTGCCGTGACACCCAGCTCAACATCTCCAAGGCCTATCTGCGCCCCGGCTTCGCCTTCGGCGGCTCCTGCCTGCCCAAGGAGGTCAAGGGCTTCCTGACCATCGCCCGCGAGCGCGGCGTGGACATCCCCGTGCTGGGCGCGCTGCTGGACAGCAATGACGCCCACATCGGCCGTGCCTACGAGCTGATCGCTGCCGCCGGCCGCAAGCCTGTGGCGCTGTTCGGCCTGGCCTTCAAGCCGGGCACCGACGACCTGCGCGACTCGCCGCTGGTCGTGCTGGCCGAGAAGCTGCTCGGCAAGGGCTTCGACCTGGCGATCTACGACAAGTTCGTCAAGATCGCGCGGCTGCTGGGCAAGAACAAGGAATACATCGACCGCGAGATTCCTCACCTCGACAAGCTGCTGCACGAGACGCCCGACGCGGCGCTGGCACGCGCCGAGATCGTCGTCGTGGGCCATGCGGACGCCGAGACGCGCCAGCGCATCATCGCGCTGGCCAAGGGTGCCCGTGTCGTGGACTTGAATGGTTATGCCGATCTGCGCGACGCTGGATTTGCGCAGTACGAGGGCATCTGCTGGTGAGCCTGAAGGAGCGTCGGCTCAAGATCGCGTTCATCTCGCCGGTCTTCCTGTTCCCGGCTGATGCCGGCGGCAAGATCCGCACGGGCAACATCCTGCGCGGCCTGAAGGAGAGCGGCCGGTTCGAGATCACGCTGGTATCGCCGGCCACGCCCGAGCAGCAGCGCGAATGGCAGGGCGAGCTGGAACGGCAATGCGACCGCTTCATCGGCTGGGCGCCGAGCGCCGTGCGCCCGCGCTGGCAGCGGGCGCCCGACCTGCTGTCGGCCTTGCCCATCAACGTCGCAGCCGACCGCACGCCGGCGGCCGTCGGGGCGGTAGAGAAGCTGCTCGCCGCTGAGCGCTTTGACGTCGTCGTGTTCGACTTTGTCCACGCCGCCGTGCTGCGTCCGGCCAGCCTCAAGGGCGCCACGGTCTGCTTCACGCACAACGTCGAGGCCGAGATCTTCGAGCGTCACGCCAAGACGGCCGCGAGCGCGCCGCTGCGCTGGCTGTGGGCCTCGCAGGCCGCCAAGATGCGCCGCTTCGAGCGCGAAGCGCTGGCGAGCTTCACGCGTATCGTCGCCGTGTCCGAGCGCGACGCGAAGAAGTTCGCCGCCGATGGCCTGACGACCGCGCGCGCCATCCCGACCGGCGTGGACCTCGACTTCTTCTTCTGGCAGACGCCCGCCGATGGCAGCCCCACAGTCGTCTTCACCGGCTCGATGGACTGGGAGGCCAATGTCGACGGCATCCGCTTCTACATCGAGGAGGTGTGGCCGCTGGTGCGCGCCAAGGTGCCGAACGCGCAGTTGCGCGTCGTCGGCAAGAACCCGCCCGCGTCGCTGGTGCAGCGCAATGTGCAGGGCGTGAGCTTCACCGGCTTCGTCGACGACGTGCGCGACCATGTGCGTGACGCCCAGGCCTTCGTCATCCCGCTGCGTGTCGGCGGCGGCACCCGCATCAAGGCCTTCGAGGCGATGGCGATGGGGCTGCCGGTCGTGTCGACGACCATCGGCATCGAGGGCCTGGATGTCGACGACGGCACCCACTTCCTGCGCGCCGATGGCGCCGAGGCATTGGCCAGCGCGACGCTGAAGCTGATTGCCGATGGCACGCTGCGCCTGAAGCTGTCGCGCGCCGCTCGCGAACTGGTGGAGGCTCGCTTCGGCCATCGCGTCGCGGCCGATGTGTTTGGCCGCATCCTGGTTGAAGCGGTGGAGGCGTCGTGAAGCAGTTGAAGGTACTGACCTTCTCGACGCTGTTCCCCAGCAGCGTGCGGCCCAACCATGGCATCTTCGTCGAGACGCGGCTGCGCGAGCTGATCAAGAGCGGCCAGGTCGAGTCGCGCGTCGTGGCGCCGGTGCCGTGGTTCCCGTCGAGCAACCCGCGCTGGGGCGAGTACGCGAAGTTCGCGGCGACACCGGCGCGCGAGCAGCGCAACGGCATCGACGTGCGCCATCCGCGCTATCTGCTGGCACCCAAGGTCGGCATGACCTCGGCGCCGTTGACGCTGGCGCTGGGCGCGCGGGCGGCGGTGCAGCAGTTGATCGACGAGGGCTTCGACTTCGATGTCATCGATGCCCATTACTACTACCCCGACGGCGTGGCGGCGGCCTTGTTGGCCAAGTGGTTCGACAAGCCGCTGACGATCACGGCCCGCGGCACCGACCTCAACCTGATCCCGCAGCACATGCTGCCCAGGCGCATGATCCAGTGGGCCGCCCGCCGCGCCGCCGCCTCCATCGGCGTCTGTGCGGCGCTGATGGAAGTGCTGCGTGGCTGGGGCCATGACCCGGCGCGCCTGCATGTGCTGCGCAATGGCGTGGACCTGGAGCGCTTCAGGCCCTGGCCCCAGACCGACATGCGCGCGGAGCTGGGCGTCTCGGGCGAGCCGCTGCTGCTGTCGGTGGGCCACCTGATCGAACGCAAGGGCCATCACGTCGCCATCGAGGCGCTGGCGGAGATCGTCAAGCAGCGCCCCGGCGCACGTCTGGTCATCATCGGCGAGGGGGAGGAGCGGGCGGCGCTCACCGCGCTGGCCGTGCGCCTGGGTGTGGCTGACCAGGTGCGGCTGACCGGTTCGTTGCCCAACACCGAACTGCCCAAGTGGTACAGCGCCGCAGACGCGCTGCTGCTGTGCTCCAGCCGAGAGGGCTGGGCCAACGTGTTGCTGGAGTCGATGGCCTGCGGGACACCGGTCGTGGCCACCGACATCTGGGGAACGCCCGAGGTGGTGGCGCTTCCGGAAGCGGGCCGCCTGGTGGCGCGCCGTGATGGTGCCTCGTTCGCGGCTGCAACCAGAGACCTGCTCGCCGCTGACGTGGATTGTGCTGCCACCCGCCGGTATGCTGAAGGCTTCAGCTGGCAAGCCACGACGGACGGCCAGCTGGCGCTTTTCGACCGCGTGACCAGGGAGGCGCGCCGCGATGCGTGACCTCGCGCTGCTCGTCATCATCGGCTGGTGCTTCCTGCAGGCCTTCCGCCGGCCCTGGATTGGCATCCTCGGATGGACTTGGCTCAGCATCATGAACCCCCACCAGCTCAGCTGGACGTTGAGCACGATGCCCTTCGCGGCGGCCATCGGCGGCGCGACGTTGCTGGGGCTGTTCATGACCAAGGATCGTCGCGACTACTCGCAAAGCCGCGAGGGCATCGTGCTTCTCCTGTTCATGGCGTGGATGTGCATCACGCTGCCGTTTTCCATCATCTTCAGCGATTCGTTCGACCTGTGGAAACGAGTCATGAAGATCGATTTAATGATCCTGGTGGCCATGGTGCTGATACACAGCAAGCGCCACATCATGTTGCTGGCCTGGGTGCTGGTCTTCTCCATCGGCTTCTACGGCGTCAAGGGCGGCGCATTCACACTGGCCACGGGGGGCAGCTACCGCGTCTGGGGGCCGGAGAGCACCTACATCGAAGGCAACAATGAGATCGCGCTGGCCATCGTCATCGTCATTCCGCTGATGCGCTTTCTGCAGATGCAGATGCAGGCCAAGTGGGCCAAGACGACGATGACCGTCTGCATGGCGCTGATGGCCATGGCAGCACTGGGCAGCCACTCGCGAGGCGCGCTGCTAGCTCTCGTGGCCATGGGGCTGGTGCTGTGGTGGCGGGGCAAGAACAAGCTGCTGGGAGCTGTCGTGCTGCTAGTGCTGGGCGCGGTGATGCTGTCCATGATGCCGCAGGAGTGGTGGGACCGCATGAACACCATCAAGACCTACGAGCAGGACGACTCGGCACTGGGCCGCATCAACGCCTGGCACATGGCCTACAACCTGGCCACAGACAGGATTTTTGGCGGCGGTTTTATGGTTTCGTCGCCCGGCGTGTTTGCGATCTACGCTCCTGAACCCGGTCGCGTGCATGCTGCACACAGCATCTATTTCATGGTGCTGGGCGAGCACGGCTTCATTGGCCTGTTTCTGTACCTAACGCTGTTCACGATGGTTTTCCTCTCGGCCGGCCACTTGCGAGTGAAGGGCGTTGCCCAGCCCGAAACGCGCTGGTTGTCCGACCTCGGCAGCATGCTGCAGGTCAGCTTGGCCGGCTTTGCGGTGGGCGGCGCCTTCCTGTCCCTGACCTACTGGGACCTGCCCTACAACCTGCTCATCCTGGCCGTCGCCGGGAGGCGCTGGCTGGCGCGCAAGGAATGGGCGCATGAGAAGGAAGAGCCGCTGATCTGGTGGCCTGAGTTCATTAAAAAGCGCTTTGCCAAGAAGAGGGCGGCCTTGCCATGAAGCCACTGTTTTCGTGGTTGTCGCCGGCCGGCGCGTCGGGCCGGCTCAGCGTGCTGATCTTCCACCGCGTGCTGCGCGAGCCCGATCCGTTGTTTCCGGAAGAGGTCGATGCCACCCGCTTCGACGAACTGCTGGGCTGGGTCAAGTCCTGGTTCAACGTGCTGCCCATGGATGAGGCGGCACGCCGCCTGCAGGACGGCAGCCTGCCTGCACGCGCCGCAGCCCTGACGTTCGATGACGGCTATACCGACAACCACGACGTCGCACTACCGCTGCTGCAGCGGCATGGCCTGCCATGCAGCTTCTTCGTTGCCACCGGTTTCCTGAACGGTGGCCGCATGTGGAACGACACGCTGATCGAGGCGGTGCGTCGCAGCACACTGCCCATGCTCGATCTGCGCGGCCTGCGCGATGCACAGGGCGCAGACCTTGGCCAGCATGGGCTGTCCAATCGCCGCGCGCTGCTGCAAGCCTTGATACCGCGGGTCAAGTACCTGGTGCCCGAGCAGCGTCAGGTCTGCGTGGATGCGATTGCCGCGAGAGCCGAATCGGTGCTGCCCGACGACTTGATGATGAGTTCGGGCCAGGTGCGTGCGCTGCGTGCGGCCGGCATGCAGATCGGTGCGCACACGGTCAGCCATCCCATCCTGGCGACGCTGTCGCCGCAGCAGGCTGCTGACGAAATGGCCCGCAGCCGCGACATGCTGCAGTCTCTGCTGGGTGAGCGCGTCGGCCTGTTCGCGTATCCGAATGGCAGGCCGGGCACGGACTATCTCCCCGACGTGCACCCGGGCTTGGTGCGTGAACTCGGCTTCGACGCCGCAGTGTCCACGCGATGGGCTGCAGCCCGGCAGGGAGAGGATGTCTTCCAGATTCCGCGGTTCACTCCCTGGGACCGAAGCCGTTCAAAGTTCGCGCTGAGACTGGCGAAGAATCTGTTGAGTTGAAGGTTGCACATGCGGTTTCGTCCCGACATCGAGGGCTTGCGCGCGTTGGCCATCGTGCCCGTGGTGGTCTTCCATGCGTGGCCTGCGGTGCTGCCCGGCGGCTATGTGGGCGTGGATGTCTTCTTCGTTATCTCCGGCTACCTCATCACCAGCCTGTTGCTGCAGCGGTTGGAGAATGGCAGTTTCAGCATCGGCGCCTTCTACAGCGCGCGCATACGCCGCATCTTCCCGGCGTTGTTCGTGATGCTGGCGGCTGTGGCGGCAGCGTCCTGGCTGTTGCTCACGCCCTCCGCGCGGGTTGAGTTCGCGCGCACCTTGGGGGCGACGGCGGTGTTCGCGTCCAATCTGGAGCTGTATCGAACGACCGGCTACTTTGACGGCGCCACCGACCTTAAGCCGCTGGTGCACACCTGGTCGCTCGCGGTGGAGGAGCAGTACTACATCTTCTTCCCGCTGCTGCTCGCGGCGCTGTACCGTCGCGCACGCGGTGCCATTGGCTGGGTGCTGGCGGCGGTGGGGTTGGCCTCGCTCGCCTACTCGCAGTGGCTGCTGGCGAGTGACGGCCCGCTGGCCTTCTACTCGGCGTTGTCGCGCACCTTCGAGCTGATGGTGGGTTCACTGCTGGCGGTGCGGGTCGCGGGCGGGGGGGCGCCATGGCCCGCAGGGGTTCGACAGGCCTTGGGCGTGGGCGGTGTCGCAGCCATCGTTTCGGCTTGTGTGCTGTTGAAACCGGACTCCGCTTTCCCAGGGCTGGCAGCGCTATGGCCTTGCCTCGGCGCTGCGGCATTGATCGAGGCCGGGCGCGGACAAACGCTGGCCAGCCGCATGCTGGCCCTGCCGCCGCTGCGCTGGGTAGGTGCTCTGAGCTTCTCGCTCTACCTCTGGCACTGGCCGCTGCTGGTGTTTGCGCGTCATGGACTGATGGGCCATCCGAGCGCGATGCAGGCGGCAGTGGCCGTCGCGCTGGCGGTCGCCCTGGCGTGGGTGTCGCTGCGTTGGGTCGAGATGCCGCTGCGGCGGGCTGACTGGCCCGAGCGTCGCTGGCTACTTTCGGGGGCGGCTGCCAGCGGCGTTTGCTTGCTGGTGGCCCTGGGCCTCTGGTGGAGTTCGCATCGTGCCAGCAGGACTCCAACGCCCGTGAACGCGTTGCTGGCGGCAGTTAAGGACCACAGCCCGTCACGGACGCGCTGCCATGCTGCCTCGCAGGCGCAGATCGCCTATGAAGGCCGCTGCCAGGTCGGCCAACCCGATGCTAGGCACCAGTTGGTCGTCTGGGGTGACAGCCATGGCATCGAGGTGGGCGAGGCGCTGGGGGCGCTGATCAGCCAAAGGCCGGCAGACCAGCAGCCGCTTCGCAGTCTCGCCCTGCTGACCGCCTCGCGCTGCCCGCCTGCCGTGGGGTATGTGCCTTCGGGCGTGTCCTATTGCCGGATGCGCAATGAAGCAGTGTTGGCCGGTCTGTTGGCCGATGCGCGCGCTGATCGCGTGTTGATCGCCGGCCGTACATCGCTCTACATGAGCGATGCCTCCGAAGCGGCGGAGTTCGAGCAAGGGCTGCAGCGGGCGGTGCAGGCGTTGGCCCAGGCAGGAAAGAAGGTCTGGCTGCTCGATCCCGTGCCGACCTATGAGTACTCAGTGCCCGCTGCGCTGGCGCAGCGTCAACGCTTCGGTTGGAGCCTTGAGGACTTTGGCATGCCGCGAGAGGACTACCTGCGACGTGAAGGACCCGCGCTGGCCTTGCTGGCACGCGTCGCCGCTGCCACCGGTGCGCGGCGCATCGACGTGGCGGGGGTGTTGTGTGCAGAGCGCTGTGCGGTCATCAGCACCGAAGGGCTTCCGCTGTACTTCGACGACAACCATGTCAGCATGGCTGGCGCGAGGCTGCTGGTGAGGCAGGCCTTGCAGCCTCTGGTCGACTAGTCAGGCGCCCAGCCGTTCGGCCAGGATGGCCACGATGCGCTCGGCTGCCTTGCCGTCCCACAGCGCTGGGCGGCGGCCCTTCTTGCCTTGGCCGGACAGCACCGTGCGGCAGGCGGCGAGAACCGTCGCAGGGTCGGTGCCGGCGAGCACATTGCTGCCCTCGTCCACGGTGACCGGTCGTTCGGTGGTTTCGCGCATCGTCACGCAGGGCACGCCCAGCGCCGTGGTTTCCTCTTGCAGGCCGCCGCTGTCGGTCAGCACAAGGGCTGCATCACGCCACAGGTTCAAGAAGGCCATGTAAGGCTGCGGGGACAGCAGATGCACGTTCTTGCCGACGTCGATGCCATGTACTTCAAGGCCTTTGCGCGTGCGCGGGTGCATCGGGAAGACGATGGGAATGTCCTCGGCCAGCGCATTGACCACGCCGAGGGCCCGGCGCAGGTTGGCTTCGCCATCGACGTTGCTGGGGCGGTGCAGCGTGACCACCGCATAGCTGCCCAGTTGGTCCTTCAGCGCGTCGGGCTGTGGATGGGCGACGAGCTTGGCCTGCTGGTACAGCAGGTTGTCCACCATCACATGGCCCACGTCGTATAGGCGATCAGCCGGCTTCCCCTCACGCTCCAGGTGCATGCGGCCGGAGGGCTCCGTGATGAAGAACCAGTCGGTGATGGCGTCGGTGACGAGCCGGTTGATCTCCTCGGGCATCAACTGGTCGCCGCTGCGCAGGCCGGCTTCGACATGGGCCACGGGAATGCCGGCCTTCTTGGCGACCAGCGCGCAGGCCAGCGTCGAGGTCACATCGCCCACGACCACGCAGCAGTCCGGCCGGGAGCTTTGCAGCAGTTGCTCGTAGGCCAGCATGATCTTGCCGGTCTGCTCAGCCTGCGTGCCGCCGCCGCAGCCCAGGCGCACATCTGGCTGCGGGATGCCGAGTTCCTCGAAGAACACGTCGTTCATGTCGCGGTCGAAGTGCTGGCCCGTGTGGACCAGCTCGAAGCGCAGCCGCCCGTCCTGCTGCAGCGCACGCACCATGGGCGCGATCTTCATGAAGTTCGGGCGCGCACCTGCGATCAGGTGGAGCAGGGGGCGGGCGTGGGGCATGTCAGCGTGTTCTGAGGGTTGTCAGGCGATCCGGTAGTCGGGGGCATGGCGGCGCAGCCATTGCTCCAGCATCATCAGTATCCAGACCATCTCGCCATAGTAGCCCGCGTGTTCCTTGAGCCTGTGCGTGAGCAGGCCCTCGATGAACGCCGGGCGGATGATGCCGCGCGCCGCCACGGCGCGCAGCGATTCGGTGGCCAGCGCATTCAGCGCCGCATCCTTGACCGCCCAAGGACCGAAGGGGAGGCCGAAGCCGTGCTTCTTCTTCGTCAGGATCTCGTCTGGCAGCAGGCCGCGCAGCGCTTCCTTAAAGAACCAGCGCAGCTTGAGCCCCTTGAGTTTGTAGTGAGTCGGCAGCTTCAGCGAGAAGTCCAGCAGCCGCGTGTCCAGCAGCGGGAAGCCGACCTCGACACCGGCCAGGCCGGTGGTGCCGACCACCTTGGGCAGGTCGTTCTCGGCCAGCGTGTAGCGCCAGTCGAAGGTCAGCATCTGGTTGACGAGGCTGGCGTCATGCGGGCCGGCCGCCCAGGTGGCTCGCTGGTGCTCGCGCGGCTCGTTGGCGTTCACGGAGGCGAGGAAGGCCGGCGTGAAGACTTCGTCCAGGCCAAGGCGATCGAGCAGGTTGTAGCTCTGCATGCGATCGGGCATTGGGGCACGGGCCTGCCGGATGTAGCTGGTGCCCTTCTTCAGGAGCGGGATGCTGCCGACCAAAGGGTTCAGGAACAGCGGGTCGCCGATGGCGCGCAAGGCGGCCGGCGCACGGTGGTAGAAGTCGAAGACGCTCTCCTTGGCGTAGCGCACGTTGCCACCGAAAAGCTCGTCGCCCCCGTCACCCGCCAGCATGCGGGTATGGCCGTCGGCGCGTGCCTTGCTGGCGCAGTAGAAGGCCGGTACGGCGGAGGAGTTGCCGAAGGGCTGGTCGTAGTGCGCGGCGACGTCCGGGATGGCCTTCACCAGGTCGGCCGGAGTCACGTAGTACTCATGATGGTCAGCGCCGAACGCCTTTGCCGCGATGCGTGCGTAGGCCATTTCGTCGTAGCCCTCGGCTTCGAAGCCGATGGAGTAGCTCGCGGGCGGGCAGTCGGTGGCCTGGCGCATCAGGCCGCAGACGGTGGAGCTGTCGGTGCCGCCGGACAGGAAGCAGGCGGTCTTGCCGTCACCGGTGAGCCGATCCGTCACCGCGTCGCGCAGGATGCCGCGGAACTCGTCGCGCAACGTGTCGAAATCGGGGGCAGCCTGTTCCGCGAACTGCGGCGTCCAGTAAGGAGCGACCGTCAGCCGGCCGTTCTCGAACAGCGCGTAGTGCGCGGGCGGCAGCCTGAAGATGCCCGTGTAGATGGTGCGTGGCGACGGAATGCAGTGGTGGAACAGGTAGTCGAAGACGGCCTGCGTGTCGATGTCGCGGATGTTGAGGCGACGGGCCAGTTCGTCGGCGCGGGTGGCGTAGTGCAGCCGACCGTCGTGCACGGCGTAGCACAGGCTGTGGATCGCGAAGCGGTCGATGGCCAGCCAGGTGCCGCCTTGGGGCAGCGGCAGAGCGACGGCGAATTCTCCCCCCACCTGGGCCGCGCAGGCCGGGCCATGCGTGGCATAGGCTTGCTGCCAGGTTGCCAGCGCGTCTTCGGCGATGGGCCGGTTGAAGCGAGGAGTGCCGGCAGCAAAGGCGGTGTCGAGGGCGATGGAATTCGCGTGCATGTCAGTTGGGTGGATTCCTGCGAAGGCATGAGGCTGGTGTCTACCCATGTCGACTGAACCGACGGTAGCGTCGGCGGTGCTCCGGAGCGGCCGGCAATGATATTTGCGGAACTGCGTGTTCACCGCTTGAAAAGTGGAAGAACGCGGGCGAGGAGGACAGCGTCAACTGCCAGGTGCGTCCTTTCAGGAAGCACGCGGCGCCGATCGGGAATGCGCCGAGCCGGGCGTGGGCGTTGATCGATCCGGCGTTGAACGCCGAGATCCTGCTGACGCTCCAGCAGACGTCCTGATCCCGCAGGTACTGGTTGGCCGTGTCCCAGAGACGCGCGAACGCGAAGCTGCTGCGGTAGGCCGGCTCTATGTGGACGTCAAAGTCCCAGATCGCGCGCCTAGCGGGGAGCGGTGTGAACAGGCAGCGAACTTCGTCTTCCCGATAGCTGCCCGCCTGCAACCAGAGAAAGCCGACGAATTCGCCGTTCTTGGTCGCCAGGAAGCAGATTGCATCGTTGTCGAACCGATCGGCGATCACCTGCGACGGTCGCGGGAAGGCGCTGACCAGCGGATGCTGCCGGGCGATGCGCTCCACCACGATGCTGGCGCCCCGGTTCTTCGGCAGCAGCGGCGCCGAGGGAATCGGCTGGGAGACGAAGTAGTACTTGCGCAACTCCGCGCGGCCCAGGCTCAGAGCCTGGATGGCGCGGGCCGCCACGTAGACGCAGCCATCAGCCCAGCCGATGCTGCGAACAATGCCGGTCAGGCGGTCTTTGATTCTTCTTAGCATGGGTTGGGCCTGCCTCACCTGCGCAGGAGCCAGCGCCCGCTGCGCTCGGCAAGCAGCTTGGCCGCCAGCAGGTTGGGCCTGAGCTTGAAGGACTGCCAGGCGTAGCCCAGGCAGGCCGATGCCTCGCCGAATCGTGTGCAGGCCAGCCGGTAGGCCATGCGCGAACGCAGCGCACGATGGTGTGCCAGTTCTTGCGCGTTCAGCATCTTCTCGAAGCGCGTTGCCGCAGCCTCGTGGACATCGACTGCCTCTTGGTCCACGACGTGCTTGCGCGAAGACAGCGAATCGGGGCTGGAGAAGTAGACGGACAGCGGCTCGTCCAGGTAGCGCACGCACAGTCGCGCAGCCAGGCGCATCCACAGGTCGATGTCGTCCACGACCCGGTAGCGCGGATCGAAGAAGTGTTGCTCCTGCTGCAGGCTGCTGCGCCGGATGGCCACCGAGATGGTCGCCATGCCGGTGTCGATCCCGCCGCACATGCAGCCGATGAAGCGCTGGCAGTCGTACAAGCCGGCCTCGATGGGTTGCAGGTAGGCGCTGGCCCGGGTGAGGAACTCGCGCTTGTCGTGCAGGTACCGGTAAGGCTGCGTGTCCCGATCGGTGTGCTCCACCCAGTAGTCTGAGAACAGCAGTTCGGTCTCGGGATGCTGGCGCAGGACTTCATCGAAGCGTTGGAGCTTCTCCGGGGTGTAGCAATCGTCCTGATCGCAGAAGACGATGAAATCCCCGCTGGCATTGTCGATGCCGACGTTCTTCGGCGCTGCCGGGCCACCGCTGTTCTTCGCCGTGCTGAGCAGCCTGATGCGGGCATCGCGTTGCGCAAACGCCTGCACCACGTCCCGGGTGTCATCGCTGGAATGGTCGTCCACCACGATGAACTCGAAGTCGCCGAAGGTCTGGGCCTGAATGCTCTCAATAGCCCGGCTGATGACTTTGGCGCCGTTGTAGGCCGGCATGATGATCGAGAAGCGAGTGGGCATGGCGGATTCGAAGGGTGGATGCCGGCGACGGATCGACAGGGGCCGCGTCCTGCCGGCCGGACGCGGGTTCTGGGGCGGGTGCGCAGCTAGCCCGTGCGACGGGGGCCAGCGGTCATGGCCTGGCGGTAGATGGCCACCAACTGCGACGCGACCTCGTCCCAGCTGAGATGCTTGACCGCCGCTCGGCAGTGCGCGGCCCCAGGCGGATGCGCCAGCAACTGATCAATGGCGGCGCGTATCGCGGCGGCGTCGTTGGGATCGACCTCGCTCAGGCAAGCCGACATGCCCTGCGTGCTCATGCCATGGTTTCTTGTCATCACGGCTGGCACACCGGCAGCCAGAGATTCCAGGACCACCAGCGGCATCACTTCCGATTGACTCACCAGCGCCATCACGCCGGCACCCGCATACAGGCTGGGCAGCAGCGGGTCGTCGTAGCGCAGGGCGCCGAGATGGCGCGTGTATGGCAGCGCCAGCACGTCCTTCAGGTAGCCCTCGTCGGCCGTCAGGCATTGCCCGGCCAGCACGAGCTGCAGGCCAGAGCCTTGCAGCGCACGGGCCAGGCCCAGCTGGTTCTTGTGCGGGTTGATGCTGCCCACGCACAGCACGTAGCCCGGCTGCAGCCCGTAGTGCGCCAGTGAGGCATCGGGCGTCGCCGAGAAGAAGCGCTGGGAAATGCCGTTGGGCACCTCGGTGATCTTGCTGGCAGGGACCTGGAAAGCGTCCTGCAAGGCTACGGTTTCGAGTGGGCCCAGGGAGGCGCAGTGCTCGGCCCAGTGCAGGCAGCGCCACATCTGCGAGTACTCCGTTGCGACGTTCCAGCCGGTGAGTCGCCCGAGCAGCCTGCCCAGCCAGCGTGCCTTCAGGCCCAGCGAACGGGTCCAGTAGCTCCTGACCAGCGGCGATACCACGACCGGCACTCCCAGGTCCTGCGCGCGTCGCACGATGGTGTAGTTGCCGTGCACGCAGGCAAATACATGCACCAGGTCGAAGTCGCTGAACTTGTCGCGTGTGGGATCGATCAACACCATGTCGTGGCCGGCGCGGCGGACGGCATCGATGGTTTCCAGCATCTGAATCTGCAGGCCACCGATGGCCTGGAACAGCGCGGGGTAGGAAATCGCAGCAATCCGCATGGGCTATTGACGAGGTTTGTTGGCGAGTCTGCTGCCGCGAGCCAGGGCTCGCCAGCGGCCAGCCAGGTCGAGGTCCATGGCCAACGGGTGGCGCAGCAGGTGCAGCATGGCGAGCCAGGCGATGGCGGTCACCGCGGCGTTCACGCCGAGCCGGACGATGCCGGCCTGGTCGGCCATCGCCATGGACAGCAACCAGGGCCCAAGCAGCGTCAACAGGGCGACGACGGCGCTGCGCACCAGGCCGTTGCCGAGTGCTGCCGTGTCTGTCTTCAGGCAGCGCTGCTTGAGGTGGTACAGCCAGGCGGGTTGCAGACAGAAGCTGAGGCAGTAGGCCCAGGCGCAGGCCAGCAGGCTCTGGAAGTGCAGCGCTGCGGCCACGATGAGCAGGGCGCGCAGCGGCTGGAAGACGAGTTCGGCCATCGTCGCGACATCGTTGCGCCCGATGGCCGTCAGCAGGCTGAGCACCAGGTTGGCGGTGCAGACCACGGCGCCCGCCAGACAGAAGACCGGGACCAGCGGTGCCGCTGCATCCCATTGCGGCCCGAACAGCAGGCGCAGCACTTCATGGGCGTGCAGGGCCAGGAAACCGTAGAACGGCCAGGCCAGCACCGTGATGCGGATGACGGCCGCCGTGTGGCGGGCATCCACGTCGCCGCCCTCGCGGTGCGTCTGCGCGAAGGCGGGGAACATGGCGCCGCGGATGGCGGCCATGAAGTCGCGGTGGAACAGGTTCATCAGCCCCTGGGCGCGGCTGCTGATGGCCACCGGCGCAGTGCCCAGCACGCGGCCAACGACGAGGTCGTTGATATCCATGGCCACCGAGGTGACGATGCCGGCGGACACCGACTGGGCGCCGAAGCGCGCGATGGGCCGCCACGCCTTCAGGGCCGGGCGCATGAAGCGCTTGCGCCCCCGCGCCCACCAAGCACCGAAACCCGTGACGGCGTTGTTGGCGACCGATCCGATGGCCATGCACACCGGACCCCAGTCCGCCCAGGCGCCGCCCACGGTGATCGCTGTGGCGCAAACGGCGGCGGTCAGGTTCACCCCCATCAGCGCGCGAAACCGCATGTCCCGCCGCAGCAGAGACAGCGAGATCGTGCAGAACGGCAGGATCAGGAAGTTAAAGGCCACGACACGCATCAGCACGGCGAGCCGCTCGCTGCGGTAGAACTCGCCCACCCAGGGTGCCACGCTGAAGACCACGGCGAACAGCGCGACGCCGATCAGCAGCGCCATGCCGAAGGCGGAGCGCACCGTGTCCTCGTCGAGCTCCGCCTTCTGGATCAGGTAGCTGCCCACCCCGAAATCTCGCAGCACCTGGGCAATGCCGATGGCGGCCAGCGTGATCGAGTAGTCACCGATCTCTTGCGGCGTCAGCAACCGGGCCAGCGCCATGCTGCTGCCGAACGCGAGCAGCACGGAAAAGTAGCGCTCGACCAGGGAGAAGAACAGCGCCAGCCGCAACTGCTTCATCGCTGGGGAACCGGTGAGTCGTGCGTCGGCGTTCTGCCGCTGGCGGGCAGGACGGTGTCGTAGAAGCTGCCGAGGCGCTGCTGCCAGATCGTGCGGTCGAAATGCTCGCGTGCCGCTTGCTCACCGGTGCGGCCGAGTGCCTGGCGGTGAGCGGAATCCGACAGCAGCTCGATGAGCGCGCGCGTGGTTCCTTCGACGTCGTTGTAGGCGACGAGGCGCCCGGTTCCCGCCGTCTCCAGCACGTCGCGGGAGCCGGGCACGTCGGAGCAGATCACGGCGACACCACTGGCCATGGCCTCCACCGTGGAGATGCCGAAGCCCTCCTGCCGGCTCAGCAGCAGGTGCACGTCCAGGCCGGGATAGATGAGTTCCGGTGCCGGCGTAAACGGCAGGTGTCGGATGCGTGAGGTCAGCCCCAGCTTTTGCGCCAAGGCCTTGACCTCGGCCTCCAGCCCACCGCTGCCGACGTACACCAGGTAGGTGTTCGGTACCACGCGGCTGACCTGCTCGAAGCAGCGCAGCACGGTCAGCGGTTCCTTCTGCTTGTCCAGCCGGGCGATGGAGCCTAGCACCAGGGCGTCGTCAGGCAGGTCCAGTTGGGCTCGCGCCTGTCGCCGGCGTTCTTCTGAGAAGTGGAAGCGCCGCGTGTCGACGAAGTTGTGGATGACGGTCTGCGCGGTCGTGGTCGCGATGAACTCGCCGTAGTTCGCCTGGAAGGCTGCCAGCGCGCTGCGCGACACGCCGTAGATGCCCCGCACGCTGCGGAAAGCCTCGCGCATCAGCCGTGCCGACCAGGGCGGCAACGCGGCCACCGGGAAGGTGTTGTGCACGCTGATCACACTGGGGATGCCGGCACGGTCGGCCAGCCACAGCCGCGAGCCACCGGTGTGGGTCCAGGCATAGGCGACGTGGACCAGGTCGGGCGCGAGGTCCCTGAGCTGGCGGAGGTGGTAGGTGCAGGCCCAGAGCTTGCGCAGGCGGCGATAGCGCCATTCCTCGAAGAAGGGCGGCGGCGAGAACTCGGCCGTCTGAAGGCCGCTTTGCCGCAGCCCTTGCAGCCAGGGCTGCAGGCCCGGAAACGGGGAGATGGCCAGCATCGGCTCGGTCCCGCAGGACTGGAGCTGCCGGGCCTCGTCGGCCAGGCGCAGTTCCAGGCCGCCGAGCTGCCCCGAGAGGCTGGTCAGCAGGATGCGCGGCGCACTCATTTCGCCGTGGCGGTGGGCAGAGGCTGGCTGCGCCGCGTCTGCCACCACTGGGCAAAGTAGCCGCGCAGGAAGGACTTCTCCCAGTCATGGGCAAAGGCGTCGTCGGCACGGTTGCGCAGCCGCAGCAGCAGCGCCCGGCAGGCATGGTCGAGGTAGGACCTGAACCGCCACCGAGGCATGCCGAGCAGGGTTGGCCCGTTGAACTTCTCGGCGCCACTGACGTACTGGTTCCAGGCATTGCGGCCGAAGCGGTAGGCGCGCTGCACCACCCACTGCTTGCTCATCTGACCCGGCCGGATGATGTGCTGCACCTTGGCATCCGGCGCGAAGTAGCAGCGGTGGCCGTTCCTGTGCGCCCGGAGGTTGAACTCGGTCTCGCTGCCCATGATGTACTGGCCGGAACTCGGTCCGATGGCCTCGTTGAAGCGCAGGCCCGCGTCGAACACCGAGCGGCGGACCATCATGTTGGGGCCCCAGATCAGGCCAGGAAAGATTTCCCCGGCGGGCAGGTGGGAGGCCGTCAGCGCATAGGTGATGCCGAGCGGCGTCTGCTCGGTGATCCAGCGTGGCGGCGGGCTGGGCCAGTGGGGAATGATGTGGCCGCCGAAGATGTCGAAGCCAGGGTTCTCCGCCGCTGCTCGCTGCAGGGCGACCAGCCAGTTGGGGTCGGGCAGGACGTCGTCGTCGGTGAAGATGACCAGCTCGCCCCTGGCCAGTGGCAGGGCGGCGTTCAGCGCGCGGTTCTTGCCGCGCTCGCCGTGCCGGATCGCGGTCAGCGGCAGGTCCGCAGACGCGGTCCGCAGGATGTCGCCCGTTGCATCGCTGCTGTTGTTGTCGACCGCCACGATCTGCAGCTCCGTCCCTGGCGGCATCGTCAGTTCACGGAACTTGGCCAGCATGGCCGGCAAGGTCCCGGCGCCGTTGTGGGTGGAGAACACGACGGTGATGATCATGGTGTCTGCCCTGGAGCAAGGCCGGGTTGTCCGAGGACGCACGAAGCGCGCGCCCCGACGGGCAGTTGGTGCGGCGAGCCACTCATGCCAGCGCGTCCAGCCACCGGACCAGTTGTTCGCTGCGCGCCCAGCGCGAGGCGCCTGCCACGGCCTGGGGCGTGGGGGACAGGCGCAGGCCGGCGTCGCCGGTGCACAGGCGCTGCAGCAGCGTCGCGATCGCGGCCGCGTTGTCCAGCGGGGCCTGGTCGGCGACCCCCGCCTGGCGCAAGACCAGCGCGGTATCGCCCTCGGGCGCGGCCAGCGCCACGATCCTCGGGCCGGCGCGTAGATATTCATACACCTTGGCCGGCACCTGCGCGTTGCAGTTGGCGGCCTGCATTACCAGCAGCGCGTCGGCGCGCTGCATCTCCTCCAGGGCGGCGCGGTAGCCGATGGCGGGCATGACCTCGACCATGTCGCTGACCTGGTGCCGTGCGGCCAAGTCGGTGATGAGTTCCGCATGCACCGGCGCTCGGAAGCGGACGCGCAACTGCTGTGCCCCTAGGCCTTGCGAACGCAACTGGGCCAGCGCCTCGATGAGTTGGGTCGGGTCACGCTCCCAGGGATACACGATGCCGCTGTGCACCAGCGTGATGGCGCCGGGGTTCAGTGGCGCGCCGGCCTGCGCCGGCAGGTCGGCGAAACTGGCTTCGTCGTAGCCGTTCTCCATCAGCTCGATGTGCGCACCCGGATGGCGTTGCAGCATGTGCTGCCGTGTGCCGGGTGTCGTGACCGTGATGATCTGTGCCCGGGCGGCGATGCGCTCTTCCAGCGCACGCCACTGGGCACGTGTCTTCGGATCGGTGGGGTAGTCGGGCTGCATCATCGGATCGCGGAAGTCCGCGATCCAGGGCAGGCCCGAGTGCTGCGCAAGTGCGGCACCGATGACGTGGGCCGTGGGGATGGGGTAGGTGCTCCAGATGGCGTGGTGGGGCGTGCGGGCCAGCAGCTGTCTTCCGCGTCGTATGCCGTCAAGGCGCCAGGACGCCCAGCGGTCGGGGCGCGTCGTGAACGCCAGGTGCCTCCCGCCCAGCGACAGGTGACGGGCTGCATCGAGTGCGAAGGCGCGCTCCACATGCACCTGCGGCGGCAACTCGCGCAGCAGGTCATCGGCCACACGCTCGTAGGCACGAGGCTGGCAGGTCAGCACCGACACGTCCCAACCCAGCTCGGGCAGATGCTGCGCCAGGCGCAAGGTGCGCTGAATGCCGCTGGAGCCGGTGAGCGGCGGGAAGTGATAGGCGATCAGCAGCACCCGACGGCGCTGCGCGTTCTTCTTTGGCGAGCATTCGGGCATGTTCAAGGGGCAGATGCCGGTGCGGCAAGTTCGGGCGCCGATGCGGCATCGGCGGGTGGTTGTGCCGGCTCCTGCCAGCGGCCGACCGACTTGAGCCGCGCCTTCAGGTCGGTACGTTCCCAGCCATCGGCCATGGCCAGATGGCATTGCTTTAGCGCCTCGTCGTAGTTGCCAAGGTCGAACATCAGCATGCCGAGGTTGTTGCGCGTGATCGCGCTTAGTTCCGGTGCGCGCAGCAGCGGCTCTGCAGTCTTCAGTGCCTCTTCCTTGCGGCCCAGCCGGCCCAGGTAGTCGATGTAGATCAGTTGCGGCACTCGGTCATCCTGGCGGAAACGGAAGGCGCGATCGAAGTAGCAGTCGACCGTGTACTTCGTATGCGGCGGCTGCAGCCCCTTCAGCTTGACGGCCCAGTTGGCGAGCGCCAGCAGCGCCCGGTGGTGGTTGGGCGACGCCCGCAGTGTGTAGTCGATGTCGCCGCCCAGATAGCCGCTCTGGCCGCCGATCAGGCGTTCGACCTTGGCGGTGAAATGGTGCTCGTCGACGATCCTCAGCTTCTTGAAGCGTTCGGTCCGGTAGTCGAAAGGTCCGTAAGGGTTCCCCAGAGATCCGCAGGAGGACTCCAGCTGCGCATGGGCAGGGAGGCACAAGGCGCTGCAGAGCAGGCCCAAGGCGAGCGAGTGTCGTGCGAGCTTCATCACTGGGCAGGTCCATGTTGTAGCCATTCGACGATACAGGCATGAGCGGCGTCGAGGTGGCCGGAGGTGGACAGCGTGTGGTCGGCGCCTTCGAGGTCCACACGCCGGAGCGAAGGGCGCGCCAGTACGGCCAGCCAGCGCGGGGTCTGGGTTGCGTGGGCGACGAACTCTCGCGCGGTGTAGTCGTCGGTACTGAGCAGCAGCAGCATGGCGCCTGCGAAGCCCTCGGCTGCCGATGCCATGCGTTCCTGGAAGCTGCGCTGGTCGCCGGGTGCGGCGTCGCCGCGGGCCAGTTGCAGGTTGCGGCCCAAGGTGCGCAAGGCCTTCAGGCCGACGCCGCCCCGCAACAGCTTCAACCAGAAATCGTGCTGACGCAGGCGGTGCCAGTAGTAGTGCTTCACATGGGTCTGTGCCAGCGTCGTAGCTGAGCGCACCCATGGGTTGATCAGCACCAGGCCCGAGACCCGCGGGTCTCGGGTGGCGTTCAGGTAGAGCAGGGCGGCTGACGCTGCATCGCACAGCCCAGACAGCACGACCCGCTTCAAAGTCGGCCGGGCCGCGAGTAGCGCGTCGATGGCGGCGGCGATGTCCGCATCCACCTGCTGGAAGTCCCTCGCTTCGCCCGTGGCATCGCCCATGCCGCAGTAGTCGAAGCGCAGCGTCGGGAAGCCGTGGCGGGCGACATGGCGCGCCTGCAGCGTGAACTGCCGGTGGCTGCCGGCGCGGTACTGCGGGCCGCCGACGATGACGATGACGCCGGTGTCCGCGGCGTCAGCATCCGGCTCGGACAGGATGCCGATCAGGCGTTCGCCTTGGCAATCGAACGCCAGCACGGATTCCTTCACGACAACGCCTCCAGCGTGCGGTCGATCAGAACCGGGGCGACTTCGATCTCGCTGGTCGCCCAGAATGCCGGGCCCTGCACGACCTGCGGGCGCACCTGCCAGCCGTTGTCTTGCCAGCGCTTGATCACCGGCTCGCTGGCAGGCAGCAGCGATGCACTCTCGCGCGTGCTCAGCTCCAGCCATTCGAGACGTGCCGGCCGCGCCGGCGGGACCAGCTGAGCGGTGTCCAGCCCGGAGGCCATGGCGGCGTTCAGGGTGTAGCCGGCCACCTCGATCGACCGGCCGGCGGCCAGGTCAGTCTTCATCTGTTCCATCAACCCCTTGCCGACGCCGCCAGCCATGTCGGCCGCCAGCTTCAAGCGAAGGAACTGCTGCAGTGCCAGCTTGCCGCTGGGCATCGGCTGCCAGAACAGATGGTTCACAGGGCGTCCCCAGTCACCGGCGATCAGCAGGCAGCCGGCGCGCAGGCTCCAGAGCCAGACCGGCAGCCCGTCCGGGATACGGGCGTCCAGCGCCGCCAGCCCGAGCCGGACATCGGCCTGCCAGTCGGCCCAGCTCGCATCGCCGAAATCAGCCGACGAGTCGCCGCAGCCGCGCAGGTCGATCTGCAGCACCGCGTGTCCCGCTTCGGCCAGCGCGCGACAGGTGAGGGCTGCCATGCGCCGGGACTTGTTCATCTCCTCTGCAAACGGATGCAGATAGAGGATCTTGCTGCGCGCAGCGCCCGCAGGGGCGTGGAACAGGCAGAGCCGCTGCTCATCGTGGGCAGCGGGCAGAAAGAAGACGTCGGCGCGGGGAGTCAACCTAGGCGGGCCGCGACGAACCCGGCCAGGGACCCGACCGTGGCGAAGACGTCGCCATCGATGTCGTCGTCGTCGACCGTGATGCCGAGCTGTTCCTCCATGGCGGTGATCAGGCTGACCACCGCCATCGAATCCAGCTCGGGCAGTGCACCCAGCAGGGCGGTGTCGCTAGTGAAAGTCTGGGCGCGACCGTCCAGGCTAAGCACGTCGTCGAGAAGCCTCAGCACATGGCCGAGTACTTGGGCGTTGTCCATCCGTGGCCGTCCAAAAAGGTTAGCTCGCCAGTTTAGCTGCGGCCCCCCTCTGCCTCGGGGGCGCGTCCCCCGAGGCAGAGGGGTCGCATGAGATACTTTTTTCACTGATTGCGCCCACTCTGACATCGCCGCTTCATGCCTGAATCGACCCTGCTGAACGAACTGGTGGCCGTTGCCGCCGAGCGCACGCCCGACGCCCCGGCGCTGACTTATGGCAACACGACGCTGAGCTACGGCGAACTCGACCTCGCGGTGCGGGGCTTCGCCAGTGGCCTGATGGCCCTGGGCCTGGCGCGCGGCGAGCGCGTCGCCATCTATCTGGAAAAGCGCTTCGAGACCGTCATCGCCAGCTTTGGTGCGCCGGCGGCTGGCGGCGTCTTCGTGCCGTTGAACCCGTTGCTCAAGCCCGAGCAGGTCGGTTTCATCCTGCGCGACTGCGACGTGCGCGTGCTGGTCACATCGCCCGAGCGCCTGGCGCAGCTGGGCGATGTGCTGACGCAATGCCCGTCTCTGCGCCATGTGGTACTGACCAGCGGCACTGGCTCCGCGCCCGTGCCGGTGCATGACTGGGCCGCGCTGCTGGCGTCGCCCGCGCATGCAGGCCATCGTGTCATCGACACCGACGTGACGGCCATCCTCTACACCTCGGGCTCCACCGGCCGGCCCAAGGGCGTCGTGCTGTCCCACCGCAACATGGTGGCGGGCGGCAAGAGCGTGGCGAGCTACCTGGAGAACCGCGCCAGCGACACGCTGCTGGCTGCGCTGCCGCTGTCCTTCGATGCCGGCTTCAGCCAGTTGACGACCGCCTTCCACAGTGGCGCCCGCGTCGTGCTGCTGAACTATCTGATGCCCAAGGACGTGCTCAAGGCCATGGAGCGTGAGAAGGTCACAGGCCTCACGGCCGTGCCGCCGCTCTACATCCAGCTCACGCAGCTCGAATGGCCCGCTGCGATTGACGCGAACCTGCGCTACTTCGCCAACACCGGTGGCCGCATGCCGCGTGCGACGCTGGACTTGCTGCGCGCCCGTGTGCCGTCGGCCAAGCCCTTCCTGATGTACGGCCTGACCGAGGCCTTCCGCTCCACCTACCTGCCGCCTGCTGAGGTCGACCGCCGGCCGGACTCCATCGGCAAGGCCATCCCCAACGCCGAGATCCTCGTGCTGCGCGAGGACGGCAGCGAGTGCGCGCCGGACGAGCCGGGCGAACTGGTGCATCGCGGCGCCCTCGTCGGCCTGGGCTACTGGAACGACGCCGAGAAGACGGCCGAGCGCTACAAGCCCTTGCCGGCCGGCGTGGGCGGCCGCGAGAGCGGGCTGCAACTGCCGGAGTACGCCGTGTTCTCCGGCGACACGGTCACGCGTGACGCCGAGGGCTTCCTGTACTTCGTCGGCCGCCGCGACGAGATGATGAAGACCTCGGGTTACCGGGTCAGCCCGACCGAGGTCGAGGAAGTGCTGTATGCGACCGGTCTGGTCGGCGAGTGCGTCGCCTTTGGTGTCCACCACGACACGCTGGGCCAGGCCATCCAGGTCATCGCCACGCCGTCAGAAGGCGCTGCCGAGCTGGACCTGGCCGCGCTGACCGCCGCCTGCAAGGCGCGCATGCCCGCCTACATGGTGCCGCACGGCATCGATGCCCGAACCGGCCCGCTGCCGCGCAACCCCAACGGCAAGATCGACCGCAAGACCCTCTCGACCGACTGGCTTGAGCGCCACGCTGCATGACCGACGCCCCGACTCCGAAGCGTGCCCTCGAACACGCCCCCGTCCTGTTTCCCCGCGATGCCAACGGCGAGCTGCTCGTCGGCGGTCAGCGGCTGTCGGTGCTGGCCGAGCGCGTCGGCCAGACGCCGTTCTATGCCTACGACCGTGGCCTGCTGAGAGCCCGCGTCGCCGAGCTGCGCGCCGCGCTGCCGCAGGGCATCGAGCTGCACTACGCGATGAAGGCCAACCCGATGCCGGCGTTGGTGCAGCTGATGGCGGGCCTGGTCGACGGCATCGACGTGGCTTCTGCCGGCGAGCTGCAGGTGGCGCTGAATGCCGGCGCGGACCCGCGCGAAGTCAGCTTCGCCGGCCCAGGCAAGCGCGACATCGAGCTGGGCCAGGCGGTGGCGGCCGGTGTGCTCGTCAACGTGGAATCGCTGCGCGAGCTGGCGCCACTGGCGCGTGCGTCGCAGCGCCTGGGCCTGCCGGCGCGCGTCGCGCTGCGCGTGAACCCGGACTTCGAGCTAAAGGGTTCGGGCATGCGCATGAGCGGCGGGCCCAAGCAGTTCGGCATCGATGCCGAGGCGCTGCCCGAGGTGCTGGCCGAGGTGGGCCGCCTGAGCGGCGACGGCGTGGCCTTCGAAGGCTTCCACCTGTTCGCCGGCTCGCAGAACCTGAAGGCCGAAGCCATCTGCGAGGCGCAGCTGAAGAGCTATGAGCTGGCGCTGCGCCTGGCGGAGTCGGCCCCGGCGCCGGTCCGTTTCCTGAACCTGGGCGGCGGCTTCGGCATTCCGTATTTCCCAGGCGAGTCGCGGCTGGAGCTGGCGTCCATCGCCGACAACCTGGCCGAGCTTCAGGCGCGCGCCAAGGCCGACCTGCCGCAGGCAAAACTCGTCATCGAGCTGGGCCGTTACTTCGTCGGCGAGGCCGGCGTCTACGTCAGCCGCATCGTCGACCGCAAGGTCTCGCGCGGCCAGGTCTTCCTGGTGGCGGACGGTGGCCTGCATCACCACCTGTCGGCTTCCGGCAACTTCGGCCAGGTGCTGCGCAAGAACTACCCGGCCTCGGTTGAGCCGCAGGGCCGTGCCGAGACGGCGATGGAGCCGGCCAGCGTCGTCGGCCCGCTGTGCACGCCGCTGGACCTGCTGGCCGACCGCATGGAGATGGCGCGTGGCGAGATCGGCGATCTGGCCGTCGTCTACCAGAGCGGTGCCTACGGCCGCAGCGCCAGCCCGGAGGGCTTCCTGGGCCACCCCGCCTGCGTCGAGGTGCTTGTTTAGGCTGCGTGCAGGCCGCTGGCGTCCAGCCGCAGCCGGCGGTCCGCTGACTGCGCAGCCACTTCGGAGTGCGTGACCAGCAGGCAGGCGGCGCCGGCCTCGTGCGTGCACTGACGCAGCAAGGCCAGCACCTCGGCTGCGTGGCGGGCGTCGAGGTTGCCGGTGGGCTCGTCTGCCAGCACCAGCTGCGGCCTGTGCACCAGCGCCCGAGCGATCGCCACGCGCTGCAACTGCCCGCCTGACAGCTGGCGCGGCATGCGCGCCAGCAGATGGCCCAGACCCACCGCGTCCAGCACCTGCGCCACGCGGTCGGGGTCGTGGCGCCCGAGCAGGCGCAGCGGCAGCGCGACGTTGTCCGCCACGCTCAGGTGGGGCAGCAGGTGGAAGGCCTGAAAGACGAAGCCCAGCGACTCGCGCCGCAGCGCCGAGCGGCCCTCGTCGTCCAGAGCGCGCAGGTCCCGGCCGGCCAGCTTGATGCTGCCGGCGTCGACTTCGTCCAGCCCGGCCAGGCAGTTCAGCAGCGTCGACTTGCCGCTGCCCGATTCGCCAAGCAGGGCGACGACCTCACCGGGGGCGAGGTCCAGGTCGATGCCGGAGAAGACGGGCGTGTCGGCGTAGCGCTTGGCCAGGCCACGGGCGGTGAGGACGGTCATGCGTGCAGCAGTCGTTGAAGGGTCGCCAGCAGTTCGGGCACCGGTTGCGGCCCGTCGCAGGCGATGACGCGGCGCCGGGGCATGCTGCGCAGCCATGTGACCTGGCGCTTGGCGAGCTGGCGCGTGGCGGCTACGCCGCGCTCACGCAGGTCGGAGAAGTCGTTGGCGTCCAGCGCTTCCCAGACCTGGCGGTAGCCGACGCAGCGCATGGCCGGCAAGGCCAGGCTCAGGTCGCCACGGGCGCGCAGCGCCCTGACCTCGTCGACGAGACCACCCGCCAGCATCACGTCGAAGCGCTTGGCCAGGCGTTCGTGCAGCCAGGCGCGGTCGGTCGGCTCCAGGGAGAACAGCGGCCAGTCGACGCCTTCGTCGCGCGACGCGGCGTGCAGCACGCTCAGCGGCTGGCCGGTCAGACGGATGACTTCCAGCGCGCGCTGGATGCGCTGGCTGTCGTTGGGTGCAAGGCGTGCGCCGGTCTCGGGGTCAAGCCTTGCCAGTTCGGCGTGCAGCGCCGGCCAGCCGCGCTCGGCGGCCTCGGCGTCAATGTCCGCGCGCAGGTCGGCATCCGCCTGGGGCAGCGCTGAGAGGCCGTCGAACAGCGCCTTGAAGTACAGCATCGTGCCGCCCACCAGCAGCGGTAGCCGGCCGCGCGCACGGATCTCGGCGGCCAGCCGCTTCGCGTCACGCACGAACTCCGCGGCGGAGTAGCTCCCGGTCGGATCGAGGATGTCGATGAGGTGATGCGGCACAGCGGCCAGCTCGGCGGCCGTGGGCTTGGCTGTGCCGATGTTCATGCCGCGATACACCAGCGCCGAGTCGACGCTGATGATCTCGACGGGCAGCACCTCGGCGATGGCCAGCGCCGCCGCCGTCTTGCCGCAGCCGGTCGGGCCGGCCAGGCAGATCGGTGTGTTCAGAATTTCTCCCATGGTGCCAGGTAGCGCCATTGGCCCACTGGCAGATGCCCCAGCGGAATGCGGCCGATGCGCACGCGCTTGAGGCCCACGACCTTCAGTCCCACCAGCTCGCACATGCGGCGGATCTGGCGCTTCTTGCCCTCGCGCAGCACAAAGCGCAACTGGTGCTCGTTCTGCCAGCTGACCTTGGCGGGCTTCAGTTCTTCGCCGTCCAGCGCCAGGCCGTGGTTGAGCAGCGCCAGCTTGTTGTTCGACAGCGCCGCGTTGGGTAGCGTGCCCTCGGGCGGGACTTCAGCGCCCGGCAGGCCGACGTACTCGACGCGCACGAGGTACTCCTTCTCCACATCGGAGTCGTCGCCGATCAGCACGCGGGCGATGCGGCCGTCCTGCGTCAGCACCAGCAGGCCGGTGGAGTCGATGTCCAGCCGCCCGGCCGGGGCCAGGTTGCGGTGGTGGCCGGCGTTGGGCTGGATGCCGGAGGCGTCTTCCGCCCAGCGGTTCTGGGGCTGGAACAGCACGGCCGCTGGCTCGTAGCCGTCCTCGGCCTGGCCGGAGACATAGCCTATGGGTTTGTGCAGCAGCACCGTGACGAGCTGGGCCTGCTGGTTGCGGGCGGCGGGGTCGATGTCGATCTGCACGTCGGGGCCGACGCGCTGGCCCAGCACGGCGACCTTGCCGTTGACGCGCACCCAGCCGGCAGCGATCCATTCATCGGCCTCGCGGCGTGACGCGAGCTTGAGCTCGCCCATGCGCTTGGACAGGCGCTCGCCGTCCTCCGGCGCTACCTCGCGTGCCGGGTTGTGGCGCTGTTGCGGGCGCTGCGGTGGCTCGAAGTTGGGGCCGCGGTTGGCGACGCGGCGTTGGTCGACACGCGGCGGGCGGTCGTCGCGAGGGCGGTCCATCGGGCGCTCGTCGCGGTGCTCGTTGCGGCGCACGGGTTCGCCGCGCTGCGGCGGGCGGTCCGGGCTGAACCCACCGGGGCCGCCCGGCCTTGGGCCAGGGCGACCCTGGCGTTCATCGCGCGGTCGGTCGGGGCGCTCGTCGCGGCGGAAGGGTTCCCCGCGCTGCGGCGGACGGTCCTGCTGGAAGCCGCCTGGTTTGGGGCCGGGCCAGGCTGGGCGCTCCTCGCGCCGGGGCGCCGGTCGCTCGTTGCGTTGCTGTTGCGCCTGCTGGTAGCGCTCCTCGCGCTCGGCCCGCTCGGCTTGCGCCTTGGCCAGCGACGGGCGGGGCTTGGAGACGCCTTTGCCGCGTATGGGCGCACGCTTCTCGCCCTCGGCGTTGCGGGTCTTGGCGGCGGGTTTCTTGTTTTTGAGTGTCAGCGTGGCCATGTTCAGCGTCCGCGTAGAAAGAGAGCATCCAGCTCGCGCATGTCGAGCTGGCGCCAGGTGGGGCGGCCGTGGTTGCACTGGTCGGCGCGTTCGGTGGTTTCCATGTCGCGCAGCAGCGCGTTCATTTCATCCAGTGTCAGCTGCCGGTTGGCGCGCACGGCGCCGTGGCAGGCCATCGTTGCGAGGATTTCGTGCTGGGCGCGTTCGAGCACCGAGCTGGCGTCGAACTGGGCCATCTCGGCCAGCAGCTCGCGCGTCAGCGCGACGAGGTCGCTGGCCGCCAGCAGGGCAGGGCGGGAGCGCACGGCCAGCGTGCGGCCGGACAGCGGCGACACGTCCAGGCCCAGCTGGTTCAGCGTGTCGGCATGCTGCTCGGCGGCGGCGACTTCCTCGGCGGTGGCGGCGAAGCTGACTGGGATCAGCAGCGGCTGGCTTTCGATCTGCGTCGCGCCCAGCCTGGCCTTGAGCCGCTCGTAGACGACGCGCTCGTGGGCCGCGTGCATGTCGACGATGACCAGGCCTTGGCGGTTCTCGGCCAGGATGTAGACGCCCTGGATCTGCGCGATGGCGCGGCCCAGCGGCCAATCGTCTTTGGCCGACAGCTCGGGCAGGCTGACATCGGGCTGTGTAGGGGCCGCCGGCAGCGAGGTGGCGACCTCCGGCTTGGGCGCCTCCCACAGCGTCTCGTGCTGCACCAGCGACAGCCGCACCTGCTCGGCCGAGGGCGGCACGGGCGGCGTGAAGGGTTGGTAGCTCGGCCGTGGCTCGGCAACGTAGAGCGTCGCCGCCATCGTCGGCTCGAAGGCCAGCGGCGCCATGGCCGACTCGACGGCGGCGGCATCCGCGCGCGACTGGGCCAGCGCGTCGATGAAGGCGCGGCGCACCGATTGATGGATGGCGCGGCCGTCACGGAAGCGCACCTCGATCTTGGTCGGATGCACGTTCACGTCCACCAGCTCGGGTGCGATCTCGATGAAGAGCACATAGCTGGGCTGGCGCTGGCCGTGCAGCACGTCTTCGTAGGCCGAGCGGATGGCGTGGCTGATGAGCTTGTCGCGCACATAGCGGCCGTTGACCCAGACGTATTGCTGGTCGGCCCGCGAGCGCGCCGCCTCGGGCAGGCCGGCGCGGCCGCTCAGAGCCAGCGGGCCGGCGCTGTATTCAAACGGGCGGCTCTCGGCGCTGAAGTCCTCGCCCAGTACGTCGGCGATACGCTGCTCGCTGGACGCCGCGCGCCATTGGTCGACGAGCTTGCCCTCGTGCCAGATCGCAAAGCCAACGTCCGGCCGGGCCAGCGCATGGCGGCGCACGGCCTCCACGCAGTGGGCCAGCTCGGTGGCATCGGTCTTCAGGAACTTGCGGCGGGCCGGCGTCGAGAAGAACAGCTCGCGCACCTCCACACTGGTGCCACGGCCGCGAGCGGCGGGCTGCAGCTCGCCGCTGCGGGCGTCCAGCCGGTGGGCGTGGGCGTCGGCGCCGGTGCGGCTGGCGATCGCCATGTCGGACACCGACGAGATCGCCGCCAGTGCCTCGCCACGGAAACCCATGGTGGCCACCGATTCGAGGTCGTTCAGGCTGGCGATCTTGCTTGTCGCATGGCGCTTCAGCGCCAGCGGCAGCTGCGCGACCGGGATGCCGCAGCCGTCGTCTTCCACGACGATGGCGCGCACGCCGCCGGCCATCAGCTTCACCTGGATGTTGCGGGCGCCGGCATCCAGCGCGTTGTCCACCAGCTCGCGCACCACCGACGCCGGGCGCTCGACGACCTCGCCGGCGGCGATCTGGCTGACCAGCTCGTCGGGCAGTTCGCGGATGGCGCGGGGGGCGGGGACCTCAGGCAGGGGGGAATCCATCGCTGGGATTATCGTTTCCCCCGAGGCGTCACAAACTCGCCGGGATAATGCGCGCCCATGGAACTGCTCACCTTCCTCATCGACTTCATCCTGCATGTCGACAAGCACCTGGCCGAATTCGTCCAGGCCTATGGCGTCTGGGTCTATGCGCTGCTATTCGCGATTGTCTTCGTCGAGACGGGCGTGGTGGTCATGCCCTTCCTGCCGGGTGATTCACTGCTGTTCGTCGTCGGCGCACTGTGCGGTGCGGGCCTGATGAGCCTGCCGGTAGCCATCGTCGTGCTGCTGGCCGCGGCCATCCTGGGCGACCAGACCAACTACATGATCGGGCGGCACATCGGCCCCAAGGTCTTCCAGTGGGAGCAATCGCGCTTCTTCAACAAGAAGGCCTTCGACGCGGCGCACGCTTTCTACGAGAAGCACGGCGGCGTCACCATCATCATTGCCCGCTTCATGCCCTTCGTGCGCACCTTCGTTCCCTTTGTGGCGGGCGTGGCCGAGATGACGCGATCCAAGTTCACGTTCTTCAACGTGACCGGCGCGCTGATCTGGGTGGTGGGCATCACCGTGGTGGGCTACCTCTTCGGCAACCTGCCCTGGGTGCAGACGCACCTCAGCAAGATCATCTGGGCCATGATCATCATCCCCGGCCTCATCGTCATCGCCGGCGGGTTGAAGGCGAAGTTCAAGCGCCAGCCGGGTTGAACCTTCGTTCGAAGCAGCCCACACGATGCCCACGCCAGAGCAAACCCAGTCCCTGCTGGACCTCTTGTCCACCCGCACGCCGCTGGTGGTGATCGAGACGCACGAAGAAGCGCGTGTGATGGCGCTCTTCACCGAGGTGTCCAAGCGCAGCGAGCGTGAGGTGTGGCACTGGTCGGCGAGCCGAGGCCTGCGCGTGGCCCATGGGCTGAAGCTGAGTCTGCTCGACTTCGGCGGCAGCAAAGACATGGCCGGCGCGGCCGAGACGAAGGAGCTGCCTGCGGCGCTGGAGCAGATCGACAGGCTGCAGCCGGGCGCCATCGTGCTGCTGCTCGACGTTCACCCCTATCTGAGCAACCCGCTCATCACGCGCGCCATCAAGGAGCTGGCGCTCAAGTGCGAAAGCCAGGGCCGGCAGGTGGTGCTGGTGGGGCATGAGATCGCACTGCCCGGCGAGCTGGCGCCTTTCGCGAGCCGCTACGAGATCGAGCCCATGACGCTGGAGCGCGTGAAGACGCTGTTCAGCGCCGAAATGGCCCGCCAGCGTGACCAGTCCGGCCGCGAGGTGGGTGGTTGCCGTGACACGCTGCAGTCGCTGCTGCGCCACATGGTTGGCCTGCCCGAGACTTCGGTGCGGCACATGGTGCGCCTGGCGCTGGGCGATGGCCGCATCTGCACGCAGGACCTGTTGAAGGTGCTGGCCGCGAAGAACGAGTCACTTGGCGTGGCGGAACTGCTGGTGTTCGAGCAGCATCTGCCGCCGATGAGCCAGGTGGCCGGCATGGCGGCACTCAAGCGCTGGCTCGCGGCGCGCAAGCTCCCCTTCATCGACCCGCTGGCGGCGGGCCTGCCGGCCCCGCGCGGTGTGCTGCTGCTGGGCGTGCAAGGTGCGGGCAAAAGCCTCGCGGCCAAGGCCATCGCGGCCTCGTGGCAAGTGCCACTGTTTCGCATGGACTTCGGCGCGCTCTTCGACAAATACCAGGGCGAGAGCGAACGCAAGCTGCGCGAAGCCCTGCGTGTTGCCGACGCGATGCAGCCGTGCGTGCTGTGGATGGACGAGATCGAGAAAGGCCTGGCGAGCGGCGGGGGCGATGGCGACACCGGCGCTGGCAAGCGCATGCTGGGCACGCTGCTCACCTGGATGGCCGAGCGGCGTTCGAGCGTTTTCCTCGTCGCCACCGCGAACGACATCGAGACGCTGCCGCCTGAGCTGATGCGCAAAGGACGCTTCGACGAGATCTTCTTCGTCGACCTGCCCGACGCGCCGGTGCGCGACGCCATCTTCCGCATCCACCTGGGCAAACTGGGCGTGGCCTGCAACGAGGGCGCCATCAAGGCGCTGGCCGAGCTGAGCGACGGCTACTCGGGCGCGGAGATCGAAGCCGCCGTCGTGGCCGCGCGCTACGAGGCGCATGCGCAGAACGTGAAGCCCGACGCCACACACATCGGTGCTGAACTCCGGCGTACCAAGCCCTTGTCGGTGACACGCGCCGAGGCGGTGGAGGCGCTGCGGGCGTGGGCGGCAGGCCGCACGGTGCGGGCGGACTGAACTTCTGAGAACCCGGCGCTACATCGGGCCCAAGGTCTTGCGGTGGGAGCAGTCGCGCTGCGCATGGCTGCGGCGACACTCGGCGGATGAAGATTCGCGCCACCTCCCTTCTGTCACTTCTGGGCGTCGCAGGCCTGATGGCTGCCGCGACCTCACAAGCCACCACGCCGGGGCCCACGAAGATCATCCAATGCCCGGGCTCGGACGAGATTCGCTCGGTGCCCAGCATCAACTCTGGCAATACCTTTGGCGCGCGGATCTGGACCGATGGCTACATGGTGGCGCCCATGCTGCCGAGATTCCCTGCGGTGACGCGCTGCAGCGACAGCGGCCCCATCTTCTGGGTGGCGTCGGCAAAGGTGCTGGGCGAGATCACGCCCTGGGGCGAACTGCCAGCGTCCGCGCCGCAGGGCTGGAAACAGGCGCCGACCGTGCGCTCCCTGAAAGGCGCCGAGTACCTGCAGGCCATTGCTGATGGACTGGGCGACACGGCGGAGCGGCTCGCCTACCTGCGGCGCCACGCCTGGTGGGAAGCCAATCACCAACGCCGGCCGAGAGAAGCCTCCCAGGCCGCCATCGAATCCAGCGATTTCGCGGCCGGTTCAGCCGACAGGGACAACCTGGAAGCGCTGTTGGCCAGCCTCGATGAGTCCAACGTCAACCAGTTGCTGACCAAGGTGGAGGGCTTGCGGCAATTGGCCCGCTTCGACGAAGCAGCGGTGCTGCTCGAGCGTGCGGCGCCGGCCGAAGCGCGCCTTCAGCCCTGGGTCAAGGTCGTCGGCGAGCGCATCCGCCTGCGCGATGCCCGCGTCGTGATGCTGCCGACGAAGTAAGGCTGTGCCCGACACGCGCCTGCCCGCTCTGTCCCTGCGCGGCAAGCTGGCCTTGTTGGCTCTGCTGCCGCTGCTGGCCTCGCTGGCGCTGATCGCCCTCGTCGTGCGCCAGCAGGAAAGCCAGCTGGTCGAGCGGGAGCATGCGCTGGTGCGCGCCAGCTACATGGATGCGCGTCGCACCGAGCTGAAGCATTACGTCGACCTGGCCGTCAGCACCGTCAGGCCGCTGCTGGGCCAGCCCGGCGGGCAGCAGCAGGCGCTGGCCATCCTGAAGTCGCTGGACTACGGGCCCGATGGCTACTTCTTCGTCTACGCGCTGGACGGCCAGGTGCTGATGCATTCCCGCCAGCCCGAGCTGGCCGGCCAGAACCTTTGGGAGCTGCGCGACCCGCAGGGCCGGCCCACCATCCAGCAGCTCATTGCGCAGGCCAAGGCGGGCGGCGGCTATGTCGAGTACCTGTGGCGCAAGCCATCGAGCAGCCTGCTCGCGCCCAAGCTGGGCTACGTGGTGGCCGTGCCGGAGTGGGGCTGGATGCTGGGTACCGGGCTGTACCTGGACGGCATCGAGGCCACCATGGCCGATCTGGCCCAGGGCGCACGGCAGAACATCACCGCCACCATGCTGTGGGTGGGGGCCGTGGCTGTGTTCGGCATCGCGCTGATCAGCGCGGGGGCATTGGCCCTCAACCTGAGCGAGCACCGCAGCGCCGAGGCCAAGCTGCGCGCGCTGGCCCGCGAGGTGGTGCAGAGCCAGGAGGACGAGCGCGCCCGGCTGGCCCGCGAGCTGCACGACGGTGTCAGCCAGGCGCTGGTGGCCACCAAGCTGCTGATCGAATCGGCCCAGCAAGCGCCCGCCGGCGCCGAGCGGCTGCAGGCGCTGGCGCTGAAGCGGCTGAACAGCACGCTGGCCGAGGTGCGCCACCTGTCCCACGCGCTGCGCCCGGCGCTGTTGGACACGCTGGGCCTGCCGGCCGCGCTGCAGCACCTGGCGGGTGAGTTCGACGCGGCCGGTGGCACGCGGTTCTCGGCGGCCGTCGAGGGCCAGGAAGTCGCGCTGCCGGAGGTGGTCAACACGGCGCTGTTCCGCATCGCCCAGGAGGCGCTGAGCAACGCCGCCCGCCATGCGCATGCGACGGCGGTGGACATGACGCTGCGCTTCGAAGCCCATGGTGGCCTCAGCCTCGACATCAGGGATGACGGCCAGGGCTTCGACGCCGACGCCGCACAGGCCGTGGCCGACCGGGGCCTGGGCCTGCGCAGCATGCGCGAACGTGCCGCCGCGCTGGGCGCGCGCCTGAGTCTGGAGACTGCACCCGGCGACGGCAGCCGGCTCACGGTCAAACTATCGGCTGCCGACCTCGCCCGCGCCGCCGCATGACCACGCCCATCCGCATCCTGCTTGTCGACGACCATCCGATGGTGCGCGAAGGTCTGGTCGCGCGCCTGGCGGCCGTGGCGCGCTTCGATGTCGTCGGCGAGGCGGGCAACCGCGTCGAGGCGCTGGAGCAGCTCGCGCGCACGGCACCTGACGTCGTGCTGATGGACGTGGGCCTGAAGGACGTCAACGGCATCGCGCTGGCCGCCGAGATGCTGACCGCCCAAGCTAGCGTCAAGCTGCTGATGTTCAGCATGTACGACAACCCCGAGTACGTGCAGCGCGCGCTGACCGCCGGCGCGCGGGGCTATGTGCTCAAGGACGCGCCAGCGACCGAGATCGTGTCGGCCATTGACGCGGTGGCGGCCGGCGGCACCTTCCTGAGTGCCGCCGTGTCCGGCCGGCTCTTCCGCGGCCAGGCGCCCAAGCCGGTGCTGACGCCGCGTGAAAGCGAGATCCTGTCCGCGCTGGGCCGCGGCGCCTCCAGCAAGCAGATCGCCCGCGAGCTGAACCTGTCGGTGCGCACCGTCGAGGCCCACCGCCAGAGCATCAAGCGCAAGCTGGCGCTGGACGGGCAGGCCGAGCTGATCCGCTATGCGGTGGAACATGCCAGGCAGGAGGGACTGACATGAAGGCGTGGATGCGATCGCTCGTGCTGGGCGCGGCCTGCTGTGCAGGCGCCAGCCAGGCGCAGGTCTACAAGTGGACGGACGCCAATGGCAAGGTGCACTACGGCGACCGCAAGGACGCCGCTGCCAGGCAGCAGGAGCTGAAGATCAAGCTGCCGCCGGCCCCGCCACCGGCGTCCGCGCCTGCAGCCTGGGCGCCTGCGGCCAAGGCCTCGGAGCTGCGCTGGCCCGAGCCGCCCCGTCCGGCGCCGCCGCCTCGCTCGCAGTCGGGCGGCAAGGAGCATGGCACCGACGCCTCGCGCTGCGCGCTGGCCCAGGACATCCTCAACGGCAGGCTCAGGCACACCAACGGCGCCAGCATCGACCAACACGACCGCGACATCGCCACGGCGGATGTCAGGCGGTTCTGCCGTTAGCGGCCGGGCTCAACGGCCGCGGTGCGGGCCGTGGTCGTCGCGCCTGTCGTTGCGGCGATCGTCTCGCCGGTCATCCCGGCGGTCATGGCGACGGTCGTCCCATCGGTGGCTGTGGTGGTGATGCACGTGGCGATGGCGGTAGTGGGGCTGGTAGACGACGCGCGGGGGCGGTGCGTAGTAGACCTCGCGCTCCACATACCGCGGTGCGGCGGCGTAGTAGACCGGGGTCACCTCCCGCACATAGTGGCGCGGGCCGTCGGCCACGACGACAGCGGCACCCGGCAGGTTGATGCCGATGGACCAGCTCGTGCCGGCTTGAGCAGCGGTGGCGCCGAGCAGCGCGCTGACGGTGGCGAGGATGGCAACAGTGCGACGAAGCATTTCAACTCTCCTTCGAGGCCGTGAGGGCTGGCCTGCGATGCCTGGATCAACGCGGCGTCCGGCGGGTCGTTGACGGCCGCCGGCGCTGCATTCGTAAGCGGCTGTGTTCGGGGTTGACCCTTAGGTGTTGCCGCGTGCCCGACCCGCGTGGCATGGACGATGTGCCGCGAAGGCCGAATGCCGAGACTGCCGCCACGGCCATGCGCCCTCGTCGAGGCGTGCGCCGCAACGGAGACAAACCTCATGCAGAACATCGGTCGCCACCTCGCGTGGGCCGGCGTTGCCATCCTCGGCGCCGCATCCCTCGCCACCGTGGCCTTGAGCCGCGGCGAGACGATCAGCGCGCTGTGGGTCGTGGCCGCCGCCCTGTGCGTCTACCTGATTGCCTACCGCTACTACAGCCTGTTCATCGCCCACAAGGTGTTGGGCCTGGACGCCAGCCGGCAGACACCGGCCTGGAAGTACAACGACGGGCTGGACTACGTGCCCACCAACAAGCACGTGCTCTACGGCCACCACTTCGCGGCGATTGCCGGCGCCGGCCCGCTGGTGGGCCCCGTGCTGGCGGCGCAGATGGGTTATCTGCCGGGGCTGCTGTGGATACTGGCCGGTGTCGTGTTCGCCGGGGCGGTGCAGGACTTCATCGTGCTGTTCATCTCCACGCGCCGTGACGGCCGCTCGCTGGGCGACCTCGTCAAGCAGGAGATGGGCACGGTGCCCGGACTGATCGCGCTGTTCGGCGCCTTCATGATCATGATCATCATCCTGGCGGTGCTGGCTCTGATCGTCGTCAAGGCGCTGGCGGACTCGCCCTGGGGCCTGTTCACGGTGGCGGCGACGATTCCCGTCGCGCTCTTCATGGGCGTCTACCTGCGCTACCTGCGCCCGGGCCGCATCGGCGAAGTGTCGGCCATCGGCTTCGTGCTGCTGATGGCGTCCATCTTCGGCGGCCAGTGGGTCAGCGAGAGCGCCACGCTGGCGCCCATCTTCACGCTGGAGCCGACCACGCTGGTCTGGCTGCTGGTCGGCTACGGCTTCGTCGCCGCGAGCATCCCGGTGTGGCTGCTGCTGGCGCCGCGCGACTACCTCAGCACCTTCCTGAAGATCGGCACCATCATCGCGCTGGCCATCGGCATCGTCATCGTTGCGCCGCCGCTGAAGATGCCGGCGCTGACGCAGTTCGCGGCCGGTGGCGGCCCGGTCTGGGCGGGCGGCCTGTTCCCCTTCCTGTTCATCACCATCGCCTGCGGCGCGGTGTCGGGCTTCCATGCGCTGATCTCCTCGGGCACGACCCCGAAGCTGCTGGAGAACGAGACCCACGCCCGCTACATCGGCTACGGCGGCATGCTGGCCGAGAGCTTCGTCGCGGTGATGGCCCTCGTCGCGGCCTCGTGCATCGAGCCGGGCGTCTACTTCGCGATGAACAGCCCGGCCGCCGTCGTCGGCAAAGATGCGGCGACGGTCGCGCAGACGCTGTCGACCTGGGGCTTCGTCATCACGCCCGAGCAGCTGACCCAGGCGGCGGCCGATGTCGGCGAAAAGACCATCCTGGCCCGTGCCGGCGGTGCGCCGACGCTGGCGGTGGGCATGGCCGAGATCCTGCATCAGGTGGTGGGCGGCAAAGCCATGATGGCGTTCTGGTACCACTTCGCCATCCTGTTCGAGGCGCTGTTCATCCTGACCGCCGTGGACGCCGGCACGCGCGCCGGCCGCTTCATGCTGCAGGACCTGCTGGGCAGCTTCGTGCCGTCCATGAAGCGCACCGAGAGCTGGGTTGCCAACCTTGTCGCCACCGGCCTGTGCGTGGCGACCTGGGGCTACTTCCTCTACCAGGGCGTCGTCGACCCGCTGGGCGGCATCAACACGCTGTGGCCGCTGTTCGGCATCGGCAACCAGATGCTGGCCGCCGTCGCGCTGATGCTGGGCACGGTCGTGCTGTTCAAGATGAAGAAGGACCGCTACGCCTGGGTCACCATGGTGCCCGCCGCCTGGCTGCTGGTGTGCACGATGACGGCGGGCTGGCTGAAGATCTTCTCAAGCGACCCCAAGCTGGGCTTCCTGGCCCATGCCGACAAGTACGCCGCCGCGATTGCGGAAGGCAAGGTGCTGGCGCCGGCCAAGACGCTGGCGGCGATGGAGCGCGTCGTCTTCAACGACCGGCTGGACGCGGCGCTGTGCGTGCTCTTCATGGGCGTGGTCATCAGCGTGCTGATCTACAGCGTCAAGGCCATCCGCGTGGCGCGTGGCACGGCCAGGGTCACGGCGCAGGAAACGGCCTTCGTGCAGCTGCCGGCGGGCCAGCGTGCTTGAGCGTGGCGACCTGACCCGTGCGGGTCGCTACCTGGCCCAAGGGCTGCGTCTGATGGTGGGCGTGCCGGACTACGGCACCTACCTGGCCCACCACCAGGCCACGCACCCGGAGCGGGCGCCGATGAGCTACGAGGAGTTCTTCAGGGAGAGGCAGGCGGCGCGCTACAGCGCGCGAGTCGGGAAGTGCTGCTGACCGAGCAGCGCAAACGACAAGCCTCTCCCCGAAGACCACTCGCCTGCGCCGCCTGCGGCGCCGGGTCAGCGAGTCGCTGGCGAGAAGTGCTTTCTGTCAGGGACGGACGATGAAACGCCGACAGTGAAGCGGGCAGTCTCTGGGCTGAGTTCAAGTACGCAGCTGTTCTTACAGAACTCCCCGTGGCGACGGGAGTGCAACTCGTGGTGGACGACGCGGCTGTCACGAATGAAGGTCAGTAGATAGCTGCCTTCACCCACGCCCTGCGGATAGCTCTTGGCGCATTCGGCGAAGGACTTGGGAAGCGCTGCGCAGATGCGATCTGTCGAGGCATAGGGGCCGAACACCAACGCGCGGTCCCACGCGAACGGCGTGAGCGCTGCCAGGTCGATGGTCTGCGCCTTTGCCGCTTCGGCGGCGATGCGGCTGGAAACGTCTGCGCTTTGTGAACAACCGGCCACAACGGCGGCGGTCATGAGGCCCATCAGAAATCTGATCTCGTTCATCCGTTCCCCCCGTGCTCGAGTCCGTCGGCTGAAGCTGCCGTGTTGCAGAGGCTCATGCCCAGCCAATGTCACTCGCCGCCGTCAGCGCCCGGAACGCCGGCCGGGCGAACAGATAGCCCTGCATCAGCGTCACGCCCTCGCTGAGGAAGAAGTCGCGCTCGCCAGCCGTCTCGACGCCTTCGGCGACGACTTGGATGCCCAGCTCCGCGCAGATGCGCACCATGCCGCGCGCGATCGCCTGGCGCGCCTTGCCGGTGTCCACGCCCCGCACCAGCGCCATGTCCAATTTGATGATGTCGGGCGTGAAGTCGGCCAGCAGTTCCAGCCCCGCGTAGCCCGCGCCGAAGTCGTCGATGGCCGTCAGGAAGCCGCAGCGCTGGTACTCGCGCAGGATGGTCGCCAGCCAGGGGCCGTCCTCCACGCGCTCGCCCTCGGTCACCTCGAAGATGATGCGTTCGGTCGGAAAGCCGTGCGTGCGCGCCGCCTCCAGCGTCGTGCGGATGCACACCTCGGGCTTGTAGACGGCGTTGGGCAGGAAGTTGATGGAGACGCGCTCCGCCATGCCCAGCTGCGCGGCCGTCTTGATGGCCTTGACGCGGCAGGCCTGGTCGAAGCGGTAGCGGTTGGCCTCGTTCACCTGGGCCAGCACCGACATCGCGCCTTCGCCCTGCGGCCCGCGCACCAGGGCTTCATGCGCATAGACGTTGCGGGCGGCCACGTCGACGATGGGCTGGTAGGCGTAGTCGAACTGGAAGCCCAGGCGGTCGGCATTGCCGCAGCCGCCGCAGTCGTTCGGCGTGTCGCTGGTCAGGGGAATGAAGTCCGAGGGTTGCGGCTGGTTGTGGGGCATTTCCGGCCTCTGCAGATGGGCGTCATTCGAAGGCCGCCATTGTCCGACGCGGTGCGGTCAGCGCGGCAGCAGCAGGCCTTCGTGCCGCGCCACATGTTCCAGCGCCGCCTCGAATTTCGCACGGCAACTGGCGGCGACCTGCGCCAGGTGGGCGTGCAGCTCGGCGTCGTCGGGGCTGCGCTGCAGGCAGTCGGCGCTGTAGGCCTCGAAATGCGACAGCTGCACCAGCAGCTCCGCCACATGGCGCGGGCACTCGCAGGCGATGGTGGAGGACAGGCCGGCAAAGTCGGCCAGCGCGGCGTCGCTCCAGCGCCGGGGTGACGGGGTGGTGGCCCCGGCGGCCGCCGTCGTCGTTGCGGGCACGGCGATCAGGCCGGCCAGCCACTGCGCCACCACCGCGTCCGGCTGCGGCCCGCGCAACAGCCGCGTGCCGCTGCGGGCCAGCTCGTCGCAGACGGCGTCGGCGGCAAAGCCGTACAGCACCGCGGTGGGCAGGCCGGCAAGCGCCGGGGCGGCGGCGTCGAACGCCGTCCGCCAGCCGGTGTGCAGTTGCGGCTCATCGACAAGCACGGCATCGACGCTGGCCGCATCGACGGCTGCCGCCGCCTGCGCCGCGTCGTTGAACGGCCCCAGCATCTCCACGGCCACCGGCAGCTGCCGCAGCAGGGCAGGGCGGCGCAGCCTTGCGCCCAGGGCCGCGCCGATCACCACCAGGCGCCGCTCGCGGGCGGGCGTGGCCTCGGCCGCCGTCACCCGGCTGGCCAGCGTGGTCGCATGCGTGGCCGCCACCTGCTGCAGCTGCGCCATGTCCAGCGGCGCCAGGCTGCCGATGTCATGGCCCAGGTCCGTCAGCTGCTTGATGAGGGCCAGCCGGCGCACGTCGTCTGCCGAATAGAGGCGCTGGCCGCTGGGCGACAACGCCGGCCGGGTCAGCGCGTAGCGGCGCTCCCAGATGCGCAGCGTCGCCACCGGCATGCGCAGCATGCGCGCCACGGCGCCACTGCGGTGGCGCGTCGGTGTGTCCTGGGCTTTGTTCATGGCCTTCTTGTTGAATCGTCTTTGACGCTGATTATCCAAGCGATGACGCGGAGCATTCGATTCGAGTTCATGAATTGAATCGGTTTTGCGTAGCATTCAGCGATGGCATTGAAAGAGCTTCAACGGGTGGCAGTGATCGGCGCGGGCATCGCCGGGTCGGCTTGCGCGCACGCGTTGGCGCAGGCCGGGCATGCGGTGCAGGTGTTCGACAAGGCGCGCGGCCCCGGTGGGCGGCTGGCGACGCGCCGCATGGCGTGGGTCGACAGTGCCGGAGAGCCCTGCACGACATGGCTGGACCATGGCGCGCTGGGCATGACGGCCCATGTCGAGCCCTTCGGCGCCTTCGTCGACAAGGGCTTGCAGGCCGGCTGGCTGGCCGAGTGGCGGCCGGTGCTGGCCGCAGGCAGCCTGCCGCTGGACGGCGCCGCTGAGTTCCATGTGCCCGTGCCCGACAGCCCCGAGCTGTGCCGCCGCCTGCTGGCCGGCGTAGCCACCCGGTGGTCGTGCGTCATCGACAACCTGCAGTGGACAACGTCGGGCTGGCAGGTGGAGGCCGCCGGCCAGCGTCAGGGCGGGCCTTTCGACGCGGTCGTGCTGGCGCTGCCGCCGGCCCAGGCGGCGCCGCTGCTAGTGACACACCGGAGCGACTGGGCCCGACACGCGTCGCTGGCGCCCATGCAGCCCTGCTGGACGCTGATGGGTGTAGCCGCAGACGACGCTGTGCCCGCCTGGGAGCTGGCCCGCCCACCCGCCGGGCCGCTGGCCTGGGTGATGCGCAACGACGCGCGGCCTGGCCGGGCGCGTGCGCCGGGGCAGGCGCACTGGGTCGCCCATGCGCGTGCGGGCTGGAGCCGGCAACACCTGGAGCAGCCGCCCGAGTGGGTGCTGCAGCAACTCCAGGCGGCGCTGAGCGACACGCTGGGGCGGCCGGTAGCCTGGCTTCATGGCACCGTGCATCGCTGGCGTTATGCGCTGCCCCAGGCGCGCCGCACGGCGCCGGGCGAATCGTTCTGGTGGGACGCCGCGCAAGGCCTGGGCGTGTGTGGCGACTTCCTGGGCGGCGCGGGCGTCGAGGGCGCCTGGCTGTCTGCGCATTCGCTGTCGACGGCGATGTTGCGTTGGCTGGGTGACGCCGCGCGGGCCGCTTGATGTCGCGCGAACGCAGCGGCTTTCGCGGCAACAAGGCCGCCCTGCCCAGCAAGCCCTGCGCGGGCTGCGGGCTGGCCATGACCTGGCGCCGCCGCTGGGCCAGCAACTGGGCCGAGGTGAAGTACTGCTCCGACGCCTGCCGCCGCAAGAGGGCGCCGCGTGGCTGAGCTGCGCAACCTGGTCATCGTGCTGGGCGATCAGCTTGATCTCGATGCGTCCGGCTTCGACGGCTTCGATGCGGCGACCGATGCCGTCTGGATGGCCGAGGTGGTGGAGGAGTCCACTCACGTCTGGAGCAGCAAGCCGCGCACGGCGATGTTCCTCGCCGCCATGCGGCACTTCGCGCTGGCCCTGCAGGCAGCGGGCCGGCCCTTGCACCACATGCTGCTGGATGACGCGGCCAACTGCGGCACGCTGGCCGCCCAGCTGCAGGCCGACATCGCGCGGCTGCGGCCGGCCGGATTGGTCATTACCGCCCCGGGCGACTGGCGCGTGCTGCAGGCCATCAAGGCGGTCGCGCAGACGAGCGGCCTGCCGCTGGACATCCGCGAGGACCGGCATTTCTATGTCACCGTGCGCGAGTTCGCCGCCCATGCCAAGGGCCGCAAGTCGCTGCGCATGGAGTACTTCTACCGCGAGCAGCGCCAGCGCCACGGCGTGCTGATGCAGGACGGCCAGCCGGAAGGCGGGCAGTGGAACTTCGATGCGGACAACCGCGAGGCCTTCGGTGCCGACGGCCCGGGCGAGGTGCCGGCGCGAGCGGGTTTCGAGCCCGATGCCGTCACGCGCGACGTGATCGCCTTGGTCAACAGCCGGTTTGCCGATCACCCAGGCCAGCTGGACAGCTTCGCCTGGCCCGTGACCCGCGAGCAGGCGCTGCAGGCCTTGGAAGGCTTCATCGCACAGCGCTTGCCGCGGTTTGGCCGCTACCAGGACGCGATGTGGCCCGGCGACCCCTGGCTCTACCACTCGCACCTGTCGGCCGCGCTCAACCTCAAGCTGCTGAACCCGCGCGAGGTCGTGACCGCCGCCGAAGCTGCGTACCGCGCGGGCCAGGCGCCGCTGGCCAGCGTGGAGGGCTTCATCCGCCAGATCCTGGGCTGGCGCGAGTACGTGCGCGGCATCTACTGGACGCGCATGCCGCGCTATGCCGACCTCAACGCGCTCGATGCGTGCGAAGACCTGCCCGCCTGGTACTGGACCGGCGCCACCGACATGGCCTGCCTGCGCGATGCGCTGGCGCAGACGCTGGCCCACGGCTATGCCAACCACATCCAGCGCCTGATGGTGACCGGGCTGTTCGCGCTGATGCTGGGCGTGGCGCCGCAGCAGGTGCACTCCTGGTACCTGGCCGTCTACGTGGATGCCGTCGAGTGGGTGGAGCTGCCCAACACGCTGGGCATGAGCCAATACGCCGACGGCGGCCTGATGGGCAGCAAGCCCTATGTCGCCACCGGCAAGTACATCCAGCGCATGAGCCCGCACTGCCAGGACTGCCGCTACGACCCGGCGCAGCGCACGGGCCACCGCGCCTGCCCGTTCACGACGCTGTACTGGGACTTCCTGATGCGCCACGAGGCGCGGCTGGCGAACAACCCGCGCATGGTGCTGCAGGTCAAGAACGTGGCGCGGTTGAGCGACGAGCAAAGGCAGGCCGTGCAGGAGCGGGCGGCGCAGATCCGGTGCGGGCACGTCGGCCATGGATGAGGCCTTCGCCCCCACGCTGGCCGCCGCCCGGGCGCGCATCGCCGCCGTGCGGCCGGCCGCCTATGCGCGCACCCGCAATGCGCTCGACGGCGCCGTCAGCGGCCTGTCGCCCTACCTCACGCACGGCCTGGTCACGTTGCCCGAGGTGCTGGCCGGCGTGGCGGCACGCCACCCGCTGCTCGTGCAGCACAAGTTCGTCTACGAGCTGGGCTGGCGCGCCTACTTCCGCCATGTCTGGCAGCACCGGGGCGACGCCATCCTGCAGTCGCTGCACGCCGGCCCGCTGCCCGATGACGCCTATGCCCGTGAGCTTCCGGACGACATCCGCCAGGCCTGCACCGGCGTGCCCGTGGTGGACGAGGCCGTGCGCGCGCTCTACGCCACCGGCATGCTGCACAACCATGCGCGCATGTGGCTGGCCAGCTACGTGGTGCATGTGCGCCGTGTGCACTGGCGGGCCGGCGCCGACTGGCTCTATGCCCACTTGCTGGACGGCGACCTGGCCAGCAACCACCTCAGCTGGCAATGGGTGGCCGGTACCGGCAGCAGCAGGCCTTATCTCTTCAACGCCGACAATGTGGCCCGCTATGCGCCGGCGCACTGGCACAGCCCGGGCAGCGTCATCGACACGAGCTACGAAGCGCTGGACCGGATGGCGCGTGAGCCTCGGTCCAGCGCCGTTGCACCTGCCAGTGCCGCCGCCCGTATCGAGCCCGGCTTGAGCGACGCGCCGCCACCCGACCTGGGCGCCATGGCGCCAAGCGCGGCGGCCGTCGCTGGCCGGGATGTCTGGCTCGTCCATCCCTGGTGCCTGGGCGAGCTGCCCGCCGACACCTTGGCCATCGGCCTTTACGTGAGCGACTACCACCGCGCCTGGCCGTGGAGCGAGCGCCGCTGGCGCTTTGTCGGCCGGCGCATGGGTGAGCTGGTGGCGCAGGCCTGGCACGGCGACCCAGCGGCCATCAGTGCGGCGCTGCAGGCCGCCCGCAGCGTGCGCAGCGTCGCCGAGCCCCACCTCGCGCCCTGGCTGGCGGGCTGGGCGGACTGCCTGCCTGCGCCGGCGCTGTTCCCGCCGGCGGACCGCCGCTGCGACTCCTTCTCGCAGTGGTGGGCGCGTACCTCGCGCGGGCTGGCTACCGCCGCCGACCTGCTGGCCGTGAACGAGGTGCCGGGGCTGTGAGGTCAAATCCCGGCCCGTGCCGGTCCTGAACGACGACGCCTTGCCCGAGGGCTTCCGCCTTCTCCCTGGCCTGCTGGCGCTCGAGCGGCGGCAGGGGCTGATCGCCGAACTCGCCACGCTGCCGCCCGGTGCCGCCGGGCAGCGCGAGCTGCTGGAGCAGCCGTGGTGCCAGGTCTTGTCACGGTGGCTACAGGCGCTGCCGCAGCTGCGCGGCGTGCTGCCGGCCGATGCGGTGGCGGTGCAGTGCACGCTGTTCGAGAAGTCGCCCGACCGCAACTGGCTGGTTGCGCCGCATCAGGACCTGGCGATCCCCGTGGCCGAGCGCATCGAGCATGCGGCGCTGACCGCCTGGTCCATCAAGGGCGGACGGCATTTCGTGCTGGCGCCGGCAGAGGTGCTGGCGCAGATGGTGGCGCTGCGCCTGCATCTGGACAACGCGACGCAGGCCGACGGCGGGCTCCGCTTCGTGCCGGGATCGCATCGGCGCGGCGTGCTCAGCGAAGCCGACGCAGCGCAGTGCCGCGGCCGGGTCGGTGAAGTCGCGGTGGACGCGCGGGCCGGCGACGGGCTGTTGATGCGGCCGCTGGTGCTGCACGCGTCGTCGAAGGCGTCGGCGTCGGGGCGGCGCCGCGTGCTGCACTTCCTGTTCGGGCCTCGGCAACTGCCGCTGGGCCTGCGATGGGCTTGGTGAAACGTCAGAGCGCCGTGCCGCGCTTCCTCGCCATCGGCGGGTTCTTTGCAAAATACCTTGCGATCCCTGACGCCAGCGCGTCCACCAGCTTGTCCTGGTAGTCCGGGTCGCGCAGCTTCTTCTCTTCCTCGGGGTTGGAGATGAAGGCCGTCTCGACCAGGATGCTCGGGATGTCCGGCGCCTTCAGCACCGCAAAGCCGGCCTGCTCGACGCGCGGCTTGTGCAGCCGGCCGACCTTGCCGATCTGCCCCAGCACCTCCCTGCCGAGCTTGAGGCTGTCCTTGATCTGCGCCGTCGTGCTCATGTCCAGCAGCGCGCGCAGCACGCTGGCGTCCTTCACCGCCGCGCCGACGTTGACGCCGCCCACCATGTCGGCCGCGTTCTCCTTGTTGGCCATCCAGCGCGCGGCGGCGCTGGTCGCGGCGCCGTCCGAAAGGACGAACACCGAGGCGCCCCGCGCCTTGGGCGTGAAGAAGGCGTCAGCATGGATGGAGACGAACAGGTCGGCCTGCACGCGCCGGGCCTTGCGCACGCGCTCGTGCAGCGGCACGAAGAAGTCGGCATCGCGCGTCATCAGCACGCGGATGTTGGGGTTGGACTGCAGGCGCTCGCGCAGCTTCAGGCCCACGGCGAGTACCACGTCCTTCTCGCGCAGGCCCGAGGGACCGACGGCGCCGGGGTCCTCGCCGCCATGGCCGGGGTCCAGCGCGATGACGATGAGGCTGTCCATGGCCTTGGCGGCCTGCGGCTTGGGCTCGGGCGCCGAGGCCGGCTTGGGTGCGGCAGCAACGACGGGTGGTGGCGCAACAGGCGGAGCGGCGGGGCGCTCGATCTTCTGGATCAGTTCCTCCAGCGCGTCGTTGACGGCGCTGGCCGCTGCCTCGGCGCGCCTTGCGGCAGCCGGCGGCTTGTCGTGCTCCTGGGCCAGGGCGACCAGCGGGTCCGTCTCGACCTTGGGGTGCAGGTCCAGCACCAGCCGGTGCTTGTAGGCCGCCACCGGTGCCAGCGTGAACACCTGCGGCGCGGCGGGCTGCTTCAGGTCCAGCACGATGCGCACGACGGTGGGCGTGTTCTGGCCCACGCGCACGCCGGCGATGTAGGGGTCGTCGGCCTTGACCTTGCCGATCAGCTCGCGCAGGCCGGGGCTCAGCGACAGGCCGTCGATGTCGATGACCAGCCGGTGCGGGGAGTCGACGAGGAAGTGCCTGGCCGCGAGTAGGCGGTCGGACTCGATGGTCACCCGCGTGTAGTCGGCCGCCGGCCAGACACGCACGGCGACGATGCTGGCCTGGCTGCTCGCGGCCAGCGTCGTGGGCGCTTTCAGCAGCAGCGCGAGAAAGCCGAGGGAGGCGCGGCGCTTCACTTCAGCGCCTCCACGAGTCGCGCGTCGCCCACCATGCGCACGCGGCGGCCGTCATCGGCCATCAACTCGATGAAGAGCTGCAGGTCGGCCGGCGGCAACTGGCCGGCCGCCTTCTCGGGCCATTCGCAGAGCTTGAGGCCGGGCGCGGCGAAGACATCGCGAAAGCCCGCGTCCTCCCACTCGCGCGGGTCGCCGAAGCGGTAGAAGTCGAAGTGGCTGGCGGTCGCGCCGCCCGGCAACTCGTAGCTTTCCATGACGGCATAGCTCGGGCTCTTGATGCGGCCCTCGACACCCAGCGCACGCAGCAGCAGGCGCGTGAAGGTCGTCTTGCCGGCGCCGAGCGGGCCATGCAGCTCGATGACGGCGTCGGGGGAGGGGAGCAGCGCCGCCGCGAGCTTTTCAGCGGAGGCTTGAGCCGCAGTCTCGTCGGACCACAGGAGTTCGGTTTCTAGAATCGGCGACAAATGCAAGAGGTCCCGTCTACTGTCGATGCCACCGCGCTGTTGGAGCGTTTGCGGGGCTGGGCGCGTGAGCTGGGATTCTCACAGATCGCCGTGGCCGATGTGGACCTCAGCAGCGCCGAGCCCGGCCTGCAGGCCTGGCTTGACGCAGGCCACCACGGCCGCATGCACTACATGGCCGCGCACGGCATGAAGCGGGCGCGGCCGGCGGAGCTGGTGCCGGGCACGCTGCGGGTCGTCACGGCGCGCATGGACTATCTGCCTCAGGCGACCGAGCCGGGTTGGCAGGCAGTCGAATGGGCCGGCCTGGCCGAGCCGACGCAGGCGCAGGTCTCCATTTATGCGAGAGGCCGCGACTATCACAAGGTGCTGCGCAACCGCCTGCAGAAGCTCGCCGAGAAACTGGAGGCCGAGGTCGGGCCGCTGGGCTACCGGGTGTTCACCGACTCGGCGCCGGTGCTGGAGGTGGAGTTGGCCGCGCGCTCGGGCCTGGGCTGGCGCGGCAAGCACACCTTGACGCTGCACCGCGAGGCGGGCTCGATGTTCTTCCTCGGCGAGCTGTTCATCGACATCGCCTTGCCGCTTACTGAGGCCGTCAGCGCGCACTGCGGCGAGTGCAGCGCCTGCATCGCTGTCTGCCCCACGGCGGCTATCACGGCGCCCTACCGCGTCGATGCGCGGCGCTGCATTTCCTACCTGACCATCGAGCACGACGGGTCCATTCCGACCGAACTTCGGCCGCTGATCGGCAACCGTGTCTACGGCTGCGACGACTGCCAATTGGCCTGCCCGTGGAACAAGTTCGCGCAGCCTGCCGTGCTGGCTGATTTCGACGTGCGCCCGGGCCTGGCAGGCACGCCGATTGCCGAGTTGCTGGCCTGGGACGAGGCCGAGTTCCTGCGCCGCACGGAGGGCTCCGCCATCCGTCGCATTGGCTTTGCGCGCTGGCAACGCAACCTGGCGGTGGCTGCCGGCAACGCGCTGCGCCAGCGTGACGACGCCAGCCTGCGGGCCGCGCTGCAGCGGGCCGGGGAGGGCGCCGAGGCGCTGGTGGCCGAGCATGTCGCCTGGGCCTTGTCGGCGCCACCGTCGTCCCTGCCGTTATCGTCCGGAACGTCTTCCGCTGGAGCCCCTGCATGAGTCTGTCGATCCGCCGCCACGCCGCCGTGCTGGCCCTGGCTGCCGTTGTGTCCCTGCCGGCGCAGGCCGTGCGCTTCGAAGGCCAGGACTTTGCCGACACCCTGCCGCTGGGTGGCGCCACGCTGCAGCTCAACGGCGTGGGGGCCAAGGTGTTCGTCATGCGCTACTCGGCCTACCTGGCCGCGCTCTACCTGCCGCAGAAGGCCAGCACCCCGGAGGCGATCTATGCGCAGGGCGGGCCCAAGCGGCTGGAACTGCGCATCGTCATCCCGATCGTGAAGGACGTGTCGACGCAGGAGTTCGTCAAGGCCATCAACAAGGGCGTCAGCCGCAACTCCACCGAGGCCGAGAAGGCGGCGGTCGAGGAGCGCGTGAGGCAGTTCAACGCCGCCATCAGCGAGGTCGGGCGGGTGAAAAAGGGCGACCGACTCGTCATCGACTACCTGCCAGACCAAGGCACGGTGCTGACCATCAACGGCAAGGTCCATGGCAAGCCCATCGAGGGCCAGGACTTCTACGCCGCCTTCCTCAAGGTGTTCATCGGTGAGCGCAACAGCGACGCCCAACTGCGCGCCGGCCTGCTGGGGCAGTCGAGCTAGCATCGCCTCGCCAACAACAAGGAGACAGACCATGCAACGTCGTTCCATCCTCCAAGCCGCCGCACTGACCGGCCTCGGCCCGCTGGCCCCGCTCGCCTGGGCCCAGGCCTACCCGGCCAAGACCGTGCGCCTCATCGTGCCATTCGCGCCCGGCGGCACGACGGACATCATTGCCCGCATCCTGTCCGAGCGCATGCCCGCGCTGCTGGGCCAGACCATGGTGGTGGACAACCGGGCCGGTGGTGGCGGCACGGTGGGCGCGAACGAGATCGTGCGCGCCGCGCCGGACGGCTACACGCTGGGCGTGGCTACGGTGTCGACGACGGCCTCCAACCCGGCCATCAACCCCAAGATCGCCTACAACCCGCTGACCGACTTCACGGCCATCACCAATGTTGCGGCCACGCCCAACGTCATCGCGGTGCACCCCAGCTTCCCGGCTCGCGACTACAAGGGCTTTGTCACCGAGATCAAGAAGAATCCCGGCAAGTACAGCTTCGCGACTTCGGGCACGGGCGGCATCGGCCACCTGCAGATGGAGCTGTACAAGTCGCTGACGGGCCTGTTCATCCTGCACATCCCCTACCGCGGTGCGGGCCCGGCGCTGAACGACACGGTGGCCGGCCAGGTGCCGATGATCTTCGACAACCTGCCCTCGGCGCTGCCCTTCATCAAGGACGGCCGCCTCATCCCCATCGTCGTTGCCGCGCCGCAGCGGCTGGCGACGCTGCCCAACGTGCCGACCTTCAAGGAGGTGGGGCTGGAACTGGTCAACCGCATGGCCTACTACGGCATCCAGGGCCCCAAGGGGCTGCCGAAGGAGGTCGTCGACAAGGTGCACGCCGCCGTCCGCAAGGCCGTCGAGATGCCCGACGTGAAGAAGCGCATCGAGGACACCGGCTCGCTGATCGTCGCCAACACCCCTGCCGAGTTTTCGGCGCAGGTGGCGGCGGAGTTCGAGGTCTACAAGAAGGTCGTCGCTCAACAAAAATTGAAGCTTGACTGACCCAGCGATTGAATCGTTCATCGAGGCGCTCTGGCTGGAAGACGGCCTGAGCGCCAACACGCAGGCGGCCTACCGGCGCGACCTGACGGCGCTGGCAGCGCTGATCGCACCCCGGCCGCTCGACAGCTGCACCGAACACGACCTGCTCGAACTTGCCGTGGCCAAAGCGGGCGGCAAATCCAGCAGCGCCAACCGGCGGCTGTCGGCCATCAAGCGCTACTTCCGCTGGGCGCTGCGCGAGGGCCGGCTGGCAGCCGACCCGACCCTCAAGCTGACCGCTGCCAAGGCGGGGCACCGCAACATCAAGCTGCTCAGCGAGGCGCAGGTCAGCGCCTTGCTCGCCGCGCCCGACGTCAACACGCCGCTGGGCCTGCGCGACCGCGCCATGCTGGAGCTGATGTATGCGAGCGGCCTGCGCGTGTCGGAGCTGGTCACGCTCAAGGGCGCGCACGTCGCCTTCAAGGACGCCGTGTTGCATGTCACCGGCAAGGGCGGCAAGGCCCGCCTCGTGCCCTTCGGCGAGCACGCGGCGGAGTGGATGGCGCGCTACATTCGCGAGGCGCGCGCAGAGATCCTGGCCGGCCAGAGCAGCGACGACTTGTTCGTCACCGCGCGCGGCGCGGGCATGACGCGGCAGATGTTCTGGACCCTGATCAAGCGCCATGCGCTGGTGGCCGGCATCACGGTGCCGCTGTCGCCACACACGCTGCGCCACGCCTTCGCCACGCACCTGCTCAACCATGGTGCGGACCTGCGCGCGGTGCAACTGCTGCTGGGGCATGCCGACCTGTCGACGACGCAGATCTACACCCATGTGGCGCGGGAGCGCCTCAAGGCCTTGCACGCGCAACACCACCCCCGGGGGTAGGCACGTTTCTCGCGAAAGCGTTGCACGGCGGCTTCGTTCGTTTCGTTGGTTTCAAACCCGTCGGTGGGCAGCAACAGGGCGTCCCACGGCGGTTTGGCCGCGAGCAAACTGCGCCGCCATCGCACACCACTTCACGGAGTTCTCCATGCCCGCCCCCCGCCTGCTGCCCACGGCCCTGGCCGCCCTCAGCCTCTTCGCCACCATGGCCGCCGTCGCCCAGGAAACCACCAGCCTGGAGCGCGTCAGCGTCGTTGGCTCGCGCAAGACGATGCCCGCCGCGTCCAGCACCGACACGCTGGTGCCCGTGGACATCTATTCGATGAGCAAGGTCACCGAAGGCGGCGGCCAGTTCGACCTGGCGCAGTCGCTGCAATACCTGTCCCCGTCGTTCAACTCGACGCGCCAGACCGGCGCGGACGGCGCCGACCTGATCGACTCCGCCGCACTGCGCGGCCTGGGTTCGGACCAGACGCTGGTGCTGGTCAACGGCAAGCGCCGCCACACCGTGGCCCTGGTCAACCTGTTCGGCGCGCGCAACCGCGGCTCGACCGGCACGGACATGAACTCGCTGCCGCTGCTGGCCATCGACAACGTGCAGGTGCTGCGCGATGGCGCGGCAGCGCAGTACGGCTCGGACGCGATCGCCGGCGTCATCAACATCCAGCTCAAGAAGAAGGCCGGCTGCGAGGCCGTCGCCGGCTACGGCCAGTATTCGGCCGGCGACGGCAAGAACTACCTCGCCTCGGCCTACTGCGGCGTCAAGCTGGGCGGCGGCACGCTGGCCGTCACCGGCGAATGGCAGGACCGCGGCCGCTCCAACCGGGCCGACCCGGGCGACCTGCGCACCATCGGCGACACGGCCGTCAAGAACAAGACGGTCTACCTGAACGGCGAGTTCCCTGTCGACGTCGACAACCGCGTCTACCTGACCGCCGGCGCGCAGGACCGCGATGCGTCATCTGGCGCCTGGGCGCGTGGTGGTGTCGGCTCAGACGACATCCCCAGCCGCAACTCGGCCGCGATGTACCCCAACGGCTTCGTGCCCTTCATCAACGGCGACGTGCAGGACCGCTACGTCATCGTCGGCTGGAAGTCGTCCATCGCCGGCTGGGACACCGACCTGTCGCAGACCTATGGCTCCAACAAGATGCGCTACGACATCAGCAACACGCTGAATGCGTCCGTCGCCAACAAGGATCTGCTGGCGGGCGGGCAGGGCATCAGCCCGACGCGCTTCGATGCCGGCGGCTTCGGCTTCAGCCAGGCCACGACCAACTTCGACGTCAGCCGCTACTTCCCCGATCTGCTGGGCGGCAGCAACATCGCCTTCGGTGCCGAGTACCGCCGCGAGAAGTACGACATCGTCGCGGGCGAGCCCGGCTCCTACAGCGACGTCGATGGCGTAGGCGTCGGCGGCAACGCCGGCAGCCAGGGCTTCCCGGGCTTCCAGCCCGGTGATGCCACGAACCGCAGCCGCAACAGCCGGGCGCTCTACGCCGACTGGGAGGTCAGCCTGACGCCCGCGCTGACGGTGGATGCCGCCGTCCGTGCCGAGCGCTACAGCGACTTCGGCTCCACGACGACGGCCAAGCTCTCCGGCAGTTACAAGCTCAGCAAGGCATTCCTGCTGCGCGGCGCGGCCAGCACGGGCTTCCGCGCGCCCAGCCTGCAGCAGCTGTACTTCTCGTCCACCTTCACCGACTTCATCAACCAGCAGCCGCTGGACGTCGTGCTGGCGCCCAACGGCAGCGCGCTGACGAACGCGGCGGGCGTGCCGGCGCTGAAGCAGGAGAAGTCCAAGAACCTCACCGTCGGCTTCACCGTCAAGCCGAGCGCCGATACCGCCATCACGGTCGACCTGTACCAGATCAACATCAAGGACCGCATCGTGCTGTCCGGCCGCGTCGATGCCAGCGACCCCAACCTGGGCCCCATCCTGCAGGGCCTGGGCGTGGGCCAGGCGCAGTTCTTCGTCAACTCGGTCGACACCCGCACGCGCGGCCTGGACCTGACGGCGTCGCAGCGCAGCAAGCTGGGCGCTGGCACGCTCAACACCTTCCTGGCGTTGAACATCAGCCGCACCAACGTCAGCAAGGTCAACGTGCCGGCCAGCCTGAAGATGGACGCGGACGTGCTGCTGTCCGAGCGCGAGCGCCTGTTCATCGAGCAGGGCGGCCCGCGCGCCAAGGCGACGCTGGGCTTCGAGTACATCCAAGGTGCCTGGACGGGCGAGGCCAAGGTCATCCACTTCGGCAGCCAGACCCAGGGCACGTTCTCCGGTCCGCCGGTGCCCAACCTGCACTACAAGCCCAAGACCTCGATGGACCTGGGCCTGACCTGGCAGGTCACGAAGGCGCTGAAGCTGAGCATGGGCGGCAACAACGTCTTCAACGTGAAGCCGACCCGCCAGGACCCGTATGAGACCGACAACGGTTTCTACTACGACGCCGTGCAGTTCGGCCTGAATGGCGCGTCCTACTTCGCGCGGGCGCACTACCGGTTCTGAGCCGGAGCCTGCTCCTGGACAATCCGGGCGGATGGACCACAGCTTCGTCTCCGCCCTGATCCTGCTGCTGCTGGTGCTGGACCCGCTCGGCAGCCTGCCCATCTTCATCTCCGTCATGCGTGCGGTGCCCAAAGAGCGCCGCACGCGCGTGGCGCTGCGCGAGGTGGGCATCGCCTTCTGCGTGCTGTTCGCCTTCATGTTTCTGGGCGAAGGCTTCCTGCGCGTGATGCACCTGTCGGAGCGTTCGCTGGAAGTGGCGGGCGGCGTCATCCTGATGATCATCGCCATCCGCATGATCTTCGGCAGTTCGGCCGAGTCGGCCTACGGGCTGGAGCCCGGCAAGGAGCCGCTGATCTTCCCGCTGGCCGTGCCGCTGCTGGCCGGGCCATCGGCCATGGCCACCGTGCTGCTGCTGGCCTCCCGCCAGCCGGACCGCATCTACGAGTGGATAGGCGCGCTCAGCGCGGCGCTGCTGGTGTCGGGCATCGTGCTGGTGTTGGCCGACCGCATCCGCAAGCTGCTGGGCGATTCGGTCGTGTCGGCCATCGAGAAGCTGATGGGCCTGGTGCTGACGGCCATCGCCGTGGAAATGGTGCTGGCGGGCCTGAAGCGCTATTTCATCGGTGGGCTGTGAGCCAGCCCGCCGATGCGGGCCTCACTTGTTCTTCAGCTTGGCTTCCTTGCCCTTGGGCAGCACGGCCGTCATCGGTGCGACCGGACGGTCGGAACCCGCTGCCGCCTTGATGGGCGCGCTGTCCTTCTTGGGCTTCTTCGTCATCTTGTTGCCGCGTTGTTCGGTGTTGGCCATGCTGTCCTCCAGGTTGGGTGAAAGTTTGAACTATGCCTCAGCGTCGTAGCGCGCCTTGGCGGGGCTCGCTGCCCATTCGGCGGCTGTGATGTCGTAGCGGTCGCAGTCCATGTCGTACCAGCGGCCCGTGCCCGTGTAGCTCATGCCCAGGCGCTCCATGACGGTGGAGGAGGGCGTGTTGTCCGGCTGGCAGACGGCGCAGATGCGCTCTGGCTGCAGCGTCGCGAATGCCCAGCCCACCATGTGCCGCGCCGCCTCGCTGGCATAGCCCTGGCCCCAGGCGTCCTGACGCAGCCGCCAGCCGGTCTCCAGCGGGCCGGCCGGGTCGCGGTTCAGGTGCTGGATGCAGCCGGTGCCGATCAGGTTGCCGCCGTCCTGCTTGATGAAGGCCCACCAGGAGTAGCCGAACTCGGCCCAGCGTGCCTTCACGCGCTCGATCATGAGCCGTGTGTCCTGCGGCGTCTCGGGCCGGCCGGTGATGTGGCGCATGACGACCGGGTCGCTGTTCAAGCGATGCAGCGCGTCGAAGTGGCCATCGTCCAGCGGCTCCAGCCGCAGCCGGGGTGTGTTCAGTAAAGGCATGCGCCGATGTTGCATCCGCACGTTCTCACGATTCGAAAGTCACTTTTCATATCGAGAAATGCGCGCGTGTTGCGGCGCCGCATTTTTTCTCATTATGGTGAATGTCTTTTTGCAATTTGAAATGTGCATCGTAAGCAACTGATTTTAAATAACAAACAAATTATTCTTATAGAAGACTTGGGTGCGCACAGAGGCGGCCGTGAGGACTAGTCTTGCGGCATCGGTTTTCAATGTTTTGCAAGGAGCTTCCATGACCCGCCTGACCCGTGAACAACAGATCGCCGCCCTCGAGAAAGACTGGGCCGAGAACCCGCGCTGGAAGGGCATCACCCGCGGCTACAGCGCCGCCGACGTCGTGCGCCTGCGCGGCTCCATCGAGATCGAGCACACGCTCGCCAAGCGCGGCGCCGAGAAGCTCTGGGGCCTGGTGAACACCGAGCCTTTCGTCAACGCCTTGGGCGCGCTCACCGGCAACCAGGCCATGCAGCAGGTCAAGGCCGGCCTGAAGGCCATCTACCTGTCGGGCTGGCAGGTGGCCGGTGACGCCAACAGCAATGGCGAGATGTACCCGGACCAGTCGCTGTACTCGGTGGACTCGGTGCCCAAGGTCGTCAAGAAGATCAACGCCACCTTTCAGCGCGCCGACCAGATCCAGTGGAGCGAAGGCAAGGACGACATCGACTTCTTCGCCCCCATCGTGGCCGACGCCGAAGCCGGCTTCGGCGGCGTGCTGAACGCCTTCGAGCTGATGAAGGCCATGATCGAAGCCGGCGCCGCCGGCGTGCACTTCGAGGACCAACTGGCCAGCGCCAAGAAGTGCGGCCACATGGGCGGCAAGGTGCTGGTGCCCACCCGCGAAGCTGTCGCCAAGCTCGTCGCCGCCCGCCTGGCCGCCGACGTGATGGGCACGCCCACGCTGCTGGTCGCCCGCACCGACGCCGAAGCCGGCGACCTCGTCACCGCCGACATCGACGACAACGACAAGCCCTTCTGCACCGGCGAGCGCACCGTCGAAGGCTTCTACCGCACCCGCAACGGCCTGGACCAGGCCATCAGCCGCGGCCTGGCCTACGCGCCTTACGCGGACCTGATCTGGTGCGAGACCGGCAAGCCCGACCTGGCCTTCGCCAAGGCTTTCGCGGACGCCATCCACGCCAAGTTCCCCGGCAAGCTGCTGGCCTACAACTGCTCGCCGTCGTTCAACTGGAAGAAGAACCTCGACGACGCCACCATCGCCAAGTTCCAGCGCGAGCTGGGTGCGCTGGGCTACAAGTTCCAGTTCATCACGCTGGCCGGCTTCCACAGCTTGAACTACTCGATGTTCGAGCTGGCGCACGGCTATGCGCGCCACCAGATGAGTGCCTTCGTCGAACTGCAGGAAAAGGAATTCGCCGCCGCCGAGAAGGGCTTCACCGCCGTGAAGCACCAACGCGAAGTCGGCACCGGCTACTTCGACGCCGTCACCACCACCATCGAAGCCAACGCCTCCACCGCGGCGCTGAAAGGCTCGACCGAAGACGAACAGTTCTTCGACGCCAAGCACGGTTGATCCCGTCGCAATATCTCCCCGTCAACCTCAACTCCTGACGGTTTCACAGCCCGCTTTGGCGGGCTTTTTTACGTCTCGTCATGGTCGCGTCACACTTTCGTCAAACACTCGCTGCCATGAACAACACAACAATAAATACAAGGTTCAGTCTCACCACCCGCATCGGTGGCTGGTGGGCGCAGCGGCGCGAGGGCAGCGAGGCCGTCGCACTGCGCAAGCGCTGCCCGCCGGCGACGCTGGCGGCCGGGCAGATCGCGCCCGCCGTCCGCATTGCCTGGGTTCATCACGCGCCGGATGAATTCCCCGGTCTGGCCGTCAGCGACAGCGCCTGGCTGCGCTGCTCGCTCGGCCTGGCGCAGTTCTTCGAGGCCTGCCGGCTGCAGCGCGAGCATGGCCCTTGTGCGCTGCCCAGCAAGGCGGCGGATTCGGTCTGGCATGTCTGGCTCCAGCTTGACCCGGCGGGGCTGGCCGACTGGCAGCAGCGCTACTTCGGCCGGGTCGTCGAGCACTGCGAGTCTGCCGATCTGGGCGCGCCGCTAGACGACTGTCTCGCCCGCGCCTGGGTGGGCGCCTGCCGCAGCGAGGGCGCGAGCCCGCTCGGGCCGCAGCTTCCTTTGCTGTTCGCACTCGACGGCCTGCTGCGCCTGCCCGCCGGCTGGGCTTATCAGCACAAGCGGGGTGCGTTGCTGCACCGGCAGATCGACGGTTTCGGTCAGCCCTGCGGCGTTGCGTTCACGCATGCAAGCGTCGCGGCGACCGGCCTGGTGGCGCTGGGCCTCGTCAGCGAAGCGGAGTTGATCTCGCTGCGCCGACAGCAGGGCGGCGACGGCGGCGGTGGTACTGGAACTTCAGTCGACTCCGGCAGCTGCAGCACCAGCTCAGATGGCGGCGGCTGCAGCTGCGGATCGGGCTGCGGCGGCGGGACCTGAGAGGCTCAACGCCTCGCGACCTGGAAGGTCCCGACCGCGCCGTTCAACGTCGTCGCCTGCTCGCGCAGGCTCTCGGCGGCGGCGGTGGACTCCTCCACCAGCGCGGCGTTCTGCTGCGTGACCTGGTCGAGCTGGGCGATGGCGATGTTGACCTGGGCGATGCCGTCGGACTGCTCGGCCGTCGCGGTCGTGATCTCGCCCATGATGTCTTTGACGCGCTGCACGGCGCCGACGAGTTCGCCCATCGTCTTGCCCGCCTCGGCCACCAGCCGCGAGCCGGCCTCCACGCGGTCGACGCTGCTGCCGATCAGGCCCTTGATCTCCTTGGCCGCGTCCGCCGAACGGCCAGCCAGCGAGCGCACCTCGCTCGCCACGACGGCGAAACCGCGGCCTTGTTCACCCGCGCGCGCCGCCTCGACGGCCGCGTTCAGCGCCAGGATGTTGGTCTGGAAGGCGATGCCGTCGATGACGCCAATGATGTCTGCGATCTTGCGTGAGCTGGCATTGATCTCGTCCATCGTGTGCACCACCTGGGCGACCACCTCGCCACCGCGCTGCGCCACGCTGGCGGCCGACACGGCCAGCGAGTTCGCCTGGCCTGCCGACGCGGCCGACTGCTGCACGGTGCCGGTCAGCTCCTCCATCGCGCTGGCCGTCTCCTCCAGGCTGGACGCGGCCTTCTCGGTGCGCGCGCTCAGGTCCTGGTTGCCGCTGGCGATCTCGGCCGAGGCGGTGCCGATGGACTCGGCGGAATCACGGATGCTGCCGATGGTCTGCGCCAGCGTTTCGCGCATGCGTCGCAGCGTCGTCTGCAGCTTGCCGATCTCGTCGCTGCCCGCCAGGCTGCCCTGGCCGGAGCGCATCAGGTTGCCGTCCGCCACGCGTTCGGCCAGCTCGTTGGCGGCCGCCAGCGGCACGGTGATGCTGCGCGTGATGCTCCAGGCCGCTGCCACGCCCACAGCCAGCATCGCCAGGCCGAAGCCGATCAGCAGCAGCCGGCTGTTGCCGTTGGCGGCGTCAATGCCAGCGGCGGTCTGGTCGATGCTCTTGCGCTGGTGGTCCAGGAACTCCTGCATCCGCGCGAGGTAGACCTTGGAGCCGGGCACGAAGACGTCGGTCAGCTGCTTGTCGGCGGCCTCGGCCTCTCCGGCTTTCTTCAGCTGGACGATCTCCTCGCGTGAGGCGATGTAGACCTGTCTGGCCTTGGCCACTGCATCGAACAGTGCCTGCTCCTCGGGCGAACGGATCAGCGCCTTGATCTTCTTCTGCAACTCGCCGGATTGCTGGGTCGACTGCGCCTGGTCCTCGGCAAACAGGGCGACCAGGGAGGTGTCGGAACTCTTGGCAATCGCGATCGTGCGGCGCACACCGGCATTGATGTTGCGGTTCCAGTCCGCGAGCAAGCGCTCCTTGGTCAGCGGCTCGTCCATCATCTGCCGCGTTGCCGTGGCGGTGGCGGTCATGCGCAAAGACGCCAATGAAATGACGCACGCAGCCAGCACGAGGATCAAGGCGAAGCCGGCGGCCAGGCGCTTGCCAATGGAAAGGTTCATCACGGCGGTCTCCTGCAGGTCTTATTTGTCAACCTGCGATGTTCGCCCCCATGCGCATGCGCCTTGGGTCCCGCGTGCCGGGCCATGCGGCTTACGTCACGGATCGCGTCGCAACGCGGATCAGCGTGAGGCGGCGAGCAGCGCCCGATAGTCCTCGGCGCTGGCGATGCGCGGGTTGGTCTTGTGGCAGTGGTCCAGCAGCGCGTGCTCAATGATGCGATCGTCCAGCTCCGGCCCGGCGCCCATGGCAGCAAGGCCTGACGGCAGGCCCAGCCGCGCGTTCATCGCCGTGATGGCCTCGGCCACGGCATCGGCATCGCTGCCGGCCAGGCCCATCGCCTGCGCCAGCCGCGCCATGCGGTCCTCGCGCAGCACGCTGTCGGCCTCGGCGTTGAAGCGGATGACGGCGGGCAGGAAGACGGCGTTCAGCGTGCCATGGTGCAGGCGCGGGTTGATGCCGCCCAGCGAATGGCTCAGCGAGTGCACGGCGCCCAGCCCCTTCTGGAAGGCCAGCGCCCCGTGCACGCTGGCGCACATCATGTCCAGCCGCGCGTCGCGGTCCTGGCCGTCGCGGGTGGCGCGTTCGATGCTCTGCCAGCCCCGGCGCAAGCCCTCCAGCGCGATGCCGTCGGCCGCCGGGTTGAAGGCCGGCGCGAGGAAGGTCTCGATGCAGTGGGCGACGGCGTCCATGCCGGTGGCGGCGGTCAGCGCGGGTGGCAGCTTCAGCGTCAGCGCCGGGTCGCAGATGGCGGCCTTGGGCAGCAGCTCCCAGTTGTGGAAGCCCAGCTTGCGGCCGTCGTCGACGATAAGAATGGCGCCGCGCGCCACCTCGCTGCCGGTGCCCGCCGTCGTCGGCACGGCGATCAGGGGCAGCACCTTGGACGTGATGTTGACGGCACCGCCCCCGATGGTGGCCCAGCGCTTGAGCGGCCCCTCGTGCGTGGCGGCGATGGCCACGCCCTTGGCCAGGTCCATGCTGGAGCCGCCGCCGATGGCGATGAGGCCGTCGCAGCCGAACTCTTGCGCCACCTGCACGGCCAGGCGCACGGCGGACTCGGTCGGGTTGGCGGGCGTGCGGTCGAAGACGGGTGGCTTGACCTCGAAGGCCGCCAGCGCCTCGTCCAGCACACCGGCCGCGCGCACGCCGGCATCGGTCACGACGAGGGGACGGCGAATGCCGATGCGCTCGCATTCGGCGGGCAGCAGGCGGCAGGCGCCGAACTCAAGCTCAATGCGGGTCAGGTAGAGGATCTGGGCCATGGCGCGGTCTCCGCAATGTCTTTCCTCATCGTAGTGGCCGGCTGTCTAGACTGGCAGTCATGCGCGCGACTCCACTGACCTGGCTGCTCGTCCTCCTGCTCACGGCCTGCGGCGGCGGTGGGGGAGGTGGGTCATCTGCCCCGCCACCCGTCGGCAACCTGCCCGGCCTGACCGACACGACGGTCTATTCCTCAGCGCCCGAGGCCTCGTTGCCCGGCGCCGTCGAGGCTGCTGCCGTCAGCACGCAGACGCTCACCGCCAACGGCCAGACGCTGAGCTACACCGCCACCGCCGGCCACCTGATCGCGCGCGACGCGGCCGGTGCCGCCCAGGCCTCGGTCTTCTATGTCGCCTACACATTGTCCGGTGCCGATGCCACCACGCGCCCCGTCACCTTCTTCTACAACGGCGGCCCGGGCTCGGCCTCGGTCTGGCTGCAGCTGGGCAGCTTCGGCCCCAAGCGGCTGGTGACCGGCGTGCCCGAGACGACCGCCGCACGGCCCTTCACAATGGTGGACAACGCCGAGCACCTGCTGGGCCAGAGCGACCTCGTCTTCATCAACGCGGTGGGCAGCGGCTACTCGCAGGCCATCGCGCCCTTCACGAACCGCAGCTTCTGGGGCGTGGGCGCCGACGCCGCCTTGTTCCGCGACTTCATCCTGCGCTACCTGGCCGTCTACAACCGCGCCGCTTCGCCCAAATACCTGTTCGGCGAAAGCTACGGCGGCCCGCGCACGGCCGTGCTGGCGCGGCGGCTGCAGGAGGCCGGCGTCATGCTGGACGGCCTGGTGCTGCAGTCGCCGGCCATGGACTACAACAGCAATTGCGCCATCACGACGGGCAAGGGCTGCAACGGCTTCCTGCCGACCTTTGCCGCCGTCGGCGCCTTCCACCGCCTGACGCAGCCGGTGCCCAGCGACCCCGATGCCTGGGCCGCCAACGCGCGCAGTTATGCGGAGCAGGTCTACGCGCCCGCGCTGCAGGCCTTCATCAGCGGCGGCCAGCAGGCGCCCGCGCTGTGGCAGCCGCTGGCCGACCTGACCGGCCTGCCGGTGTCGCGCTGGCAGGCCACGCTCAACGTCAGCGCCGACGACTACCGCCAGTGGCTCATCAGCGGCCAGTTGCTGGGCCGCTACGACGGCCGCATGAAGGCGGCGACGGGCAGCCAGCTCGCCGCCGAGGGTGACCCATCCAGCACCTGGATAGGCGGCAGCTTTGCCCAAGGCATCACCACGCATCTGCGCGACCAGCTCGGCTATCGCAATGCCTCCACCTACGTCATCCTCAGCAACGCCATCCAGCACTGGGACTTCAGCCACGCCGGCCGTGCATTACCTGACACGCTGCCCGACCTGGCCGCAGCACTCACGCAGAACCCGCGTCTGCGCGTGCTGGCCGTGAGCGGCTATCACGACCTGGCCACGCCCTTCCACCTGACCGAGATCGACCTGGCCCGCGTGGACGCCAGCCGCGTGAAGATCCGCAACTACGCGGGCGGCCACATGAGCTACCTGGACGACGCCACCTGCATCGCGCAGTTGGCCGACATGAAGGCCTTCTACGCCAACACGCTGGCCTTGCGCGCCGCAGCAGACCTCGGCCCTGAGCGCCGCACGTTGGAAGCTCGGGCCGTCATCGCCGTTGACCGCGCCGGCACGCCGCAGAAGCCAGGCAGCGTCGCGCCGACGAACGAGCGGGCCTTCCAGGCGCCGCTGCGCGACCCGTGGGTGCCGCCGCAGACAATGCGCGCCCAATGACCTCGCCCACTCGATTGCTGACGCCGCGCATGGCCGGCGTGCTCGAACGCATACGCCGCGCCAACCGGCCGCCCTTCCACAGCCTGACGCCGCGCGAGGCCCGCATCGCCTACCGCATGGGCGCCGAGATCCTCGACCTGCCGCGCGCGCCGCTGCCGCGCGTCGAAGACCTCGAAGCCGCCGGTCGCCCGGCGCGCCTGTACGCGCCCAGCGCGGAGCAGCTGCCCGTGATGCTCTACCTGCACGGCGGCGGCTTCACCATCGGCGACCTGGAGACGCACGACAGCCTGTGCCGCCAGCTCGCCTTGCGCAGTGGCTGTGCCGTGCTGGCGCTGGACTACCGGCTGGCGCCCGAGCACCGCTTTCCGGCCGCCGTCGACGACGCCTGGGCGGCGCTGGCCTGGCTGCATGAGCACGCCGGCTCGCAGGGCCTGGACGGCTCGCGGCTGGCCGTGGGTGGCGACAGCGCGGGCGGCACGCTGGCCGCCGGCACCGCCTTCTTCGCCCGCGACCGCGGCCTGCCGCTGAAGGGGCAATTGCTCATCACGCCCGGTAGCGCCAGCCACGCCGGCACGCCGTCGCATGAGCTGTTCGCCAATGGCTTCCTGCTCGACGCCGCCAGCATCGAGTGGTTCTTCGGGCACTACATCGACCGCCAACAGCGCCACGACTGGCGCTTCGCGCCGCTGGAGGCCGACGACCACGCCGGACTCGCCCCGGCCTGCGTCGTGCTGGCTGAATGCGACCCGCTGGTGGACGAAGGCATTGCCTACGCCGACACGCTGCGCGCCGCCGGTGTGGCCGTGCAGCTGGAGCTGTATCGCGGCGTCACGCACGACTTCATCAAGATGGGCCGCCAGATCCCCGAGGCCATCACCGCCCTCGACGCCTGCGCCGCCGCGATCAGGGATCATCTGCAGCCATGAAACGCCAAGACTTCCGCCACCTCGAACCCCTGCGCGTTCGCTGGGCCGAGATCGACGCCCAGGGCATCGTCTTCAACGGCCATTACCTGACCTACCTCGACACGGCCATGAGCGGCTACTGGCGCGCGCTGGCGCTGCCCTATGCCGACAGCATGAAGCAGCTCGGCGGCGACCTCTTCGTACGCCGGTCCGTGCTGGACTACCTCGGCTCGGCCCGTTACGACGACCGCCTGGACATCGGCGTGCGCTGCCGCGAGTTCGGCAACAGCTCGATGAAGGTCGACGCTGGCGTCTTTCGCGGCGAGCAGTTGCTGGTGCAGGCCGACATGATCTACGTCTTCGCCGAGCCCGCCACGCAGACGCCGCAGCGCGTGCCCGACGCGCTGCGCGATGCCATCCATGGCTTCGAGACCGGCCAGCCGGTCGTCGACGTGGCCGTGGGCAGCTGGCGCGAACTGGGCGACGCGGCCGGGGCCATCCGCCGCGAGGTCTTCATCGAGGAGCAGGGCATCCCGGCCGACATGGAATGGGACGCGGCCGATGCCAGCTGCCTGCACGCGCTGGCCCGCAACCGCTTCGGCAGGCCGCTGGCCACCGGCCGCTTGCTGGAGCATGTCCCCGGCGTCGCCAAGATCGGCCGCATGGCCGTGCTGCGCGCCATGCGAGGCACCCAGATAGGCCGGCAGGTGCTGGACGCGCTGATGGCCGAGGCCAAGAAGCAGGGCTACCGCGAGGTGCTGCTGCATGCGCAGCTGTCGGCGGAGAATTTTTATCTGCGGGCGGGGTTCCAGCGAAGGGGCCAACCGTTTGAAGAGGCGGGCATCGCGCATGTGGAGATGGTGCGCGGCTTGTAGGGACTTCTCTTTCGCTACGCAGGACAATCCCGCCACCCGTTGACCCGCTGCAGGAGGCCGCCATGCCTGATCCCGTTGCCGAACTTGCCGAGCAAGGCCGCAACCTTTCGCCTGAGGACCGGGTGCGACTGCTTGATCTGTTGCTGGAGTCCTTGCAGCCCCTGTCGGCGCAGCTCAGCGATGAAGCCTGGGCTCAGGAGATCGAGCGACGCGTGGCAGCGCACGAGCGAGGCGAAGGCAACTTGCACGAGCTGGACGATGTGATGGCCGAAGCCCGACGGCTGGCCCCTTGAAACCGCTGCGCCTGCGCGGTGAGGCGCGCGCCGAACTGCTGCGGGAAACGGCGTACTACGAAGGCAAACGCGAGGGCACCGGCAAGCGGTTTCGCGAGGCGGTCGCAGCGTCGTTCGACCTGATCCGCCGCTTCCCGATGGGCGGCGCTCCCGGGCCGGCGTCGACACGGCGCACCAAGGTCAAGGGCTTCCCGTTCACCGTGGTCTACCGGGACGAACCGGCCGCCGTTATCGTGTTCGCGATCGCGCCGGACCGGCATCAGCCCGGCTACTGGCTGCCGCGAGCGGATTAACCCAGCATCTCGAACCGTTCCACCTTGCGCTCGCTGGCCAGCCATTGCGCCATCGCCCCCGCCACCTGCGGCTCGCGGTGGCCCCAGCCTTCGGGGTAGATCTCCATCCACGTCCAATGCCCATCGGCATCCGGCTCGGGGCGTTGCAGCAGCTCGATGGGCGCCTCGACGCGGGCTTTGCGGAAGGCGATGAGGGCGGTGTCGACGTTCTCCGTCGCTACGCGGTAGTAGACGTAGAGCTGCATCAGTCTTGGGGAGGAATTTCGTAGGGCAGGGCTCGTGGCTGCAGCGTCGCACCAGCAGCGCTGCCCAGGTGCAGGCTGCCGCTCTCCAGCGTCGCCAGCTTGATCTCCGCAGCGATCAACGAACGACCGTCCCGCGAACCACTGCTGGCGACGACGCCGGCCGGCTGTTCGGGGTCGGCGCTGTGAAAGATCTCCTGGCCCACCGTCGCCGGCGCGTCGGTCTCGAACACCTGCAGCCGGCGCTTCAACGTGCCGCGGTACTGGCTGCGCGCGACGATCTCCTGGCCGGGGTAGCAGCCTTTCTTGAAGCTCACGCCGCCCAGCACCTCGAAGTTGATCATCTGCGGCACAAAGGCCTCGACCGTCGTGCCGCGCACCCAGGCGATGCCGGCCTCGGCTTCGGCCCAGGCCCAGTCGTCGGGCGTGATGGCCTCGCCGGCCGGGCCGGGCGCATCGACCGGCAGGACACGCAGCGCGCGGCCCGTGCCCGGCAGGGCGATCTGCACGGCATCGCCGTCGCGGCTCAAGGTCCAGGCCTCTGCGGTCGGCGCGCCGAGCAGGCCATAGACCGCGAACTCCGCGCTCGCATCGCTCAACTTGCACTTGGCCCGCATGACGAACATGGACAGCCGCTTCAGCGTCGCCGCCAGCGTCTCGGCCGGCAGCGCCAGCAGGATCTCTTCGTCACCACCGCGCCAGCCCACCAGCGTCGCCAGCAGCCGGCCCTTCGCCGTGCAGAAGCCGGCCAGCCGCGCGTGCTCGCGGTCGAGCAGGGCGAAGTCCTGGGTCAGCTGGCTGTGCAGGAAGCTGGCGGCGTCGGCGCCCTGGGCGCGGATGACGCCCCAGTCGGCGAGGCGGAGTTGGGAGGCTTGGGACATGTCCGGAATTATCATCGGCGCCCTTTTGACGGAGCCGGGCAAGGGCATGAAGTGGTTGTTGCGGGCGCTGCTCGTCTTGTTGTTGATCGCGGCGCTGGCCGCAGGCGCGATTTGGCAATGGCTGCGCAGCCCGTTGACGTTGACCGCACCGTCCGTGGAGCTGTCCATCGAACCCGGCACCAACCCGGCCGAGGTCGCCCGCGCCTGGGTGGCTGCCGGCGTGCAGACGGATGCACGCGTCCTCTACCAATGGTTCAAGTGGTCCGGCCAGGCTCGGCAGATCCGCGCCGGCAGCTATGAAGTCCATGCCGGCGTCACGCCGCGCGCGCTGCTCGACAAGATGGTGCGTGGCGACCAGATCCTTGAGCAGTTGCGCCTCATCGAGGGCTGGAACTGGCGCCAGGTGAGGGCGGCTCTCGCTGCCGCGCCATCGCTCAAGGCGAAGACGGCAGCGATGAGCGACGCCGAAATCATGGCCGCTTTGGGCGAGCCCGGCGTCGCACCCGAGGGCCGCTTCTTCCCCGACACCTATGCCTACAGCCGTGGCGTCAGCGACCTGACCGTGCTCAAGCGCGCCCGTGAAGCCATGAGGAAGCGCCTCGCCGACGCCTGGAGCAAGCGCCAGCCCGACCTGCCGCTGAAGTCCGCCGAGGAGGCGCTTATCTTGGCCTCCATCGTCGAGAAGGAGACCGGCACCCCGGCCGACCGCAGTCGCGTTGCTGCCGTATTCGTCAACCGGCTGCGCATAGCCATGCCGCTGCAGACCGACCCCACCGTCATCTACGGCCTGGGCGAGCGCTTCGACGGCAACCTGCGCAAGCGCGACCTGCTGGCCGATACGCCCTTCAACACCTACACGCGCGGCGGCCTGCCGCCCACGCCTATCGCCATGCCCGGCGCGGCCTCGCTGCAGGCGGCGCTGAACCCGGCGCCGGTCAAGTCGCTGTACTTCGTGGCGCGCGGCGACGGCAGCAGCGAGTTCAGCGATGACCTCCCCGCGCACAATCGCGCGGTCAACAAGTACCAGCGCGGCGCTCAGTGAGTTCAGGACGTTTCATCAGCTTCGAGGGCATCGACGGTGCCGGCAAGTCCACCCACATCCAGGCGGTGGCCGACTGGTTTTGCGCCCGAGGTGCGGACGTGCAGCTCAGCCGCGAGCCCGGCGGCACGCCGCTGGCAGAGACGCTGCGCGAGATCGTGCTGAAGCAGCCCATGGGCTCACTGACCGAGGTCTTGCTGATGTTCGCCGGCCGCCGTGACCATGTCGAAACGGTCATCAAGCCCGCGCTGACCGCCGGCAGGACACTGCTCTGCGACCGCTTCACCGACGCCAGCTTTGCCTACCAGGGCGGCGGCCGTGGCCTGCCGCTGTCGGTGCTGAATTCGCTGGCGGACTGGGTGCAAGAGGGCACCGAGCCCGAGCTGACGCTGTGGTTCGACCTCCCCGCCGAGCAAGCCGCCGCCCGCCGTGCCAGCGCCCGCGAGGCCGACCGCATCGAGCAACTGGATCTGGACTTCTTCGGGCGTGTGCGTGCCGGCTACGCCGCCCGCGCGGCCCAGGCGCCGCAGCGCATCGTGCGAGTCGACGCGAGCGGCACGGTCGAGCAGGTGGGCGCTGCGGTGTTGGCCGTGCTTGCCGAGCGCTACCCGGCATGTTGAACGCCGATCTCCCCTGGTTGCAGGCCCCGCTGGCCGATGCGCTGGCCCGTGCCCGCTCGCATGCGTTGCTGGTGCAAGGCCCGGCCGGCGTCGGTCAGCTGGAACTGGCCGTCAAGCTGGCGCAGAGCTGGCTCTGCGAGGCCGCAGCGCCCGGCCAACCCGCCTGCAACCAGTGCCCCAGCTGCAAGCTGTTCGCCAGCGGCACGCATCCCGACTTCCAGCTGCTGCTGCCCGAGGCGCTCGATGCGTCGGCCCGCGAATCGCTCGGCCTGCCGTTCGAGGAGATCGAGACCAAGGCCGGCAAGGCCAAGCCCAGCCGCGAGATCAAGGTGGAGGCGGTACGCAACCTGCTGTCCTTCGCGCAGGCTACATCGGCGCGCGGTCGCGCCAAGGTCGTCGTCATCTTCCCGGCCGAGGCGCTGAACGGCGTCGCCGCCAATGCGCTGCTGAAGACACTGGAGGAACCCTCGGGCCTGCTGCGCTTCGCACTCGCCAGCCATGACAGCGCCGGCCTGTTGCCCACCATCCGCAGCCGTTGCCAACCGCTGCCGCTGGCCTTGCCCGAGCGCGCCGCCGCGCTGGCCTGGCTGGCGTCCAAGGGCGTCGACGGGGCGGAAGGCCTGCTCGATGCCACCGGCGGCCGGCCGCAGCAGGCGCTGGAATGGTCGCAGGCCGGCCTGACCGACGCGGCCTGGCAGGCCATCCCCAAGCGCGTCGCGCGCGGCGAGGTGCAGGCCTTGTCCGACCTGGCGCCACCCCGCGCCATCGACGCCTTGCAGCGCCTGTGCCACGACCTCCTGCGCCGCAGCCATGGCCAGCCGGGCCAGTTCTTTGCGCCGGCCGCGCTGCCGTCGCCCAAACGCGCAGCCCCGCTGCTGACGTGGGATGCGGAACTGCGCCGCGCAGCGCGTCATGCCGATCACCCGCTGAACGCCAGCCTGTGGATCGAGGCGCTGGTGGCGCAGGCCCAGGCGGCGATGTCGGCGTCGTTGCGCTGAGCCTGGCAGCTGCGGTTTCCAGGCTCATACACTCGGGTCATGAGCGACGCCACATCCAAGCAGGGCCCGGCTTCCCTGCAGTTCCAGCCCAGCCAACTCGGTGGTGCGCTGCCGGTGCCCACGGTCAGCGGGTCCGCCAGCAGTTCGCAGGCGCGGCCCAGCGTCATCCAGCTCGTGTTCCGTGAGAAGTCGGCGCTCTACGCGGCCTACATCCCCGCCTTCACTGAGGGTGGCCTGTTCGTGCCGACCACGCGTGACTACAAGCTCGGCGAAGACGTCTATCTGCTGCTCGCCCTGCCCGAGGACAACCAGCGCTACCCCGTCGCCGGCAAGGTCGCTTGGCTGACGCCAGCCAACGCGTCAGGCGGTCGCACCCAGGGCGTGGGCGTGCGCTTCCCCGGCGACGACAAGACGCGGCTGATCCGCGTGCGCATCGAGGAAGTGCTGGGCACGGCGATCTCGTCGAGCAAGCCCACCCAGACGCTCTGATGTTTGTCGATTCGCATTGCCACCTCAGCTTTCCCGAACTGAAGCAAAGGCTCCCCGATATCCTTGTCGACATGCGCAACGCGCAGGTCGAGCAAGCCATCTGCATCTGCACGCAGATGGAGGAATTCGAGACCGTGCACGCGCTGGCGCTTGAGAACGATGTGCTCTGGGCCACCGTTGGCGTGCACCCCGACACCGAGGACATGCGCGAGCCCGACGTGGCGGAGCTGGTGCGGCTGGCGGCGCTGCCGCGCGTCGTCGCCATCGGCGAGACGGGGCTGGACTACTACCGCCTGAACGGCCGCAGCATCGACGACATGGAGTGGCAGCGCGAGCGCTTCCGCACGCACATCCGCGCGGCGAAGCAGGCTGCCAAGCCGCTGGTCATCCACACCCGTTCCAGCGCTGCCGACACGCTGCGCGTGCTGGACGAGGAGGCCGGCGAGCAGGCCGGCGGTGTCTTCCACTGCTTCACCGAGACGGCCGAGGTGGCGCTGGCGGCCGTCGAGCGTGGCTACTACATCTCGTTCTCCGGCATCGTCAGCTTCAAGAATGCGCAGGACCTGCGCGACCTCTTGAAGCTGCTGCCGTTGGACCGCGTGCTGATCGAGACCGACAGCCCGTATCTCGCGCCCGTGCCCTTCCGTGGCAAGACCAACTCGCCAGCCTACGTGCCGCATGTGGCCAAGGCCGTGGCGGATGCCGTCGGCCTGCCGGTGCCCGAGCTGGCCGCCCTCACGACGGCCAACACGCGCCGCCTTTTCAACTTGCCGGAGTCCGCATGAAGGCACTGCTGATTGCCCTTGCCTTGACGGCCGCTGCCGGTGCCCGCGCCGCACCGATTGACGACCTCGTCATGGCTGCGGAGATGAACGACCCGCGCGCGGTCGTCGCACTGCTGCTGAAGGGCGTGGACCCCAACCTGGCGGATTCCCGCGGCCGCACGGCGTTGTTCACCGCCGTGCGCGAAGGCTCGCAGCGGGCGCTTGACAGCCTGCTGGTGGCGCCGCAACTGCAGGTGGACACCGTCAACGCCGATGGTGAGACGCCCTTGATGATTGCGGCCATCCGTGGCTCGCTGCCGGCGGTCCAGGCGCTGGTCAAGCGCGGCGCTGCCGTCAACCGCAAGGGCTGGACGCCGCTGCACTACGCCTGCAGCGGGCCGGACAACGGCGTCGCCGCCTTCCTCATCGCCCAGGGTGCCGAGCTGAACGCCCGCTCCGAGAACGGCACGACGCCGCTGATGATGGCCGCCCGCTACGGCAATGCCGACGTGGTGCCGATGCTGCTGAAGGCCGGTGCCGAGCCTCGTGCGGCCAACGAGCAGGAGTTGACGGCAGCCGACTTCGCCCAGCGCAGCGGCCGCGACAAGATTGCTGCGGAGCTGCGCCGCGCGATGGCCGAGCGCCAGCGCGTGGCCGCCGAGAAGTAGTTCACGCCGCAAAGGGCGTGTAAGGCAAAGTCTTACAGCCCCTAGCGCGCTGTGCCGACTGTTGCGAAAAGAGGGGTCTGCCTACAGTGGACCCATCGTCAACAGGAGGCTCACCATGCTGTCCACCACCCCGAATCTGGCTGATCCGTTCGCCATGCTGCTCGCACCCGAGCAAGTCATGGACGCCATCGGGCGCTCCGACCGCCTGGCCCGCCTGCAGCGCCGCGTCTACCGGCCGCTGGACCGGCCGTGGATTCCGATCAAGGCCAGCGCCGACTTCGACAGCGAGATCGACGCCGAGCTGGAAATCGACATCCCCGACCTCTCCGACGACGCCTGACAAAGCAAAACGCCCGCGCAAAGCGGGCGTTTCGTTTTGGCGAGACCGGAGAGGCGTTAGACGCGCTTGCGGTACTCGTGCGTGCGGGTGTCGATTTCGATCTTGTCGCCGTTCTCGACGAACAGCGGCACGTTGATCTCGAAGCCGGTGCCCTTCAGGCGGGCGGGCTTCATGACCTTGCCCGAGGTGTCGCCCTTGACGGCCGGCTCGGTCTCGATCTCGCGCACGACGCTGGTGGGCAGTTCGATGGAGATGGCCTTGCCGTCGTAGAAGGTCACTTCCGCGGCCATGCCGTCTTCCAGGTAGGAGATGCCGTCGCCCATGTTCTCGGACTCGACTTCGTACTGGTTGTACTCGGTGTCCATGAAGACGTACATCGGGTCGGCGAAGTAGGAGTAGGTGCACTCCTTCTTGTCGAGGATGATCTGCTCCATCTTGTCGTCGGCCTTGAAGACCAGCTCGGCGCCAGAGCCGTTCAGCAGGTTCTTCATCTTGATGCGCACGGTGGCGGCACCACGGCCACCGCGGCTGTATTCAGTCTTCAGCACGACCATCGGGTCCTTGCCTTGCATGATCACGTTGCCGGCGCGGATTTCTTGTGCGAGTTTCATGGTGTGTTGCGAAGTTGGGGGCTGGCGGTGCCAGCTGGTGAACCGTTGCAGCGCACCAGATTCCGTCTCGGCTTGGCGCGGCAAAGCCCGACATTCTAGCGGAAAGCCCCCAGGAACCAGAGAAGCTGGCTGAGCAGGTCGGGTTGAGTCGCCAACTGCGCACGCCAGGCCGGTGCGTGAGCTGTGGCGTCGGTCAGGCCTTCGGGCCGTGCCGGCAGTGCACCGAGGCCGTTCCAGCCGCGCCAGACCGCGCGCCAGGCGTCGGGCAGGTCGGCGCGGGCCATGAAGGCCTCGAGCTTGGCGTAGTGGGCGTTGTCGTCCTGCGGGTAGATCTGCCAGACAAAGGGCTTGCCGGCCCACTGCGCGCGCACAAACGAATCCTCGCCGCGGACGAAATTCAGGTCGCACGCCCACAGCAGCCGGTCGTAGTCGTCCTGGGCGAGATAGGGCAGGGCGACCGTGCGCAGGCCCGGGCGATCGGCGATCTGCGCCTGCAACGGTCCCGGGCAGGCCAGCAGCAGTGTGGGTTGATCGGCGAGTGCATTCAGCAGCGGCGGCAGGGCCTGATTGGCGTAGGCGAACAGGCTGACGACACGCTCGCCGGGCTGCGGCGCCCAGCCATGCGCGGCCAGCCAGGCCGGCCCGTCGAACGCAGCGATGCGCTCCAGCAGGCCCGGTTCGCGCAGCAGCCCACCGGTGCGCGGCGTGAAGCCGGGGTAGAAGAAGTGCTTGGTCAGGCCCGCGCCAGGGCCGCTGAACTGCGGCGAGGCCAGGCCGTGGCTGCGCTCGACGTAGTCCTCGGCGCTGAGGTATTCCAGGTTGATCCAGCGCGGCACCGGCTGCCGCGCGGCCATGCGGGCGACAAAGGCGGGGGGGAGGTCGCAGCCGAAGGCTTCGATGACGACGTCGCCCGGCTGCACGTCCACGTCGCCCATCGGCCATACACAAACGTCGATGCCGCCGGGCCGCTCTGGCGCCATCCAACCCAGCGCCGTCGCGTCGTCGATCCACAGCCTGGCGCGCTCACCGCGTGCCGCCAGATCACGCGCCAGCCGCCAGCAGACGCCGAGGTCGCCGTGGTTGTCGATGACGCGGCAGAAGATGTCCCAGAGCATGGACCTCATTGTCCCAGGCCAGAATCTCGCCAATGTCCAGCACGCCTCCTTCCCCCGCCGACCTCGGCGAGCAAGCCCCCGCCGAGCGCGCCGTCATCGAAGCCGCCGAGAAGCAACGCGCCGCCGATCTGGAGGCCGCCGCCCGCGAGACGCGCGAGAAGCTGCTGATCGAGGTCAATGCGCTGCCGGCCATGCCGGGCGTCTATCGCTACTTCGACGCCAAGGGCGAGGTGCTCTACGTCGGCAAGGCCAGGGAGCTGAAGAAGCGCGTCTCCAGCTACTTCCAGAAAAACCACGGCGGCACGCGCATCGGCGTCATGGTCTCGCGCATCGCGCGCATGGAGACCACGGTCGTGCGTACCGAGGCCGAGGCGCTGCTGCTGGAGAACAACCTCATCAAGACGTTGAACCCGCGCTTCAACATCCTGTTCCGCGACGACAAGAGCTACCCCTACCTGAAGATCACCGCGCACGCCTGGCCGCGCATGGCCTACTACCGCGGCGCGGTGGACAAGCGGCACCAGTACTTCGGCCCCTTCCCCAGTGCCTGGGCGGTGAAGGAGTCCATCCAGCTGATGCAGAAGGTGTTCAAGCTGCGCACCTGCGAGGACAGCGTCTTCAACAACCGCAGCCGGCCCTGCCTCTTGCACCAGATCAAGCGCTGTTCGGCCCCCTGCGTGCCACTCGGCCAGACGCCGGAATACGAGCGCGACGTGCGCAGCGCCGAGCGCTTCCTGCGCGGTGAGACCGATGCGGTGCTGGCAGCGCTGCAGGAGCAGATGGGCGCCTACGCCGAGCGCTTCCAGTACGAGCTGGCCGCCGAAGTGCGAAACCAGATCCAGGCGCTGTCCAAGGTGCTGCAGCAGCAGGTCATGGAAGAAAGCAGCGCCACCGGCGGCGAACGCGACGTGGATGTGCTGGCCGTCAAGGTGCAGGGCGGCAAGGCCTGCGTGAACCTGGCCATGGTGCGCGGCGGCCGGCATCTGGGCGACCGGGCGTTCTTTCCCAAGCATGTCGACGACGCGACGGCCATCCAGCTGGACGACGAAGCGCGGCTTTCGCCCGAGCGGCTGGTGCTGGAGGCTTTCATGGCCCAGCACTACCTGGCGTCGCCGGTGCCTGGCCTCATCGTCGTCAGCGACCCCGTCGAGGCCAGCCTTGCCGATGCGCTGAGCACGCAGGCCGGCAGCCGTGTCACCGTGCAGGCCCAACCGCGCGGCCAGCGGCGCATCTGGCTGGAGATGTGCGTCAAGGGCGCCGAGCTGGCGCTGGCGCGGCTCTTGGCCGAGGAGGGCTCGCAGCAGGCGCGCACGCGGGCGCTGGTCGATGCGCTGGACCTGTCCGTCGCCGAGATCGACAAGTTCCGCGTCGAGTGCTTCGACATCAGCCACACGGCCGGCGAGGCGACGATGGCGAGCTGCGTCGTCTTCGAGAGCCACCAGATGCAGAGCAGCCAGTACCGTCGTTACAACATTGAGGGCATCACAGGCGGCGACGACTATGCCGCCATGCGCCAGGTGCTGACGCGCCGCTACGCCAAGATGGCCGAGGCCGCCCAGCTCGGCACGGGGCGCCTGCCTGACCTGGTGCTGGTGGACGGCGGTCGCGGCCAGGTCAGCATGGCGCGCGAGGTCTTCGAGGAGCTGGGACTGGACCTGAGCTTGATCGCCGGCGTCGAGAAGGGCGAGGGCCGCAAGGTCGGGCTGGAGGAGCTGGTGTTCGCCGACGGCCGCGAGAAGGTCTACCTGGGCCGCGACTCCGCCGCGCTGATGCTGATCGCGCAGATCCGCGACGAGGCCCATCGCTTTGCCATCACCGGCATGCGCGCCAAGCGTGCGGCCACGCGTACCGGCGGCTCGCGGCTGGAGGACGTGCCCGGCGTGGGCCCCAAGAAGCGCTCGCAGCTGCTGCAGCGCTTTGGTGGTGTGCGCGGTGTGGCGGGCGCCAGCGTCGACGAGTTGTGCAGCGTGAAAGGCATCTCACGCGAGCTAGCCGAAGATATCTACCGCGCGCTGCACTGAATGCAAGATCGCGACAAGAACAGACTCGGAGGAGAAACCATGGACCGCATCAAACGCGCCGCTTGCTGGCTGATTGCACCCTTCCTGGCCGCCTGTGGCGCCGCGCCTCGTGCACCGGCTCCCGCCCCGGCGCAGCCGGCGCCCGCGCCCGTTGCTGCCCCGGCAGCCGTGCCTGCACCCGCCCCGCAACCCCCGGCCACGCTGCACAAGCCCCAGGGCATGCCGGCGCCCAAGCCGGTACGCACCCATGAGGAGTTGCGTCGCCAGGCGGCGCAGCGTCTCGTCATGGCCAACCCGGAGCGCAGCTACATGACGCCGGCGCCTTCGCACCTGCTGACCGTCGTCGTGCTGGACGTGGAGGTGAAGGCCGACGGCAGCGTGCGCAAGATCAACGTCCTGCGCCCGCCCAGGTTCGGCCCCGAGACATTGCAGATGGCCATCGACGCCGTGCACCGCGCCGCCCCCTTCGGTGACGTGCGCCGCATGCCCGAGCCCTGGCGATTCACCGAAACCTTCCTCTTCGACGAGAACCGCCGCTTCAAGCCGCGCAGCCTCGATTGAGGGTTCGCCACCACAACCTAGCCGTGGCGATGCCCCTGGGTTGTGCACAATCGCCCGCATGTTCTGGACGCTACCGACTCTGTTGACCTGGGCCCGCATCGTGGCCATCCCGCTGATCGTCGGCGTGTTCTACCTGGAGCTGCAGCCCTCCCAACAGAACCTGTTCGCGACCAGCCTGTTCATCGTCGTCGCGCTGACCGACTGGCTGGACGGCTACCTCGCCCGCAAGCTCAACCAGACCTCGTCCTTCGGCGCCTTCCTCGACCCGGTGGCCGACAAGTTCCTGGTCTGCTCGGCGTTGCTCATCCTGCTGGAGCTGGGCCGCGTCAACGCCTTCGTTGCGCTCGTCATCGTCGGCCGCGAGATCGCCATCTCGGCGCTGCGCGAGTGGATGGCGCAGATCGGCGCCTCGCGCAGCGTCGCCGTCCACATGGTGGGCAAGCTCAAGACGACGGTGCAGATGGTGGCCATCCCCTTCCTTCTGTACGACGGCACGCTGTTCGGCGTCATCCCGACACGGCTCTGGGGCACCTGGCTGGTCTATGCCGCCGTCGTGCTGACCATCTGGTCGATGGTCTATTACCTGCAGAAGGCCTTGCCGGAGATCCGGGCCAAGGCGCGTTGAGACGCTCGCTCGGACGCTGTCCGCCAGCTTGCGCGACAACGAGTTGTATCGGGACTTTTCCCGCCCCGCCGACCGTCGGGCCCGCGTCTAGAATCGCCTTCCCCGCGCGAGCCCCAGGCCGCCAACGCGGCCCCCTCCGGGCTTCAGCAGTGTGCGGGTCGCCGTCTCAACTGAGTCCTGCACGTCGACCAAGCTGCGGGGCGCAACAGTCCGCTGAATCGTCCAATCTGGGGGCACGAGTGAACAAGTCAGAATTGATCGAGCACATCGCCAAGCAGGCCGACATTTCCAAGGCCGCTGCGGGGCGGGCGCTCGAAGCCGTCATCGGCGGCGTCAAGACGACGCTGAAGAAGAACGGCACCGTGTCGCTGGTAGGCTTCGGCACGTTCAGCATCACCAAACGCGCCGCGCGCGCCGGCCGCAACCCGCGCACCGGCGATGCGATCAAGATCAAGTCGGCCAAGGTGCCCAAGTTCAAACCCGGCAAGGCGCTCAAGGACGCTGTGAACTGAAGCCCTCGCCGGTTCCGAGAATTCCCGGTTTTTCCGGGCGCTTAGCTCAGTTGGTAGAGCACCTCCCTTACACGGAGATTGTCGGCGGTTCGAGCCCGTCAGCGCCCACCATAGAATGTGACTCCCCTCGAAGGCGAACCTCGGTTCGCCTTCGTCGCGTTTGATCCTCAAGGCTTCCCGAGATGTTTGATTTCGTCCGCGCTCACATGCGCCTGTTCCAGGGCATCCTGCTGCTGTTGATCCTGCCGTCCTTCGCCTTCGTCGGCATGGAGGGCTACACCAGCATGATGGACGGCGCCAACGCCGGCGTCGCTACGGTCGATGGCCGCAAGATCACGCAGGCCGAATGGGAGCTCGCCCAGCGCGAGCAGGCCGACAACATCCGCCGCCAGAGCCCCGGCATCGATGCCAAGCTGCTGGACACGCCGGAGATCAAGCACCGGGCGCTGGAGAACCTCGTCAACGAGCGCACGCTGCAGGCCGAAGCCACGCACCAGCACTTCACGCCCAGCTTCGAGACCGTCCAGGACCGGATCTTCAACAGTCCGGAGTTCAAGGACTTGCGCAACCCGGACGGCACGGTCAACAAGGGCATCCTTGCCGCGCAGGGCTTGACGCCTACCGGCTTCGTCGAGCGCATGCGCCAGAGCTACGCGCTGCGCCAGGTCATGACGCCCGTCGAGACCTCTGCGGTGGCCGGCGCTGCCAACGCCAAGCTGGCCTTCGACTCCCTGCTGCAGCAGCGCGAGGTGCAGCTGCAGCGCTTCGACGTGCGGGACTTCGCCGCCAAGCTGTCGCCCACCGACGCGGAACTCGAAGCGTTCTACAAGGAACCGGCCAACGCCACCAAGTTCCAGTTGCCCGAATCGGCCCAGATCCAGTACGTGGTGCTGGACTTGGAAGCGCTGAAGAAGGACGTGACCTTCACCGAGGAAGACCTGCGCAAGTACTACGCCGAGAACGCCTCGCGCTACGGCGTGCCGGAAGAGCGCCGCGCCAGCCACATCCTCATCAAGGCCGAGCGCAGCGCGCCCGCTGAGGAGCGCGCCAAGGCCAAGGCCAAGGCCGAGGAGTTGCTGGCCCAGGTGCGCAAGACGCCTGCGTCCTTCGCCGACGTCGCCAGGAAGAACTCGCAGGACGAGGGCTCGGGCGCCAATGGGGGTGACCTCGACTTCTTTGGTCGAGGTGCCATGGTCAAGGAGTTCGATGCTGCCGTCTACGCGATGAAGGAAGGCGAGATCAGCAACCTGGTCGAGACCGACTTCGGCTTCCACATCATCCAGATGACCGGCGCCCGCGGCGGCGAGAAAAAGTCCTTCGAGGCCGTGCGCGGCGAGATCGAGGACGAGGTGCGCAAGCAGCTCGCCCAGCGCCGCTACTCCGAGGTCGCCGAGCAGTTCGGCAACCTGGTCTACGAACAGTCCGACAGCCTGCAGCCGGTGGCCGACAAGCTCAAGCTGCAGATCCAGACCGCCACCGTCGCGCGCCAGCCACAGCCCGGCGCCACCGGCCCACTGGCCTCGCCCAAGCTGCTGGACGCTGTCTTCGGCGCCGAGGCGCTGCGCAACAAGCGCAACACCGAAGCCGTCGAGGCTGGCCCCAGCCAGCTGGTCTCCGCCCGCGTCACCCAGCACAACCCCGCCCGCGTGCCGCCGTTGGCCGATGTGAAGGAGACCGTCCGCCAGCAACTCGTGCAGAAGCTCGCCAGCGCTGACGCGAAGAAGGCCGGCGAAGCGCGCCTGGCGGCGCTCAAGGCGACGCCCACCGACACGGCCGGCCTGGAGGCTGCGGTGACCGTCTCGCGCGCCAAGCCGCTGAACCTGACCCGCGCCCAGCTCGAAGCCGTGCTCGGTGCCGACGCGGCCAAGCTGCCTGCGGCGTTGGGCGTGGCGGCGGACGACGGCAGCTACGTCGTCGTGCGCATCAGCCAGCTGCAACCGCGTGACGCTGCCGTCATCGATGACAAGCGAGCCGCCCAGCAGTACACCAGCGCCTGGGCTCGCGCCGAAAGCGAGGCCTATCTGGCCGCGCTGAAGACGCAGCACAAGGCGGTCATCAAGGTGGCAGCACCGGCGTCTGCCGCTAGCGCACCCTGATTTCTACGCTATACTCTTTGGCTCTGCGGTGGCTGTAGCTCAGTTGGTAGAGTCCAGGATTGTGATTCCTGTCGTCGTGGGTTCGAGTCCCATCAGCCACCCCATAAGAACACTTCATGATGCGTCATGAAATCGCAAAAGCCCCAGGCGCATCAAGCACTTGGGGCTTTTTTCTTGTCAGTGCGTCGCATGTCGAGGCATTGCAGCGCAGGGGAACAAGGGGCACATTTCGGGGAACGAAGGCCGATTCCGGTCTCGCAGCGAGGATTGTTCCCCGATGCCGCTCACCGATCTGGAATGCAAGAACGCCGCATGCCCCCCTGAGCTGAAGCGTGTTCGGCTGGCCGATGGCCAGGGGCTGTACCTCGAAGTCGCGCCCGCCGGCTCGAAGCGCTGGTTCTGGAAGTACTACTTCGGCGGCAAGGAGAAGCGCCTGGCGCTGGGCTCCTACCCGGACACCGCGCCTAAGGCCGCCCGGCTCAAGCGCGACGAGGCCCGGTTGCTCCAGCAGGCCGGCAGCGACCCGGCCCAGGAGCGCATCGTCGCCAAGCTGCAGCGCAAAGCTGCCAGCGTCAACACATTCGAGGCGGTTGCGCGCGACTTCCACCAGCTGAAGGCCTCCGGCTGGAGCGACCACTATGCCGAGCGCTGGCTGGCCAGGCTTGAGAAAGACGTGTTGCCCTGGATCGGCAAGCTGCCCATCGTCGACGTCAAGGCTCCGCTGCTGCTGAGCACGCTGCGGCGGGTGGAGGGCAGGGGGGTCAAGGAACTGGCGCACTCGCTGCGCGAGGCCTGCGGCCAGGTGTTCAAGCACGGCAACTCCATCGGCGCGTGCGAGCACAACCCGGCGGCCACGCTGGGCGGCGCACTCAAGCCGGTGGCGACCAAGCACATGGCCGCGGTGCTAGAGCCCAAGGCTGCGGGCGACCTCATGCGCGCTATCTATGGTTACGAGGGGCAGCCGTCCACCAGGACGGCCCTGGAGCTGTCGGCGCTGATCTTCCAGCGGCCGGGCAACGTCCGCGCCATGGAATGGGCCTGGGTCGACCTGGACTCCGCCATGCTGACGATCCCGGCCGACTCCATGAAGCGCATCAAGGCCGGCAAGATCAACGGCCGACCGCACTTCGTGCCCCTGGCGCCGCGCGCCGTGGAGCTGTTGAAGGATCTGCAGCCGCTCACCGGGCACGGGCGCTTCGTCTTCCCGAGCTTGCTCACCGGCGAACGCGCGATGAGCGATAACACGCTGCGCACGGCACTGCGGCGCATGGGCTTCGACAACGACACAATGACACCGCACGGCTTCCGCGCGATGGCGCGCACGCTGATGGTCGAACGCCTGAACGTGCACCCCGACGTCATTGAGGCCCAGCTCGCGCACGGCAAGTCCGGGCCGCTGGGCATGGCCTACGACCGGGCCGAATTCATGGAACAGCGCCGGCAGATGATGGATCTGTGGGCCGACTACTTGCAGCGCTTGGCACAGGGGGCGGAGATCGTGCCCTTCAAGGCTGCTTGACCGCGCCGCCCGGATGGCGGCAAAGCGGGCCCGCAAGGTGGTGACACACCGAGCGAGCCCTGAACCACCCTGATCGATAGGAGATCAACATGGCCTCTCATAACTCTACCGCCGCCAGCGGCTCACCTGCACTCTCCGCCGACCGGGCCATGCTGCCGATCAGCGCCCAAGCCGGCATTCACGACACCATTCGGTTGGATACCGATGGCCCCTCGGCCGTGGTCTTCAACGCAGGCGCAGGCGTCCCTGATCTGCTGGCGTATGCGCATGGCCAGCTTTGCATCCTGGATGAGGTGCTTCGCGCCCTGTCTCGTGCCGATGCCGACGAAGCGCTCCCCTACGCGTTGCGAGCGGTGCTGACCCCAGCGATGGAGGCGGTCAACCTCGCGGCGAACGCGGTCCAGGGCATCGGTACGCTGCGCGGCAGGCACGCGTCATGACCGCCCCACCCATGCTCAGACGCCCTCTGCTGGGCGGTCTGTTCGGCCAGGGCGAGTTCGAGCTGGCCACGCAGCCGACGATCAGCAACGGCCTGCACGCGGTCCGGTTCCTTGTGATCCAGCCGCGCGCCGGCCGGGTGCTGGCCATTGCCGAAAGCAAGACCGAGGCCCTGGCCGGCGCCCGGCGCGTGCTGCGCGCCACCCACGCTGCGAACGATGAGCCTCGCTGGGTGCAGCCGCGCCTCTGGTCGGACGCTGAGCTGTCGGTGGTGGCCGCTGAACCACCGCCCCGGCCGGTGTCTCGGCGCCGGCGTGAGGTCTTCGTGCGCTCGGGCGGTTGCTGCCACTATTGCGGCACGCCCCAGCGCATCGACGGCGCGTGGCACGTCGAGCACCAGTTGCCGCGCGCGCTGGGCGGGACAGACGAAGCGCTGAACCTCGTCGCGGCCTGCGAGCGCTGCAACCTGCAGAAGAGCGACCGGACGGCTCTAGAGTTCCTGTGCGCACAAGGAAGCCGACGCTGATGCCGGTAGTTCACCGCGATGCGCGCACGGACCATCTGCCACCCAGCACGCTGACGGCGCAGGAGATGGGCCTCCTCGCGCATGTCTTCGAGCACGCTCTGCAGAGCCAAGAGTTCATGCGCCTGCTGGCCGCACAGGTTGGCGCAATCGCTGATCGACGGCCTGGCTTTCGCAAGATGCTGGCGGGGCACCTCAAGGCGAAAGGCACAGGGACGCGGGAGCGTCGACCCGAAGAACTGCTCGACGTCCTGATCGATCTGTTGGAGGCCGAAGCCGATGGACTCAAGAAGGGGGCAGCTCGCGAACTCGTCGGCATCAAGCATTCCAAGTCACCCAGCACCATCGAAGACATAGAGCGGGAAGGTCGCGCTATGTTTCCGAAGCTTCGCGTCGTGCTCGACTTGAAGCGACAAGCCAAGTAGGGGCGGTCATTGAGCTAAAGACCGGGTCGCGTCGGGAGACGCCAAGGCAGACCATTTGCGTCATGTCGTTAAACGACGTGTCACGGAGCGCAAATGGAAGCACTGCACAACGTCCCTACCAGTCCGCTGGCCGCTGAACGCGGAGAGGTCGCAAAGAGAAAGTACACGCGTGTAGGCCAGCCGACCGACGTCATCAACATCCCTGGCGCACTGCTCAAGCTCGAAACGCTGGCGAAGCTGTCGGGCGAATCCATCGCCACCCTCTATCGCGCGGTGAAGCGCGGCGATCTCGTGGTGTCGAAGCGCGGCGCCAGGTGCACCAGGGTCACCTCAGAGAACGCCAAGGCCTATCTGCAGCGCCTGGCCGGCACACCGGTATGAGCGCTGCTGCGTCTGCTGTTGAGGGAAAGGCTCTGGCCACTTGCAAGGCTCGCGCCGCACTGCTGGGCGCCACGCTCCATGCCCTGCCGGACGACGCCGGCCGCAGCGAGTTCATCGTCTCGCGCTGGCACCTGACCAAGTCGTTCGCCACGCTGGCCGAGGTCGAGGCCTGGCTTGATCGCGTCGAGGGCAAGCGGTGATCGTCGATCCCCCGGCGCATCACATCGACGCTCCGGAGCAGCTGCGCACGCCGCCGCACTCCGACGAGGCGGAATACAGCGTGCTGGGCGGCCTGCTGATCGACAGCACGGCGTTCGCGCGCATCAGCGACAGCCTCACCGCGGCCGACTTCTACTCGCACACGCATCGCACCATCTTCACGGCCATCACCGCGCTGATCGGCGCCGGCAAGCCGGTGGACGTCATCACGGTGTTCGACGAGCTGGGCGACACGGCAGCAGCATGCGGTGGCCTGTCCTACCTGAACCAGGTCGCGCAGTCGGTGCCGAGCCCCGCGAACATCGTGCGGTATGCGGAGATCGTGGCCGAGCGAGCCACCCTGCGCTCGATCATCGCGGCGGCCGACGTGGCCAGTTCGCGCGCCTTCAAGAACGAGCCGCCCGCGGAACTGCTGGGCGATCTGAAGCTGGAGTTTGCACGGCTTCATGAGCAGCGCTCGCTCAGCACGATGGTGCGGCCGCGCACGCTTGACCTGCGCGATCTCGCCGCTCAGAAAGCGCCTGCGCGACAGTGGTTCGTCCGCGACTGGCTCGCCGACGGCCCGACGCTGTTCGCTGCTGCCGGCGGCGTCGGCAAGACTCTGCTGGCTCAGCAGGCCGCCACGTGCGGTGCTCTCGGCCGCGGCTTCGTCGGCGAGATCGAACAGCCCTTCCGCAGCCTGATCTGGGCCTGCGAGGACGACGCCGAGGAGCTGTGGCGCCGCCAGGAGGCCATCAGCGCGCAGCTCGAGGTCGAGCTCGACGCACCGGCCGACAACTTGGTCATCCAGAGCCGCCGCGGCGTCGACAGCGTCCTGATGGCGCCGGCCTACGGCGCGCTGAAGCGCACCCCGATCTTCGATGAGCTGAGGCACCAGGTGAACGACCTGCGCATCGACGTCCTTTGGCTCGACAACGTCGCTCACCTGTTCGGCGGCGATGAGAACGTGCGCGGCCAGGTGACCGCCTTCATCAACTCCATGGCCGGGCTGGTCTCCGGCCGGCAGTTCGCCGTGGTGCTGTTGGCCCACACGGCGCGCCAGGCCGGCTCGGAGTTCGCCGGCTCGGCCGCATGGGAGAACGCGGTGCGCATGCGCTGGTACCTCGGCACCAAGTTGCCCGACCAGAAGGGCGACGACGGCGAGGACGAAGCCGCAGATGCGCGCTTCCTGTGCAAGCGCAAGGCGAACTACTCCAGCCGCGACTACGTGCGCTTCAGCATGCGCGACGGGGTGTTGGTGCCGGACCAGGTACAGGTCGGCGGTGTCGCAGGGCAGGTCTCGCAGCTGGACGAGAAGCGCGCCGAGGAGCTGGTCGTCGCCGGCTTCAAGTCGCTGAAGGCGATGGGCATCAGCGCCACCGACGGCAAGAACTCGCCGGACTACTTGCCCAAGCAGATGGCGGCGAAAGGCCTCGGCTGCGGCTACAGCTCCTCAGAACTGGCCAGGGCGATGAATCGCCTCATGGGGCGCGGTCATTTCATCCGCGGCCCGGTCGGGCACTACTCGAACCGGAACCCGAAGCAGGGTCTGGTGCTCCAGTCTGAGGAGATGGCGTGATGCACCAAGTGTCTGCACAAAGTCTGCACCAAGCCGCACAAAGCCCTGCACACAACCTCTCCCCCCTACGGAGTAGGGGGAGATGGTGTGCGTTGTGTGCGTGCAGTGCATGGGGAGCCGAAGCATGAGCGCATCAGCCGCAGCCCTCGTCCGGTCCTGGCGTGTCGGCAACCGCACAGCCACGCTGACCGTGTCGCAGCCCAGCCCAGACGGCCAGCGCGCCGCAGTGATCGAGTGGGCGCCAACGCAGCCTCAGAAGCTGACGAAGGCGCAGTTCAAGCAGTACCGCCGCGGCCGTGATGCCGCATTGCTGAGCCTGGGCATACCGGTTCTTGTTGTCGAGGTTTAGGCGCTTTTTGGCCCGAAACCGCACGCGCCCTGATCGATTTTCCGCAGAAAACGCAACGCTGAATCCGAGGGAACCACGATGAACACTGAGAAAAGCTCGACACCCCCATCCCGTGGGCGAGAGCCGCCGCTCAAGACCATGCGGCATGTGAAAGCCGAGATTGCGCGTGTTTACAAGGACGCGAAGGCGGGCCGCCGCGAGATCTCCGACGCGTCAAAGATGGTCAACATGTTGGGCACTTTGGGCCGACTGATCGAGGGCACCGACACCATCGCGCGCATCGAGGCGCTCGAAGGCAAGGCAGGGGGCGGGCGATGAAGCTGACGCCCCATCAGCAGGCAGCGGAGCGCTGCAAGGCCATCGTGGCCGCCGTCGAGTCGCTGGAAGGACCAGAGCCCGTTGGCGAGAGCCTGGCCGCGATTCGCGCTCACCGGGTGCGCAACCGTGGTCGCTTGCACGTGGCTGCGATGGCCTCGCTGAAAGAGCCGACCCTGCCAGAGCCCTCGCCGTTGGACGTCGAAGCCCGCGCCGCGTGGCGCAACCAGCTGCGCCACCGTGCTTTCGGCCGTGCCTACCTGGCCGACCTGGCGCTGGCCGGCGATCTCATGAAGGAGCCCTCATGGCGCTGAACTCGTCTTTGCGCAATCGCGTCCGTCGGCTGGAGGAGCGCCAAGCCGACGCCGCGCAGCCAACCATTGCGGAGCGGCTGCGCCGCGCCCGTGAGCGGTGGCGCGCCATGACGCCGCAGCAGCGCGCCGCTGAACGTTGCCAGCGCGCTGCGCGCGGGGTCGCCTTGGTCGCGCTGCCGGAGCCGACGGGCGAGGACGTCGAAAGCCGCTTGGTTCGCGCGAGTCGTTGGCAAGGCCAGCGGCACCTCGCCGCGATGGCGTCGCTGCACGAGCCCGATCTGGCCGAGCCCGGCCCCTTGCCGCCGAACGCCACCGTGCGAGACATGGATGCCCGCTGCATTGCCATGGCCGACTGGAGTGACCAGCAGCGAAACCGCGAGGCCGCGCGCCAGTACCTCGCCGATGTCGCCCTTGCTGGCGATCTTTTCAAGGAGACCCCATGACCCTCAACGCATCCCTGCGCAACCGCGTGCGCCGCCTGGAGGCCCTTGCTGCCCCTCCGGTGCCCGTGGTGGCTGGCCTGCTCCTGCGGCCCGGCATTGGCCAGGTCGAGGCGCAGTGCCGCTTTGATGCAGTGCGCGGCATCGCCGAAACGCTCTACGTCGCCAACCTCGCCCGAGTGCCCCTCCGAAAGGACTGACCAATGTCGATCTCCACCATGTTGACCCGCCTGCTGGACGCCTCGGCGCGCCGCAGGCGGCAGCTCGCCGAACTCCGAGGCCGCCGGCCGGATCTTGAGGGCGAGTACCTGGCCGCAATCGCCTCCGATGACGACGCGGCAGCAGCCAGGGCCCGCAAGGCGCTGGCCAAGCTCGACGAGGACATTGCGGCGCTTGCGGCCGCCGTCGACGCCGGCGAGCAGCTGGAGCGCGGCGAGCGCCAGCGGACCGAGCAGGCAGCCATTGCCGCACTGCGCGAAACCCACGAGAAGCACATGCAGGCGCTGATCGCGCGCGCCATCGAGTTCGACGAGCTGGTGAACGGCGAGGTGGCCGAGCTGTGGCTGGACGTTGAGCGGCTGTTCCAGAAGGCCCGCCTCTCGGCCATAGATGCGCACGTTCCTTTCCTGGACGTGAACGGGTCCAAGCCGGATCAGGTGTGGCGCCGGGTTTGGAGGCGCTTCACGCAGACCACCGGCCGAACGTTCCACGAGGTCGGTGGTGCACGCGCCTCGACGCAAGTCGAATCTGTCGCGGAGTTTTTCCGCGTGAGGGACGCTGCGGCCCATCCGCAGCACGACAGGTAGGAGGGCCCATGGCTCAAACCGTTTTGTACTTGGGCAACATCGCTCAGCGCATCGACGAGATGCAGGCTTCGCAGCAGCTCGGGCCCGACAGCCGCTTCATCGGCGAGGCCGGCGTCGCAGTCATCATCAACCCAGCTCAGATCACCAACACGGGCGACCTGCACAGGGTGCTGCGCACGCTGGAACAGGCCATCCTCACCGACATGGACGTGCTGGACGCCGCAGGCCAGAAGCCCGGCGTGTTCCAGGCTGCGCTCGAAGGCGGTGCCCAATGAGCGCCATCTGCGTGGCCGACGTGAACGCCGGTGCGGGCGTGTCCCGCGGGGTCTGGTCCAGCAGCCTTCCGTGCGAGGGCAACGCCGCACTGCTGATCGTCAACCTCGGCCAGGTGCGGACCTTGGCGCAGCTCAACTCGGCGTTGGCGGCGCTTCCGATCTACCCCGCCAGCGACTACTTCGGTCGCACGAGCGGCACGCGGCCGCCTGCGCAAAGCGGCATCGGTCCCGGCATCCTCTCCACTGGACCTTTCGCGCCGCCCAGCAATCCGCAGCCCAACCCGCAGGTGCTCGCGTTCTCGTACAAGGCCGGGTGGACCGCCGCGAACGTCTCCGCGACGATGCGTCCTTACGTCATGGGCAGCATCGGCGGCCCGCACGCCGTGGCGCTGATCGTCGACCACGAGCAACCAGGGTCTGATGCGGCGCGTGGCGCACTCGTCGCTGGCGCCGTCGCAGCGCTGACGGGGGTTCTGTCGTGAGCGCCGCCGAGATCCCGGCACCAGCACCGGCGCCCGCGCCCGCGGCGCAGGCCTCCCCCTCGCTGCAGCTGCAGCCGAACGAGGCACGAGCCGCCGCAGACGTTGAGGTCGACGAGGCCGCGACGGACGAGGCCGCCGTGGCCGCGTTCTTTGCCCCTCCTCCGCGCCCGGCGGACTACCAGCTGCCCAGCCAGACCGCCGTGCAGCGTGGCCTGCAGGTCGACTTCGCCGTCGAGGCCGAGCTGCGCGCCGCGCTGCACTCGGCCGGCGTCGACGGTAGCCTGGCGTCCTCGCTCTACCTCGTCGCTCTCAACGCGGCGCAGCGCGAGGTCACGCCGCTGTCGGTGGCGGTGGACTACTCCACGGGGGAGCGCTCGCTGCGCCAGGCCTGGGGCGACCAGTTCGACGCCAACCTGCAGGCCGCCAATCAGGAAGGGCGCCGCCTCTACGAGGCCATGCCGGACACCATCCGGCGGGGCATGAGCTACGCCGACTACGCCCTCGCCGCCGGCTTCGCCAACTCGGCGCCGATCGCCAAGATGCTGCTGGCCCGTGCTCAAGGTCGGTCGCGGACCTCGAAGGCTGGCCGCTAGGCCGCGCGCAGCCTGCACTTCACTGGGGGCCGCTCGTTCGTGTGCCCCTTTCTATTCCCCGAACGGTGTCGCTAAGCGGCACGAATGGACCCAACGTGAGCGAGTGTTTTGAGAAGGTGAACCAGGCTGAAGGCTCCCCCTTGTCGCCGGAGGAGCTGGCGGCGCTGGAGGACGCGATCCGCGCGCGCACCCGGTACGTGATGATCCGCGACGGCCTGGCCGAGCCGGACGCCCGGCTCAAGGCCGGCCAGGAGGTTGCGGATCAGGTGTTGCAGGCAGCCATGGTCGAGAAGCGCAACGCCGTGTTGAATGCGGCCAAGCGCCTGGAGCGCGTCGGCTGGGTGCAGCAGCACTTCGGCAACAACGTGGCGCTGGGCGTCGAGTCGATGCTGGTGGGCACGCAGCGCGCGAAGCAGGGCGCCCGGCTGTCGGTCGCCTCGGTGCAGGAGTCGTTGAAGGCCCAATACCTGGCCGGCTTCACTCACGATCTGGAGGCCAGCGGACACGGTGCGCTGTTCGCCTCGGGCGCCATGGACCGCGACGTCGCCAAGGCGCTGTACCTTATCCGCCGCGACGGCGCCGACCTGTCCGGCGTGCCGGCCGAAGCCGTCGAGATGGCCCGCATCGTGGGCAAGTGGCAGGAGGTGACTCGCCTGGACGCCAACCGGGCCGGCGCCTGGGTCGGTCAGCGCGACGACTACATCACCCGCCAGTCGCATGTTCCCGAGAAGGTGCGCGGCGGAGGCGCCGAGGCTGATTTCCAGCGCTGGGCCGACGTCGCACGGCAGGCGTTCGACCTACCGCAGATGCAGGCGCTCAGCGGCGCCGCCGACCCGGACAAGATGCTGCGCGGGCTCTGGACGAACCTGGCCAGCGGCAACCACCTCAAGGCCGCGCCGGACGACGTGGCCAGCGGCTTCAAGGGCCCGGCCAACATCGCGAAGAAGCTGTCGCAGTCGCGCTCGGTCATCTTCAAGAGTGCCGACGACTGGTTCGACTACAACAACCAGTTCGGCAGCGGCAACCTGCGCGAGAGCGTGCTGCAAGGCCTGGAGCGGTCTGCGCAGTCCACCGGCATCATGCAGATGCTGGGCACCAACCCGGCCGCCATGGTCAACGCCATCAAGGACGACCTGACGCTGGCCGCCAAGGACGCCGGCAACGTCGAGGCGGCGACGAAGCTCGGCGAGGCCCAAGGCAAGATCGAGCGCTACCTGTCGGCGGTGGACGGCTCCATGAACATCGCCGGGAATGCGATGTGGGCGCGACGCTCGGCCAACGTGCGGTCGTGGGAGTCGCTGTCGAAGCTCGGCGGCATGCTGCTGTCCCAGCTCAACGACGTGGCGGTCTACGGCTCCGGTGCGCGCTACCAGGGCCGCGGCTTCTTCTCCGGCATGGCCGAGGCCGTCGGCGGCCTGGGTCGCGACCTCAGCGCACCGGAGCGTCGCGAGCTGGCCGCGTCCCTCGGCGTCGTGCTGGACAATATGGCCGGCGAGCTGGGCCGCGTCGGGTCGTTCAACGAAGCCGGCTCGATGTCCCGCGTCATGTCCACCTTCATGAAGTGGAACGGCTCGCAGTGGTGGACGAGTCGCATGCGCACGTCGGCCGCCTTCGGCATGTCGCATCACATGGCGCTGCAGGCCGGCAAGACCTTCGCCGACATCGGCGGCGAGTACCAGCGCGTGCTGGGCCTCTACGGCATCGGCGAGGCCGAGTGGAACGTGATCCGCCAAACGTCGGAGCAGCACGTCGACGGCAAGGCCTACATCGTCCCCGAGGCGCTGCGCACGGTCGACGAGAAGGCGCTGCGCGACTACGCCGGCGCTGGCGCCACCGAGGGCGAGATCGCCCGGGCCCGCCGCGAGATCGAGGACAAGCTCCGCACCTATTACGTCGACCAGACGCAGACGCTGGCGCTGGAGCCCGACGCCAAGACGCGCGCCATCCTGCTGCAGGGCACGCGCCCCGGCACCTGGACCGGCGAGTTCATGCGTTTCGCCATGCAGTTCAAAAGCTTCACCGGCGCCTACATGCAGCGCATCCTCGGCCGCGAGTTCTACGGTCGCGGCTACGAGGGCGACAGCCTCATCGGCGCGCTGCGCAACGGCAACGGCGAGTTCCAGGGCCTGGCCCGGCTGGTGGCCATGTCCACGCTGCTGGGCTACGCGTCGATGTCGCTGAAGGACGTCGCCAAGGGCAAGACGCCGCGCGACCCGACCGAGGACGGCCAGGCGCTGAAGGTCATGCTGGCCGCGATGGTGCAGGGCGGCGGCGCCGGTATCTACGGCGACTTCCTGTTCGGCGCGGCCAATCGCATGGGCTCCGGCACGATCGAGAGCCTGGCCGGCCCGACGATCAGCGACGCGGGGCGAGTCATTGACCTCTACCACCGCATGCTTGAAGGGGACGACGTGGCGGCCCGCGCGTTCACGACCGTGCTGAACACGACGCCGTTCATGAACCTCTTCTATGTCCGGCCCGTGCTCAACCACATGGTGCTGTACCAGATGCAGGAGATGCTCTCGCCCGGCTACCTGCGGCGGGTGCAGCGCGACATGGAGAAGCAGGGACAGGAGTGGCTCATCGCGCCTCAGGTGTAGCGCGCCAAAGTTGCACCGTCCAGAGATCCTGTGTTTGCCCGGCCTCAGCGCCGGGCCTTTTTCTTCTGGCGACATCGGGTGTCCGCCAGAGGTCCTGACTTGGCCTCAGATCTGCGCCAGGCGATAGTTCAAAATCGGCCGCAGAACAAGCCCGGGAGGGGAGGCTGCATGGTTGAGGCTGTCAAATTTTGGCCGGGCACGCTGGTCGACTGGGCGCAAATCGCCAGCGCGATTGGTACGTGCGGCGCGGTGATCGTGTCGCTTTGGCTGGCGCAGCGGAGACCGGGCGTCGAGGTGTCTGTATCCGCGAACATGCGAGTGCTGGTGTATGGCGACGGTCGAGACGATATGCCCGAGTTCCTTGTCATTTCGGTTGTGAACAAAGGGCCTCAGAACGTCATCATCCAGTCGGTTGGCTGGAGGCTCCGAAGGCGCTTCTGGTGGGGCTACCGGCGTCTGGCTATGCACCAGTTCGTGGAGACTACTTCGGCTCAATGGCCGAATCCACGACTGCCGTTAGTCTTGGCCCACGGCGAAAGCGCGACGTTCAGCCTGGCTGCCTTCGGGCCGCACGACTGGTTTAGAACGCCGCGGGAGCACGGCTTTTTCAGTGACGTGCTTCGCACCCGGCGCAGCCTAAGGCGCTTGCGGGTAATAGCCCACACGTCGGTCGGTGCTGCCTGCGTAGGGCGACCAGACGAAGCTTTTCTCGACCGGCTGTGGGAAGCGATGCAACAGCATCGCAACACCCCCCTACCTGTCGCCAGCAAGCAGGACTGAGCGCGCGCCGGCTTCAGCGCAACAAGGGGAACAGATCGGGGAACGATTGAGTTCCACACGTCGCTGCGCAAGCGCTGGCGTGGCTTGCATTGAATTGTTCAATCTCCATCAGCACCCCAACTAATCTCGATGAAAGTCGAAAACAAAACGGACGCTTAGGCGTCCGTTTTGTTTGGTCGGCCTGAACGGCTCAGAGGCGGTTCGCTACCTCTTCAGCGAGCGCGAGCGAGGCCGTCAACCCGGGCGACTCGATGCCGAACAACTGCACGAGGCCGGGTGTCCCGGTGTCGATGTGAAAGTCCGCCGCCGCCTCGTCCGGGCCGCTCAGCTTGGGGCGGATGCCGCTGTAGCCCGGCTGCAGCGCGCCGGCCGGCAGGCCCGGCCAGTAGCGACGCACCTCGGCCTCGAAGACCGGCGCGAGCGCGGCATCGACGGCGTAGTCCAGCGTGGCCGGATCGGTGTCGGGCAGCCAATGCACGTCCGGGCCGAAGCGCGCCTGGCCGCCCAGGTCCAGCGTCAGGTGCACGCCCAGGCCGCCGTCCATCGGCAGCGGGTAGATCAGGCGTGAGAACGGCGCGCGGCCGGCCAGCGAGAAATAGTGGCCGCGCGCGAAACGCAGCGGTGGCGACGGCGCTCCCAGCGACTGCCCCACCTGGGCTGCGAACAGGCCGGCGGCGTTGATGACACTGCCCGCCCGCAACTCGAAATCCACGCCCACGCGCAGCCGCCAGCCGTCCCCATCTCGCTCGCCACTCGTCACCGGACTGGCCAGCGCCAGCGTCGCGCCTGCCGCTTCGGCGTCGCCCAGCAACGCCGTCATCAGGCCATGGCTGTCGACGATGCCGCTGGAAGGCGACAGCAGCGCGCCAGTCGCTCGCAGCGCGGGCTCCAGCGCCAGCGTGTCGGCGGCATCCAGCAGGCGCAGGTCGTCGACGCCGTTGCTTGCCCCGCGGGCAGCGATCTGCTCCAGCCGGGGCAGGTCTTCGGGCCGGGTGGCGACGACCAGCTTGCCGCAACGCCGGTGCGCGATGCCGCGGGCCTCGCAGTAGCCGTAGAGCAGCGCCTTGCCGCGCACGCACAGCCGCGCCTTCAGGCTGCCTCCCACGTCGTAGAGGCCGGCGTGGATGACTTCGCTGTTGCGCGAAGAGATGCCGGTTCCCACCGCGCCAGCGGTTTCGATGATGATGACCTCCCGCCCGCGCTGCGCCAGTTCGCGGGCCACGGCAAGGCCCACGACGCCAGCGCCGATGACGGCGACTTCAACCTGATCCATGGTCGCAGCCTACCAATGCCACGGGTTTGCCTTGCGCCCGCTGCGGCCGCTGTCGGCAGAGGGTTTTCCCGCTGTATTGAGTTCCGCAACCCAGCCTGGCATGAAGCCGCCCCCTAGCCTGAGGGGGCCACTGTCGCCGCTTAGGGTGACGGTCTGGATTGGTGCATCGGTCGCAGGAGACGAAGATCGCCGTCTTGGCACCCGCCCGGTTGCGGCGTGAGCGCGTGGTCATGCGCGCTCCGGCCCGGTGGGTGTCCAACGTCAGCGGAGACGGCAAATGGCCAAGCGCAAGAATTTCTGGCAGAAGCTTCAGCACAGCCTGGGCAAGCACGCAGACAAGGCCACCCCGCCGACGCCGCTGGACAAACCGGAAGCGCCTGCGCTGTCCCGCGAGAAGCTGGTCTTCGAGCATCTCGAACCCCGCCTGCTGCTGTCGGACACGCCCATCCCGCTGGCCGCCTTCGCGCCCGCCGGCACGCTGACGATCAACGTCCACTCGGGCGACCTCAAGGTCGAGACGGTCTACAGCGGCGGCACGCCGCAGATCCGCGTCTGGGACAACACGGTCGGCATGTCGCTGGGCCAGGTGGCGTTGACGCAGAACGTCAAGATCAGCATCAACGGCCTGCCGGGCTTGAACGACAACGTCCAGGTCGACCTGGGCTACGACGACGGTGTGGCAGGCACTGCCGCCACCAGTCCGTTCGCCGTCATGGTGGAACTGGACGGCGGCCTCGATGTGCCGCTGCTGACCGACGACACGCTGACCTTCAACAGCAGCGGTCCGGACTTCTACAACCCGACGACGCTGTTCCTTAAGAGCACGGACAACATCGTCTTCGCCAGCAACTTCTCGTCCACTGGCGCGCTGAATGTCGACTCCGAGGAAGGCATCAGCGCCAATGGCGTGACGCTGCAGGCCAGCGACATGTATTTGGGCGTCAACAAGGCCGTCACCGACGGCGTGACGCTGCTGGACGGCTTCAACCTGCTGGGCAGCGCCACCGGCGCGATCAACCTGACCGGCGCGACGCTGACGGCCAGCGACATCGGCCTCATCGTCAACACCAGCATCAACGTCAGCACGACGGATTCCAGCTACGCCAGCAATCTGATCAAGGTTGCCTTCGTCCAGACCAACTCCGACGCGCAGATCACGCTGTCCGGCGCCACCAACCTGAACGCGACCGCCGGCAAGATCACGCTGGCGTCCAACTCCACCGTCACCGCCAGGGCGACGACCCAGCCCGACGCCAACAGCACGGCGTCCGACACGGATGCGTCCGTCGCCTCGTCCATCGTCAGCAGCTCGGCCGGCGTGACGGTCGGCGGCAGCTCCTCGCTGACGGCAAGCGGCGCGGTGATCCTGACCGCGACAAACACGGTCAGCGTTGACACCATCGCCGACGGCACGGCCGGCGCGAATGCCAGCGGTGCCAAGGGCGGCACGGTCGCCGTCACGGCGCTGGGCGGCAACACGTCCGTCAACGTGACCGACTCGGCGGCGCTGGCCGGCAGCAGCGTCACGGCGGCATCGACCGCAGCGCGCACCGTGCACACCTCCGCCAAGGCCACCGCCGGCGGGGCGACGCAGCCGGGCGCCGGCACGCCCACGCAAGGGCAGCAGCAGCTCGCCAACAACAACGCCCAGACGGGCGACGGCGCGCTGAACTTCGGCGCCGCCGTGGCCGTGACCCATGTCGGCGGCGACACCACCGCCCGCCTGGCCGGCGGCAATGTGACGAGCGCCAGCGCGGTCACCGTGTCGGCCACGTCGTCGACGGCCACCATCGCCGGTGCCGCCGCAACCACCGAGGCCGACGGCAGCGCCGCGACCGGCAGCCCCGGCGTGGGTGTGGCCGCCGCATTGAGCTTCATCGACGGCACGACACGCGCCTCACTTGGCGACGGCGCCGCCATCACCGCGCCCAGCGCGACGTTCAGCGCCAGCACGACGACGGATGCCAACTTCGGCGCCATCGCCACGTCCGGCGCGGGCAGCACCAGCGGTGTCGCGGTGGCCGGCTCGCTGGCCTTGCACGTCGGCGTGCTGTCGACCGAGGCCGTGCAGGAGACCGGCAGCACGGCGTCGTCAACCGGTGCGGTCACCTTCAACGCGACCAGCAACACCCACCATCAGGCGCGTGCGCTGCCCAAGGTCAATGGCGCCACCGGCGAGAGCACCGGCATCGGTGCGTCCGTCGCCATCAACGTCGTCGACGAGACGACACGCGCCCAGGCGAACGCCAACGCCACGTTCACCGGCACCAGCCTGACGCAGAACGCCAATGCCACCGGCGATGTCGACACCGAGGCCAAGGGCGGTGCCAGCGGTGGCACGGCCGTTGCGCCGGTCGTGGCGGTCACCGTCGTGAACACCGACGCCAGGGTCGGCGCGCTGGGCGGCAGCGACATCACCCTGACCGGGGGCCTGACCAGCGACGCCAAGAGCGCGCTGAACGTGCTGGCCAAAGGCCACGGCGACGCGGTGGGCGATGACAGCGCCGCCGTCGGCGCCTCCGTCGTCGTCACGCATGCGGCGCCCATCGTCGAGCTGGCGCTGGACGGCAAGCTGCAGGCGGGCGCCGCCGTGCTGCTGACGGGCCGCAACACCGGCCTGACGCGCAGCGAGGCCAAGGCCGCCGCGCGCGGTGCAACCGACAACGGCAACAACGCCAGCCAGCAGGGCACGGCCGCGCAGGGCGCCGGCAACACGGCGGCCGGCAACAACGGCGCGCGTGGCGCCTCGGGCAGCACGCCCCAGGCCAGCAGCGGCGAAGGCCCGGTCACGGTGGCTGCGGCCATCGCCATCCACCACCTCGGCGGCCAGAGCATGGCGCGCGTCGGCGACAACGCGCAGATCACCACCAGCGGCCTGCTCTCGCTGAAGAACGAGACCGACCTCGACGCCCAGTCCGACGCCATCGGCGTGGCCAGCAACGGCAGCACCAACGTCGGCGCGGCGGTGGCCATCAACGTGGCCGAGATCGGCAGCAGCGCACGCGTGGGCGGCAGCGGCACAGGCAGCGTCAGCAGCCAGGGCCTGGCCCTGGGCGCGACCACCGTGTCCGGCCAGCGCAGCGAGGCGACGACGACCGCCACCTCGGGTGCGGCCACCGGCGACACCGGCGTGGCTGGGTCGCTCGCTATCGGCGTGGGCATCAGCAAGTTCGAGGCGACGCTGTCGCCGGCCGCCAAGGTCAACGCCGGCAGCGGTGCCGTGACGCTGGACGCCGACTCGACGACGGGCGATACCGTCAAGGCGCTGCCCGACGGCGGCGGTGCGGTGGCAGAGAACACCGGCGTCGGTGCGTCCGTCGCCATCAACGTGGCCGACCACCTGAGCCGCGCGGAGATCGAGAACGGCGCCACGCTGACGCCGGCCGGGTCGGTGACGCTGAACGCCAAGACCGACTCGGCCATTGCGACCACTGCGGAAGGCGGTGCCAAGGGCGGCACGGCCGTCGCACCCGTCGTCGCCGTCACGGTGGCCAACCAGGATGCGCTGGCGCGCGTCGGGACCGGCGATCTCGTCGACGCGAGCGGCGCCATTGGCGTGAACGCCACGCTGGCCAGCACCAACACGACCAAGGCCGAAGGCAAGGCGGAGGGCACGAAGGACGCGGCCGTCGGCGCCGCCGTGGCCCTCAACGTCGAGAACGACAAGAGCACCGCCAGCACCGCGCGCAGTTTGAAGAGCACCGGCGCCATCGGCATCTCCGCCACCAGCAGCGCGGCCAGCACGGCGTCCGCCAAAGTCAGCGCCGTGGGCGGCAAGGAGGACGACAGCAACTCGTCCAGCGACGACGCGGCCGTCGACAACCAGAACACCGCCGCCCGCAACAGCGGCAACTCGGCGGCCAACTCGGCCGGCGCACGCAACTCGTCCACCTCGTCGTCGACACCGTCCGCCCAGGGTACCGGCGGCGGCACGGTCAGCGTGGCGGCGGCCGTCGCCGTCAACGTGGCCGCAGCCACCAGCCGGGCCACGGCCGGCGGCGGCACGCTGACGGCAGGCGGCGCGGTCAGCCTGGACAGCAAGGCCGACACCGACGCCAAGGCCACGGCCGACGGCTCGACGCGGGCCAAGGAAGCGGCCAATCCGAACGACACCGGCGTGGGTGTCGGCGTGGCCATCAACGCCGCCACCAACACCAACGAGGCGCGCCTGCTCGGTGACGCCGTTGTCGCCAGCCAGGGCGTCAACGTGCGCGCCGGCATGACTAGCAACGGTACCCACACCAACGCGGCCGAAGCCAAGAGCGGCGCGGGCGGCGCCAAGACCGGCATCGCCGGTGCGCTGGCCGTCAACGTGGCCGTGGACCGCACGACGGCCGAGGTCGTCGCCGGCGCCAACGTCAATGCCGGCGCGGGCGCCAGCACCATCAGTGCCGCCACCAAGCATGCCGACTCGGCCAGCGCCACGCCGACCGACTCCGGCGTGCAAGCCGATGCCAAGAACACCGGCGTCGGTGCTTCCGTCGCCGTCAACGTGCCCGACATCATTGCCCGCGGCGAAATCGCCGACGGCTCAGTCGTCTCCAGCAGCGGCGCGCTGACCGTCAGCGGCTCGCTGGAAAACGCCATCACGACGACGGCCGAAGGCGGCGCCAAGGGCGAGACCGCCGTCGCGCCTGTCGTGGCCGTCACGGTCGCCAACCAGGACGCCATCGCCCGCATCGGCACCAGCCCCAGCGCCATCAACGCGACCGGCGCCGTCAACGTCAACGCCAGCCTCAAGTCCACCAACACGACCAAGGCCGAGGGCAAGGCCGAAGGCAGCAAGGACGCTGCCGTCGGCGCCGCCATCGCCATCAACGTCGAGAACGACGAGAGCCGCGCCAGCGTCAACCGCAACCTGACGGGCACGACCAGCCTCGGCATCAGCGCGTCTAGCGAGACGGACACGACGGCAAGCGCCAAGGCCAGCGCCGTGGGCGGCAAGGAAGACGACAGCAATTCGTCCAGCGACGACGCAGCCGTCAACGACCAGAACAATGCCGCGCGTGGCACCGGCGACTCGGCGGCCGCAGCGGGCGGCGCGCGCAATTCGTCGTCATCCACGTCTACGCCGTCGGCTGAAGGCACGGGCGGCGGCACGGTCAGCGTGGCTGCTGCGGTGGCCGTCAACATCGCCGACGCGACGGCGAGCGCGACGGTTTCCGGCGCCAGCATCGCCTCCAGCGGCGCCGTCACCGTCGCCAGCACCGCCGACAGCGACGCCAGGGCAATAGCCGACGGCAGCACCCGCGCCAAGGACGAGGACGAGCCTAACGACACCGGCGTCGGCGTGGCTGTGGCCATCAACGTGGGCCACAGCACCAATGAAGCGCGCGTGCTGTCGGGCAGCACGATCAACAGCCAGGGCCTGAACATCACGGCCGGCATGGCCGCCGTATCGGGGGACGGCGCGACGCACACCACCAGCGCCGAGGCCAAGAGCGGCGCGGGCGGCGCCAAGACCGGCGTGGCCGGTGCGCTGGCCGTCAACGTGGCGGTGGACCGCACGACGGCCGAGCTGGCCGGCAATGCCCAGGCCGGCGCGGGCGCCAGCAGCGTCACGGCCAAGAGCACGCATGCCGACACGGCCAAGGCCACGCCCACGGACTCGGGCGTGCAGGCCGACGCGCAGAACACCGGCGTCGGCGCGTCCGTCGCCGTCAACGTGCCCGACCACATCGTGCGGGCCGAGGTGCTCAACGGTGCGGGCCTGAGCAGCGCGGGCGCTCTGACGATTTCGTCCGCTCTCCAGAACACCATCACGACCCAGGCCGAAGGCGGCGCCAAGGGCGGCACGGCCGTCGCGCCGGTCGTCGCCGTCACGGTGGCCAACCAGGACAGCATCGCGCGCTTGGGTACGGGCGGGCTGCTCACGTCCACGGGCGACTTGGCCGTCACGGCCGACCTGCGCTCCACCAACAACACCACGGCCAAGGGCAAGGCCGAGGGCGATGAGGATGCGGCCATCGGCGCCGCCGTCGCCGTCAACGTGGAACTCGACCACTCGACCGCCGAGCTGGCCCGCTCGGTCACCAGCACCGGCGCCGTCAGCGTGGCCGGCAGCAGCCAGGTCAGCACCACGGGCAAGGCCGAGGCCAGCGCGGTCGGCGGTGAGCAGGACAGCGACAGCGCCTCCGACGACGACGGCGTCAACCAGAAGACGGCGGCCGGCCGTGGCCTGGGCAACTCCGCAGCCGGCGACGGCGGCGCGCGCGACTCCAGCAGCAGCGCGGCCACGCCCTCGGCCGGCGTGGCCAGCACCGATTCCACCAGTGGCGACAGCGGCAGCAGCGAGACCGTCAGCGTCGCCGCTGCCGTGGCCGTCAACGTCACCGACGTGACCAGCCGCGCGCGCATCAGCGCCGGCACGATCTCCACGCCGACCAAGAACGTCTCGGTTCAGTCCTCCGCCAACACCGACGTGCAGGCTATTGCCGACGGCAGCGCGACGACCGGCGACGGCGGCACCGGCGTCGGCGCTGCGGTCGCGGTGAATTACGCCGCGACGACCAACGAGGCGCTGGTCAACACCGGCGTCGTCATCGCCGCCGACGGCCTGCAACTCGGCGCGACGATGACCAACGTCGGCGGCGACACCACGCACACGACGCTGTCCAGCGCCAAGAGCGGCGCGGGCGGCGGCGACATCGGCGTGGCCGGCTCGGTTGCCATCAACGTCGTCAACGAGGACACGCGCGCCCAGTTCAGCGGCGGCGCCACCTTGTCGGGTGCCGATTCCGGCGGCTCGCTGCAGGCCATCACCCAGTCCACCGCCAGCGACACGGCGAAGGCGCTGCCCGAGAACGAGGGCGCACAGGCCGGCGGCAGCGACGTGGGCGTCGGTGCGTCCGTCGCCGTCAATGTGGTCGACCGTAACCTCGATGCCACGCTGGCCGACGGCGCACAGATCGCCGGCAATGTGTCGGCGATGACGGTCTCGTCCACCGCGATGGACTCCATCACCACCGAGACCGAGAACGGCGCCAAGGGCGACACCGGCGTCGGCGTGGCGGCGGCTGTCACCATCGCCACGAACGACACGAATGCCTACGTCGGCACGGGCACCGGCACGCTGACCGTAGGTGGTGACATGGCCGTGCGCGCCTTCCGCCTCGACCAGGTGACAGGCAGCGCCAAGGCCGAAGCGGCCGGCAAGGACACCGCCGTCGGCGCCTCGGTCGTCGTCACCGTCGTCGACGGCGATGTCAGCGCGCGCCTGGCCCGCAACGTGACGGCCGGCGGCGCGGCCGAGGTGTCGTCCGGCGCTACGGTGCTGGCTGTCGGCACGGCCGAGGCCAGCGCCTCGGGCAACGATTCGGGTGGCCGCAGCTCCGACAGCGAGGCCGACAACCAGGTCAACAACAACCCCAACAACGGCGGCGACCGCACGCTGCCCAAGAGCAACGACCAGACCAACTCCGCCAACTCGCAGACCAGCGGCGAGACCGGCGGCACCGGGTCGGAAGGCACCGGTGTGGCGGCAGCCATCGTCGTGCAGGTGCTCGTCACCGACAACACGGCCAGCGTGGCCGACGGCGTCAAGCTGACGGCCGGCGGCGCTATTGCCCTCGATGCCACCGCCGACTACAACGTCATCAACACCGCCCAGGGCGATGCCATCGACCTGAGTAAGGACACCAACGTCGGCGCGGCCGTGGCGCTGGGTGTCACGGACGCCAGCAATGTGGCCCAGGTCGGCGCGAATGCCGACCTGCGCGGCGCCTCGGTGCTGATCCGCGCCGACCGCCCCGGCGACAGCGGCGACCATGAATTCCGCAGCCTGGCCGTTGCCGCTGCGGGTGGCAAGGACACCTCGGTGGCCGGCAGCGCCGCCATCAACATCGTCACGCTGGACACTGCGGCCACGGTCGGCGCAGGTAGCCAGGTGCGCGCCAATGCCGGCAAGCTCGACGTCGTCGCCGACCAGAGCACCGCCATCCAGGCCATCGCCGGCGCGGCCGCGCTGAGCACGGGCGGCACGGGCGTCGGTGCGTCGGTCGGTTTGAACATCGTCGTCGAGCGGACCCACGCGACCGTGGGCGCGGGCGCCCAGCTCGCCGCGCGCGATGCGACCACCATCACCGCCACCGGCCAGGTCATCCCGGCCACGCTGGACCTGCCCGATCCGCTGGGCGGCCTGACGGTCAGCAACCTCGCCATCTCCGGTGGCATCTCCACCGACGGCGCCGCGGGCGCCGGCTCGGCGGCGGTCAACATCTACACGCTGGACACCATCGCGCGTCTGGACAACGGCGTGACGGTCAACGACGCCGCTCTGGGCGTGGCCGCAGGCGCGGCCCAGGACGTGACGGTGGGCGCCAGGAGCAAGACCAACATCGAAGGCGGCGCGGGCGCCGGCGGCATCTCCATCGGCAATGCCGGCGTCGGCATCGGCCTGGACGTGACCGTCCTCATCGAGAACACCAAGGCCACGCTGGGCACCGGCGTTGCGCTGAAGGCAGGCCGCGACATCGCGGTGCGCGCGAACTCGGATCAAGACATCACCAGCGTCGCCGCCACGGCAGGCGTGGCAACCGACGGCACCGGCGTGGGCGGCAGCGTGTCCGTCTACATCGTCACCAACACGACCGAAGCCACGACGGCCGGTGGCGCCGGCTCGGCGCTGCAGGCGGGCGGCGCGCTGGCCGTGGTGGCCGATGCGCCGTTCGACCTCACGCAAATTGCCGGTGCGCTGGCCTACGGCAACTCGGCCGGCGTCGGCATCTCCAGCACCGTGCTCGTGCACACCGACACGGTGCAGGCCCTGGTCGGCCCGAACACCGCCATCGCCGCCGGGGCGACCGGGGGCGTCGACGTGGCCGCCACGTCGCACGAGAACCTTGTCACCATCGCCGTCGGCGGCGGTGCGTCCAGCAGCGCGGCCGTGGCCGGCTCGGTCGTCGTCAACGTGCTGAACGAGACGACCAAGGCCCGCATCGACGACAGCGCGACGCTGGTGGTCGGCACGGCCTCCGGGGCCACTCAGGCCGATGTCAAGGTGCGCGCCGAGGACCACACCGAGATCGTTTCGGTGGCCGGTTCGGTGGCGGCATCCAGCAGCGTCGGCGTCGGCGTCGGCGCCGTCGTCAACACGCTGAACAAGACGACCGAGGCGCGCATCGGCTCCAACGCCGTCGGCACGGTCGACGGCAATGTGCACGTGCTGTCCGACTCCAGCGAGAACATCGCCTCGGTGTCGGGCGGCATCGCCGCCAGCTCCTCGGTGGGCATCGCGGTGGACGCCAACGTCCAGGTGCTCAACATCACCACGCGCGCCATCCTCGGCGACGACCCGACCGACGCCAAGGCCAGCGCCGGTGCCGGCGACCTGCATGCGCAGGGCAGCGTGCAGGTGGCGGCCGACGAATACAGCAACGCCAACATCATCACCGGCTCCATCGGCGTGTCCGGCACCGCCGGCATCGGCGCAGCGGTGGGTGTCGTCACGGCGACCAAGAACACGCAAGCCCTGATCGGCGACGGCGCCAAGGTCACGGCCGATGGCCTGCGCCCGGGCATCACCGTGCAGGACGGCGGCATCGGCGTGGGCTACACGCCGGCCGCCGAGATGGACGTCGAGGCGCTGCCCGACGCCTCGTCCGGCCAGCGCGGCTCCGCCTCGGACTACCAGGTCGGCACGCCGGCCTACAACTCGCAGGATGGCCAGGGCAACAGCAGCGACGACGCCAGCTTCAGCGGCATCCGTGCTGCCACGCCGACGACGCGCAGCGGCTTCCAGGGCCTGGCCGTCACGGCCACCAACCGCGACAACATCAACACCTTCGCCATCAGCCTGGGCGGCGGCACGGTGGGCATCGGCGTCGGCTCGGCGACCAACGTCATCGACACGACGACCAACGCCAACATCGGCGCGGGCGCCGACATCAATGCCGACACCAGCACCGCTGGCGCGGGCCAGAGCGTGCTGGTCGGCGCGGGCAACGACTTCTCGCATGTCGCCGTCGCGGCGGCCGTGGGCCTGGGCACGGTCGGTGTGGCGCCGGGCGTGGACGTGTCCGTCATCAGCCATGAAACGACCGCCGGCATCGGCGGCAGCGCCAGCGTCAAGGCGCGCGATGACGTGGTCGTGCAGGCGGCCAACAAGGACCACCTGCTGCTGATCGCGGCCGGTGTGGCTGGCGGCACCGTCGGCGTCGGCGGCGCCGTCAACGTGCTGGTGATGGACAACCAGACCGCCGCCACCATCGGCGCCGCGGCCACGGTCAGCGCCGGCGGCGATGTCGGCGTGCTGGCCGTCGACGACTCCGAGTTGACGGTCATCGCCGGCGCGGGCGCGGGCGGCATGGTCGGCGTCGGTGCGTCGGTCGGTGTCGTCACCGTCACCAAGCAGACGGATGCCGGCATCCTGACCGGCGCCAGCGTCGACGCCAAGGGCGCCGGCAGCGGCCTGGCGGGCCGGCTGGACGGCAGCGTCGGCTCGGGCGGCTTCGGCACGGCCGAGCGCCACGGCGTGGTCGTGCAGAGCAAGAGCAGCGAGGAGTTCTTCCACCTCAACGTCGCCGTCGGGGCGGGCTATGTCGGCGTGGCCGGCGGCGTCGGTGTGACGCTGCTGGACTCCGACACCACGGCCATCATCGGCGCCAACACCAGAATCAACCGCGCCAACGGCAATGCCGGCGCGGACGGCGACCAGGGCGTCTACGTGACCGCGGCCAACAGCGCCTCGGGCACGCACTTCACCGGCGCGGCGGCGGGCGGCTTCGTCGGCGTCGGTGCGGCCGTGCAGGTCGGCAGCCTGCGCAACGACACGGCAGCGCGCATCCTTGGCAATGCGGATGTCGCGGCCGCCGGCAACGTGGCCGTCAACGGCCTGTCGCACATCGACCTCGATACGCTGACCATCTCCGGCGCCGGCGGCTTCGTCGGCGTGGCGGGCGCGGTCACGGTCTGGTCCGTAGGCACGCCGATGGAGCGCGGCTACGAGAACGAGGACGGCGACTCGGCCGACAGCCTGGAGATCAACGGCGGCAGCGGCGACAGTGACGCCGCCGCCCAAGCCACGGCGGCCAAGGGCCAGGTCGGCACCGCGCTGGGTGGCTTCGACGGGGGCTCCGCCGGCAGCGGCCAGCAGCGCGTCAAGGACCGCGCCGGTGCGGCCGGCGCGCTGGTCACCGGCTCCGGCCCCAGCCAGGCCGCGCTGCTCGCCGCCATCAATGCCGCCACGCCCGCTCAGGGCACCGAGGCCACGGTGGCCGGCGGCACCAGCATCACGGCCGGTGGCGCCATCACGGTCAATGCCCGGCAATGGGCCGATTTGGACTTCCTGGTCGGCGCCGTCGCCGGGGGCGCCGGGGGATTTGGCGCCGGCATCGGCGTGTTCTCGACCGCTTTCAACACCAATGCGAATGCGGGCGGCAGCTACACGGCCGGCGGTGTCTTCACGGTCAGCTCGCGGCTGGACAGCACCGTCGACGCCACCGCCTTTGCTGGTGGCGGCGGCTTCGTGGGCCTGGGCGCGGCCGTGTCCGTGCTCAGCGACAGCAGCTATGTGCAGAGCGCGCTGGCCGATAACGCCCGCGTGCGTGCCGCAGCCAGCGTCGACGTGACCGCCATCTCCAACCGCACGATTCACCTGAACACGGCGCAGGGCACGGCGGGTGCCGTGGCTGCGGGTGCGTCCTTCACGAGCCTCAGCAGCGACGGCCAGGTCAGCGCCGACGTGGGCGCGGGCGCCCGCATTGGCCAGGAGGCAGGCCTCAACGTCGGCGCGCTGCATGTCAACGCCACGGCGGATTTCGACACCTATGCGCACACGCTGGCCTTCTCGGTCGGCGCGGTCGCCATCAGCGCCAACTTCGCCGTCGTCGACGTGAAGCCGCTGGTGCGCGCCTCGGTGGGCGACGCCTCGCTGATCAAGACCACCGGCGAGGCGACGGTCGACGCCGTCACCACCGGCAAGGCCGACGCCGACGTGCTGACCGTCACCGCCGGTGCGGGTGCGACCGGTGTCAGCCTGTCCTCCGCCACCTTCTCGCCCACCGTGCAGGCGCTGTTCGGTGCCACCTCGGTGCTGAACGCCGGCGGCTTGATCCGCGTGCAGGCGCGCAACAACCACAACGGCACGACGGCCCTGGCCAACAAGGGCGCCTGGGCGCAGTCCACGGCGCCGGGATTTGGCGGCTTCACCGGCAACGGCGCGGTGCCCACGGCCGAGGCCAATGGCAGCGTCAAGGCCAGCATCGGCTCCGGCTCGCTCGTCAGCGCGGGTGGCCAACTCGACGTGCTGGCCTACAACAACAACGAGGCTCAGGCCGAGGCCCTGGCCCTGTCCATCGGCGGGGCGACCGTCGGTGTCAGCATCGGCAACGCCCGCGCCAATGGCGGCACGACGGCCGAGCTGCTCGGCGGTGTCGGTTCATCCACCGACCTGACCGTGCGCGCCCAGGCGCGCAACCTCGCCAACGCGGAGGCCGATGCCTCCGGCGGCGGCCTGGACGCCAACAACGGCGCCAGCAGCACCGCGCGCGCCAACGGCAATGTGCAGACGACAGTCGGCGTCGCCGCGCAGGACGCGACGATCAACGCCAGCGGCGCCATCGTCATCGAGTCGCGCTCCAGCAATGACGCGACGGCCAACACCTACGGCCTGTCGCTGGGCGTGAGCAGCGCGGTCGGCATCATGGCCGCCAGCGCCGAGGCCTCGCCCGACGTGCGCTCCACCGTCACCGGCAACACCGGCCTGGTGGCGGGCAACGGCGTGCGCGTCGGCTCGTACCACAACCAGAACGGTGAAGACGTGCGCGCCACGGCCGACGCGGCCGGCGGCGGGCTTGGCCTGGCAGTGAGCGGCACCATCGTCAACGCCAACAGCCAGGGCGGGGCGCAGTCGCTGGTGGGCAACAACACGTCCATCGCGGGCGGCAGCGGCGCGGTGACGGTCGAAGGCCTGTCCGACAACGTCGCCAACGCCACCGGCACGGCCTTTGCGGTCGGCGCCGTGGTCGGCGTCGGCGGCGTGGTGGCCAATGCCACCACCGGCGGCACGACGGGCGCCGTCAGCGGCGCCGACGTGACCGGCGCCAGCTACACCGTGCTGGCCCATGCCGACCAGAACGCCGACGGCCACGCCACGGCCGCGGCCGGCGGACTGACCGGCGGCGCCACCGGTGCCGGTGGCACCAGCACCGTCACGCCGACCATCAACGCCGGCATCGGTGACGGTGCGCAGGTCAGCGTCGGCGGCGCTATCTCGGTCGTGGCCGAGACGAATGCCGACTCCGACGGCCTCGCCAGCGGCGTGGCCGTGTCGGGCGGTGTGTCCATGGGCATCTCCGTCGCCGACGCGACGTTGAGCCCGACGATGACCAACCGCATCGGCACGGGCTCCAGCCTCAGCGCCAACGGCGCTGGCTCGGACCTGACCATCGCCACCCGGGTCAACAACGGCGCCAGCAATGCCGGCGGCGCCACGGCCACCGCCACCGCGCCGTCCGGCGGCCTGGCGGCGGGGCTCAGCGGCACCGGCGCTTCGGCGCAGACGACCTACAACATCCTGCAAAGCTCCGGCACCGGCGTCACGCTGAACGCTGGCCGCGACCTGAACGTGGAGCTCAAGGTCGGCAACCACGTCGAGTCCACCGCCAACAGCGACACCTTCGGCCTGGTCGCGGCCATCGGCGGCGCCGTCTCCAGCGCTACCGTCGACGGCAGCGCGCAGAGCAACTTCACGAGCGCCAGCGGCACGGTCGGGCGCAACCTGAACGCGCTGGGTGTCTCCAGCCAGCCCGTCACTAGCACCGCGCGCGCCTCCGGCGGCGGCCTGGTCAGCGGGCAGTTCAACAGCGCCACGGCCAGCTTCACGCCGACCCTCGGCATCAACCTCGGCAGCGGCACGACCAACGTCGGCGGCAGCGCGACGGTGCAGATGCTGTCCAGCACCGACACGACGGCGAACGCCGTCGGCAAGGCGCTCAGCGTCGCGGCCAGCATCGGTTCGTCCAGCGCCACGGCGACGATGAGCCCGACGATCTTCGCCCGCACCGGCAGCCAGCAGCTGACGGCCGGCGGCGCCATCCTCGTCGAGGCCCGCCACAACCACGACGGCACCGCGCCCACCGGCCTGAATGCCGTCGCCACCGCGCTGGCCTCGGCCGGCAGCGCGCTGGTCAGCGGCACGGGTGCGTCTGCGTCCGCCACCGCATCGGCCGTCGTCGACGCCACCGTCGGCGCGGGCAGCAGCCTGACGTCCAACAGCACGGTCAAGGTGCTGGCCGACGCGGCCAACCTGGCCAGCGGCGACACGGCCGGCCTGGGCGCCGGCGGCCTGATCGGCATCGGTCTATCCACCAGCTCGGCCGTTGTTGGCGGCGGCACGACGGCCGACCTGCGTGGCGGCGTGGGCGGAGCCACGTCCGTCCAGGTCATCGCCCAGGGCAAGAACACCGCCGTGGCCGGAGCCAACGCCTCCGGCGCGGCCGGCCTGGCCGGCGCCAGCGGCGGCAGCGCGACGGCGCGCTCCAACAGCGGCGTGACGGCGGGCATGGGCGACGGCGGCATCGCCAGCAGCTCGACGACCACCGGCGCCGTCCTCGTCGACGCCATCTCCAGCGCCGATGCCGACGCCAAGGCCAAGGCTTTCTCCTTTGGCTTTGCCGGCGCGCTCGGCTTCATGAGCGCCACCAGCCAGGTCTCACCCAATGTCACGGCCGAGGTGCGCGGCACCACCAGCGTCAGCGGCAACGGCATCACCGTGCGCGCCCGCCACAACCAGGCGGGTGAGAACAGCACGGCGGTGGCCGATGCGGCCGGCGTGGCCGGCGGCGTGTCCATCAGCGGCGCGCATGCCGACGCCACCGGCGCGGCCGACACCAATGCGCTGGCGGGCAATGCGACCAGCTTCAACGCCGGCAACGGCGCCGTGCTGGTGCAGGCCAATGCGGCCAACGTCGTCACCGGCACCGGCGATGCGTTCAGCGGCGCGCTCGGCGTGTCTGCCGGCATCGTCTCGGCCACGGCCCGCTCCGGCGGCATCACCGAGGCCACCAGCGGTGCCGACGTGCAGGGCGGCTCGCTGACCGTGCAGTCCACCGCCACGCAGACCGGCCTGGCCACGGCCGAGGGCGCGGCCGGCGGCCTGCTTGCCGCCGGCACCGGCGCGGGCGTGACGACCACCGTCAACCCGGATGTGCGCGCGGGCCTGGGCGATGGTGCGGTCATCAATGTGGCCGGCGGCATCAACGTCAGCGGCACGGCCAACACCGATGCCGACGGCACGGCGACCGGCGTGGCCGTGTCCCTTGGCCCGTCGCTGGGCCTGTCCAAGTCCGACGTGACGCTGGCGCCGACGATGACGCTGCGTGTCGGCACCGGCGTCAACGCGACGACGCAATCCGCCAACACCGGCGACATCAATTTCTCGCTCAGCCACAACGGCGGCAGCAACCAGGCCGGCGGCGCCACGTCCACGGCCTTTGCGGCCGGCGGCGGCATTGCGGCCGGCGGCGGCGCCGATGCGAGCGCGGCCCTCAACTACAACATCAGCGCGACGACTGGCACCGGCGTGACGCTGAACTCGGCGCGCGGCGTGTCCTTCGCGACGCAGACCGGCGCGCACGTGGAAGCCGACGGCGATGCCCGTGGCTTCGGCCTCGTCGGCGGCCTGGGCGGCGCTGTGTCTAACGCTACCGTCACTGGCACGGTCAACCAGGCCCTGGGCGCCGTCAGCGGCACGCAGGGCATCGACTTCAAGGTCGAGACGACGGCCAACCACCTCGTCGATGCCACCTCGCGCGCCTCGACGCTGGGTCTGCTCGGCGCGGCCCAGATCAACGGCGCGACGGCCAGCTTCAGCCCGACCATTGGCGCCAACCTCGGTGGCGGCGGCAGCATCAACGTCGGCCGCGACCTCATCGTCACGGCGCTGTCCACGGCCGACACGACGGCCACCGCGCTCGGCGCGGCCACGAGCGCCGGCATCGGCTTCGGCGGCTCGTTCGCCACCGCGACGATGAGCCCGACGATCAATGCGCTGACTGGCAACGAGTCGGCCACGGTCGGCCGCAACATCAGCATCCGCGCCGCGCACAACCATGACGGCGCTAACGCGACGGGCGGCAACACCTCGGCTGTGGCGCGCGCGTCCACCGGGTCCGTGCTGCTCAGCGTCGCGGGCGCGTCGTCGACGGCGAACGCCAACGCCACCACCACCGCGCGCAGCGGGACCGGCAGCGTGCTGACGGCCGGCGGCTCGTTGAGCATCCGCGCCGATGCGGCCAACCTGGCGCATAGCGAAACCTCGGGTCTGGCCGTGAGCCTGGTCGTCTCGGCGGGCAAGTCGGTGGCTGCGTCCAACGCCAATGGCGCGACGACGGCCGAGATCGGCGGTGGCTCGGGCGGCAGCACCGGCGTCGACGTGCGCGCGCTCGGCCGCAACTACGCCGATGCGCACGCCAATGCCTCCGGCGGCGGCCTGGCGGCCGGCGTCAACAGCGGCGACGCGACGGCCAAGGCCAATGGCGCCGTCACGGCCGGTGCGGGCACGGCGAACGCCACCAACACGGTGACGAGCGCCGGCCTCATCAACATCCTGGCGCTGTCCCAGGCGGACGCGAACGCGCAGGCGCGTGGCCTGTCGGTCGGGCTGCTGGGCGCGGTCGGGGTCATGTCGGCCAACGCCGATGTCTCGCCCACGGTCAGCAACCTCGTGCAGGGCACGACGACGCTGAGCGGGCAGGGCGTCAACGTGCTGGCCCAGCACAACCAGGGCGGCCAGAACGCGCGCGCCAAGGCGGACAGCGCCGGCATCGGCGCCGGTGTCAGCGTCGCCGGGGCGAACGCGGTGGCCAAGTCCGGCGCCAACACCAGCGCCGTCACCCAGGTCAACGCGACGCTGAACGGCAACGGCGGCGTCGCCACCGTGCAGGCGCTGGCCAACAACAACGTCACCGCCGACGGGACGGCGCTGGGCGGCGGCGGCCTGGCACGCGGCGCGATGACGGCCACGGCCACGTCCACCGGTACCACCAACGCCAACAGCGCGGCCAAGGTCAACGGCGGCGGTCTCGTCATCGAGGCGACGGCCAACCAGAACGCCACCGCCGACAGCTCGGCTGCGGCCGGCGGCCTGCTGGTCGCCAGCGCCGGCGCCCGGGCCACCAGCGCCGTGACGCCCACGGTCAACGCCGGCATCGGCGCGGGCGCAGTCATCGACGTGAATGGCGCCGTCAACGTCGGCGCCAATGCCAACACCGCGTCCACCGGCACCGCCGATGGCGTGCAGTTCTCGGGTGGTGTCGGCGCGGGCGGCTCGGTCGCCGATGTGGACATCAACCCGACGATGACCGTCAACATCGGCAACAACGCGCGCATCACGACGAGCGGCGGCAACGGCAACGTGCAGATGGCCTTGCGCCTGAACAACGGCGATGCCGGCGCCGGCAAGGCGACCGCGCGCTCCAGCGCCAGCGCGGGCTCGGCGCTGTCGGTCTCGGGCAGCAACTCGACCGCCTCGACGGTCGCCAACCTGACCAACAACACCGGCTCGGGCGTCGTCTTCAACACCTCGGGCAATGTCCGCTTCGACACGCTGTCGGGCCTGACGGCCGATGCGGTGGGTGACAGCCTCAACCTGGGCCTCGTCGGCGCGGGCGGCGTGGCCAGGTCCAGCGCGACGATGGGCGGCACGACCAACGCGACCACGGGCGCCATCTCCGGCACCGTCGGCGGCGACCTGGTCATCAACACGGCCAGCAACTACCGCGCCGTCTCCGACAGCGACGCCGCCGCCGTCGGCCTGCTCGGCTCGGGCGGCGCCAACACAGCCAACGCCGTCATCACGCCGGTCATCAACGTCGGCATCGGCGCCGGCGGCAGCATCGCGGCCGGCCGCGACGTCATCATCCACAACGTCTCCACCGGCGACGCCAATGCGCGGGCCGACGGCGTCAGCGTCGGCGGCCTGGGCTCGTTCAGCGGCTCCGACGCGGCGGCGCGCGTGCGGCCGGACATGGACACGACGATCGGCAACGCCGATGTCAGCGCCGGCCGCAACTTCCAAGTGCTGGCCAGCCACAACCACACCGGCAACGGCGCCAGCGGCCAGGACGCGACGGCCTACGCCAACGCCTCCGGCGGCTCCTTCGGCTTCAGCGGCGTCGGCGCCAACAGCCTGGCGCAGTCCTCGGCCGACATGAACACCTCGCTGGGTGGTGCCAGCAGCGACCTGTCCGCCGGTACCGGCGACTTCACGGTCACCACCCGCTCCGGCAACATGGCCAGCGCCGAGGGCTACGGCCTGTCCATCGGCGGCCTGCTCGGCAAGGGCAATGCCCGCGCGGACAGCATCGTCGGCGGCACGCTGACCAATGCCCAGAACAACACCTACAGCAACGACAACCAGGCCACGACCATCGCGGCCGGCACCGGCATCGCGGCCGGTGGCAATGTCGCCATCGACAACATCAGCGACCAGGGCGCGGCGACCGACACGACGGCCCCGGCCGGCGGCCTGATCGGCGCGGCCTCCAACGACTCCAACGCCATCGTGGCGCGCAACCTGAGCACCTCCATGCTCGGCAGCGGCATCACGGCCGGCGGCAATATCCTGCTCGGCGGCGCCACCAGCGGCGGCGCGCGCGCCACGTCCGATGCCACCTCCTTCGGCCTGGTCTCGCTGGGCAAGGCGCAGGCCAATGCCCAGGTCACGCCGACGGTCGCGACCACCGTGGGCGGCGTGCTCGATGCCGGCGGCCGCATCACCATCCGCGCCGCGCATGACGGCTCCGAGGGCGCCACGGCCAAGGGCGAGGCGGGCGGCGGCAGCGGTTTTGCCAGCATCAACGGCGCCGACACGCGCGCCGCCACCGCAGCGGCGGTCAGCGCCGAGATCCGCAACGGCGCATCCGTGAACGCCGACGGCGGCACCGAGGTGTTGTCCGCCGTGTCCGACAAGGCCAGCGCCCGCTCGGACGGCGAGGCCTATTCGCTGGGCGTCGCCATCGGTGCCACCGATGCCCGTGCCGATGCCAACTCCAGCAGCCGCGCGACCGTGGGCAACGCCCAGATCACCGGCGCTAGCCTGACGGTCGACGCTTCCGGCGGCGGCCGCGGCGCCGCCACGGCGGTGGCCGCGACGGGCGGCCTGCTGGTGTCCGGCAACGGTGCCGCGCCGGTCGTCAACGTCAACCCGACCATCGCGGCCGAGCTGTACGGCGGCGCCAATGTCGACGTGGGCGGCAACGTGGCCATCCGTGCACACGGCAATGCCGAGGGCGATGGCGTGGCCGACGGCAGCTCCTTTGCCGGCCTGGGCACGGGCAGCATCTCGTTGGCCGACGTCAACATCAACCCCAGCGTGCGCGCCGACATCGGTGCCGGTGCGCGCGTGAAGGCGGGCGGCAATGTCGAGGTCAGGGCCGACCAGGGCCAGACCGTCAACACCGCCGACACCAGCTTCGGCGCAGGCGGCGTCAACACGGGCGACAACACCGTCACCCTCAACGGCGCCCATGGCCTGGCCACCGGCGACACGGTCAACTACAGCATCGGCCTGGACGGCAATGTCGCGGTCGGCGGTCTGGGCGACGGGCGCAACTACCAGGTCATCGTGCAGTCGGCCACCGCCGTCAAGCTGGGCTCGGTGTTCAAGTCCAGCACCGTCGACGCGGCCAAGGACCAGATCACCTTCGACGTCGAGCATGGCTTCGTCAACGGTCAGCGCGTCATCTACCACGCGGCCGGCAACGCGGCCATCAGCGGCCTGAACGACGGGCAGGCCTACTTCGTGCGTGTCATCGACGCGCAGACCATCAAGCTCGCGACCAGCGCGGCGGCGGCCACGGTGGCGCCCAAGACCTTCCTCAGCGGTGCCGTTAACGCGACGACCGAGCAGATCTCGCTCGGCGGCCACGGCTTCTCGGAAGGCCAGGCCGTCACCTACCGCACGGCCGGTGACGAGCAGTTCGAGGGCTCGGCCGTCGAGTCGGGCGGCGCCGACCAGATCGCCATCGCCGGCCACGGCTTCAACACCGGCGACCAGGTCAAGTACAGCCTGCGCGACCTCAACACGCTGGACGGCCAACCGCCGGCCGCGATCACCAATCTGACGGGCGACAGCAACTACTACGTCATCCGCATCAACGACAACCAGATCAAGCTGGCCAGCAGCGCCAGCAATGCCACCGCCGGCACGGCCATCGACATCAGCAACACCGCCGAGTCCGCCGCCAGCGGCCATGTGCTGACGCGCGTCGGCGCGGCGCCGCTGTCCGGCCTCGCCGCCGGGAATACCTACTACGTCAAGTTCATCGACGCCAACACCTTCCAGCTCGCCGCGACGGCGGGCGGCGCGGCGATCAACCTCGGTGCGGGCGGCGGCAAGCACACCATCGGCGTCGAGGGCATGGAGCTTTCGGGTGCCAGCACCACCGGCATGCACCAGCTGGAGGTCGACATCACCGGCACCGGCAGCGGCAACGGCCACCAACTGCTGGGCGCGGGCGGTGCGCTGCAGCTGGTCGACAGCGTCACCGACAACGGCGTCTCCAGCGGCAAGACCTCGGGTGCGGCGGGCTCGCTGTTCTTCGGCGTGAAGGGCTCGGAGTCGCGCGTCGACGTGGTCACCAATGTGCGTGCGACGGTCGGCGACAACGCGGTCGTGCAGGCCGGCGGTGACATCCTGCTCGATGCCTTCTCGGCCGCCAACGGCGCGGGCACGGCGGGCTCCAGCAGCGGTTCCTTCGTTGCCGTGGGCTACTCCGAGGCCTACGTCAATGCGACGCAGACCGTGCAGGCCACGGCAGGCAGCGGCGCGCAGCTGACCTCGGGCGGCTCGGTCAGCCTGCTGTCCAAGAGCACGCAGAACGGCACCATCGACGCCAATTCCAAGGGCGGCGGCGTCATCAACTCGTCCGACGTGACGGGCGGCGTGCAGCTCAACCACAGCACCAACGCCGGCATCGGCGACAGCGGCAGCATCACGGCGGCGAACAACGTCAACATCAAGGCCGAGTCGCAGTTCGATGGCGAGGTCAACGGCCGGGCCTCCAGCGGCGGCCTGGGCGCCGGGTCGGATGCCGACATGTACTGGCGCGTCGGCGGCAGCGGCAACCAGCAGCAGACGGCCGTCAACGTCGGCAGCAGTGCGGTTGTCAAGGCCGGCGACGACATCACGCTCGACGCGGCGATGACGCATGCCAAGAGCCGCGTCTCCGCGACCGCCTACTCGGCCGCCGTGGGCGCCAACCCGGACTCGCATGCCTATCTGCGCATGTTCTCGGACGCGGTCGTCAACGTGCGCAGCGGTGCGCTCGTCAGCTCGCTGGAGAACATCGATGTGCAGGCCTCGCATGGCGGGCTGAACGCCTATGCCTACTCCAAGGGCGAGGCCGATGCGGCCGGCGGTGATACCGATGTCGACCTGACCATCGAGCAGCGGCTCAACACGCTGGTCAACGCCGAGGCGGGCGCCACCTTCGAGACCCATGCGCTGGACGTGCGCGCCGAGCTGAACGGCTACGCCACCAACTACCGCTACGTGCAGGACGGCGCCTGGATCGACGACGGCGATGTGAACGCGGGCGCACCGCACACCTACAACCAGCACATCGACTTCAACTCGGATGCGCGCCTGTCGTCCGGCCCCAACCCGGTGCTGCTGGTCGACGCCGCCGGCAATGTCGTCACGGCGCAGAACGTGACGGTCAACAACACGGCCAGCACCGTCATCGTCAACGACATCACCAACGACGACATCGGCACGGCCAACTTCCGCGCCAACGGCGTGTACGACCCTGGCAAGGACATCCAGCCCGGCACCATCACCGGCACGCAGTCCACCTTCACCTTCGTCCACACCTACAACCGCATCACGCTGACCAACCAGTCGGCCAAGGACCTGCGCATCAACAACATCGCGCCGGTCAACACGACGGCGGTGCCGCGCGTGCACATCGACGTCGACAACGTGACCGGGCCGGCCGGCGACCCGACGCCGTTCGAGTTCAACATCCGCCACAGCTACGGCGCCACCGAGCTGCTGATCCGCAACACCAGCACCAACAGCGGTTCGGACGTGCAGCTCAACGGCGTCATCGACAACCCGCTGGGCTCGACACTGATCGCCGCCGTCGGCGGCAGCATCGTGCCGTTCAGCGCGGGTGCGCTGGTGCGCACCAACACCGCGTCCTTCAGCGCCGGCAGCGCCATCGGCCTGTCCAACCAGCGTCTGGAACTGGAGCTGGTGCAAAGCGAGGGCCGCCTGGCCACGCTGGCCAGCGCCTCCGGCGGCGGCACTTTCCTCGGCATCCGCGGCCTGCAGCGTGATCCGAACGCCGGCAGCTTCACGCTCTCCTTGGGCAACCTGTCCGCTGGTGGCGAACTGAACCTGCTGCTGCGCGAAGCCAAGCGCCAGGTCACCGTCGTCGGCACGCCGCCGACCTACCAGGTCGAGGTCAACATCGACTACGCCAGCCGCGGCCTCGACCTCGGTACGACGAACTGGATACGCCACTTCCGCCCCGACCAGGCGGGCAATGCCATCGTCGACTTCCCCGTCGGCTTCTTCGGCACCGGCAACGAGGCCATCGCCTCGACGACCACCATCGGCACGCTCAGTGCAGGCACCGACCTGAGCGTCATCGCCCAGACGCCGGCCCAGCGCATGGACTTGTTCCAGCGCAACACCTGGACGGCCGGCGCCAACGCCACCATCCGCAGCAACGGCGACATCACGCTGCCCAGCACCGTGCAGGCCGGCACCGGCAACCTGACGGTGCAGAGCCTGAACAACTCCGTCCAGGCCGACCATCTCATCGCCGGTGGCAACGCCTCGGTCAGCGCCGCACTGGACATTTCCAACGTGCTGGCCAGCTACGCCCACACCTGGCTGGCGCTGTACACCAACAACCTGTTGACCACCGGCGGCACCGCCGCGATGACCGCCGGCCGTGACATCACGCTGCCGCGCATCGTGCAGGCCGGCAACAACGTCGTCATCCAGGCTGGCCAGCAGGTGCTGGCACCCGCGTCCATCTGGTCTGAGACGGCCGACGTGTCCGTCACCAGCGTCAGCGGCTCGGTGCAGGTCGACCATGTCGTCGCCGGCAGCGACGTGTCCATCACGGCCACGCAAGGCACGATCTCCAACGTGACCGGCGGCCAGACCGGCAACCGTCTCGCCCTCTACCCGAACAACCTCGTCACCGCAGGCGACAGCATCACCATGCTGGCCGGCGGCGACATCACGCTGCCCCGCCTGGTGCTGGCTCAGACCGGCGCCATCAGCATCACCAGCACCGGCGGAAGCGTGCTGCTGGCGCGCGTCGAGGCGGCCAACAACGACGTCACCCTCTCCGCAGCCAACGGCGGCATCCAGGAGATTGGCAGCGACGCGGATGCTGATGTGCTGGGGATCAGCCTGCGCCTGACTGCCGGCGTCGCCGGCATCGGCACGAATGCCAACGCGCTGGAGATTGACTCCTCCCGCCCCAGCCACGGCAACGTCTGGGCGCTGGCCGACGGGTCCGTCTACATGATCGAGGTCGCGGGCGACCTCAACCTCGACCGCGTGCGCTCCAGCAGCGCCGACGTGGAGCTGACCGTGCTGGCCGGCGACCTGGTGGACGACCTGGCCGATCTGCTCTCCGACATCGACGGCAACACGCTGACGATGACCGTCAGCGGCAGCATCGGCAGCTACTACAACGATGTCGAGATCGACAGCCGTTTCAGCGCGGCGGGCGGCTTCGTCAACGCCACCGGCAATGCTGGCGTCCAGCTGACCGAAGTCGTGCAGGCGCTCTACGTGGGCGCCATCGTCAGCAGCGCCGGCCATGTGCGCCTGACCACGCGTGACAGCCAGGCCACGGGCGAGAACATCGTCATCGGCGACGGCCGCAGCGTCAGCGCAGGCAGGAGCGTCACGCTCAGCGCCGGCGACAACCTGATCGTCACCGGCACGGTCTCGGCCGGCGACCGCCTGTTCTTCGGCGTCGACCATCAAAGCGCAGATGCCGAAGGCGCCACCGCCGTCATCGGCGGCACGGTGACGGGCGACCGCCAGGAACTGGTCGGCAACGAGCAGGACGACGTGCTGAACGTCTCCGCCCAGTCGCAAGGTTGGACGATCTACGGCCGCGGCGGCGATGACGCCCTCGTTGGCGGCTCGGGCGCCGATGACCTGTACGGCGGCGATGGTGTCGACACCCTTACCGGCAATGGCGGCGACGACTTGCTCGTGGCCGGCCCCGGCGCTGGCGGCACGCTCAGTGGCGGCGAGGGCGCGGATCGCATCTTCGGCAGCGACGACGGCGGCGATGGTGCGCAAGGCGACACCATTCTTGGCGGCGACGGCGACGACCAGATCTGGGCGCTGGGCGGCTCCGACACCATCGACGCTGGTGCCGGCGACGACTTCGTCGACGGCGGCTCCGGGCACGACGAGATCACCGGCGGCGCCGGCAAGGACAGGCTGTACGGCGGCCGTGGCAACGACACCATCTGGGGCCATGCGCTGTCGGAGCGGACCGACCAACCGGCCGACGACAACGCCACCGACCGCATCTTCGGCGAGCAGGGCGACGACCAGCTCTACGGCAACGGCGGCGACGACTTCATCGACGGCGGCTTCGGTGCCGACAACATCCAGGGCAACGACGGCAACGACGAGCTGATCCAGGGCTACGGCCAGGGCGGCGTGATGCAAGGCGGCGACGGCGACGACCTGCTGGTGGGCTCCGCCGACGGCGAGGACGCCCTCTATGGCGGCGACGGCGAGGACCGCCTGCAAGGCCTGGCCGGCGACGACAGCCTGGACGGCGGCGCGGGCGCCGACACACTGGAAGGCGGCGAGGGCGACGACCTGCTCGAAGGCGGCGCGGGCGCGGATCTGATGGTCGGCGGCGCCGGCAACGACACGCTGCACGGCCACTCGGTCGGCGGCGCGGGTGACGACAACGCGGCCGACTACCTCTATGGCGATTTCGGCAGCAATGCCAACGAGGCCGGCTCGGGCAGCGACAAGCTGTTCGGCCAGGGGGGCAACGACCTGCTGTACGGCGAAGGCGGCGACGACCTCATTCAGGGTGTGGCCGGCATGGCCCAGACCGAGGCCGGCGGCGGCACGACCAACCTCATCGACTTCGGCGGTGCTGGCGACGACGCCGGCTTCTTCAGCGCCTTCCCCGCCACGCCGGCACCGGCTATTCAGCCGGTGGACGACACCAGCCCGCGCGCCGTGGGCGTGCTGCCCGATGGGGTGGTTGGCAGCGGCCGCTGGGCCGACCTGAACGGCAGCTCGGCGGACTCCGCTGTGTTGCGGGGTTTGGCCGGCGACCTCGGCCTGTCGCAGGAGCCGGCCGTCGCGGTCGGCACCGGCGGCGAGCGTTACGTCGCCTGGAGCGACAGCCGCAACGGCAACCTGGAGATCTACGTCGCCAAGCATGACGGCACGCAGTGGGTCACGCTGGGCACCAGCGCGTCGCAGGGCGGCGTGTCCGCCAGCAGCGCGGCGGCCTCTGCGAAGCCGACCTTGACCGTCGATGGCACAGGTGCGCCCGTCGTCGCCTGGACGGAGACGCTGGCCGACGGCAGCCGCGACATCGTCGTCAAGCGCTGGGACGGCTCGGCCTGGGTCAGCCTGGGCAATGCGACCAACAACGGCAACGCGGTGCAGGCCAGGCTGGTCAACACGAGCAATGGCCCGGTCGTCGTCTACACCGATGACTCCGCCGGCAACCTGCGCGTCTACGCCAAGATCTACACCGGCGGCAGCTGGGTCGCCCTGGGGGCCCAAGCCGCCACGACCGGCACCGGCCTCGCCATCGGCACCGAGCTGAGCGACTTCAGCGTCGCGGCCAGCGGCACCAAGGTGGCCATCGCCTACTCGGCCGTGCAGCCGGGCGCCTCGCTGCGCCAGGTCTACGTCACCGAATTCACGCTCACAGCGGGCGGCTCGGCGGGCACGGGCACCTGGGCCGGCCTTGCCGGCTCCAACGCGACCACCGGCGTCAGCGGTGGCGCGGCCGTCAAGACGGCGTTGGGCCTCGACTCGACCTGGCACGCGCAACCCAGCGTGGCCTACTTCGGCGGCAGCCTCTTCGTCGCCTGGCAAGCCTGGGCCGACCAGGGCGCCACCGTCGTGACAGCTCAACTGAGCGCAGCTGGCGTGACCGTCCGCGATGTCATCCAGGATCAGAGCCGCCCGGGCCTGCCGCAGTTGGCGGCCGGCGGCAGCTCGCTGCGCCTGGTGTGGGTCAACACGCCGCTGCTGAACGCATCCAGCAGCCTGTACGAGCGCCAATGGAACGCGACAACGCAGCACTTCGAGGAAGTGCTGCCCGGCCAGGCCAGCGGCATTGGCGAAGGCAGTGGCATCAGCCAGACCGGCGGCGAGCCGCAGCAGTTGGCGCTGGCCGTGGACAGCAGCGGCCGGGCCGTGCTGGCTTGGGCAGACGCCAGCGTCGGTTCACCGGAAATCCTTGTTCGCGCCGACGCAGCCCCGGTCAGCCGTGTCTTCAACACCAGCGCGGGCAACTCGGTGCAGGACATCCTCGACAGCCAGGATCTCGGCGCGGGGGATGTCATCGTCGTCAACGGCAGCCAGGGCGGCTTCACCGTGGCGGCCGGCGATGCCGGCGTGACGATCTGGGGCGCGGCGGGCAGCAGCATCGCCGGCGCGGTGACCATTAACGGCGCCAACGTGACGCTGCAGAACCTGAAGCTGCAGTCCACGCTGACCATCGCCGGCAACGGCGTGGGCGTCAGTGACTCCAGCGCGACCGGCGCGGTCAGCATCAGCGCAGGGCAGGGCGCCAAGCTGTTCGGCAATGCGCTCACCGGCGGCGTCAGCATCGCGGCCGGCGTGCAGAACGCCAGCCTGCGCTTCAACACCATCACCGGCGGCGTCGCGCTGTTGTTGGACAGCGCCACCGGCGTGCAGATCCGCGACAACCGCATCACCGGGACCACCGCCGCGCTGCGCATCGCCGACGGCGCCACCGCCAGTGGCCGCATCGCCGGCAACACGCTGGCCGGCACCGCCGCAGCCACCGTCCTCGACCTGCTGGCCACGTTCAACGGCCTCATCGAGGGCAACCGCGTGCTGGGCGGCGCGCTGGGCATCAACTACGCGGCCGCCAACCAGCTGGCCGGCAACACCGTCAGCGGCGCCACCGTGGGCCTGAAGAGCAGCCTGGCCGGCGCGGCCGCGCTGGGCTGGGTGGGCGCGTCCGTCGACCGCCCCAACACCTTCGAGGGCAACGCCACCGGCGTGCAATTGCTCGGCGGCGCCTTCATGCAGGGTCAGGTCGTGCGTGGCAACACGGTGGGCGTCACCGGCACTGGCCAACTGGGCGGCGCGACGCTGGCCCACGCCAACCTGATCGAGACCAACACCACCGGCGTCAACGCCTTCACGGGCACCATCCAGTTCAACCGTTTCTCGGCCAACAACGTCGCCGTCAATGCGAGCAGCGAGCAGCGCATCCTGCACAACCTGTTCTATCGCAACACGGCGGTGGGCGTGCAGATCACCGGCAAGAACGACGTGAGGGTGTTCAACAACACGTTCTACGCCGTCACCGGCGACAACCTGCGCTCCGAAGGCAACAGCACCGAAGTCGAGGTGCAGAACAACCTGATGTGGGCGATGTCCGGCTACGACTTGTACGTCGCCAACGACAGCCGCTACGGCTTCTACTCCGACTACAACAACCTGTTCACGTCCGGCACCGGCAAGGTTGGCTTCTGGACCAAGGACTTCACCGACATCCTCGACTGGCAGGCGGACATCGACCGCTTCGACCTGCACTCCATCGGCGCCACGGTGGTCAACCCGACCTGGGCAAAGCCTGAGTTCGTCAGCATCCTGGGCGACGATTTCCGCCTGCGCGACCCGCTGGGCCTGCAGCGCTTCAGCTCGCCCGGCATCGACATGGGCAATCTGCTGGTCGACAACGGCCGCAACCCGGCCGAGCAGAACCTCATCGCCAACCCCGGCTTCGAAGGCTCGCTGGCGGGCTGGGAGACCAATGCCGGCTCAAGCTCGCACACGCCGACAGGCGCTACGACCAAGGCCTACGAAGGCAACAACTTCTTCTTCGGCGGCGGCGTGACGGGCGGTTTCGCGCGCCAGACCTTCACGCTGGCCCAACTGGGCCTCACCGCCGCGCAAGCCGACGGCCAGGACTTCGAGCTGCTTTTCGGTGGACGCATCCGCATGGGCGTGGAAAGCCCGGTGGACAGCGGCGAGGTGCAGCTGATCTTCCGCAACGCCGGCGGCGACGTGCTCGCCACGGCCGTGGCCAAGGCCAGCGGCACCACCAACCGCTGGGAACTGGTCGGCCAGCGCGCCGACGTGCCCTTCGGCACGCGCTCGGTCGAGTACGTCTTCAAGACCAACCGCATCACCGGCGGCAATGCCGACGGCTATTTCGACCAGGCCTTCCTCTACAAGGTCAGCGAGAACCAGGCCAGCGACCTCGGCGCCTACGGCCATGACGCGACGGACCTTGCGCTGACTGGTGCGCCCCGCATCAACCTGCGCGGCCCCGACCTCTATCTCGACTGGGAAAAGTTCAAGCCGCTCAACATCACCTGGGAAACCTTCGGCAACGCCGACGACTCGCCGGTGCGCATCGACGTCTACCGGGACACGGCCGACGGCCCGACCTGGGTCGCCAACGTCGTATCGGCCACGCCGGACTCCGGCCAGTTCACGTGGATTCCGGGCAACAGCGGCATCGACTTCAACACCCACGGCCTGCGCATCCAGGTCAGCCTGGTGACCAACCCGGCCGTGCTGGATCGCAGCCAGGAGCCTTTCACCGTGCCCGAGGACGGCCTGACCTACTGGGTCAACGATGGTTCCACCGCCGGTGACGAGTACGCCACGGCTGCGGGCGACAACCGCAACACCGGCAAGTCCGCCGACGCGCCCAAGCCCAACGTCACCAACCTGTTCCGCGCCTACGACCTGCAGGCCGGCGCCACCCTCTATGTCGATACCGGCAACTACGCCTTGCTGGAGTCGCTGACGCTGTCGGGCACCGCCACGCGTGGCTTCGGCATCGACGAGGGCTTCGTCATGACCGGCCCGACCCAGGGCAGCCATCTCGCGTCCCTGTTCCCCATCGTGCCGAACGAGCGCACCTGGGCGCTGCTGGACCTGTCCGACACCGACTTCGTCACCATCAGCCACCTGCAGCTGCGTGACGCTAACCGCGGCGTGCTGATCAGCGGTGGTGCGGACGCCATCGACCTCGACGACATCGAGGCCTACGGCCATGTCAACGAAGGCATCTACGCGTCGCAGGTCAATGCGCCGCTGGCGACCTGGACGGGCCTGAACGTGCATGACAACAGCCAGACCGGGCTGTTCGTGTCCGGCACGCTGGGCGGCATCGACCAGCTGACGTCCACCCGCAACCGCGGCCACGGCGGCCTCTACGCCGAAGGCGCGCTGGGCTTCCTGACCCAATCGACGCTGACCGACAACGTCGGCCATGGCGCCAACCTCTACTACCCCGGCGCCGTGCGCGTGCAGGGCAACCTGTTCCAGGGCAACAGCAACACCGGCCTGAACTACAACGTCGGCGGCAGCAGCCAGGCGCTGGTGGGCGGCGCGCTGGGCTCGGGCCTGGGCAATCGCTTCCTGAACAACGGCAACGGCGGCGCCATCTTCAACGGCAATGCGCTGGTCTGGGGCAACGTCGCCAGTGGCAACGCCGGCAACGGCAATTACGGCATCGGCATGAGCGGCGGCGAGGCCCGTCAGAACGTCGTCCACGGCAACTCCAACGGCCTGTACATGTACAGCGGCCTGGTCGCCGACAACCGCATCTACAACAACAACCCGGGCACGGCCGGCAGCTACGGCACCGGCCTGTGGCTCAGCACCGCCACGGCCACCGGCAACACCGTCTACAGCAACCGCGTCGGCGTCTACAGCCAGGGCAACAGCGTGCTGCGCAGCAACCTCGTCTATGCCAACTCGGCGGCGGGCGTGCAGTTGCAGGGCAGTGCGCCGCAGTTCATCGGCAACACGGTCTACCAGACCACGGGCGACGCCATCCAGCTCTACGGCTCGGCCAGCAATGCCCAGTTCATCAACAACATCCTGTGGGCAGGCACCGGCGGCGTCGCCCTCAACATCGACGCGAACTCGCAGAACGGCTTCACGTCCAACTTCAACATCTTCCAGGGCGCCGTCGGTACCTGGCAGGGCACGCAGCGCGCAACGCTGACCGCCTGGCGCCAGGCCAACTTCCAGGACCTGGACGGCCAGGCCACCGACCCGCTGTTCGTCGACATCACCGGCGCCGACGGCAACCTCGGCTACGCCAGCCCGGCCAGCGATGGCCGCGACGACGACTTCCACCTGCGCAGCACGCAGGGCAGCTTCCACGGCGCCTCGCTGGCGCCCGTGCTGGGCGCGGGCGGCCTGCCGGTGTTGCTGACCGGCACGCTGACCCTCGACGCCCAGGATAGCCCGGGCATCGACCGCGGCGCGCTGAACCAGCCCTTCGATCAGGAGCCCGCACCGCGCGGCGGCTACGTCAACATCGGCTCGGACGGCAACACCCGGTACGCCTCGTTGAGCCCGGCCGTCTACGTGCGCGTGATGACGCCCAACGGCGGCGAGACCGTTGCCGAGGGCGAGACCTTCACCGTGCGCTGGCGCTCCGACGGCTTCAGCGGCAGCGTCAACCTCGACATCAGCCGCGATGGCGGCGGCAGCTGGCTGTCCGTGGCTGCTGGCGAGGCCAATGACGGCGTCTTCGACTGGACGCCGGGCACCGGCCAGTTCCCGGGCGGCGACTACGTGCTGCGTGTCAGCTCGGCCAGCCAGCCGGCGGTGCAGGACCAGTCCGACGCGACCTTCAACCTGGCCAGCACCGTCAGCGTCTTCTACGTCAACGACGGCTCCACCACCGGCGACGAGTACGCCACGGCGATCGGCAACGACGCCAACGACGGCCGCAGTGCGTCCAGGCCCAAGGCCTCGCTGCAGGCCCTGCTGAACGCCTACGACTTCAAGCCGGGCGACCTCATCCTCATCGACACCGGCGTCTACAACCTGTCCACCAACCTGCTGCTGGACGCGCAGGACAGCGGCGTGGTCATCCGCGGCGCGGTCAGCCATGCGTCCGTGCTGAACCGCGGCAACACCAACAGCGGCCAGTACGCCTTCCTGCTCGGCAGCGGCGCCACCGACGTGACGTTGGACCGCGTCACGCTGACGGGCGGCCAGTGGGGCTTCGTGGCCAACGACAACACCGGCGCCCACCGCTTCACGCTGAGCAACAGCGACATCAGCGGCAACAGCTCGGGCGGCGTCTATGTCGGCGTCAATATCGACGACGGCAAGGTGTTGAACAACATCGTCCACGACAACGGCAACACGATCGGCATCCAGGGCCAGCAGTCGACCCGCCTGCTGATCAGCGGCAACGAGGTCTACAACCAGAGCACCGGCATCTACACCTGGTCGGCCGGCGACGAGGCCAACGACGGCCCCATGGTCATCGGCAACCTGGTCCATGACGTGTCCACCGGCATCTCGCAGTCCTACGAGGGCTGGGTGCGCAACAACACCGTCTGGGCGGCCACCGGCACCGGCATCGGCGCCAACAGCAACCAGGACGTCAGCGGCAACACCGTCTGGGGCAGCAACACCGGCATCGATGCCGGCGGTGTCTCGGTCACCGGCAACACCCTCTACGCCAACACCACCGGCCTGAGCATCAACAGCCTGGTCGCCCGCGAAAACCGCATCTACGACAACACGCTGGGCGTCAACGTCAGCAGCAACACGCTGCTGACCAACAACCTGATCTGGGAAAACACCGCCGGCGTTCGCATCACCAGCAGCCACAACGGCACCGAGCAGCACGGCATCGCCAACAACACCATCGTGCAGACTGGCGGCACGGCCGTGCTGGCCGAGGGCGCCACCAACGTCCGCATCGTCAACAACATCCTCGACCTGCGCAGCGGCGCCATCGGCATCTCGGTCAGCCCAAACAGCCAGAACGGCTTCCACAGCGACTACAACCTGTTCAACCAGCCGACCGGCACGGTGCTGACACGCTGGGAAGGCCGCAACTTCACCAGCCGGCCTGACTGGGTCTACGAGACCGGCTACGACGTGCACAGCCGCGTTGCGTCGCCCGACTATGTCGATGCCAATGGCGCCGACAACCGCTTCGGCTGGGATGGCAGCGCCATCGGCGCGGCCATCGTGCTGGACGACGGCGACGCCGGTGTCAGCTTCACCGGCAGCTGGGCCACGGTTGTCACCGGCACCTCCGGCTACGGCGGCGACCGCCGCGAAGCCACCGGCGCCCAGACCGGCAGCAACACTGCCACCTACACCTTCACTGGCCTGCAGGCGGGCACCTATGTCGTCGCCTCGACGTGGAGCAGCACGTCGGGCAACACCAGCAACCAGCCCTATTACTTCTACGACGGCGCGCCGACGGCGGCCAACCTCGTGCGCAACATGCGCACCAACCTGCAGGGGCTGCCTGCCGACTACACGGTTGATGGCGCCAATTGGCGCGACCTGGCCACCGTCGTCATCACCGGCGACACGCTGACCGTGCGCATCAGCGATGCCGGCTCCAGCGGCAAGATCCTGGCCGACGCGATCCGCCTGCAGCGCATCGGCGGCGACCATGGCGCCGACGACAACTTCCGGCTCGTCGCCGGTTCCGCCGGCATCGACGGTGGCGACCCGACCTCGCCCTACCACGTCGAGCCACTGAACAACGGCGCCCGCATCGACCAGGGTGCCTACGGCAACACCCTCGGCGCCACGCAGAGCCCGGCGCCGCTGATCCAGGTCACCGGCCCGGCCGGCTACGCCAAGCTGACCGTCGGCACGCCGGTCACCATCGACTGGCACACCGCCGGCCTGCTGCCGACCGAGCCCGTGCTGGCCATCAACGCCGGCAATGCCGGCCCGGTGGCGGGCGGCGCACTCGGCAACTGGCAGCGCAACGCCTACCAGACCCAGGGCTACAGCTACACCAGCTTCACCGAGAACCCCGATCTCAGCGGCGTCACCAACCCGGCGCCTGCGAGCATCTACCAGACCAACCAGTACGCCAACGGCACGGTCGGCCAGGGCCTGAGCTATGCGTTGCCGGTGGCCGACGGCACCTACGTCATCCGCCTGCACTTCGCCGAGAGCTATGTCTACGCTCAGGCTGGCACGCGCCAGTTCGACATCCAGCTCAATGGCACGACGGTGCAGAGCAACTTCGACATCCGTGCCACGGCGGGCGCCAACTTCAAGGCCGTGGTGCGCGAGTTCTCCGTCACCGCCAGCGGCGGCAATGGCATCGATCTCGATCTCATCACCCGGACCAACGGCTCGGGCGCCCTGATCAGCGGCATCGAGGTCCAGCGCGTCGTCCCTGCGGGAGACGCCGACGCGAAGGTCAACCTGCAGGTCAGCCTGGACAACGGCCTGTCGTGGACAGCCATTGCCACGGGCCTGACGATGGACCGCTTCGGCAACGGCCGCACGACCTGGACCCCCGAGTTCGCCACCGCCGGCAACACGGCCCTCATCCGTGCGATCGCCGTGCATGGCGACGGCACGACGGCCGCCATCGACACCTCCGACGAGCCCTTCCTGATCGCCAACGGCGGCAAGGTCTACTACGTCAACGACGCCACCACCGCCAACGACGAGTACACGACGGCGGTCGGCGACAACGCCAACAGCGGCAAGGACGCGGCCCACCCCATGGCCAGCCTGTCGGCCCTGCTGCGCGCCTACGACGTGGGCCCCGGCGACACCGTCTTCGTCGACAGCGGCCGCTACAACCTCATCACCAACTTCACGCTGACGGCCAAGGACTCCGGCGTGCGCATCGTCGGCGCGCTGCATGCCGCGACCGAACTGAACCGCGGCAACACCAACACTGGCCAGTACCCGATCAACATCACCGGCGCGACGGACGTCACGCTGGAGAACCTCAAGCTCAGCGGCGGCCAGTGGGGCGTCGTGCTGGGCGACAACACCGGCTCACACCGCGTCACGCTGAAGAACCTGGAAGTCACCGGCAACACCAGCGGCGGCATCTACGTCGGCGTCAACATCGACGACGCGCTGGTCACCGGCAACACCGTCCACGACAACGGCAACAGCACCGGCATCCAGGCGCAGCAGGCCACCCGCGCCGTCATCACCGACAACGAGGTCTACAACCAGTCCACCGGCATCTACACCTGGTCGGCCGGCGACGAGGCCAACGACGCACCCCTGGTCGTCAACAACCGCGTGCACGACGTCAGCACCGGCGTCTCGATGTCCTACGAGGGCGTCGTGCGTGGCAACGAGATCTGGGACGCCAGCACCGGCCTGTCCCTCACCAACGTGCGCGCCGAGAACAACGTGCTGCGCCAGAACACCACCGGCATCGCCGGCAGCGGCTCGGACATCGTCGGCAACCATGTCTACGCCAACAGCGTCGGCATCGAGATGTCCAGCAGCACGATCTGGGACAACCGCATCTACAGCAACACGGTGGGCCTGCGCGACACGGGTTCGGACCTGGTGCGCAACAACGTCTTCTGGGCCAATGCCACGGCGGCGCGCATCTCCGGCGGCCGCAGTGGCAACGACCAGAACGGCTTCTACAACAACACCATCCGCCAGACCGGCGGCCGCGCCATCGACGTCGAGGCCAACGCCACCAACGTCACGCTGCGCAACAACGTCTTCGACCTGGTCGACGCGACGGCCATCTTCGTGCCGGCCAGCGCCGAGCGCGGTTTCGACAGCGACTACAACCTCTTCAGCGGTGCCAGCGCGACCGACTTCCTCGGCATGAACTGGGAGGGCGTGGCCTTCAACAACCTGCTGACCTGGCGCTTCGAGACCGGCAACGACACACACAGCCTGGTCGCGCCCGTGCAGTTCCGCGATGTAAATGGGGCCGACGACATCTACGGCTGGTCCAACGCGGCCGTGGGCGACGCCGTCATCCTGGACGACGGCGACATTGGTGTCAGCTTCAGCGGCAGCTTCACCACCGTCACCAACGGCACCCCGGGCTACGGCGGCGACCGCCGCGAAGCCGGCAGCGGCGCCACCGGCAACGGCAGCAACCACGCCGTCTACACCTTCACCGACCTCGCACCGGGCACCTACCAGATCGCCGCCACCTGGGCGGTCACCAGCGGCCACTCGGGCAACACGCCTTACGAGATCTACGACGGCCTGGTCGACCCCGACCGGCAGATCAGCTTCCAGCGCACCGGGCAGAACAGCCTGCCCAGCGGCTTCACGGCCAATGGCGCCAACTGGCGCGAGATCTCGACCGTCGTCATCACCGGCAACACGCTGACGGTGCGCGTCTCCGACAGCGGCGCCTCCGGCAAGTTCACCGCCGACGCCATCCGCCTGCAGCGGGTGCAGGGCGACACCGGCCGGGACGACGACTTCCGCCTGGCCGTCGGCTCGGCCGGCATCGATGCCGGTGACCCCCGCTTCGCCTACGTGCATGAGCCGCTGGACAACGGCGCCCGCATCGACATGGGCGCCTATGGCAACACCGTCAACGCGACGCCGAGCCCAGTGCCGCTGATCCAGGTCACCGGCCCGAGCGGCTATGCCAAGCTCGAGGTCGGCACGGCCGTCGACGTCAGCTGGCACACCGCCGGCATCAATCGCACCGAGCCGGCCCTGCTCATCAACGCCGGCAATGCCGGCCCGGTGGGCGAGGCCGTGATGGGCTACTGGCAGCGCAACGCCTACCAGACGCAGTACTACAGCTACACCAGCTTCACCGACGCGGTGGACCTCAGCGGCGTCACCGACCCGGCGCCGGCCAGCGTCTACCAGACCGCGATGTACGGCAACGGCACCGTGGGGCAGGGCGTGAGCTATGAACTGCCGGTCGACGACGGGCAGTACATCGTGCGTCTGCATTTCGCCGAGACTTACTTCTACGCCCAGAACGGCACGCGCCAGTTCGACATCAAGCTCAACGGCAACACCGTGCAGAGCAACTTCGACATCCGCGCCACGGCGGGTGCGAACTTCAAGGCGGTGGTGCGCGAGTTCAACGTCGTCGCCAGCGGCGGCAACGGCATCGACCTCGACCTCATCACCCGCACCAGCGGCGCAGGCGCGCTGATCAACGGCATCGAGATCCTGCGCGTCGTGCCGGCGGCCGATCTGGAAGCCACGGTCGACCTGCAGACCAGCCTGGACAACGGCAACACCTGGCAGACCCTGGCGACCGGTCTCGCCATGGACCGCCTCGGCAACGGCCACTACAGCTGGACGCCCGACCAGACCACCGCCGGAAACACCGCCCTCATCCGCGCCGTGCTGCGCCATGGCGACGGCAGCGTCGCGGCCCAGGACCTGTCGGACGAGCCCTTCCTGATCGCCAACGGCGGCACCGAGTTCTTCGTCAACGACGCCAGCCTGGCCGGCGACGAGTTCAGCACGGCGGTCGGCAACAACCTCAACAGCGGCAAGGACGCCGCCAACCCGATGTCCAGCCTTGCAGCACTGCTGCGGGCCTATGACCTCAACCCGGGCGACGTCGTCCACGTCGACAGCGGCACCTACCGCGCCTACACCAACGTGCCGTTTGAGGCCAGTGACTCGGGCGTGACGGTCAGCGGCCCCACGGGCGTGGGCCACACCGCCACCATCAACCGCGGCAACACCAACACCGGCACCTACACGCTGGAGTTCTCGGGCGCCGACAACGTCACCGTCGACCACCTCAACATCACCGGCGCGGCCTATGGCGTCGTGTTCAACAGCAATGCCGATAGCGACGGCAACACGCTGCGCGCCAACGACATCAGCAGCGCCACGCAGGACGGCGTCTGGCTGGGCACCAGCAACGACAACAACCTGCTCACCGAGAACGTCGTTCGCAACAACGCCAGCCGCGGCATCTATTTCGAGTACGCGACGGGCAATCGCGTCGAGAACAACGACATCCGCGACAACGCCAACGGCCTGTACTTCTACGCCACCAACGCCAACCTCGCCGAAGGCAACAAGGTCCACGACAACAGCGGCTACGGCCTCTACAACTGGAGCGGCACGAACAACGTCTTCCGCGGCAACGAGATCTACAACCAGGCCAACTACGGCCTGCAGTTCGCCTATGGCACGCTGCTGATCGACGGCAACCTGGTGCACCACAACGGCTTCGGCATCGAAGGCACGCAGGCCACTGCGACGCTGCGCGGCAATGCCGTCTACGCCAACACCACCGGCATCCAGATCTACGACGGCCTGCTGGAAGGCAACCGCATCTACAGCAACTCGGTCGGCATCATCGACACCGGCTACAGCCGCATCGTCAACAACGTCATCTATGCCAACACCAACCAGGGCGTGCGCGTGCAGGGCGGCCACACCGTCGCGGCGGGCGACGGTCTCTTCAACAACACCATCCTGCAGACGGTGGGCGAGGGCATCCGCCTGACCGGCAGCGCCGCCAACGTGGTACTGGCCAACAACATCTTGCGCGTCGACGCCGGCTACGGCATCGCCGTCGACAACAACAGCCAGGTCGGCCTGCAGAGCAACTACAACCTGCTCTATCGCGGCCCCGCTGCCAACGCCTACGTCGGCCTGTGGAACGGCGCGACGCAGACCACGCTCGCGGCCTGGCAGACGGCCTCTGGCAAGGACGCCAACTCGCAGACCGGCAACCCGCTGTTCCTCGACATCGACGGCGCCGACAACATCCTCGGCGAGCAGGGCGTCTCCACCGGCAACGGCTTCGACGACAACTTCGAACTGGACGCCTTCTCGGCTGCCATCGACGCCGCCAATGCCTACCTCGCACCGGCCAAGGACATCGAAGGCCGCGACCGCCGCAACGACCCCGACGTGACCAACAAGGGCACGGGCTGGGATCTCTTTGTCCCGACCGATGCCGGCGCGCTGTTCACGGCCACCGGCACGGCCAAGAACTTCCGCACCAGCGACTACGCCTTCGAGCAGGACCTCGGCTTCAGCTTCTCGTTCTACGGCAAGACCTACACCAGGATGGTCGTGAACGTGAACGGCTTCGTGCAGTTCGAGGGCCCCGACTCGGCCTACAACGGCAACGCCAACAGCACCGACCTGCTGCTGCGCAATGTCCGCATCGCGCCGCTGTGGGACAACCTCGACACCGGCCCCACCGGCAAGGACATCTTCGTCAGCCAGACGGCCGACAGCATCACCATTCGCTGGGCGGCCAAGCTGCAGGGCACGGCCACTGATGTCAATGTCGCGATGACGCTGTTCGCCGATGGCAAGCTGCGCTTCGACTACGGCGCCGGCAACACCGGCCTCACGCCCACGGTCGGCATGTCCGCCGGCAACGGCGTCACCTACGTGCTGGCCGCCTACGACGGCCAGGCCAACCTCGCCAGCGCCAGCTCGCTGCTGTGGACACCCACGCCCGGCCTCGTCTATCACGACATCGGCGCCTACGAGTTCCAGGGCGCGTCCGGCGACACCACCGGCCCGCTGGTCGCCAGCATCTCGCAACTGCCGGCCAACGGCGGCACGACGGCGCTGGCCTTCTCGGCCGTGCAGATCGACTTCAACGAGGCGCTCAACGGCGTCTCCGCGCGCAGCCCGGCCAACTACGAGCTGCGCCGCGCCGGCGCGGATGGCCAGTTCGACACCGGCGACGACGTCATCGTCAAGCTGACGCCGTTCTATTCGTTCCCCGAGACCAGCCTGACGCTGAACTTCGGCGGCGTGCTGGCCGAAGGCGACTACCGCCTGACGCTGTCTGGCACCAAGGCCATCTTCGACACCGCCGGCAACCCGCTGGACGGCGACGCCAACGGCACGCCGGGTGGCGACTACGTGCGCACCTTCACCATCGACCGCAGCACCAACAACGCGCCGGTGGCCACGCCCGCCACCGTCAACGTCGCCGAGAACGGCACGATAGAAATCACGCTGGCCGCGACGGACGCCGACGGCGACGCGCTGACCTACTCGATCCCGACCGATGCACTGCACGGCACGCTGTCGGCCATCGACCCGGTCACCCGCAAGCTGACCTACACGCCGGACGCCAACTACAACGGCCCGGACAGCTTCGTCTTCAAGGTCGACGACGGCAAGACCGGCGTGTCCTCTGCCACGATCACGCTCAACGTCACGCCCACCAACACCGCCCCGGTGGCGCAGGATCAATCCGGCACCGTCAACGAGAACGGCAGCCTCAACCTGCTGCTCGCCGCCGCCGACGAAGAGACCGCCCGCGCCAACCTCACCTTCGAACTGGTCACAGGCCCCGCTCACGGCACGTTGACGCAAGGCGCGGGTGGCGCCTGGATCTACACGCCCACCGCCGGCTACATCGGCGCCGACAGCTTTACCTGGCGCGCCAAGGATCGTGGTGACCCGGACGGCACCGTCGGCAACGCCGCCACGTCGGCCACCGCCACCTTCACGCTCAATGTCGTCAACGTCAATGACGCGCCCGTCATCGCCCCCGTGGCTGACCAGCAGGTCAATGAGGGCAGCCAGATCCAGGTCCAGCTCACCGCCACCGACCCCGACGGCCCGGGCAAGACCTGGACCCTGCTCAGCGCCCCCGCCGGCGCCACGCTGAACGCCAGCACCGGCCTGTTCAGCTGGACACCGACCGACGGCCCCGGCAGCGTCGACATCCTCGTGCGCGTCAGCGACGGCGGCACGCCCGCCCGCAGCGCCGACCTGACGTTCAAGATCCTCGTCAACGATGTCGCGCCGGTGCTCAGCTTCAGCGCACCGAACGCCGGCAATGGCGTCGCCGGCCAGGCCTACACCTTCGCCTACACGGTGACCGACCCCGGTACCGACACGATCACGTCGCTGTTCGTCGACTGGGGCGACGGCACCACCGAGACCGTCACCGGCAACCCCGGCAGCCTCAGCCACAGCTACGCGAACGTGGACGGCAACTACACGGTCAGCGTCAGCCCCTCGAACGAGGACGGCGCCCACCCGGCCAGCACGCTCAATCTGCGCATGGAGTTCAACGACCCGCCGGTGGCCAGCGGCCAGACCGTGCAGGTCGACGAGGACGTGGCCAAGGCCATCACGCTGGCCGGCACCGACCCCGAAGGCGGCGCGCTGACCTACAGCCTCGTCAGCGGCCCGGCCCACGGCACGCTGGGCAGCATCGACGCCAGCACCGGCGCCGTCACCTTCACGCCCGACGCCGACTTCAATGGCATCGACAGCTTCGTGTTCCGCGTCACCGACGGGGGCGGCAAGACTGGCACGGCGACGATCAACCTCGTCGTCAACCCGATCAACGACAAGCCCGTCGTCGCTGCGATTGCGACGCAGACCGTCAACGAAGGCCAGGCCCTCAGCCTCACCGCCACGGCCACCGACGTCGACGGGCCCGGCCCCATTACCTGGTCGCTCACCAGCGCCCCGGCCGGCGCCACCATCAACGCCACGTCCGGCCTCATCAGCTGGACGGCCGCCGACGGCAACGCCACCTACGGCTTCACCGTCCAGGCCAACGACGGCGCGAGTGGTTTGAGCACGACCAGCTTCGATGTCGATGTCGTCAACGTCGCGCCGACCCTCACCGTCACCGGCCCGGCCATCATCGGCACCGGCCAGACCTACACGTTGAACTTCTCGGCCACCGACGCCGGTGCCGACACGATCAGCCAGTGGGTCATCAACTGGGGCGACGGCACGCCCAACACGACCGTGGCCGGCACCGCGACCAGCGCGACCCACGTGTTCGCCACCGCGGGCAACGCGCAGATCACGGCCACCGCCACCGACGAGGACGGCAGCTATGCGGCCGCGCCGGTCGCCGTCAGCATCACCACGTCCAACCAGGCGCCCACCGCGCTGGACGACAGCTACACGGTGCACGCTGGCCAGGTGCTCACCATCGTCGCGCCCGGCATGCTGGCCAACGACAGCGACCCCGACGGCGACACGCTGACCGTCACCTCGCTGCAGGTGGCCGGCCTGCAGGGCTCGGTCGCCGCCAACCCAGACGGCCAGTTCGTCTTCACGCCCACGACGGGCTTCGTCGGCAACACGCAGTTCGGCTACACGCTGAGCGACGGCCAGGGCGGCACGGCCACCGGCGTCGTGCGCATCGCCGTCACCAATGCCGCTCCGGTGGCAGCGGACGACAGCTACACCGTGCGCGCCAACCGCACGCTCACCATCCCCGCGCCCGGCCTGCTGGGCAATGACAGCGACGCCGACGGCGACACGCTAGCCATCACCTCACTGCAGGTGGCCGGTCTGCAAGGCTCGGTCTCTGCCCAGCCGGACGGCCAGTTCGTCTTCACGCCCAACGCCGGCTTCGTTGGCAACACGCAGTTCGGCTACACGATGTCCGACGGCCTGGGTGGCACGTCTGCCGGCGTCGTGCGCATCGCCGTCGTCAATGCCACGCCCGTGGCGGCGGACGACAGCTACACGGTGCACGCCGGCCAGGTGCTGACCATCCCCGCACCCGGCCTGCTGGGCAACGACAGCGACGCCGATGGCGACACGCTGGAGATCACTTCCCTGCAGATCGCCGGCCTGCAGGGCACCGTCACCGCCAACCCCGACGGCCAGTTCGTCTTCACGCCCACGGCCGGCTTTGTCGGCGACACGCAGTTCGGCTACACGCTGACCGACGGCTTCGGTGGCGTGTCCACCGGCGTCGTGCGAATCGCCGTGACCAACACCGCCCCGGTGGCGGTGGACGACAGCTACACGGTGCGCGCCAATCGCACGCTCACCATCCCCGCGCCGGGCCTGCTGGGCAACGACAGCGACGCCGACGGCGACACGCTGGCCATTGCCTCGCTGCAGGTCGCCGGTCTGCAGGGCACCGTCGCCGCCAACCCCGACGGCCAGTTCGTCTTCACCCCCACCGCCGGCTTTGTCGGCAATACGCAGTTCGGTTACACGCTGCGCGACAGCAACGGCGGCACAACCACCGGTGTCGTGCGCATCGCCGTCGTCAATGCCACCCCCTTGGCGACGGATGACAGCTACACGGTCCATGCCGGTCAGGTGCTCACCATCGCCGCACCGGGCCTGTTGGGCAATGACAGCGACGCCGACGGCGACACGCTGACCATCACTTCCCTGCAGGTGGCCGGTCTGCAGGGCTCGGTCTCTGCCCAGCCGGACGGCCAACTCGTCTTCACGCCCACCGCCGGCTTCGTCGGCAATACGCAGTTCGGCTACACCGTGGTTGACGGCTACGGCGGCACGTCCACGGCCGTCGTGCGCATTGCCGTCACCAACGCCGCCCCGGTGGCGGCCAACGACAGCTACACCGTCATCGCCGGCCAGGTGCTCGACATCCCCGCACCGGGCTTGCTCGGCAACGACAGCGACGCCGATGGCGACGCGCTGGCCATCCAGTCCGTCGACACCACCGGCACGCAGGGCACGGTCCAGGTCTTGCCCGATGGCAGCCTGCGCTTCACGCCGACGGCTGGCTTCAGCGGCGCCACCAGCTTCAGCTACCTGCTCAGCGACGGTGTGGGCGGCACGGCGACGGGCCGTGTCGACCTGACCGTGCTGCCGGCCCAGACGACCCTGCGCGTGGAAAGCTTCCAGGCTACCGACACGGGTTGGCGCCTGCGCTTCGACGGCGCCGTCGACCCCAGCCTGATCCAGCAATACGGCGCGGGCGCCGTCGTGCCCGATGTCGCCTTCACCGGCACCACCGGCGGCGTGCAAGGCCGCGTGGCCGGCAGCCTGGTCTTCGACGCCGACGGCCGCGGCCTCAGCTTCGTCAAGACCGGCGGCCTGCTCGAAGCCGGCAACTACCAACTGTCGCTGAACGCCGGCGCCGATGGCTTCATCAGCCTCGGCGGCCTGCGCCTGGACGGCAACGGTGACGGCGCCACCGGCGACAACTACACCCGCAGCTTCACGGTCGCCGCCTCCAGCGCCGCCGTGCTGTCGGTGCAGGAGTTCGCGCGCGCTCCCGGCCAGGTGGCCAGCTATGACCCGGCCCTCGGCGCCTTCGCCGTCAGCCTGGAGCGTGCGGCGGGCCTGAGCACCGTGAGCTTTGAGCTGCGCTACGACGCTGCCCTGCTCAACGTCACCGGCGCCACCCTGGCCGCCGGCCTGCCTGCAGGCTCCAGCATCGTGGCCAGCGTCATCGAGCCGGGCCGCCTGCAGGTGCAGATCACCCTGGGCAGCCCGATCGCCGACGCCGCCCTCCGCCAACTGGTGCTGGTGCAGGCCACCGTGCCGGTCACGGCCGGCTATGGCGCCGCGCAGGTGCTGCGGCTTACCGAGGTCTCGGGCAACCTGGCGGCGATCAGCGTCGACGAGGGTCTGCAAGTCGTGGCCCGCCTGGGCGATGCGGACGGCGACCGCATCATCAGCACCAACGACTTCGCTGCCGTGCAGCGGGTCAGCGGGCGCGTTGATACCGGCTTTGCCGCCTACGGACTGATCGACCCGGTGCGCGTGGCCGACATGAACCGCGACGGTCGCATCACCATCGTCGATTCCGCTCAGGTGCGTGCCCAGATCGGCACCCCGATGCCGCTCGCCGCCCCGGCGGCTACCGGCATCTCGGGGGTGGTGGGTTCGGCCGTGACGGCGCAGACTGCTGCGGTTGTTCCAGCGACTGTGCCGTTGAGCGCGCAACCCACCGCACGCGCAGCAGCGGCGCCTGCCTCCGCTGCGACCGCTGTCGCTGCAGCGCCGGTGGTGCAGCTGGGTGGCGCCCTCGACTTTGGCCTGAATTTCGGCTTGAAGGCGCCGCTGCCGAGCAGCGACTGGGTGAATGAATGGGTGGCGGGTTCGCGCCAATCGGCACCCAACGACTGGAAGCTCACAATTGAATAACTGCTTTGAGGAGAAGCTCATGACCCCCCATCTGACCGCCCGCCTGGGTGCCATCAGCCTTGCACTCCTGATGGCCTCGGCGGCTGCCCGTGCCGACGAGCCCCTTGTGCTGACCGGCTCGGCCACGGGTGCCGTCGTCGGTAGCACCGAGGCGACCTTGACGCTGACCTTCGAGACCGCGAGCGCCTTGTCACTGATCGCCGTGAACTTTCAATTCAGCTGGGACGGCGCTGGCCTGATCTTCAATCGCAACGGCTCCACCTTTTTGGGGACGGCCTTGCCAGACCTGGTGGCAATGGGCGGCCTGGGCGAAGGCGAAACGGAGGAGGGCAACACCTTCGGTAGCTACGGCTTGTCCAGCTTCCTGAGCCTGCCCTTGAACCTGGCTGCTGGCACCCAAACCCTGACGCTCAAGTTTGATGGCCTGTCGGCCGGCAGTTTCCCGGTCAAGACCGATCTCATCCAGTTGATCGACGATCAAGGCATCGTCTTCACCAGCACCGAGCTCAGCACACCCATCACGGTCAGCGCCGTGCCCGAGCCCGAGCCGGCGCTGCTGCTGTTGGCCGGTCTGGCCTGCCTGGGCTGGCTCGGTCGTCGCCGCGCGGCTTGAGCCTGACTGAACCCCACACGCCGCCCAGTGGTGCCGCCTTCACGGGCTCGGATGGCGCGGTGCTGAGCCGGCCCGTCTGCTGCGGGACGCTCAGCCGGCTGCCCGCCCGGGCTGGCAAGATCGGGCCCCAGCCATGAACGCCCGCCACGATCTCCCGACCAGCCCCATGGACGCATCGCCTGCGGGTGATCAAGCCTGGGCTGCCTTGGCGGGCGCCGATTCGGCCGAGCAGCTTTGCCGGGCCTGGCTGGCGGTGCTGTGCCAGCTGGTGCCTGGTGCCCAGGTGGGCCTGCTGCTGCTGCAGGACGCCAGCGGCTCCTACGTGCCCGCCGCCGCCTGGCCCGAGGGTACCGAGCTGCAACGCCTGGCCGACATTGCCCGCGAATGCCTGGGCACGCGCCAGGGCGTGCGCCGCCAGCATGCCGGCCACCCGGTGCAACTGGCCTATCCGCTGGCCGCCGGCAACGCGTTGCACGGCGCCGTCGTGCTGGAACTGCTCGACCCCAGCCCCGAGGCCGCGCGTCTGGCCGCTCGCCTCACGCACTGGGGCGCCGGCTGGATGGCCGACCTGTTCGCGCAGCGCGAGCTGGGCCAGGCCCGCCAGCGCCTCGATGAATCCGCCTTCCTGTTCGAGGTCTCGCTCGCGGCCCTGGCCGAGCCCGACTTCCGCCAGGCCGGCCTGACCCTCGTCAACAAGCTGGCCGCGCGCTTCGGCTGCCACCAGGTGCAGCTGGCGCTGGCCGACGGCCCCAAGCTGAAGACGGCGGCCGTATCGCATTCGGCCTGGTTCGACGAACGCGCCAACCTGACGGCGCTGGCCCGCGCGGCCATGACCGAGGCCTTCGACCAGCGCGGCGCGGTCGTCTGGCCGGAGGACGACAGCACCGAGGGCCGCATGCCGCGCATGGCCCATGGCCGCTACGCGACGGACTCCGGAAGCCTGGCCCTCGTGTCCCAGCCGCTGGCCATTGGCGCCGCGCCGCCGTTCGCCGTGCTGCTGTTCGAGCGCAACACCGTCTTCCAGCCGGCCGAGCTCAAGGGCATGGCGCTGCTGGCCGGCGTGCTGGCGCCGGTGCTGGAGCACAAGCATGCGCGCGACGAGAGCCTGGCCCAACACGCCCGCCGCAGCCTGCGCCACACGGCGGCGCGGCTGACCGATGCGTCCCACCCCGGGCTCAAGCTCGGTGCCGGCGTGCTGGCCTTGCTGCTGCTGGTTGCGGCCATCGTGCCGGTGGATCACCGCGTGTCGTCGCCGGCCATCGTCGAAGGCGCCGTGCAGCGCTCGGCCGTCGTGCCCTTCGACGGCTTCCTGCGCGACGCCCCCGCCCGCGCCGGCGACACCGTCAAGGCCGGCCAGGTGCTGGCGCGCATGGACGACCGCGAGCTGCAGCTCGAAAAGGTGCGCTGGGAGACCGAGCTGGAGATGGCCCAGCGCAAGGAGCGCGAGGCCATGGCGCAGGCTGACCGCGTCAACCAGCGCCTGTCCGCCGCCCAGGCCAACCAGGCCCGCGCGCAGCTCGACCTGACGCTGTCCAAGCTTGCCCGCGTCGAGCTGGCCGCGCCGTTCGACGCCATCGTCGTCAAGGGCGACCTGTCGCAGCAGCTCGGTGCGCCGCTGGAGATGGGCAAGACGCTGTTCGAGCTGGCGCCGCTGGCGAGCTGGCGCGTCATGCTGAAGATCGACGAGCGCGACATCGCCCGCGTGCAGCCGGGGCAGGGCGGCGAGCTGGTGCTGACCGGCGCGCCGGGCGAGCGCTGGCACTTCAAGGTCAAGTCCGTCACGCCGGTGTCGGTGGTGGAGGAAGGCCGCAACTACTTCCGCGCCGAGGCGGAGCTGGTGGGCCAGGAGGGCGTCCAGCTCAAGCCCAACATGGAGGGCGTGGCCAAGGTCGTCGTCGGCGAGCGCAGCCTGCTGTGGGTGTGGACACATCGCTTCACCGACTGGGTCAAGCTGGCCCTGTGGCAATGGACGCCGTAGCACCTACTGAGCGGCCACTCGGCGACGCGCTTTTCTCCGCCAACTGGTACCGCGTCGCCACGCTGAAGCCGCGGCTGCGCGGCCATGTGCGCATCCACCGCCACGTCTACCGCGGCGAGATCTGGTACGTCGTCGAGGACCGCGTCTCCGGCAAATACCACCGCTTCAACCCCAGCAGCTACCGCGTCATCGGCCTGCTGGACGGCGAGCGTTCCCTGCAGCAGGTGTGGGAGCGGCTGTCGGCTGCGATGGACGAGCACACGCCCAGCCAGGACGAACTGGTGCAGCTGTTCGGCCAGCTCTACGCGGCCGACCTGATCCAGTGCGACGTGACGCCCGACGTGGCAGAGCTGTTCGAGCGCGGCGGCAAGCAGCGCAAGGCCAAGCTGCTGCAGCGCTTCGCCAACCCGGTGTCGCTGCGCTTCCCGCTGGTGGACCCGGACGCCTGGCTGGGCCGGGTCATCGCCAAGGCAGGGCCACTCAAGGGCTGGGTGGGGGTGGCGCTGTGGTTGGCCGTCGTGCTGCCGGCGCTGCTGCTGGCGCCCAGCCACTGGCGCGAGCTGACCGGCAACATCAACGAGCGCCTGCTCGCGGTGGACAACCTCATCCTGCTGGCCATCCTCTTCCCGCTGCTGAAGGCCGCGCACGAGATCGGCCACGGACTGGCCGCCAAGCGCTTTGGCGGCGAGGTGCACGAGATGGGCGTCATGCTGCTCGTGTTCTTCCCCGTGCCCTATGTCGACGCCAGCAGTTCCTCAGCCTTCGAGAGCCGCTGGCCGCGCATGCTGGTGGGTGCAGCGGGCATGCTCACCGAGCTGTTCATCGCGGCCGTCGCCTTCTTCTTGTGGCTGGCGCTGGAGCCGGGCTTTGCCCGCTCGCTGGCCTTCAACGTCATCGTGCTGGCCAGCGTGACGACGCTGCTGTTCAACGCCAACCCGCTGCTGCGCTACGACGGCTACTACATCTTTGCGGACGCCATCGAGAGCCCCAACCTTGGCCAACGCTCCACGGCCTACTGGGGCTGGCTGATGCGCTATCACCTGTTCGGCCAGCACCAGGCCGAGCCGCCGCCCAGCACGCCGGGCGAGCGCCGCTGGTTCCTGGTCTACGCGCCGCTGGCGCTGGCCTACCGGCTGTTCGTCATGTTCAGCATCGCGATCTTCATCGCCAGCCGCTACTTCTTCATCGGCGTGCTGATTGCGGCCTGGGGCTTGTTCGCCAGCGTCATCCTGCCCTGGGCGCGCGGGTTGAAGAAGCTGGCCGGCGACCCGGCGCTGGAGCCGCAGGCGGGCCGTGTGCGGCGGGTGCTGTGGGCATCGGGCGCGGCGCTGGCGTTGCTGCTCTTCGTCATCCCGATGCCGCATCACACGGTGGCGACCGGCGTCGTCTGGCCCAGCGACAACGCGGTGCTGCGCGCGCAGGGCGGCGGATTCCTCTCCAAGCTGCTGGTGCGGCCCGGCACGGTGGTGCTGGAGGGCCAGCCCGTCGCCGAACTGGTCGACCCCATGCTGGACGCTCGTGTCGGCGAGCAGCGCGGCCGGCTGGAGTTGGCGCAGGCCCGGCACGACGCGGCGTTCGGCGTCATCGGCATGGCGCCTGCGCGGGCGGCGCTGCTGGCCGAGGAGGTGCGGCGCGAGCAGGCTGCGCTGGCGGCGCTGGAAGACGAGGCCGCGCGGTTGGTGGTGCGCTCGGAGGTGGCGGGCATCCTGTTGCTGACGCGGCCGGATGATCTGGCCGGCCGCTTCTTCAAGCGCGGCGAGGTGCTGGGCCACGTCGACACGGCCGGCCCGGCGCGCGTGCGGCTGGTGCTGCCGCAGTGGCAGAGCGCGGCGGTGCGGGGCTTCGAGGTGCGGCTGCCGCAGCAGCCGGGGCAGAGCTTTGAGGCGGTGTTGAAACGCAGCGTGCCCGCGGCGGCGCGTGAGTTACCGAGTCCGGCGTTGGGGACGGCAGCCGGTGGGGACATTGCGTTGGACCCGCATGATCCGAAGGGACTGCAGGCGCTGCAGACCTTGTTCGAGCATGAGCTGCAGCTGGGCATCGACATGCCATACCGGCAGATCGGGGCGAGGGTGCTGGTGCGGCTGGAGCATGAGTCGGAGCCGGTGGCGGTGAGGGTTTGGGAAGGGCTGCGGCGGTTGTTCTTGTCGCACTTTCAGTTATGACGGTGGATGAGGGACGCGTGAGACACGCCTCGGTACTCCTGCGTTTTGCAGAGTGCGGTGCCGGGATGCGCAGGATTACCGAGGCGCGAGGCACTCGTCGCGGCGACCTCTCAGGGTGCATGCCATGAGCGCAACCGCCACGCTCCCCCTCGACATCGGCGAATCCCTTGCCCACGGCATCTTCCCCGAGCGCCGTGACGTGGACGAGCCCATCCACGACCGCTTCGCGCGCGGCGTGCTGTGGCGCCTGAAGCGCCGCCTCATCCCCGCCGTTCCGACACTCCGCAAGATGGCGCAACAGGCCGGCGAACTCGAAGCCGAACTCCAGCAGCAGCCCGACCAGGAACTGCGCAAACGCCTCTTCCAGAAAGCCCCCGCCGCCGTCCAGGCCGGCAAGGCACAAGGCCTTGCCGAAGTGATGGCCCTCGTCCGTGAAGGCGCCCGCCGAGCGCTGAACAAACGCCCCTTCGACACCCAGCTCATGGGCGCCGCCGTCCTCCTCGAAGGCCGCCTCGCCGAGATGCAAACGGGCGAAGGAAAAACGCTAACGGCAGGACTGGCCGCAGCCATCGCCGGCGCCGCCGGCCTGCCCACCCATGTCGTCACCGTCAACGACTACCTCGCCCGCCGCGACTGCGAGCTGATGCAGCCGCTGTTCAACTTCTTCGGCATGACGGCCGGGGTCGTCTGGGCCACGCTGGAACACGAGGCCAAGCGCGTCGCCTACCAGCGGCCCATCACTTACTGCACCAACCAGAGCCTGGTGTTCGACTACTTGCGCGACCGCGTGTCGGCCGGTGGCCGGGTCAGCCCGGCGCAGATGCAGGCCCGGCTGCTTCACGGCCAGCTGCCGCAGCCGCTGCTGCTGCGTGGCCTGCACTTCGCCATCGTCGACGAAGCCGACTCCATCCTCATCGACGAGGCGCGCACGCCGCTGATCCTGTCCGAAAAGCAGGGCAAGCCGCCCGACGCGACCGACTACCAGCAGGCGCTGAAGATCGCCGCGACGCTGAAACTCGGCGAGCACTTCGGCATCGATGCCGCCCGCCACAGCCTGCACTTCGAGGCCGCCGGCCTGCCCGCCGTGCGCGAGGCGGCCGAAGGTCTAGGTGGCATCTGGGGCGTCGCACGCGGCCGCGAGCACCTCGTCGGCCAGGCGCTGCGGGCGCTGCACCTCTTCCGCCGCGACCAGCACTACGTCGTCATCGACGGCACCGTGCAGATCGTCGACGAATACACCGGCCGCGTGCTCGAAGGTCGCAGCTGGGAGGGCGGTCTGCACCAGATGATGGAGGCCAAGGAAGGGCTGGCGCTGACCGAGCCGGCGCGCACGCTGGCCCGCATCACCTTTCAGCGCTTCTTCTGCCGCTACCTGCGTCTGGCCGGCATGACCGGCACGGCCGCCGAGGTCGCGCCCGAGCTGAACCAGGTCTACCGACTGGACGTCGTGCGCCTGCCCACGCACAGGCCCGACCAGCGCGTCACGCTGCCGCCGCGCCTGCTGCGCACGCAGGCGGCGAAGTGGAAGACCGTGCACGAGGCGGTCGCCAATGAACTCGCCGCCGGCCGTCCCGTCCTCGTCGGCACCCGCTCCGTCCGTGCCTCCGTCGCGCTGTCCGAAGAACTCGGCCCACGCCAGGTCCATCGCGTGCTGAATGCGCGGCAGGACAAGGAGGAAGCCGACATCGTCTCAGCCGCCGGTGAGCCCGGTGCCGTGACGGTGGCCACCAACATGGCCGGGCGCGGCACCGACATCCACCTCGACGACCGCGTCAAGGACAAGGGCGGCCTTGCCGTGCTGCTGACCGAGTTCCACGACTCCGCCCGCATCGACCGCCAGCTCGTCGGCCGCGGCGCGCGCCAGGGCGATCCCGGCGTGGCGCTGGCCATCGTCGCGTTGGACGACGAGATCTTCACCGCCCATGCCGCGACACTGCAGGCCTTGCTGGGCCGTGTGTTTGCGGGCCGCGACGAGCTGCCGAGATGGGCGCTGGAACTGCTGCGCCGCGCTGCCCAAGGCCACGCCGGCCGCCTGCACGCGGCCATGCGCCGCCGCACGCTCAAGGCCGACCGCCAGCTCGACAACCTGCTTGGATTCGCTGGAAACCAGATATGAAAGCCCTCTCGCTCGTCCTGCTCTCCTCGGCGGCCCTCGCGCAAGCGCCCAAGCCGGCTGCTGCACCCACCGGCTACGACTGCCTCATCGAGCCCAACCAGCGCATCGAGATCCGCAGCCCCACCAATGCCCTCATCGACAAGATCCTGGTCGAGCGCGGCAGCTCCGTGCGCGCCGGCGACACGCTGGTGCTGCTGGACGGCAGCGTCGAGCGCGAGGCGCTGGCCGGTGCCCAGCAGCGTGCCGACTCCGAGGCCGAGCTGCGCGTGGCCCGCGCCCGCGCCGACTACGCCCGCGAGAAGTTCCGCCGCCGCGAGGACTTGCGCGAGCAGAACTACATCACCGCCCAGGACCGTGACGAGGCCCAGGCCGAGCTGCGCGTTGCCGAGGCCGAACTGGCGCTGGCCGTGGACAACCGCCGCCTGGCCGGCATCGAGGCGCAGCGGCTGAGTGCGGTCGTCAAGCAACGCTCGCTGCGCGCGCCCTTCAGCGGCATCGTCACCGAGCGGCTGCAAAACCCCGGTGAACTGGCCTTCACCGGCGAGGGCTCGCGGCCCATCCTGAAGATGGCGCAGACGAACCCGCTGCGCGTAGAGGTCGTGCTGCCGGTGTCGGTGCTGGGCCAGGTCAAGGCCGGCCGCACGGCCGAGATCATGCCCGAGGCGCCGCTCAAGGGCACGTGGCAGGCCAGCATCAAGGTCGTCGACCGCGTGATGGACTCGGCCAGCGGTTCGTTCGGCGTGCGGCTGGAATTGCCCAACCCGAATGGCGACATCCCGGCCGGCGTGCGTTGCAAGGTGCGCTTTCTCTGAGCGCCGCATCGATCCGCACCATCCTGCCGCTGGCCTTCGTCACCGGCGTCAGCATGGCGGCGATGGACGTCTACCTGCCCGCCGTGCCGGCCCTGCAGACCGGCATGGGCATCAGCATCACGCTGGCCCAGGCGACGGTGGCCGTCTACCTCGCCGGCCTGGCCGGCGCGCAGCTGCTGTGGGGCGAGCTGCTGAACCGCCTGGGCCCGCGCCGCTGCATGGAGTGGGGCCTAGGGCTGCTGGCGCTCGCCAGCCTAGGCTGCGCGCTGGCGCCCAACATCGAGGTGCTGCTGGTGATGCGCCTGCTGCAAGGCGTGGCGGCGGCAGCGGCGACAGTTGTGGCACCCACCGTCGCGCGCGCCACGCTGGGCGAGGCCGATGTGGTGCGCGGCATTGCGGCCATCTCCATGGTCGAGGCCATCGTGCCGGCGGCCGGGCCCGTCATCGGCGCGCTGCTGCTGACCTTCACGGACTGGCGCGGCACCTTCTGGCTGCTGGCGGCGCTGTCGCTGCTGGTGCTGCCCTGGGTCGTCAAGATCGCGCCTCGCCAGCTGCCCGGGCTCAACCTCGCGCACGACGCGAGCTATGCCGCCATCCTGCGCAACCGCAGCTATCTGCGCCTGGCCTTGTCACACGCGCTGTGCATGGGCGCCTTGCTGACCTTCTTGTCCAGCGCGCCGCAGCTGCTACAGCACACGCTGGGCCTGGGCACGTCGGCGTTCGCGCTGCTGCAGGTGCTGGGCGTGGGCAGCTTCATGCTGGGCGCGTCGCAGTCGGGCCGGCTGGCCAAGCGGCTGGGGCATGCGCGCGTTGTGCGCCTGGGCAACGCGGTGCAGGCGTTGGCCTGCGCGCTGGCGCTTGCGGGCGCGGCGCTGGGCCAGCTGTCGTATGCGGCGATGGCGGCCTACTGGATGTGCTTCTGCGGCGCTCTGGCCCTCCGCGGGCCGGCCACCTTCGTCGACGCGCTGGCCGTGCCGCCCGCCCAGATGGGCCGCGCCACGGCGCTGCTGGTGCTGGCGCTGCTGGCGTTCGGCGCCTTGGGCACGCAACTGGTGGCGCCGTTCCTGGGTGGCGAGGACAGCGCCGTGCCGCTGTTCTGCGGCGTGCTGCTGCAGTTGCTGGTCAGCGCGGCGCTGGTGTGGCGCTATCCGGTGCCGCGGACGGCCTGAGTACAGATCAGGCCGTCAACGGCTCTGTGCGCTCCAGCAGCCAGGCTAGCGCCGGCCCGCTCACCAGCGGCTGCAGGCGCTCGCGCACGGTGGCGTGGTAATCGTTCAGCCAGGCAATCTCGTCGGCACGCAGCAACGACTTGTCGATGCAGCTGGTGGCGATAGGGCACAGCGTCAGCGTCTCGAACGCCAGCATCTCGCCGAAGGCGTTCTTCTCGGGCGTTTCCACGGCCACGTTCATGACCAGGTTCTCGATGCGCACGCCCCACAGCCCTGGCCGGTACAGGCCCGGCTCGATGGACGTGATCATGCCGGGCTCCATCGCCATGGCTGGCTCGGGGATGGCCTTGCTGATGCTCTGCGGGCCTTCGTGCACGTTCATAAAGTAGCCCACGCCATGGCCGGTGCCATGGCCGTAGTCCAGGCCGTGCTCCCACAGCGGCGCGCGGGCGATGGCGTCGAGCATGGGGCTCAGCGTGCCGCGCGGGAAGCGGGTGCGCGACAAGGCCATCGTGCCCTTGAGCACCAGCGTGTAGTCGCGCTTCTGCTGGGCACTGACGGTGCCGATGGGCCAGACGCGCGTGATGTCCGTCGTGCCGCCGAGGTACTGCCCGCCGGAGTCGATCAGCAGCAAGCCATCGCCTTCGATCTGTGCGAACGACTCGGCCGTGGCGCGGTAGTGGGGCAGGGCGCCATTGGCCATCCAGCCGGCGATGGTTGAAAAGCTCAGCCCCACGAAACCCTTGCGCTTGCTGCGCTGAGCGGACAGCCGCGTATCCACATCCAGCTCGCTCCAGCGCTCGCCGCGCGCGAGGGCTGCCTCGAACTCGGCGTAGAACTCGCACATCGCCGCGCCGTCCTCGGCCATGGCCTCGCGGATGAAGTGGGCTTCGTTCGGCGTCTTGCGGCTCTTCAGCAGCGTGCTGGGGTTGATCTGCTCGACGACCTTGACGCCAGCCGGCACGGCCTCGCGCAGGCCCAGCGTGACGCGACGCGGGTCGATCAACAGCGTGGCGTCGGCTGGCAGCGTGGCCAGCGCGGCAGCGGCCTGGTCATAGGCAGCGAGCTCGATGCCGTCGGCGCTCAGGCGTGCGGCCACATCGGCCGGCACTTTGCCGCTGCCAATGAAGAGCCGGCCGCCCTGCGTGTCGAGCAGCAAGTGGGCGATGAACACCGGGTTGCACTCCACGTCGCTGCCTCGCAGGTTCAGGAGCCAGGCCACGTCGTCGACGGTGGAGACGAGGTGGTGGGTCGCGGCGGCCGTTGCCATCGCCACGCGCACGCGGGCCAGCTTGTCGGCGCGGGCCACGGTGGCCTGGGGCGGCAGGTGTTCGTAGACGGGCTGAAGCGGCAGGCCGGGGCGGTCGTCCCAGGCGGGCTGCAGCAGGTCCACGTCGGTGTTCAGCTTGATGCCCTTGCGGCCCAGCGCCCCGCGCAGCTGCTGGGCCAGCGACAGGCCCAGCACCTGGCCGTCCACGCCCAGCACCTCACCGGGCTGCAGCTGCCGCGCGATCCAGTCGATGAACTGCGTCGACGCGCCGGAAGTCGTCTTTTCCAGGTCGATGCCGCTGCCGGCCAGCTGTGCCTCGGCCTGGGCCCAGTAGCGGCTGTCGGCGAACAGCGCGGCGCGGTCGCGCGTGACGACCAGACTGCCCGCCGAGCCGTCGAAGCCCGACAGCCACTGCCGGCCCTGCCAGCGCTCGGGCAGGTACTCGGAGAGGTGGGGGTCGCTTGACGGCACGAGCACGGCGTGCACGTTGCTGGCGATCAGCGCGTCACGCAGGCGCTCAATGCGCAGGCGGGTTTCGGAGGTGCGGGTGTCCATGGTGTTGGAGCCTTGGCTGACGGTCTCTGCCGGGTCGGCAGCGGCCTGGGGAGGGATCGCCAGATTCTCGCAAAAGACAGCGGCGGCCTGGCCGGTCCCCGTGGGCCGCCCGGCGCCACGCGTTGGTCCGCAGCCCTCTAGTGGACGCCTGTCAGACGACGTCGTCCCAAGGCTTCGACAGCCGCATGGCCCCGTTGATGATGCCGACCATCGAGTACGTCTGCGGGAAGTTGCCCCACAGCTCGCCGGTGGTCGGCGACAGGTCCTCGGACAGCAGGCCGACATGGTTGCGCCGCGCCAACAGCGTCTCGAAGATGTCGCGCGCCTCCTCGATGCGCCCGATGCGCGCCAGCGCGTCTATGCGCCAGAACGAGCAGACGTTGAACGCCGTTTCGGGTTTGCCAAAGTCGTCGGGGGCCTCGTAGCGGCGCATGAACGGTCCGTCGCACAGGCTTTGTTCCATGGCTTGCAAGGTGCCGACGAAGCGCGGGTCGCGCGGGTTGATGAAGCCCACCTCGCACATCAGCAGCACGCTGGCATCGAGATCCTGGCCGCCGAAGCTCTCCGCAAACGCACCGCGACGCTCGTTCCAGGAAAGCAGCAGGATCTTCTCGCGAATGGTCTCCGCCCGTTCCTGCCAGAAGGCCGCGCGGTCCGCCAGGCCGAGCGCGCGGGCGATCTTGCTCAGCCGGTCGCACGCGGCCCAGCACATCAGGGAGGACGACGTGTGGATGCGGGCCCGCGTGCGCAGCTCCCACATGCCGGCGTCGGGGCGGTCGTGCAGCAGCCATGCCTGTTCGCCGAAGCGCTCCAGGTGGTGGAAGTCCTGCACGTCCGCACGGCGCATCAGTCGATGGTCGTGAAAGGCCTGTGCGGCGCCGAGCACGATGTTGCCGTACACGTCGTGCTGGAAGTGCTCGTAGGCCTGGTTGCCCACCCGTACCGGCCCCATGCCCCGGTAGCCTGCGGGTCCTTCGATGAGGCGCTCCGTCAGCGTGGCCTCCAGGCCGATGCCGTACAGCGGCTGCACGTGACCCGAGGTGCCGCGCACGACATCCTGCAGCCAGCGCAGGTAGTCCTCCATGGTGCCCACTTCCGACAGGCTGTTGAGTGCACGCACGACGAAGAAGGCATCGCGCAGCCAGCAGTAGCGGTAGTCCCAGTTGCGCTGGGTGTGGGGAGCCTCGGGAATGCTGGTGGTGACCGCCGCCATGATGGCCCCGGTCTCCTCGAACTGGCAGAGCTTGAGCGTGATGGCTGCGCGGATGACGGCGTCCTGCCATTCCAGCGGCAGGTGCAGGCGCGAGGTCCAGTGGCGCCAGTACGAAATCGTCTCCTCCTCGAATTCCCGCGCCGTGTCCTCGATACCGCCGTGCAGCGATTCATCCGGGCCAAGCAGCAGGCTCATCGGCTCACGCAGCAGGAACCAGGTCTCGTCGACGAGGTAGGTCAGCGGCACGTTCGTGTTCAAGCGCAGGGTCCAGCCCGCCGTGACGAAACGAAGGTGGTTGCTGCCCCGGGTCAGCGCCGGCACGCTCTCCCCCCAGTCGGCGCGCGGCCGAACGATGACGCGTACCCTGGGCGTTCCTGACAAGGGGCGCACCCGCCTGATCAGCTGAGCCGGCCGGAACATGCGGTCGCGGCTGCGGTAGCGCGGGGCGAAGTCCGTCACCTCGATGCCCGCGCCGTCCGCGTCGAACATGCGTGTGCGCACCACGGCTGTACCTGGCACATAGCTTTGCGTGCACTGAACCATGCCCTCCAGCTCGATCGCCATCGTGCCGTCACGCCCGATGCCCTCTGCCGAATCGAGCAGCGCGTGGAAGACCGGATCGGCGTCCGGCCGCGGCATGCAGGCCCAGACGATGCGCGCTTGTGCGTCGACCAACGCGTTCACGGCGCAGTTGCCGATCAAGGCGAGCGACAGGTTGGCTTCGCGATTCATTGGCGTCATGACGGGCCCTTCGTTGCCGTTGCGGAGAGTTGGGAATTTCAATGCATTACATTTGTGCCAATGTATTTTGACATCCATCGCCGCCATCGGCTCGCCGAACGGACGTTCTCGACGCCATGCTGAGCACACTACGTTTGCAGTTCAGGTTCCTGGCGCCGCTGCTTCTGACGCTGGCTGCTGCGGCCTTCCTCGCCTTGCCGCTGCTCGACAACCTGACCTTGCGCTGGTTCTCGCGGGACCTCAGCCTGCGTGGCACCTTGGTCACCAACACGCTGTCCGACTCCCTGGTGGGCGCGCTCCAGGAGGGCAACGACGCCCGTGTGCAGGCCTTGTTCACGCGGACCGTGCAGGACGAGCGGCTGGTTGCGCTGGCAGCCTGTGCGCCAGGTGGCGAACTTCTCCAGCGCAGCGCGGCCTACCCTGGCGACCTGACTTGTGCGGGAGCAGCCGAACTCGCGAATCTGCCGTTGCCCAAGCTGCAGCTGGCCGGAGGCACGGTGCATGTCGGCATGCATGCCCTGGAGCTGGGGGGCGCTCACGTGGCCGACCTCGTGCTGCTGCACGACCTGAGCTTTGTCGAGCGGCGCAGCGAAGACACACAGAAGTACCTGATTGCCTTCATGGTCGCCCTGGGCGCCGTGATTGCCGTCATCACGGTGGTCGTCGCCCAGTTGAGCTGGCGGGGATGGGTCAAGGGTGCGCGCGCGCTGCTGCGCGGCGAGGGGCTGCTGACGCCTCTGATGCAGAACAACCATGACCTGGGGCCGCTGGCAGACGACTTCCGCGACCGGCTGCGTGACCTGGAGGATGCCTACCGCCGCTCGCTCGACCGGGATGACCAGTGGGACCCTGAGCGCCTGCGTGCACTGCTGCACGCGCAACTGCGCGGAGACGAGCTCATCGTGGTGTCCAACCGCGAGCCCTACATCCACGAGACGGGTCCCGACGGCGTGCATTTCAAGCGTCCGGCCAGCGGGCTTGTCACGGCGGTCGAGCCGGTCATGCGGGCCTGCTCGGGCACCTGGATCGCCCACGGTAGTGGCAGCGCTGACCGAAGCGTGGTCGACAAGCATGACCGCGTGATGGTGCCGCCCGGCAGCGAGGAGTACACGCTGCGGCGCATCTGGCTCACGCCCGAAGAGGAGCAGGGCTACTACTACGGGTTTGCCAACGAGGGCCTCTGGCCGCTGTGCCATGTGGCCCATGTGCGACCCGTGTTCCGTGAATCGGACTGGGAGGCCTACCGGCGCGTCAACGAGCGATTTGCGGACGCCGTGGTCGCCGAGGCGCGCAGCGCCGACCCGGTGGTGCTGGTCCAGGACTACCACTTTGCGCTGCTGCCCGCGCTGATCCGCCAGCGATTGCCTCGCGCCACCATCCTGACCTTCTGGCACATCCCCTGGCCGAACCCCGAGTCCTTCAGCATCTGCCCCTGGCGCACCGAGCTGCTGGAGGGGCTGCTGGGCAGCACGATCCTGGGGTTCCACACGCGCTTCCACTGCAAGAACTTCATCGAGACGGTTGATCGCAACCTGGAGGCCCGTACCGAGCATGAGCACTCGACGGTCACGATCAACAAGCAGACGACCCTGGTCGAGAGCTACCCCATTTCGATTGCCTGGCCATCGGACACGCAACGCGCCGCCTGGCCCTCGGTGGCGGACTGTCGCAGTGCCGTCCGGCATCGGCTTGGCCTTGGCCCCGCGCACAAGCTCGCCGTGGGCGTGGACCGCTTCGACTACACCAAGGGCATCCTGGAGCGCATCCATGCGGTGGAGCGCATGCTGGAGAAACACCCGAGCTGGGTCGGCGAGTTCAGCCTGGTGCAGGTGGCGGCGCCATCACGAAGCGACCTGGATGAGTACAAGGCGTTCCAGCAGCGCATCCATCAGGTGGTGGGGCGCGTGAATGCACGCTTCGGATCTCCGGGCTACCAGGCGATCTACCTGCTGGCCGAGCACCACGAGCACGATGCGGTCACCGAGCTGTATCGCGCCGCCGAGGTCTGCATGGTGACCAGCCTCCACGACGGCATGAACCTGGTTTGCAAGGAGTTCGTCGCGGCCCGCGATGACGAGCAAGGCGTCATGATCCTGAGCCGGTTCGCCGGTGCGGCGGCCGAGCTTAACGAAGCGCTGATCGTGAACCCCTATCACGTCGAGGAAAGTGCCGATGCGCTGTACCGCGCGATCACGATGCCGGCCGCCGAACAACGCGAGCGCATGGCCAACCTGCGCATGACGGTGCGGGACTTCAACGTCTACCGCTGGGCAGGCCGCATGCTGGCCGACGCGGCGCGCTGGCGCCTGCGGGAACGCATCGAGGCCCGCATGCTGCGGCACAACGGCGATTGATCGAGAAAGTGAGCCAAGGAGCCATGCGGCATCTTTTCAGTCCCGCCGGTGAAGCCGCCGTTGCCCAGTTGATGCGTCGTCAGGACGTCCTGCTGGCCTTCGACTTCGACGGCACGCTCGCCCCCATCGTCGCCCGGCCCGACGACGCACGGGTGTCGGTGGCCATCGCGCGGCGACTGTCGCTGCTGGCAGCGCAGCGTCCCGTCGCGGTGATCACCGGCCGCAGCGTTGCGGATGTGCGGCCGCGGCTTGGGTTCGAACCCAGCTTCGTCGTCGGCAACCATGGCGCCGAGGGCATGGGCTGGTCACCCTCGGGCGAAGGCATGGATCAGTTCCGTGCCCGGTTGCGTGCGCATGCCGATGATCTGCGGGCGGCGGGCGTGCAGGTTGAAGACAAGGTGTTCTCGTTGGCGCTGCACTACCGGCTGGCCCGCGACCGCGGGGTGGCGATGCAGGCGATTGAAAGGCTGTTGGCGGCGCCGGCGGCCGGTGTGCAGATGTTCGGTGGCAAATGCGTCGTCAACGTCGTGAGTCAGGACGCGCCCGACAAGGGTGATGCCGCCAAGGCACTGCTGCGCGCCAGCGGCTGTGAGGCGTTGCTGTTCGTGGGGGACGACGTGAACGACGAGGCGGTGTTCGAGTGCGCCCAGGACGGCTGGTTGACGGTGCGCATCGGCCGCTCGCACGGCGCCAGCCTGGCGATGTTTTTTCTCGATACCCATTCGGAAATGAGCGCGTTGCTGGAGCGGCTACAGCAAGCCATGGTGAGAGAGGCCCCCAGCCCCGATGACTGAGTTGGCAATGACATTCTTGGCGACCCCATGGTTCGGCGTTCCTGTGGCGGAAATCGGCATTGCATCGGGGGTTGCGCTGGCGGCCTACCTGGGCATGTCGTTGGTGCTGCGATTCGCTCATCGGCGGCTTCGGCAGCTGGCACAGCACACGACCAACCGCGCGGATGACATGCTGGTGGAAGTGCTGGAGAGCACGCGGCCCTGGCTGATCGCACTCGCGGCGCTGCTCATCGGCGTGGGCACGCTCAGCCTCTCAGATCGCTGGGACCTGCGCGTCGGTCAGCTCTGGTTTGCGGTGCTGGCTCTGCAGCTGGGTCTGTGGAGCAATACGGCCGTCACCGTGGGGCGCCGCAGTCATGTCGCCGTGCAGGAGCCCGGCGTCGCGTCCCCGGCAGGCGCGGCGGCAACGCTGCTGTCTTGGGCCTTGCGGGTGCTGATCTGGACGGTCGTGCTGCTCGCCGTGCTGTCCAACGTCGGCGTGAACATCACGGCCTTTGTCGCCAGCCTCGGGGTGGGCGGCATCGCCGTCGCGCTGGCGGCGCAGAACATCCTCGGCGACCTCTTTGCTTCCGTCGCCATCGCGCTGGACAAGCCATTTGAAGTGGGTGACTTCATCGTGCTGGGCTCGGTGTCGGGCACGGTGGAGCGGGTGGGAGTCAAGACGACCCGCATTCGCAGCCTAGGCGGAGAGCAGGTCGTCATGTCCAACACCGAACTGTTGAAGCAAACCGTCAGCAACTACAAACGCCTGAGAGAGCGGCGGATCGTGTTTGGCTTCGGCGTCACCTATGGCACTACGCCTGCGCAGGCCGAGGCCATCCCTGGCGCCGTCCGACGGGTGGTGGAGGCCAGCGAGCGGCTGCGGTTCGACCGCGCGCACTTCAAGGCATTCGGCGAAAGCTCGCTGGACTACGAGGTCGTCTACCACGTCCTCAATGCCGACTACGGGACCTACATGGACGAGCAACAGCGCGTCAACCTTGCGCTGATGCGTGAGCTGAGCGAGCTGGGTGTGGACTTCGCCTTTCCCACGCGCACGGTGGTCATGGCGGCCAGCACCTGAGCATGGCGGCGCGGCGGCCGCAGACGCTGAAGCAGCCCCGGCTCACTCGCCGAGCGGTATCTGCGCCCCCCGCTCATCCGCGCCCAAGACAACGATCAGTTGGGCGAGGTCGGTATCCAGCCGCTGCAATGTTGGCGGGTCCAGGTTGGCCAATGCTTGCGGAAGCACACCCGAGAACGGACCCGGTACGCGCTTGAGCACTTTCCTGCCGGCCGGCAGCAGGTGCAGCTGCACGGTGCGCTTGTCCGGCCCATCCTTGGCGGCAACGATCAGCTCGCGCTCGATCAATGCCTTGACCAGATTGCTCGCGGTGGACTGGTGAATGTGCATGGCCCGTGCCAGTGCGCTGACGCCCAGGCCTTCAGATGTGGAGATGATGCTCAGTGCCCAGGCCTGGGCGCCGCTGATGCCAGCCTTCCTTTCGACCTTCTGAAAGTGGGTCTTGACCGAGTTGAAGATCAGGCGGAAGTGGCTCAGCACCTGGGCCGTCGGATCGTCGAGGGCGACGCCCTCGGTGCTGGGGCTGGTCGGCGCAGCGACCTTGTTTTTCTTGATTTCGGCCATGGGCAAATGATAGGGCGGCGGCTGGTTCGAGGCTGTGCGCTGCCTGACGCGGCGCGCCTCAAAGCTCCGTGCGCAGCGTCCACAGCTCCGGGAACAGCACCACGTCCAGCATCTTGCGCAGATAGCTCACGCCGCCCGTGCCACCCGTGCCGCGCTTGAAGCCGATGACGCGCTCCACGGTGGTCACGTGGCGAAAGCGCCAGAGGCGGAAGGCGTCTTCCAGGTCCACCAGCTCCTCACCCATCTGGTAGAGGTCCCAGTGGTCCCTGGGCGCGCGGTAGACCACCAGCCAGGCGTCCTTCACGCCGTCGTCGGCGGCGTAGGGCTGGGTCCAGTCACGCTGCGTGTGCGAGCCCGGCACGGTAATGCCGCGGCTGGCCATCAGCTTCAGAACTTCGTCGTAGAGAGACGGCGCCTCATACGCCTGCTGCACCTGCGCCAGCAGATCGGGCCGGTGCTCGTGGGGCTTGAGCATGGCCGCGTTCTTGTTGCCGAGCAGGAACTCGATGCGCCGGTACTGCGCGCTCTGGAAGCCGCTGCTCTTGGCCAGGTAGGGCCGGACGGCGCTGTACTCGGGCGGCGTCATCGTCGCCAGCACGTCCCAGGCGTGGACCAACTGCTCCATGATGCGCGAGACCCGCGCCAGCATCTTGAAGGCTTCCGGCAGCCGGTCGGCCGCGACGTTAGCAATGGCCGCATGCAGCTCGTGCAGCATCAGCTTCATCCACAGCTCGGACGTCTGGTGCTGCACGATGAACAACATCTCGTTGTGGTCGGGCGAGAGCGGTTTCTGGGCGCTGAGGATGGCGTCGAGCTGCAGGTAGTCGCCGTAGCTCATGTCCTTGGAGAAGTCGAGCTGGGCGCCGTGGTGTTCGGTCGTCGACACGGTCACGTCACCTTGTTCCGATTGGTGAACTCGGGCGCATCCCAGCTGCGCTTGTCCAGGATGTCGCCCATCACGTCCACGGCTCGCGCCACGTCGGCAAAGCCGTTGTACAGCGGTGCGAAGCCGAAGCGCAGCAGTTCGGGGTCCCCGGCGCGGAAGTCGCCGATGACGCCCTGGTGGATGAGGGCCTGCATGACCGCATAGCCGTCGACGTCGCGCGGCAGCGAGAACGACACCTGCGAGCCGCGCAGCGCCGCCTCGCGCGGGGTGGCAATTGCCGCGCCCGGCACGCGCTCTTCCACGCCGCCGATGAAGGCCTCGGTCAGCGCCAGCGACTTGTTGCGCAGCGCCTTGATGCCGCCCAGCTTCTGCGCCGCGTCGAACACGTCCAGCGCCGTGTCCAGACCAGTCATGGACAGCACGGGCGGCGTGCCGCACTGGTATTGCTGGATGCCCGGCGCGGGCTGGTAGTCGCTGTCGAAGTCGAAGGGATTGGCATGGCCCAGCCAGCCGGTCAGCGGCTGCCACACCTGGCCCTCGTGGCGCGGGTGCATCCACACGAAGGCGGGGGCGCCGGGGCCGCCGTTGAGGTACTTGTAGCCGCAGCCGATGGCGAAGTCCGCCGCGCTGCCCAGCAGGTCGATGGGGACGGCGCCGGCGCTGTGCGCCAGGTCCCACACGGCCAGTGCACCGGCCTGGTGGGCCCAGCGCGTCAGCAGCCCCATGTCGTGCATGCGGCCGCTGCGGTAGTTCACGTGCGTCAGCATCAGCACGGCACAGCGCTCGTCCAGCAGGGGCGGGATCTCTTCCGGCGACTCGGCCAGGATCAGCTCGCCGCCATGGGCGCGCACGACGCTCTGGGCGATGTAGTTGTCGGTCGGGAAGTTGCTGCGCTCGCTGACGATGACGCGGCGTTGGCCCTGCTGCAGTTGCAGCGCGGCGTGCAGGACCTTGTAGAGGTTGATGGAGGTCGAGTCGGCCACCAGCACCTCGCCGGGCCGTGCGCCCAGCCAAGGTGCCAGCCGGTCGCCCAGCCGGCGTGGCAGGTCGATCCAGCCGGCCGTGTTCCAGCTCTTGATGAGGCCCTGGCCCCACTCCTGCTCGACCGCGCGCCGTATGCGCTCGGGCGTGGCGCGGGGCAGGGCGCCGAGGGAATTGCCGTCCAGGTAGGTGATGCCCTCGGGCAGCGTGAAGAGGTCGCGCAGGCTGCGCAGCGGGTCGGCGGCATCGAGCCGCTTGGCGTCGTCGAGATTCATTGGATTTCCCTGAGAACGGCGCGCACCGGAGAGGCACAGGCGCCTTGGAGTTTGAGGGGCAGGGCGATCAGCTCGTAGTCGCCCTCGGGCACGTCGTCGAGCACGAGGTTCTCCAGCACGCGCAGGTCCAGGCGCTTCAGCTGCTGGTGGCTGCTCAGCGCCTTGGAGTCGGCCGGGTCCACGCTGGGTGTGTCGATGCCGATGAGCTTCACGCCGCGCACGGCCAGCCATTCGATGGCCTCGGGGGCATAGGCGGTGAAGGTGGGGTTCCACGCGGTGTCGGCCCGTTCGCAGCAGCGCACCAGCACGCGCGGGGGCAGGTCTTGCCCAGCATGCTGGAGATGCGCGACCGTGATCAGCGGCGCCGCGCCGATGGCATGGATGACGCGGCAGCGGCCGAGGTAGGTGTCCAGCGGCACTTCATCGATGGCCGGCGCGTCATTGGCGTAGTGCAGCGGTGCATCCGCATGCGCGCCGACGTGGGGCGACATCGTGATGGCACTCAGGTTGACCGGGTAGCCGGGCGAGAGCTGCGCCGTCCAGCGCAGGCTGTAGGGCTCGTCACCGGGGAAGACGGGTGCCTCGGGAGCGACGGTGGGCGAAATGTCCCAGAGGCGGGCCGAGGGGTGGGGAGGGACGTTGGAACTGCTCATGGCGGCGGCACCATAGCTTCGCGCTGGAGAGCGTGGTGTCGGTTAAATCCAACTGCCTGTCAATCGGCGAGGGCCGCGCCTGGGCGGCCGCGGTTCAGCCTTGGCTCAGCCGGAACACTTCCATCGCTTTCACCAGTTGCCGGGCCTGGTCCTTGAGGCTCTCGGCCGCCGCCGCGCTTTGCTCGACCAGGGCGGCGTTCTGCTGCGTGGCGTCGTCCATGAGGCTGATGGCCTGGTTGATCTGGGTCACGCCCAGGCTTTGCTCGGCACTGGCGCCGCTGATCTCCGCGGTGATGGTGGCGACGTTCTGGATGGCGCTCACCACCTCGTTCATCGTCTGCCCGGCGCGGTTGACCAGCACATTGCCCTGTTCGACGCGCTCCACATTGGCGGCGATCAAGGCCTTGATCTCCTTCGCGGCGGCCGCGCTGCGCTGGGCCAGCGTGCGCACCTCGCTGGCCACGACGGCGAAGCCGCGCCCCTGCTCGCCTGCCCGGGCGGCTTCGACCGCCGCATTCAGGGCCAGGATGTTGGTCTGGAAGGCGATGCCGTCGATGACGCCGATGATGTCGACGATCTGCTTGGAGCTGTCGTCGATGCCGCGCATGGTGCTGACGACCTGCGCGACGAGTTCGCCGCCGTCGCGCGCCACCTGCGTGGCGCTGGCCGTCAGTTGATTCGCCTGCCGGCCGCTCTCGGCGTTCTGCTTGACCTGGCCCGACAGCTCCGCCATCGACGCGGCGGTTTCCTCCAGGCCGCTGGCCTGCTGCTCGGTGCGCATCGACAAGTCCATGGCGCCCTTGGCGATCTCTTCGCTGGCCACACCCACGCTGCCGGCATTGGCGCGCACGGTCTGCACCACGTCGAACAGCTGGGTCTGCATCTGGTTCAAGGCGCCGATGAGTTCGCTGATCTCGTCACGGCCGTCGTCCGGCATGCTGTCCGTCAGGTCCAGGGCGGCGATGCGGCCAACCTTGCCCGCCGCCCGCTGTAGGCGCTGGCGAAGCTTGCGGACGATCAGGGCCGACGCCACGGCCGCCGCCAGCACGATGAACAGGCCGCTGAGCAAGAGCGCGCTGCTCATGGTCTGCAGGCTGGCATTGCGTGATTCAAAGCCGGTCTTGCCTTCCAACCGCACCAGGTCGACCAGCGCCTGCAGCGACTTGACCGCAGCGGCGGCGGCCGGTGTCAGCTCGCTCTTGCGTTGCGCCTCGGCCGCCTCGGCGTCGCCTTGCAGGGACAGCTCGAACCAACGGGCGCGTGCCTGGGTGTATTTGTCGAAGCTGGCGCGCATCTCGCCGACCTGGCTCACGGCCGTGGCGGAAAGCGGCTGTTCGGTCAGGCCGGCCAGGGCCAGCTCGAAATTGCGGGCCTGCTGCTTGCCGCCGTCGATCAGCGCCTGCTGCTGCGCGCGGTCCGTCGTGCTGCGGAATTGCGCCGTGCCCAGGCGCTGGGCCCACATCGCATTCGTGGCGTCGTTCAGATAGGCCGTGGCCAGCGTTTCGCCCTTGTAGGTGCGCTCGTTGGTTTGCTGCGCCTTGCGGGATTCCCAGGCCGCCACGCCGCAGGCCAGGAAGAGCGCGGCGATCAAGCCGGAGGTCAGCAGCTGGAACTGGGTGGAGATTCGCATGGCTTGCCCTTTCTGCGTCTTCGCGACCGGGTCAGCTGCGGGGGGGGGGCTGCCGGCACGTCCTGCACCGGCCTTTGTAGCCCAGGGGCTGGCCCCCGGGCCAGCCCGGCCAGAGCGCACGGGCAGCCTGCTGCGAAGGAGTGCACAGATGTGGCCTGGCCGCAGGCGCCCGTCAGGCCCGCCGGTGATCAGGCCGCCGTCGTGGCGGCACCCAGGTCACGGTCCCAGGGCTCGTCGGCGAAGCGGGCGGCGAGGAAGTCCACCAGCAGGCGCAGCGCCAGCGGCTGGTGCTGGCGCGACAGGTAGATGGCATGGATGCCCATCTCCTCGGGCTGATGGTCAGGCAGCAGCGGCACCAGCCGGCCGGCGCGCAGGTCATCACCCAGGTAGTAGGTCGGCAGCATGCCGATGCCGGCCCCGGCCAGCACGGCGCGGCGCAGCACGGCGGTCTCGTTGGTGTGCAGGTTCCAGTTGACCGGCACGGTGATGACCTCGCCGCCGTGCAGGAAGCGGTACTGCCGGCCAATGCCGAAGGCGTGCGCCACGCAGCGGTGCTGGCGCAGTTCGTCGGCCGTGTGCGGAGTGCCGTGCTGCTGCAGGTAGCCGGGCGAGGCGCAGAGCAGGGAGCGGCAGCGCGCCAGTGGGCGGGCAATCATGGCCGGGTCCAGGTGGTTGGTGATGCGCACGGCCAGGTCCACCCGCTCGGCCACCAGGTCGGCCGCCTTGTCGGCGACGGACAGCATCACCTCCACCTGCTGGTACTGCTGCTGGAAGTCCACCAGCGCGCTTGTCAGCTGCGCCTCCGCCAGCGAACCCGGCGTGGTGATGCGCAGCAGGCCGGCGGGTTCGCGGCTGCGCTCGGCGGCCAGGTGCTGGGTCTCCAGCGCCAGGTCCAGCAGCTGGCGGCAGGCGGGCAGGGCGGCGCTGCCGGCATCGGTCAGGCTGACCCGGCGCGTCGTGCGGTGCAGCAGCCGCGCGCCCAGCCAGTCCTCGGCCGCTGCCAGGTAGCGGCTGACCATGGCGGTGGACATCTCCAGCTGATCGGCCGCCTGGGTCAGGCTGCCGCGGTCCGCCACTTCGACAAAGACACGCAAGGCGGTCAGGCGATCCATGGGTTCCCTTCGGATTGAGACGAACGGTGAAATAAACAGTCAACCGAAGCGGACTTTATCAACCGTATCGCAATGCCTAGAGTTCAGCCCATACCCACCTCACCCACGGAGATGCCCATGTTCCCCCTCAGCCAACTCGTCCGCCGCCTGCTGCCCGCACTGGCCCTCGGCATGGTCGCCAGCGGCGCCGCACAAGCCCAGACACCGCTGGCCGTCAAGGTCTACAACGCCGATGGCAACAGCTTCCACGTCAATGCCGTGGTGGTGAGCGGCAAGACCGAGGCGCTGGTCATCGACAGCGGCTTCACCCGCGCCGACGCGCTGCGCGTGGCGGCCAACGTGCTGGACAGCGGCAAGACGCTGAAGACCATCTTCATCAGCAATGCCGACCCGGACTTCTACTTCGGCGCCGAGACGCTGAAGACCCTCTTCCCCAACGCCCGCGTGCTGACCACGCCCGCCGTGCGCGAAAAGATCCAGGCCAAGCTGGCGGGCAAGCTCGCCTTCTGGTCGCCCAAGATGGGCGCCAACGCGCCGCAGCAGCCCGTCGTGCCCGAGGCGCTTCAAGGCAGCAGCCTGACCGTGGATGGCGAGACCGTCGAGGTGCGCGGCACCACCGGCGTGCTGGCCCACCGGCCCTATGTGTGGATTCCGTCCATCAAGACCATCGCCGGCAACATCGCCATCTTCGGCAACCTGCATGTGTGGACGGCCGACACGCAGAAGCCCGCCGAGCGCCAGGCCTGGTTTGCCCAGCTCGACGAGATCGAGGCGCTCAAGCCCGCCACCGTCGTGCCCGGCCACATGGCCGCCGGCACCACGCTGGACGCCAGCGCCATCCGCCACACCCGCGACTACCTGCGCCGCTTCGACGCCGAAGCTGCCAAGGCCAAGACCGGCGCTGAGCTGATCGACGCCATGAAGCAGGCCTACCCGCAGGCCGGCCTTGGCATCGCGCTGGACATCGGCGCCAAGGTCAACAAGGGCGAAATGGCCTGGTGAGCGCCGTGACCAACCCCGTCCTCCACTACATCCACGACCCGCTGTGCGGCTGGTGCTGGGGCGCCGCGCCGCTGGTGCGCGCGGCCAGTGCCGTGCTGCCGCTGCGCCTGCATGGCGGCGGCATGATGGCCGGCGCCCAGCGCCAGCCCGTCACGCCCGAGCTGCGCGGCTACGTGATGGCGCATGACCAGCGCATCGCCGAGGCCAGCGGCCAGCCCTTTGGCGCGCCCTACCGTGACGTGCTGCTGCGTGACGGCGAGGCGGTGTTCGACTCCGAGCCGCCCACCGCTGCCATCCTTGCCGCCGACGCGCTGGGCGGGCGCGGGCTGCACCTGCTGGCCGAACTGCAGGCGGCGCACTACGTGCAGGGGCGGCGCATCGCGGAGCCGGCCGTGCTGGTGGAGCTTGCCGGCGCCATCGGCCTGGCCGAGGCGGATTTCGCTGACGAGCTGGCACGCCAGAGCGCCGGCCCGGTGCAGACGCACATCCAGCAGACCCGGGCCTTCATGGCGCGGACCGGCGTGCGCGGCTTTCCCGGCTTCATCCTGGAGACGCCGGCAGGCCTGAGCCGGTTGGACGCCATGGCCTACCTGGGGCGGCCGCTGGACTTCGCTGCGGTGCTGCAAGGCCTGGCAGGCCAGCCGCCGGTGGGGCCAGACGACGCGGCAACGCTGTGCGCGGTCGACGGCTGTACTCCATGAAGCGGAGCCGAACATGAAGACCCACCTGCAGATCGTGACCGACCACTACGCCGCCTCGGCGCGTGGCGACATCGCCGCCATGATGGCCGACGTGGCGCCCGACGTGGCCCGGACGGAGATGGCCGGCTTCCCCTGTGGCGGCACCTGGGTCGGGCCGCAAGAGGTCGTCAACAACGTCTTTGCTGTGTTGGGCCGCGACTGGGACGGCTACCGCTTCACGCTGGAGCAGATCATCGATGGCGGCGACCAACTGGTGGGCATCGGCCACTACAGCGGCCGCTGCAGCGCCACCGGCAAGGCCATGCAGGCGCGGGTGGCGCACGTGTGGCGCCTGGCGCAGGGCCGGGTCGTGGCCTTCGAGCAGTTCACCGACACGCTGCTGGTGGCCAGGGCGATGACGGCTTGAGGCCGCATTCGGGCCGAGCGCCGGGCCGCCCCAAGCCGGCCCGGTGGGCGATGTGCTTGCCGGTCGAACCGGCAAGCATCGCCGTCCCCTTGGGGGCTGAGGCCGGACACGGCAAGTCCTGTGGACTTGGCGTGCCTGCCGAAGAGCAGCCGCTCTGTCGGCTGCGCGGGCTGCAAGACCGGGCGAGGGGCTCACGCCTCACCGCCTGAACTTGCCCGTCCTGTCGATGATGGCAAGGTCGACATAGTCCAGCCCGCTGTGGTCCTTGGCGCTGTAGCCCACCTCGATGCCGCCCAGGTCATAGCGGCCCATGCCTTCCAGCGCATCGCGCAGGCTCTGGCGCGTCGGCTGCTTGCCAGCCCGCTTCAGGCCCTCCACCAGCACCTTGGCCGACACATAGCCTTCGACGGTGGTGGGCGTCAGCTCCAGGCCAGCCTTCTGCGCGGCCTCCAGGGCCTCCTTGATGACCGGCTTGGCGATGGAGCGCTCGTACGGGAACACCTGGCTGACGATGACGCCGTAGGCAATGTCGCCCAGGTCCTTGATGAAGCCGGCCGAGGCGTTGTTGGACAAGGTCACCAGCTGCGCCGACGATCCCGCCGCCCGCACGGCCTTCATGCCCTGCACGACGGCCGTGCCGGAGCCGATGAACAGCACCGCCTGAGGCTCCTTGGCCAGCAGCCGGGGCAGCAAGGGCGCGAAGTCGGGCTTGGCACGGTCGTACTTCTCGTGAGCGACGGCCGCCTTGTTCACCTTGGCCAGGCCAGCCATCGCGCCTTGCACGGCGTCCTCGCCGAAGGAGTCGTCGACCTGCACGATGGCGATGCGCTCGACGCCGATCAGGCTCAGGTGCTCGATGGACCGCTCGGCCTCGCGCTGATAGGTGGCGCGCACGTTGAACAGCCAGGGGTGCACGGGCTTGTGCAGCACCATCGCGCCGGTGGACGGCGCCACCAGCGGGATCTTGTGCTCGGTGAGCAGCGGCATGATGGCCTGCGTCAGCGGCGTGCCGCGGTTCAGGAACAGCGCCACCACGCCTTGGTCGATCAGCGCCTTGGCATTGGTAACGGCCAGCTTGGCGTCGAACTTGTCGTCCAGCGACACCAGCGTCAGCTTCTGGCCGTTGACGCCGCCGCCGGCGTTGACGATGTCGAAGTAGAGCTTGGCGCCCTGTGTCGCCTCCTTCACGCTGGCGGCCACGGTGCCGGTGTGGCCGGCGGTCTGGCCGATGGTGATCTGCGCGTGGGCGCCGGCCATCAGCCCGGCCGTCGTGGCGGCGGTGGCGAGCAGGCGGCTGGCCAGTCGTCGGAAGTGATGCATCGTTGTCTCCAGGCCGGGCCGGCGCAGTTGTTTTGAAGAGGAAGGTCATCACGCGAGACCAGCTCGCGCGAGCGCGTTGACTTTAGATTCGGCACCCGTGCCCGGCTACTGCGTACTTCCACATTCATGAAGACTATCGTCTACCAATCCTTCCGCACCGAGCGGGTGCCGGCCTGGATCACCGCCTGCATGGCCACCGTCAAGGCCTGGGCGCAGGCGCAGGGGTTCGACTACCGCTTCTACGACGACGCCTTCCTGGCCCGCGCGCCCGACTGGTTCCGCGCCAAGGCGCAACACGCGATCTGCCCCGTCACGGACCTGGCCCGCCTCGTCGTCGCCAAGGAGCTGCTGGCCGAGGGCTGGCAGCGCAGCATCTGGGTGGACGCGGACATGCTCGTCTTCGACCCCGATGCGCTGCAGATCACGGCGGAGAGCGGCTTTGCGCTTTGCCATGAACTCTGGCTGTTCACCGATCCAACGGGCACCCGCCGCGTCATCCACCGCGTCAACAACTCGGTGGCCGTGTTCTGCGCCGGCAGCCTGCATCTGGACTTCTTCATCGATGCCTGCGCGCGCATCGGCCGCCAGCGGGAAGTCGTCGGCAAGCTCGACGTCGGCACGAACTTTTTCTCGCAGCTGCGGCAGATCCTGCCGTTTCCGTTGCTCGACAACGTCGGCCTGCTGAGCCCCGCCTTCATGGCCGAGATCGTGGCGGCGCAGCCGGTGGCGGTGGCCGAGTACATGCGGGCGCTGCCGGCGCCACTGGCGAGCGTCAACCTGTGCGGGTCGCTGCAGGGGCAGACGTTGCAGGGCGTGGTGGCGGAGGAGGGCTTGTTTGAGGCGGTCGTCGAGCGGCTGCTGGGGAGTGGGGGTGAGGTGCTCAACGGGTTGAGGCGTTGACAGGCTCAGCGCTGTTCGCTGCCGATGACCCGGTACATGGCGGCACCCAGCACCGCGCCGATGATGGGCGCGACCCAGAACAACCACAGCTGCTCCACCGCCCAGCCGCCGACGAAGAGCGCCGCGCCGGTGCTGCGCGCCGGGTTGACCGAGGTGTTCGTGACCGGGATGCTGATCAGGTGGATCAGCGTCAGCGCCAGGCCGATGGCGATGGGCGCAAAGCCGGCCGGTGCGCGGCGGTCGGTCGCGCCGAGGATGATGAGGAGGAAGAAGGCCGTCATGACCACCTCGGTCACCAGCGCGGCGGTGAGCGAATAGCCACCCGGCGAATGCGCGCCGTAGCCGTTGGATGCGAAGCCCTTGCTGACATCGAAGCCCGGCGCGCCGCTGGCGATGACATACAGCACGGCACCCGCAGCGATGCCGCCCGCGACCTGGGCCACGATGTAGGGCAACAACTCCTTGGCCGGGAAGCGCCCGCCGGCCCACAGGCCTACCGACACGGCCGGGTTCAGGTGGCAGCCCGAGATGTGGCCGATGGCGAAGGCCATGGTCAGCACGGTCAGGCCGAAGGCCAGCGATACGCCGTGCAGGCCGATGCCCACCTGCGGGAAGGCTGCGGCGAGCACGGCACTGCCGCAGCCGCCAAGGACGAGCCAGAAGGTGCCGATGGATTCGGCGGCGAGCTTGTTGATCATGAGTAACTCCAGGTTCTAGATGGTGGGATTCTGGAGGCGCTGCGCCGCGACGGGGTGCTCTCGCCTGCAACAGAACGACGCTGTGGCGGAGCGGCGAAGGCGGGGCAGAAACTGCATCCGGGCCTTGACCCGCTCCTGCGCGTCGTAGCCGCTGAAGTGAAAGTGAGCCCCTCGCCCGGTCTTGCCCCGCTGGACGCGGGCCGGCCCAGTCGGCCCCCCGGGGGGCGGCGATGCTTGCGGGCTCGACCGGCAAGCACATCGCCCACCGGGCCGGCTTGGGAGCGGCCCGGCGCTCGGCCCGAATTGCTTCTTTCATGCGTCGCGGGTGCCGCGAATGCGGAATGGACAACTGAAATGACCCACGGCGGAGGGTAGCGCCTCACCCCGGGCCTCCCTTGTCGAGCTTGCTGCTTGCGACTGCTCACCAAAGCGGTCAACGTGGCCAGCCCGACGATGGCCACACCGCTGCCGACGGTCTTGTGGCGGTCGTGGTGGTCGTTGCGGCCGACGCGGAAGTCTGCCGGGCAGCCGCGATCCACCCATACGCCGTAGCGGTCATGGCCCCAGTAGCGCCCCTCGCGGCAATCGATGAGGCTGCGCTGCCGGAGCAGTTCCATCCGGTTGTCGGTGTCGGCCCGGCAGTAGCGATAGCTGAAACTGCGGCTGTCGCAGCCTAGGGTCTCTTCGGCCGCCGCCGGCCCCGGCAGGACCGCCCGACCCAGGCTGCTCGGGGCTGCGGCCGACTTTTGACAATGCCTTGCCAGCATGCCGCCTCCGTCCACGTGACGCTTCGTTAGCGAAGCGGCCCGATGCTATTGCAGCGCGATGGCGGGGCCATGAAGCCGGCGTCGCGATGGCGAAGTGCCTTTCCCTTCGATTGAGGATGCCGCCGCCTTCGCAATGCTGGCACCAGGCGACCGGGTGGAAGTTGCCGTGGCCGGAGTGCGCCTTGCTTGCCGGCGGGAAGTCATCGGCAGGCTGGACGCCGGCACGAACGTTCTCGCGTAGCTGCGGCAGATCCTGCCGTTCCGCTGCTTGACAATGTCGGCCGGTTGAGCCCCGCCTGTCTCCATGCGGGGCAACCGCTGTCAGCCACGCGACGCCGGCCGATCGATGTGGAACAGCCGCACGACTTCGGCCAGGCGGCTGGCCTGCTGGGTCAGGCTCTCGGCGGCCGCCGCGCTTTGTTCGACCAGGGCCGCGTTCTGCTGCGTGCTGCGGTCCAGTTCGAAGACGGAGCCGCTGACGCGGCCGATGCCTTCGGTCTGCTCATGCGCGGATGCGCCGATCTCGGTGATCAGGTCGGCCACGTTCTTCACCTGCCTGACGATGTCATCCATCGTCGCGCCGGCATCGCTGACCAGTTGCGTGCCGGCCTCCACCCGGCCCACGCTCGCGCCGATGAGCGACTTGATCTCCTTGGCCGCCTCGGCGCTGCGCTGCGCCAGGCTGCGCACCTCGGAGGCCACGACGGCAAACCCGCGGCCTTGCTCGCCGGCGCGGGCCGCCTCGACGGCGGCATTCAGCGCCAGGATATTGGTCTGGAAGGCGATGCCGTCGATGACGCCGATGATGTCGGCGATCTTCTTGGAGCTGGTGCTGATGTCTTCCATCGTTGCCACCACCTGTCCCACCACCTGACCTCCCTTGGCGGCCGCGGCACTGGCCGAGGCGGCGAGCTGGGTGGCCTGGCGTGCGGTGTCCGCATTGCCCTTGACGGCCGCGTTCATCTGGCTCATTGAGGACGCCGTCTGCTGCAGGCTGGACGCCTGCTGCTCGGTGCGCGTGGACAGGTCGGCATTGCCGCTGGCGATCTCCGCCGAGCCGGTGGCGATGGAGTCGGACGCTTGGCGGACCTGGAGGACGATGGCCGCCAGGCTGTCGCGCATGGCGCCGAGCGAGGCCAGCACGCTCTGCGGCGGTGCGGCCGCCGCACCCGGCAGCTGGTTCAGGTCGCCGGCAGCCACGCGCCGCGCCGCGTCTCCCAGCGCCTGGGGCTCGGCACCCAGCTGGCGCAGGATGCTGCGCGACAGCAGCCACGCCAGCGCCGTGCCGCAGAGCAGCGCCAGGGCCAGCGCGATCAACATTACCTGCAGGAAACCGTCCGACTGCTCCAGCGCAATCTTGTTCTCGACCTGGATGCGGCTCTCCTCGTAGTCGATCAGGCGGTTGATCGCCGCCAGCCATTGCACGTATTGCGGCTTGGCTTCACCCCACAGCAGTGCCTGCGCGCCCGCCGTGTCGCCCGCGTCCATCAGCTTGACGACGTTCTGGGTGGTGGCTACGGCTTGCGCCTCGATGGCCTTGATGTCGCCGTACAGCTTGTCGAGTGCGGGCTTGTCTGCAGAAGTGGCTAGCAGCGTCTCCAGCGGCTTCGCTGACTCGGCGTAGAACCTGGCCAGCGCATCGATGGCGGCGGTCTCCTTTTGCCGGTCGGCCGGCTCTGCGCCCAGCACCACGTCACGCACGGCAATGGCCCGGTCGTGCGCCGAGCCGCGGAAGTTGATCGCAAAGCGCTGGATGGAGGCGTGCACATCGTTGTTGGCATGCAGCGCCGCTCGGATGGCGTTCACCTTGACCACCGCCACCGACGTGACGATCACCAGGATGGTGAGCACAAGTCCGAAGCCCAGACGCAGGCGCGTGCCGACGGGCAACTGATCGAGTTTCATGGGGTGCACTTTCTTTTTCGAGCGGCGAAACAAGGGGCGGCAATGACTGTCGCGAAAGCGCAGCGGGCTGCCTTTAACAAGGTTTGTCCAGGACAAATTGCGGACAGACGAATGATGAGTGGTTTCCGGCTCAGCCCGTTTGTAGGAGGCGTGAAGGCGCGGCAGGATTTCGCGGTTGCGCCCAACGTGCAGCCGTTGCGGCCGGCTGGCGATCTGCGGTGGGCGTCCTCCCTGGTGGCTTGGAAGGTTCAGCGTGTCGGCCGCACGGCCAGGAAGTTTTCCCGCAACACGCCGGCCGAATCCTTGCGCCATGCTGCGAACACGGCCGACGTCTCGAGGGCCTCGACCAGCGGCCTGAACACCGCCCCCTGCACGCCCGCCCGCAGGAACGCCGCCGGCACGATGCTGACGCCCAGCCCCTGCGCTACCAGTGACACGACCGACAGCCAGTGCCGGCCTTCGTGCTGCAGCCGCGGGTAGAAGCCGTGCTGGCGGCAGATCTCGACGATGCGGGCGTGGTAGTCCGGCGAGCCCTTGCGGGAGAACAGGATGAAGGGCTGGTCGCTCAAGCCCGCGAGCGGGATCTCCTCGAGCACTGCCAGCGGGTGGCCGGCGGGCAGGCAGGCGAGAAAGGGCTCGCTGTAGAGCGGCTGCGAGGCCAGCGCCGGCGGCAGGCGGTCGGTGTGGACGAGGCCGAGGTCCAGTTCCTCGCCGAGCAGCGCGTCGATCTGGTCCTGCGAGTTCAGCTCCACGACGACCACCTCGACCCTGGGATGGCTGGCCTGGAAGGCCTGCAGCCAGGCCGACAGGCCGTTGAACAGCGTGGAGCCGACAAAGCCCAGCCGCAGCCGGCCCACCTCGCCGGACTGCACGTCGCGGGCCAGCGCGCAGGCGTCCTCGGCGCGGTCGATCAGGCCTTGCGCGCTGGCGCGGAAGGCCAGGCCCGCCGGCGTCAGGCGCACACCCTTGCTGTCGCGGTCGAACAACCGGGCGCCGACGCTGGCCTCCAGTTGCTGGATGGCCACGGACAGCGGCGGTTGCGAGATGGCCAGGCGCTGGGCGGCGCGGCCGAAGTGCAGTTCCTCGGCCAGCGCGAGGAAGTAGCGCAGGTGGCGGAACTCCAGCGAGCGTGTCGCATCGATAGGCATGGCGAATGGTCGGAGTCGTTTCTTGAATTGGACACGAATCGGGCAGCGGAGGAATACTCGGCGCCATACGCGCTTGACCGGCGCCCACTGACCATCGAGGAGACCGCCATGGCCCACAAGGCAAGCTTTCACTGGGACGACCCGCTGCTGCTGAACGAGCAGCTCACCGAGGACGAGCGCCTGGTGCGCGATGCCGCCGCCGCCTACTGCCAGGAGCGCCTGAAGCCGCGCGTGCTGGAGGCCTTCCGCCACGAGAAGACCGACGTGGCCATCTTCCGTGAGATGGGTGAGTTAGGCCTGCTGGGCCCGACCATCCCCGCGCAGTACGGCGGCGCCGGGCTGAACTACGTCTGCTACGGCCTCGTCGCCCGCGAGGTGGAGCGCGTCGACTCAGGCTACCGCTCGATGATGAGCGTGCAGTCGTCGCTGGTGATGGTGCCAATCAACGAGTTTGGCAACGAGGCCACCAAGCAGAAGTACCTGCCCAAGCTGGCCAGCGGCGAGTGGATAGGCTGCTTCGGCCTGACCGAGCCCAACCACGGCTCCGACCCCGGCTCCATGGTCACCCGCGCCCGCAAGGTGGACGGCGGCTACGAGTTGACCGGCAGCAAGATGTGGATCACCAACAGCCCCATCGCCGACGTGTTCGTCGTCTGGGCCAAGGATGACGGCGGGCAGATCCGTGGCTTCGTGCTGGAGAAGGGCGCCAAGGGCCTGACGGCGCCCGCCATCCACGGCAAGGTGGGCCTGCGCGCGTCCATCACCGGCGAGATCGTCATGGACAAGGTGTTCTGCCCCGATGAGAACGCCTTCCCTGAAGTCCGTGGGTTGAAAGGGCCGTTTACCTGCCTGAACAGCGCGCGCTACGGCATCGCCTGGGGCGCGCTCGGCGCGGCCGAGGACTGCTGGTACACGGCCCGTCAGTACACGATGGACCGCCAGCAGTTCGGCAAGCCGCTGGCGGCCAACCAGTTGGTGCAGAAGAAGCTGGCCGACATGCAGACCGAGATCACGCTGGGCCTGCAAGGCTGCCTGCGCCTGGGCCGCATGAAGGACGAGGGCACGGCCGCCGTGGAGATCACGTCCATTATGAAGCGCAACAGCTGCGGCAAGAGCCTGGACATCGCCCGCATGGCGCGCGACATGCTGGGCGGCAACGGCATCTCCGACGAGTTCGGCATCGCGCGGCATCTCGTCAACCTGGAGGTGGTGAACACCTACGAGGGCACGCACGACATCCATGCGTTGATCCTGGGGCGGGCGATCACGGGCATCGCGGCGTTCTGAGGTCAGGAAGCGGAGAACAGAACACAGCCACAGAGGCACAGAGGAATTCGTTTGTTCCCTGTGCCGTGATCTCTCTGTGCCTCTGTGCCTCTGTGGCGGACTTCGGCGATGCTGGCGTGGACGCAGTGTGACTTGCAGCACTCGCTGATCGTGCCGCCATCCTTCGCTGCCCCAACACGCCGGAGACAGCCCATGACCACTCGCCGCAACGCCCTGCTCGCCGCCGCCACCCTGCCCGCCGCAGCGGGTACGGCCACCGCCCAGCCGGGCTGGCCCGCCGCCGACGAAATTGCGCGCCGCGTGGCCGAAGCGCGGGCCGCCGAGACCGCCTTCGCCGCCGCGTTCGCGGCCCGGGATGCAGCGGCGTTCCGGCGCTTCCTGGCGCCCGACACCATCTGGGTGGGCAGGGACCCGCTGCACGGCCCCGAAGCCGTCATGCAGGCATGGGCGGGCTATCTGAGCGCGGCCAAGCCGCCGTTCAGCTGGGCGCCCGACCTGGTGCTGGTGCTGCCCAGCGGCGACCTGGCCCGCACCAGCGGCCCGGTGCTGGACCCGGATGGCAAGCTGTTCCAGCGCTTCCAGTCGGTGTGGCGGCGCAAGCCGGTCGGTGGTTGGGAGATCGTGTTCGACTTCGGCACCGACGTCTGCCGCTGATCACTCGATGCCGAGCAGCGGCGGCACGGCCGCTTCCAGCAGCTCTACCAACTCCGGGTCCATGAAGCGGTAGTCGTCGGGGATGTCCAGCACGTGCAGTGGCTTGTGGGCAAGCGTGCGCGCGTGCTCGGCCAGCAGGCGAGACTTGTGCTTGCTCTCCATGACGATGACGACGTCGGCCCAGGCCAGGTCGAGGTGGCTGACCTGCTTGCGCGCGCTTGCGCTGGTGCCGGCCGAGCGCACGGCCAGTGCCGGGTGGCGGCGGAAGGTCTGCTCAGCGGTGGGGCTGCGCCACTGGTTGCGGCTGCAGATGAACAGGACGTTGAGCTTGCTGCTCACGCACCACCCAGTGCCTTGAACAAGGCCGCCTGCCGTACCCACTGCTGGGCACGCAGCTGGATGCGGTTCTGCTCCGCATCCAGCCGCGCGCTGCGGGCCTGCAGCCAGTCGGCGCGGGCAATCGCGCCGGCTTCATAGCGCAGCGTGGCCAGCCGCTCGTTCTCGACGGCCTCGCGCAGACGGCTGTTGTTGGCGCTCAGCTGCTGGGCCAGGCGCTCGGCCTCGATGCGCTGGGTCTCGATGTCGGCCAAGGCCTTGTTCAGCGTGTCGCGCAGCGTCAGCGCGGCGGTGTCGAGGTCGGTGCGGGCGCCGTCGCGTGACAGGGCCAGGCGCTTCCAGTCGATCATGGGCACGACGAGGTTGGCGCCCAGCGAGGCCAGCGGCTGCGACAGCCAGTCGCTGGCATGCGAGCCGCCCGTGCCGATGCTGCCGGAGAAGCTCAGGCGCGGGTAGCGCTCGGCCTCGCTGGCGCGCAGCCGGGCCAGCGCGGCGTCCACGCCGAGGCGGGCGCTCTGCACGTCGGGGCGGCGGGCCAGCACGTCGGCGGGTGGAGCCAGGCGCCATTGCGGCGGCTCGTTGACGGGCAAGGCCGCGTCGGGCGACGGTCCCGGCAGCGGCTCGTCCAGCAGCAGGGCCAGGCGCTGGCGCTGCAGCAGCGTGTCGGCGGCCAGGTCGGCCAGGCGGTTCTCGGCGGCCTGCACGGTGGCGGCGATCTTGTCCAGCTCGATGGGCAGCAGCTTGCCCTCGCGAACGCGTGCGCGCGTCAGCTCCAGCGTCTCGCGGGTGATCGCGAGCTGGGTCTCGGCCAGCGGCTGGCGGGCACGCAGCGAGGCCAGCGTCCAGTAGGCCTCGGCCACCTGGTTGCGGATCGACAGGCGGGCGGCGGCGATGTCGGTCTGCGCGGCCTCGGCGTTGGCGCGCTGGGCGGCCTGCGTCTGGCCCAGGCGGTCCCACAGGTCCAGCTCGTAGCCCACGCCGATGTTGGCGCCATAACTGCGTGACACGCCGGTAGATGACGTCACCGGAATGGTCACGCCGCCGACGTCGACATTGCGGGTCGTGCTCTGGGTCTCCAGCGGCCGGCTGGCGTTGGTGGACAGACCGGCGCTGGGCGTCCAGCGCAGCGCGCCGTGGTCGGCCAGCAGCTGCGCGCGCTTCCAGCGCTGTGCCGCCAGTGCGATGTCGCGGTTGGCGTCCAGCGCGCGGGCCTGCAGCGCGGCCAGCGTGGGGTCCAGCAGGCCGGCCCAGTCGGGCGTGGCGTCGCCGCCGGCCTGGCTCCAGGCGGTGGGCAGGGCGACTTCCGGCGCCTTGTCCACGGGGCCATGCGCGCAGCCGACCAGCAACCAGGCGGCGGCCATCGAGGTCAGTCTTGTTTTCATGTTGCTCACTCCCGAGCCAATGCATCCACGGGGCTCAGTGCTGCCGCGCGCCGTGCGGGCAGCGTGCCGAACACCAGGCCCACCAGGCTCGACACGCCAAAGGCCACGCCCAGCGCTGCCCAGCTGACGACCACCACGACTTCCTTCTGCGCCGCGTTCAGCCCCTGTGCCGCGAGCCAGCTCAGGAAAACGCCCACCAGCCCGCCCAGGCAACAGAGGACGACCGCTTCGATGAGGAACTGCAGCCTCACGTCGCCCTGGCGCGCGCCCACGGCCATGCGAATGCCGATCTCGCGGGTGCGCTCGGACACCGACACCAGCATGATGTTCATGACGCCCACGCCGCCCACCAGCAGCGAGATGGCGCCCACGCCGGCGAACACGGCGGCCATCGCACTGGTGATCTGCTGGAACTTGCGGAACTCCTCTTCGGCGTTGAAGCTGCTGAAGTCCTCGCGGCCATGCAAGGCCTTCAGGCGGTGGATGACGTGCTCGCGCACCTGCTGCGGCGGCACACTGTTGTCCAGGTTCACGTCGAAGCTCCAGACCTCGGCGCGGGACTCCAGCTTGCGCCCGAACGTGGTGTTGGGCAGGTAGAGCTGGCTCTGGCCGCCGCTGAAGCTGATCGCGCCGCCGTCCGCGGCGGCGACACCGATGACCGTGAAGGGCAGGGCGGCCGTGGGCGGCACCCACTGGCCGACCGGTGCGCCGCCGCCCAGCTGCAGCAACACGACCTGGCCGATGGGCGACTGCCCCTTCTTGAACAGCGCGTCGCGCGCCTTCTCGTCCAGCACCAGCACCTGGCTGTGGGCCTCGAAGTCCATCGCGCCGAAGTAGCGCCCCTGCACGAGCTTGAGCTTGCGGCCCTTCAGCGTGTTGGCGTCGGCGGCCACGGCCTGCACGGTCGCGTCGCGCGAGCGGTGGTGAGCCGTCAGCTGCATCTGCCGGTTGGGCGTGATGCCGCGCACGCCGTCCAGCGCGCGCAGCGAGTCGATCTCGTTGGGCCGGAAGGGTTTGGGCTGCACGCCCGGCGGCAGGGACGGGTTGCCGGCCCAGACGGGGATGCGGCCGGACATCATGCTTGCGACATTGCTCTCGATGGAGTCACGCGCCGCCGTCGTCAGCGCGACGATGCTGACCACCGAGGCGATGCCGATGCTGATGCCCAGCATGGACAGCGCCGTGCGCAGCCGGTTGCTCTTCAGCGCCAGCAGCGCCGTGGCGACCGCCTCGCGCCATTGCACGAGCCAGCGACCCGGCCAGGCGCTCTGCTTCACCGGCGGTGCGTCGCTGGGCAGCTCGGCGGGTGGCACATGGCCGGCGGGCGTGCCGTTGTCGGCGACGACCTTGCCGTCCTTCAGCTCAATGACGCGGCGTGCATGCGCGGCCACGGCGGCATCATGCGTGACCAGGATGATGGTGTGGCCGCGCTCGTTCAGCTCCTTGAGCAGCCGCAGCATCTCGGCGCCCGAGGCCGAGTCCAGTGCGCCGGTGGGCTCATCCGCCAGGATGATCTGGCCGCCGTTCATCAGTGCCCGCGCGATGGACACGCGCTGCTGCTGGCCACCGGACAGCTCGTTAGGTCGGTGATGCAGGCGTTCGCCCAGGCCCAGGCGCTCCAGCAGCGCGCGGGCGCGTTCGCCGCGTGCATTGACACCCACGCCGGCATAGACCGCCGGCAGCGCCGCGTTGGCGCGGGCGTCCAGGTGGGGCAGCAGGTGGTAGCGCTGGAAGATGAAGCCGAAGCGCTCGCGGCGCAGCGCGGCCAGCTCGTCGGGGCCCAGCGTGCCGGCGTCGGTGCCGCCGATCAGGAAGCGGCCGCTGGTGGGGTTGTCCAGGCAGCCGAGCACGTTCATCAGCGTGCTCTTGCCCGAGCCGGACTGGCCCATGATGGCGACGAACTCGCCGGCCTCGATGGCCAGGCTCACACCGTCGAGGGCGGGGACGTCGATTTCGCCGAGTTGGTAGTGACGGGCGACGTTCTTGAGTTCGATCAGAGGCATGGGGAGGCCTCCGTGTGTTGAACGGAGGTTGGCTTGGTGCCCAGGCCCATGCCGGGATTTCGCCCCGGCGGGCGAGTCACTTTCTTGGGCGCCCAAGAAAGTAACCAAAGAAACCGCCCCCGAACCGCCCGGCCCTTAGCTTCGCAGCGGGCTGCCCTGCGATGCTCGGTCCTTGAGCCCGCGCGCCGAACTCGCGCCGCTACGCTCTGCTCAGACAAGCGGCGCGAGTCAGAAGTTGAGGCGAGCTTCGCTCGCGGGCTCAAGGCCCTGCGCTTCTCGGCGGGCTCAGAGGGGGGAAGATGAACACATCCACGGCCTGGCTGTTGGGCTTGGCTGTTGGCTGTTCGGCTGTTTGGGGCCTCCCCTTCAAAACCGCAGAGAAGCGCAGAAGCCCAGGGCGCGTGCGCAGCACGCTTCAAGAACTGACTCGCGACGCTTGTTTGAACGGAGCGTAGCGAAGTGAGTTCGGCGCGGCCCTGGGCTTCGAGCATCGCAGGGGAGCCCGCAGGGCCGGTTTTGCAGGGGAGAGCTTTTTGCCTACTTTTTGGCGGCGCAAAAAGTAGGTCGGCCGCCGGGACGAAATCCCGGCTGGGCCTGACCACAAAGCCGAAGCACCGAGAAGCGATACCCATCACCTGCTCGCCGCTGACGCCGCCGCGTCCACCGCACTCGGCGGTGCCAGCAGCACCTTCTCGCCGGCCTTCACGCCCTCCAGCACCTGCACCCGAGCGCCGTCCTGCAACCCCACCTTCACCTGCCTCGGCACCTGCTTGTTGGCCGCATCCAGCACCGTCACAGTGAAGCGCCCGTCCTTGCCGCGCTCGCCCAGCGCCACGATGGGCATCGCCGGCACCTGCTTCACCGCCCCCGTCTCGATGTCCACCTGCACCGTCATGTCGCTGAACAGCGCGCGGTCGCGGTTGTCGACGTCGAACAGCACGTTGTAGAACACCGCGTTGCCGGCGCGCTCGGGCACCGGCTGGATGACGCGCAGCTTGCCCTCGTAGCGCTTGCCCTCGCCGGACAGCGTCGAGAAGCGCGCCGTCTGGCCGATCTTGATGGACTGGATGTCGGCCTCGGGCACCTTGGCCCGCACGGTGATGGTGTCCAGGTCCGCCAGCGTCAGCATGACCGGCGTGACCTGGATGGCGATGACGGTCTGGCCGGCCTGCACCGGCAGGTTGACGACGGTGCCGTCCATCGGCGCCGTGATGCGCGTGTACGACTGGCGCAGCTTGCGGTTGTCGAGGTCGGCCTCGAAGCGCGCGACGGTGGCGGCCTGGCCGCGCAGAGCGGCCTCGATCTTGGCGAGGTCGGTCTCGGCCCGCTCTGCCTCGATGGCCGCGGTGGCCTGGCCGGCGAGCATGCGACGCTGGCGCGCGACCTCGCGGCGCGAGGCCTCGGCGTCGACCTTGCTGCTGTCCAGCTGCGCGCGCGCCTGGGCCAGCGCGGCCTCGGCCTGGGCGACGTCGCTGCGCGCCAGCTCCGGGTCCAGGCTGACGAGCAGCTCGCCCTTCTTGACCTGCTGGCCGAGCTGCACATGCAGCGTCTGGATCTGGCCGCTGACCTGGGCGCCCACGTCGACCTTGGTCTTGGCCTGCAGCACGCCGGCGGCCTGCACGGCCTGCGTGATGTCGGCCAGCGCGACGACGCCGGTGGGTGGCGGCGGCGGCGGCGGCGGCTTGCGAGTGGCCCACCAGGCGACACCGGCCGCGATCACGGCGATGACAATCAGGCGCACGCGCCAACGCTTCAGGAATGCTTTCATGTCCCTCCCAGGGTGCCGGGGTCTGCGCCCCGCCTACGGATGTAGCCGTTAGCGTAGCAGTCGCCACCTAAGTGTCCGCTTAACGTGGCGATCGTCCCTCGCGAACGCGGGCTTGGCGAAAGTCATGTGGGGTCAGGGCTTGCGCGCGAGCAGCTGGACCGAGCGGCCGCGCAGCCCTTCGAGGGCGATGCGCAGGCGCAGCGTGGGCGAAGTCGACAGCACGTGGATGGCCGGATCGTGGGCGACATGCGGCGACACGGCGGTATGCAGCTCCAGCATCAGTGAGCCGCGCTCCGGCTGGGTCGGCGCGGAGACGGCCAGTTGCAAGCTGCCGTCGGACCTGTTGTGTAGCACCACGGCGCAAGCGCCGCTCGCGACCATCCAGGGCTGGCCATCGCGAACCACGGTGTGTTGCTCGTCGCCCCAGAAGGTGGCTGCGGCCATGCCGGTGTCGGCATCGGCCGCCGCGTGGGCTTGCGCGTCCAGCGCGAGGATGCGCAGCGGCGGCGCGTCGGCATAACGGGCCAGTGCGTCGGCGCTGATGCCGGGCAACGTCGTGTAGGCATAGCTCGCGCCGTCCGGCCGGTGGCCATGCTGCAGCGCGAGGCTGGCGTAGGCGCGGCGCAGCGGGGCGGGCGAGCCCGCGGGGTTGATGGCGCGCCAGCTGCCTTCGCGCCATTCGCGGCTGATGTTCAGCAACTGCGGCTGCAGCAGCGTGGGGAAGTGGTAGCCGACGCCGGCGAGCTGGGCGGTGCGCGCGGGCCGGCTGGCGCGGTGGGTGGTCGGCGCCTGGCCATCGACATGCAGCACAGCGTCGGGCTGAGGCAGCTTGCGCTGATCGACGATGGTTTCCACCGCGCCCTCGCCGCGAATGTCCGAGCCCAGCGCCAGCATGCGGTCGCCGAACATGAACCAGGACTTGCGGCCGCTCAGCTCACCCTGGCCCAGGTTGCGCAGGTTGAAGGCCATGCCCGCCACGCCGCTGCCGCCGGGCAGCGCGGCGCCGCCGACCCAGGGCTCGGGGTTGGGGACCATGGAGAAGTCGCGCGGCGGTTCGGCTGGCAGGTGGCCGCTCGTCGTCACGCCGGGCAGGCGGGCCATGTCGACGGTGGCCCAGTAGCCGTCGGCGAACTGCGCGTCGTCGCCGGGCAGCAGCAGCGTCGTCATGCCGGCGCCGGTCAGCCAGCCACGCGGGTTCTCGCCGTTGCCGTACTCGAAGGCGGCGATGCGAGGCGAGAACAGCGACAGCGCCCACGCGAAACCGGGCCGGTGGTGGACGGCACGGTCCATGGCGGCAAAGACCTTGGTGTCGGGCGCTGGCTGCTGCGCTGTCGTGGCGTCGGCCGCGAGGGCTTTCAGCTCGGCGATAGAGGGGGCGTCCAGACCCCGGTAGTAGTCCGGCTGGCGCTTGTCGTGGAGCAGATGGAACTTGAGCCGGGCGCGCAGCCCAGGTGGCATCTGCGCACTCAAGCGCAGCAGGTCGCGCAGTAGCGTGCGGCCGGCGCGCCCCTCCTCGGCGGGGCGGGAGATGGCGCGGCCGCGCACGCTGTCGAGCACGGCGCCGCGCACGAGCACCGGCAGGAAGGCGTCGTCGGCCCATGCAGCGAGGGTCGCGCGTTGTGCGTCGGTCAGCGCGCCATCGCCCAGCACGACGGTAAGGCGGGCCAGCGCGGCGAGCAGCACGGTGCCGTAGCTGCCGGTGTAGGGCACGAAGTCGTGCTGGATGAAGGAGCCGTCGCTGTGGAAGCCGTCGCCGTGGGTGACGTAGGGGAAGACGGCGTCCAGCGCCGCACGGCCGGCGGCGACCTTCCTCGCGTCGCCTTCGAGCGCGCCGCTCAGCACGACGATCAAGGCCTTGTCGACGCGGTTGGCGCCGGTCTCCTCGGCCGTCGAGCCGTTGAGGCGCCGCGTGGCATCGGGCACCCAGCGGGTGATGGACGCGAGGTAGCGCGCTCGGCGCTCGGCACCCAGTTCGTCATGCAACAGCAGCAGGCAGTCCAGCAGCGACTGTGGTGAGCCGATCTCCCAGTCCCACCAGTTGCCGCTGTAGGGCGTGTCGGGACGGTAGTGGTGTTCGACGAGCCAGTCGAGGCTGCGGCGCAGCGCTTCGGCCAGCTCGGCGTGGCCGTGCAGCGCGGAGCCCGGTTGCGCGTGCGCCAGGGCCAGCGTGCGCAGGCGCTTGAAGCTCAGCGAGTTGGCCTCGCTGCGCGGCTTGGCGGCTAGGTCCGCCCACAGCTCGCGGCGGACGGCGCGCGTGTCGAGCGTCTGCCACAGCTCACGGGCCAAAGCCTGCTGGCGGCGGATCTCGGCGGCCACGTCGGCGTCGGCCAGCTGCGCCGGCGCCGCGAGCAGCAGCGCGCTGGCACGGGCCAGCATGGCGTCCTCGGCAGGGGCAGCCCAGGCCAGGCAGGGCCAGCACAGCAACAGCAGCAGAACTCTCATCACGGCGTCGATCCTGTCGTAAACCCGGGTGCCGGACGGCTTGTCACGGCGCCGTTGGTCGTTCACAATGAGCTAACGTTAACACATAAAATGACAGGTATAACAGGCATGCTCAAGCCACCCGACGATGAAGCCACCGGCAGCGGCACGGGCCGCGTGACGGTCACCGACATCGCTGCAGCGGCGGGTGTGTCGGTGATGACGGTCTCGCGCGCACTCAGCGGCAAGGGCTATGTGGCCGAGGCCACGCGGGCCAAGATCCACCAGATCGCGCAGTCGATGGGCTATGTGGCCAACGTGGGCGCCAAGGCGATGAAGGGCGGCCGCACGCGCGTGCTGGGCCTGCTGGTGACGGACTTCCAGTCACCCGTCATCGCGGCCATCATCAATGCCATCAGTCGGGTCGTGAAGCAGGCCGGGCTGGACCTGCTGCTCTACGACATCGCCACGCCCGATGGCGACAGCGCCCGGCCCGAGATCGTGCCGCTGATGTCCAGCCTGTGCGACGGGCTGCTGCTCATCCTGCCGGGCAAGCAGGCCGAACAGCTGGAGCAGTTCCAGCGCGCCAAGCTGCCGGTGGTGCTGGTGAACTACTGGCGCGCGCCGACGCCGCTGCCGGTCGTGCGCGCCGACAACTACGAGGGCGCCTACGCGGTGACCCAGCACCTGCTGGGGCTGGGGCATCGCCGCATCGGCTTCATGCGCGGCACGTCGCACTCGGGCCAGAGCCCGGAGCGTGAACGCGGCTACCTCGCCGCGCTGGCCGCGGCCGGCCTGCAGGCCGACCCGGCGCTGATCGCGCAGGGCGACTTCGGGCAGCGCTCGGGCTTCGAGCAGGGCCAGGTCTTGCTCGGCCTGGCCGAGCCGCCGACCGCGATCTTCTGCGCCAGCGACCTGATGGCGCTGGGCGTGCTGGACGCGGCGCGGGCGGCCGGCGTGGAGGTGCCGGGCCAGCTGTCGATTGCCGGCTTCGACGACATCCCCGCCGCCGCCCACAGCCACCCGGCGCTGACGACGGTGCGGCAGGACTACGACCAACTCGGCGAGAGCGCCGTTCGGCTGCTGCTGCAGCACATCGAGAACGGCACGCAGCGCGGCATGCGCATCGAGCTGCAGAGCCATCTGGTGACGCGCGACTCGACGGCCGCGCCGCCGGTGGCCAGGCGCGCGGGCGGGAAGAAGCGCGGATGACGCCGGCGGTGACCACACCTGCGGATCTCCCCGACGCGCCGCGCCAGTGGCAGCAGGGCAGCCTCGTCTATGGCGTGGGCGGCCTGGCCGTGCTGTTCGCCTGGCTGCTGCTCGGCGACTTTGCCTGGAGCCTGAAGGAGCGGGCGGTCGTGCCGGTGGCGCAGGTGTTGCTGAAGCAGCTGCAGGCCAGCGACTTCTTCATCGCGCTGGTCGTCGGCTCGCTGCCGGCGGCGCTTGGCATGCTGCTGGGGCCGGTCATCGCGGTGCGGTCGGACCGCCACCGTGGCCGGCTCGGGCGGCGCATCCCCTACCTGCTGCTGCCCACGCCGCCCATCGTCATCGGTCTGCTGGGCATGGCCGCCACGCCGGTGGCCGGCGCCTGGCTGAGCGAGCTGGCCGGCCTGTCGCCGCGCCTGTGCCAGCTGGCCTGGTTCACGCTGATGTGGACCGTGTTCGAGGTGGCCTCAGTCACGGCGAACGCGGTGTTCGGCGGCCTCATCAACGATGTGGTGCCGCAACCGCTGGTGGGTCGCTTCTACGGCCTGTTCCGCGCCACCAGCCTGCTGGCCGGCATCGGCTTCAGCTCGCATGTGCTGGGCCATGCGGAGCAGCAGTTCGCCGCCATCTTCACCGGCATCGCGCTGATCTACGGCCTGTGCTTTGCGCTGCTGTGCTGGCGCGTGAAGGAGGGCAGCTACCCGCCGCCCGAGCCTGTGCCGGCGGAGGAGGGCGGCTGGGTCGCCGGCACGCGGCGCTACCTGCGCGAGTGCTTCAGCCATCGGTTCTACGTGCTGCTGTTCGTCGCCATGATGCTGGGCCTCGTCAGCGGGAGCCCGGTCAACAGCTTCGGTGTGTTCTATGCCAAGCAGGTGGGCCTGGGGCTGGACGGCTACGGCAAGGCGCTGGCCATCAGCTATGGCTTCTCGCTGGTGCTGGCGCTGCCGGTGGGCTGGCTGGCGGACCGCTGGCACCCGCTGCGCGTCGGCCTCGGCGCCATTGCCGTCTACGCGGCGTGCATGCTGGTCGCTGGGCTGTGGGTGCAGGATGCGCAGCAGTTCGGCTTCGCCTTCGTGCTGCACGGCGTCGTGTCGGGCGTCTACCTGACGGGCACCGCCGCGCTGGGCCAGTACCTGTTCCCGCGCGCCAGCTTCGCGCAGTTCTTCTCGGCGATGAACCTGCTGGCGGCGCTGGGCTACATGCTCGTCGCCCCTGGCATGGGCGCCTGGCTGGACGCCACCGGCAGCCACTACCGCCACACCTTCATCGCCAGCGGCGTGCTCGCCGCCGGCTCGGCACTTTGCTATGTGTTGCTGGCCCGGCAGATGCGCGCACTCGGCGGCTTTGCCGCCTACCGCGCGCCCTGATCTCCTTTGCGGCCGCGGCCGGGCCCGTGGCCGTTTTTTTTGCACCGGATATGTTGACGTTAACCTATGAATAACAGTAGTTCACACAAGCGAGGCGCGGCGTGGTGATGGCCAGCGAGATCCAGGACGCCTGCGCGCAGTTGGGCCGCTGCCTGGCGCAGCTGGGCGACCACTTCCCTGGCGACACCAGCGAGGCCAACCGCTTCCGGCCGTCCTGCTGGGCCGACGCGCCGCTCGGTGCCAATGGCAGCTGGACGGCCGGTTTCTGGACCGGCCTGCTGTGGATGGCGCACGAGCTGAGCGAAGAGCCGCACTTCGCAGCCGCAGCACGCGCGCAGCTGCCGGGTTATGCCGAGCGGCTGGAGAAGCGCTACGTCGTCGACCACCACGACCTGGGCTTCCTGTTCATGCCGTCGTGCATTGCAGCCGGGCGCAGCGGCGTGGATGCGACCGACACCGCGCTGCAGGCCGCCCAGCTGCTGATGACGCGCTACCTGCCCAAGGCCGGCGTCATCCAGGCCTGGGGCCGGCTGGACGAGCCGTCGCAACGTGGCCGCATCATCATCGACTGCCTGCTGAACCTGCCGTTGCTGCATTGGGCGAGCACTCAAAGCGGCGACGGACGCTTTCGCGAAGCGGCCCTCAGCCATGCGCTGCGCTCGCAGCAGCACCTCGTGCGCGGCGACGACACGAGCTTCCACACCTTCCACTTCGACCCCGAGACCGGCGCGCCGCTGCACGGCACGACGGCCCAGGGCGCCTCGCACGACTCCTGCTGGGCGCGCGGTCAGGCCTGGGGGCTGTACGGCTTCGCGCTCAACCACCGCTGGGCACCGAGCCACGGTTTCTTGCAGACTGCCGAGCGGCTGGCGCGGCGCTTCCTGGCCGGCCTGCCGGAACACGGCGTCGCCTGCTGGGACCTGAGCCTGGCCGCCGACCCCGGCGAACCCTGGGACAGCTCCGCCAGCGCCATCGCGGCCAGCGGCCTCATCGAGATCGCCGAGCTGCTGCAGGCCGAAGGCCAGGCCGACCGCGCCGCCTACTACCTGCAGCAGGCCGACCGCCTGCTCGCCGGCCTGCTGCAGCACTGCGCCGGTTGGCGCACGGCGGGCAGCAACGCGCTGCTGCTGCACAGCGTCTACAGCAAGCCCGAGAGCCTCGGCGTCGACGAGGCCTGCCTGTGGGGCGACTTCTTCTTTCTCGAAGCCCTGGCCCGCCGAGCGCGGGGCTGGGCTCCCTTCTGGCACCCGGGCGGCTAACAGCCAGCGCCGCACCACTCGAAACCCTCATCATTCGGAGCCACACCATGCGATCGACCTCCTGCCTCTCCCTGCGCCCCACGGCCCTGGCCGTCTTCACGCTGCTGATGGGCGCCGCCCAGGCCCAGACGGCCGCGCCCGCCGACGCCGACAACAACAAGCTGGAGACCGTGCTCGTCACCGGCATCCGCGCCGCCAAGGACAAGTCGCTGGCGAGCAAGCGCTACGCCGACGGCGTGACGGAGGTCATCAGCGCCGAGGACATCGGCAAGATGCCCGACAAGAACGTGGCCGACGCGCTGCAGCGCCTGCCCGGCATCAACACCGCCACCGGCACCGGTGGCAACGGCGGCTATGACGAGAACGACCGCGTCAGCATGCGCGGCACCAGCCCCAGCCTGTCGCTGGTGACGCTGAACGGCCACTCGGTCGCGTCGGCCGACTGGGACTACGGCGACATGATTGCCGGCGGCGCCGGCCCCAACACCAGCGGCTCGGCGCGCAGCGTCAGCTTCCTGCTGCTGCCGTCGGAGCTGGTCAGCCAGGTCGTCGTGCACAAGAGCGCCCAGGCCGACGACATCGAGGGCGGCGTGGCCGGCTCCATCGACATCATCACCAGGCGCCCGCTCGACTTCAAGAAGCCCTTCACGGCCGAGATTGGCCTGCAGGCCGTCTACAGCGACCGCGCCGGCAAGACCGACCCGCAGCTGTCCGCCCTGGTGAATTGGAAGAACGCGGGCAACACCTTAGGCGTGATGGGCCAGTTCTTCGACGAGCGCCGCCACGTGCGCCGCGACGGCCAGACGCGCAGCTACGGCATCGCCACCGCCGCGCAGGCCAATGCGGCCGTGCCGGTGGGCACCACCTTCGTCACCAACGTGGCGACGCAGCTGTTCGAGCAGGAGCGCAAGCGTCGCGGCGGCGTGCTGGGCGTGCAGTGGAAGGCCAGCGACGACCTGACGCTGGGCGCCGAGGCCTTCATGTCCCAGCTGGACGCGAGCTACCACCGGCAGGTCTTCAACACCGACTTCGCCAACAGCCTGAACAGCAAAGTCGTGCCGACCGGCGCGGTCATCAGCAACGGCGTGCTGACCGGCGGCACCTTCGCCAACACGACCAACAACGGCAACAACCTGCAGGCCACCTACAACCCCGGCGCGGCGGTGAAGACGAATTACTACACGGCCGACTTCAAGCTCAAGGCCAGCGAGCAGCTGTCGGTCAATGGCCTCGTCGGCACGACCAAGGCCGAGGGCAAGGCCGACTTCTACGAGCACTACATGAGCTTCCGCGGCGTGACCCAGGCCTATGCGCTGGGCAACGAGTCGGGCGCCACCAGCATCAGCCTGCCGAACGGCCTGTCGGCGAGCAACTGGAACTTCATCCGCAGCGACCACAACCACACGCTGGCCAGCAGCGTCGACCGCGAGGACTTCGCGCAGCTCGACGGTGAATGGAGCTTCGACAGCGGCGCGCTGAACAGCCTCAAGTTCGGCTGGCGCGGCGCCGACCATCTGCGCCAGGCCTACCGGCCGCTGAAGACCGGCTGGCCGATGAATGCCGCCGGCACGGGCCAGGTCGACGGCGGCCTGCCGCAGATCGCCTGGGACGGCAAGACGTTGCCGTCGGACTTCGGCGCCAGCCTCGGCGATGGTGCCGGCGGCCTGGCGGGCTACGTGCCGTCGCTGTCGCCGTCCACCATCGCGCAATGGAGCGAGGCCAACCTCAGCAACGACCCGGTCTTCAACCGCCCGGCCTCCGGCCCCTTCCGCGTCGGCGAGAAGAGCCAGGCGCTCTACCTGATGGCCAAGCTCAGCGGTGACGCGTGGCGCGGCAATGTCGGCCTGCGCTACGTGAAGACGAACACCAGCGTGACGACCAACACCGGCCTGTCCTGCGGCGCCGCGGGCAGCCGCGCGGCGGACGGCACGCTCATCACCTATGGCAGCGCGCTGCAGGCCAGCGAGTGCGCGGCCTTTGTGCCCACCGGCGCCACGCTGACGACCGGCTCGCGCTTCGGCAACTTCTTCACGATGACCACCGACAGCAAGGGCAGCGAGCTGCTGCCCAGCGCCAGCCTGGTGTTCGACGTCAGCAAGAACCTGACTGTGCGCGCGGCCGTGGCCAAGACGATGTCACGCCCCGAGTACAGCGCCTTGGGTACGGCCATCGGCAACTTCCAGTACAACCCCGCGTCCACGCCGGTGTCCACCGCGTCGGGCGGCAATCCGAAGCTGGACCCGGTGGTCGCCAAGAACTACAACCTCGGCGTTGAGTGGTACTTCCAGCCGCGTTCTCTGCTGTCGGCCCAGGTCTTCGTCATCGACTTCGACTCGCTGATCGGCGCCGGCAGCTCGGTGCAATACCTGTTCAACACGGCGGCCAAGGACCCGGTCACCGGCGTGTTGAAGCCTGCCTTCATGGACACGACCGTCAGCCAGCCGATCTCGGTGACGGGCAAGTCCAAGGGCATCGAGCTGGGCTGGGAGCAACCGCTGTGGGGCGGCTTTGGCGCCAACGCGAACTACACGTTCGCCGACGCCAAGGAAGCCAACGGCAACCCCATCATGGGCGCCGCCCGCCACACCTACAACCTCGGCGCCTACTACGAGGACGAGCGCTTCAACGCCCGCATCGCCTACGCCCACCGCAGCGAGATCCGCATCGGTCTGTACGGCGCGCAGCAGAGCTATGCGGCGGCCAGCGGCACGGTGAACGCGTCGTTCGGCGTCAAGCTGACGGACGCGCTGACGCTCAGCGTCGAAGGCCTGAACCTGAACAGCCCGACGCTGCGCTACTTCAACAAGGTGCCGACGAATGCGTCGCTGCCCGAGCAGACCACGGCGCTCTACAACAGCGGCCGCCAGGTCTACGTCGGCCTTCGCTACAAGTATTGAGCTGGCCAGGCCCCCGTCGCGGGGGCTGTTTGCTTCTCATCGCCTTCGGTCCATCCATGTCAACGACAGGAGCCATCGCCATGACTTCACGACTGCAAGGGCTGTCGCACGCAATGCGGCTGCTCGCCTGCTTCTTCTTCATGCTGTGCGCCGCGGGCCTGGTGCGCGCCGATGAGTACGACGACCTGCGCGGCAAGTGGGTGACGCACCTCACCGGCGGCAGCGTCAACACCGCTGACGCGGACATCGCCGCCCAGGTCGGCTTCATCACGAGCAACGCGCAGCTGCACTGGGACGGCATGCGCAAGGAGCCCGGCCGCACGACGCTGTGGGATGACACGGCCTCCACCACCACGTCCGCGCACATCAGCTACGCCTACCAGCGCCTGCGGACGATGGCGCTGGCCTACGCCACCGCCGGCTCGGCGCTGCAGGGCAACGCCGCGCTGGCCGCCGACGTCGTCAGCGGGCTGGACTGGCTCTACGCCCAGCGCTACCACGAGAACAAGACACCCTATGGCAACTGGTGGGACTGGGAGATCGGCACGCCGCAGGCGCTGCTGGACGCGATGGCCCTGATGCATGCGCAGCTCACCGCCACGCAGCGCGCCAGCTATATCCGCGCGGTGGACCGCTTCTGCGGCGACCCCACGGTCTTTACCTTCTACAACGCCGTGGCCACGGGCGCGAACCGGCTGGACAAGGCCCTCGTCGTCGTCGTGCGCGGCGTGCTGGGCAAGTCCGCAGCCAAGATGGTGCAGGGCCGCGACGCGATGAACCAGGTCTACCCCTATGTGACCAGCAGCGACGGCTTCTATGTCGACGGCTCCTTCATCCAGCACTACAACGTGCCCTATGCCGGCAGCTATGGCGCGGTGCTGCTGTCGGGCGTCGCCAAGCTGTTCTATCTGCTGAACGGCTCCAGCTGGCCCATCACGGACGCCAATGCCGGCAACGTCTATCGCTGGGTCAGCGATTCCTTCCAGCCCTTCCTCTACCAGGGCGCCATGATGGACATGCTGCGCGGGCGCAGCATCAGCTTCCCGGCCACCAGCGACCACCTCAGCGGCCGCGCCATCGTCGCGACGCTGGCCATGCTGGCCCAGGGCGCGCCGGCCGCGCAGGCCACGCTGCTGCAAGGCATCGTCAAGGGCCAGGTGCAGCGCGACACCAGCTTCGCGAACTACTACGCCGAGCTGCGCCTGCCCGACATCGTCCGCATCAAGGCGGTGATGGCCAACAGTGCCATCACGCCGACAGCCGCGCTCGACAGCGCGCGCTTCTACGCCAGCATGGACCGCGGCCTGAAGCTGGCGCCCGGTTATGCCTGGGGCTTGAGCCTGTCGTCCAGCCGCATCGCCACCTTCGAATACGGCAACGGCAACAACAAGAAGGGCTGGTTCACCGGGCTGGGCATGACCACGCTCTATAACGCCGACCAGACCCAGTTCTCCGATGGCTTCTGGCCCACCGTCGACTCCTTCCGCCTCCCCGGCACCACGACGGACGGTTCGGCCGGCACGCTGGTCAGCTTCAAGAGCTACCCCAACCCCAACAGCTGGGTGGGCGGCAGCACGGTGGGCGACCAGCACCTGTCCAGCGGCATGCAGTTCGCAACCTCCGGCGGCACCGGCTCCACGCTGCAGGGCAAAAAATCGTGGTTCGTCTTCGGTGACCGCATCGTCGCGCTGGGCTCGGGCATCGCGACGACCGATGGCCGCAACGTTGAGACCATCGTCGAGAACCGCAAGCTCAACGCAGGCGGCAGCAACGCCCTGGCCGTCAACGGCAGCGCCAGGTCCACGGCGACGGGCTGGGCCGAGCGCATCAGCGGCGTCAGCTGGGCCCACCTGGCCGGCAGCGTGGCGGGCGCGGACATCGGCTACCACTTCCCCTTCACCGCCACGCTGGACGGCAAGCGCGAGGCCCGCACCGGCAGCCAGTCCCAGATCGACAACGGCGGCAGCACCGACACCATCACACGCCACTACCTGAGCCTGGCTGTCCCGCATGGTGTCAACCCGACGGCGTCGGGCTATGCCTATGTCGTGCTGCCCAACGTCAGCGCCGTGCAGTTGGCCAGCTACGCGGCCGCGCCGACCATCACCATCCTGGAGAACTCGGCCGAAGCCCATGCGGCCAAGGATGCGAGCCTCAAGCTCGTCGGCGTCAACTTCTGGAACGACGCGGCCAAGACCGTCAGCGACGCCGGCTCGCCCGTCATCAGCAGCGACAAAAAGGCCTCGGTCACGATGCTGGAGAACGCAGCCCGCGAGCTGCACATCGGCATCGCCGACCCGACGCAGCTGAACACCGGCAGCATCGTCATCGAGGTCCACCGCGCCGCCACGCGGCTGATCGCGGCGGATGCCGGCGTGACCGTGCTGCGGCTGGCGCCCACCATCAAGCTCCGCGTCAATGTCAATGCGTCGGCCGGCAAGACGTACACGGCCAGACTGCAGCTCGGCACGCTGACGCCGTGCGAGGCGGCTGCCGACGCGCATGTGCGTAGCGGCAGCTACGCCGACACCAACTACGGCGCGGCCACCGTGCTGGACGTGAAGAAGGAAGCCACCGGCTATGACCGCCAGACCTTCGTCAAGTTCGACCTGAACGGCATCACCGGCGCGGTGTCCAGCGCCACGCTGCGTCTGTACGCGACCGCGACAGGTGCGGCCGGCATCGTCAACCAGGCCTTCCTGTCCGCCGGCGATGCGTGGACGGAAGCCGGCCTCACGTGGAACAACAAGCCGGCCGCATCGACACCGCTGGGCAGCTGGACGGTCGTGCCGGGCAGCCATGTGGACATCGACGTGACGGCGCAAGTCGTCACCGCGCTGGGCGGCGACAAGCTGGTGTCCTTCCTCGTCGATGCCGCCGCCAACGCCGGCAGCACAGGCTGGGTGCAGTACGCCTCGCGCAATGCCGGCGCCAACAAGCCAGTGCTGCTGATCGTCACGCCATGACCCCTTCTCCGATGAGCACCTTCACCGTCGTCGACAACGACTTCCACCTCGACGCTCGCCCGCACAGGCTGCTGTCCGGCGCGCTGCACTATTTCCGCGTGCTGCCTGAGCAGTGGGAGGACCGCCTGCTCAAGCTCAAGGCCATGGGCTTGAACTGCGTCGAGACCTACGTCGCCTGGAACTTGCACGAGCCGCGGCCCGGCGAGTTCGACTTCTCGGGTGGCCTGGACCTGCCAGCCTTCGTGCGGCTGGCCGGCTCGCTGGGCCTGCACGTCATCGTGCGGCCCGGGCCTTACATCTGCGCCGAATGGGAGTTCGGCGGCCTGCCGGCCTGGCTGCTGGCCGACCCCGAGATGGCGCTGCGTTGCGTCTACCAGCCTTACCTCGACGCGGTGGAGCGCTTCCTCGACGCGCTGTTGCCGCCCCTGCTGCCGCTGCAGGTGGGGCAGGGCGGGCCCATCATCGCCATGCAGGTGGAGAACGAATACGGCAGCTACGGCAGCGACCAGGCCTATCTGCGCTGGCTGGAGCAGGCGCTGCTCGAACGTGGCGTCAGCACGCTGCTGTTCACCTCCGACGGCGCGACCGACTTCATGCTGACGCACGGCACGGTCCCCAACGTGCTGAAGACCGCCAACTTCGGCTCGCGCGCTAAGGCTGAGTTCGCCAAGCTGCGTGAGTACCAGCCCACCGGCCCGCTGATGTGCATGGAGTTCTGGTGCGGCTGGTTCGACCACTGGGGCGAGCCGCAGCACCTGCGCAGCGCGGCCGATGCCGCGCAGGCACTGGACGAAGTCCTGGCGGCCGGCGCGTCGGTGAATGTCTTCATGTTCCACGGCGGCACCAGCTTCGGCTTCATGAACGGCGCCAACACGGACCTGGAGACCGGTGCCTACCAGCCCACCGTGGGCAGCTACGACTACGACGCGCCGCTGTCCGAGGACGGCCAGCCGACGGCGAAGTTCCACGCCTTCCGCGACGTCATCGGCAAGTACGTCGACCTCCCGCCGCTGCACTTGCCGCCGCCGGCGCCGCGCTTCGAGAGCGGTCCGCTGCTGCTGGACGAGTCGCAGCCGCTGCTGGCCGCGTTGGCGCTGCTGTCTTCACCAAGACAAACGCCCGTGCCGCGCTCGATGGAAAGCCTTGGCCAGGACTACGGCTTCGTGCTGTATCGCACCCAGCTCAAGCATCCGCCCGGCCCGACCACGCTGCACCTGGACCAACTGCACGACCGCGCGCAGGTGTTCGTCAACGGCGTGGAGGTGGGCACGCTGGAGCGCAACCGGCCGCTATCGCTGCCGCTGACCTTGCCGCCGGGGCCGGTGACGCTGGACATCCTGGTCGAGAACCTCGGCCGCGTGAACTACGGCCCCAAGCTGCTGGACCGCAAGGGCCTCCTCGGCCTCGTGCGGCTGGGCACGCACACCGTGCTGCACGGCTGGCAGAGCTGGCCGTTGCCGCTGGACGACTTGTCGCGGCTGGACTTCGCGCCGCATCCAGAGGCGGCCGGGCCGACCTTCTTCCGAGGGCGCTTCGACGTGGCGCAGCCCGGAGACTGCTTCCTGTCGTTGCCCGAAGGCGCCAAGGGCGTGGTCTGGCTCAACGGCTTCAACCTCGGCCGCTTCTGGGAACGCGGCCCGCAGACCGCGCTCTACGTGCCCGCGCCGCTGCTGAAGGCCGGCCGCAATGAGCTGACGGTGCTGGAACTGCATCCGCGCGGTGCCTGCCGGGTGCGCTTCACCGCACGGCGACCCGCCATGGGGTTGCGGGCCTGAGGGCTTGACGCATCAGCGGCTGTGCGACGTCAACCGCGACAGCGGTGACGCGGTACTGACGCCCGGTGCCGTCGTGCGCGCCGGCTTGGCGACCTCGTCCTCGCCGCCGGACAGTGCCGCGATGCTGTCCGGGTTGCGGCGCATCGCCACGCCCACGGCCAGGATGTCGATGACCAGCAGGTGCAGGATGCGGCTGACCATGGGCAGGTGGGTCGCGATGTCCTCGACGTGGTCCACGATCAGCGCCACGTCGGCCTTCTTCGCCAGCGGGCTCTGGCTGGCAGTGATGGCGACGACCTTGGCGCCGCGCTCCTGGGCCTTCTCGACGACGGCCAGCAGCTCCGGCAGGCGGCCGCCGCTGCTGATGACGACGGCCACGTCGCCCTCGCGCAGCACGTCGGCCGCCAGCAGCTGCAGGCGCGGGTCGGTGTAGGCGCCGCAAGGCATGCCGAAGCGCAGGAACTTGAACTGCGCGTCCTGCGCGACGACGCCGTAGTGGCCCAGCGCGAAGAACTCGATGCGGTGCGCCGCCAGCAGCATCTCCGTGGCGCGGTCTATGGTGTCGCGGTTCAGGTGGCTGCGCACCTGCAGGATGGCGCTGGCGGTGTTGCCCAGCACCTTGGCGCCCAGCTCCAGCATGGAGTCGTTGGTGTTGACCTGGGTGTGCGTGACGGGCACGGTGCCGGTCAGGCCGGAGGCCAGGCGCAGCTTGAAGTCCGACAGGCCCTCGCAGCCGAGCGAGCGGCAGAAGCGGATCACGGTGGGCTGGCTGACGCCGGCCGCGCGCGCGATCTCGGCGATGGGGTCGTTCAGCACCGAGCGCGGCTGGGCCAGTACGAGGTCGGCCACGCGAAGCTCGGCCGGCGACAGCTCGCTGCGCGCGCGGCGGATCTGGCCCAGGATGGCCGAGCCGGGCGAGGCCTGCAGGTTGCGCAGTTGGCCGTCCAGGATGGCAGACGCGCCCTTGAACGTGGCGTGCTCGGCCGTGATGACGAAGGTCGGGATGGCCGACACGTACTCGCGGAACCGCCCCTTGTCCTCGAAGCGCGCGCGGAAGGGGCTGCGGTCGAACCACCCGCCCAGGCGCGGCACGATGCCGCCGCCGATGTAGATGCCGCCCAGCGAGCCCAGCGTCACGGCCAGGTTGGCGGCGCAGGTGCCGAGCAGCTCGCAGAAGACCTCCAGCGTCTCCAGGCACAGCGGGTCGTTCTCTTCCAGCGCGCGCTGCGTGATGGCGGGGGCCAGCAGTGGCTCGACCGTTGCGCCATTCCGATCCGCCAGCGCGCGGTAGATCAGCTCCAGGCCGGGGCCGGAGATCAGGCGCTCGTAGGACACATGACCCGAGGCGGGGTCCAGCGTGCGCCAGGCGAACTGCAGGATGTCCATCTCGCGCGCATCGCGCGGCCCGAAGTTGACGTGGCCGCCCTCGGTGCCCAGCGCGATCCAGCCCTCGCCCGCCGGGATCAGCCCCGACACGCCCAGGCCCGTGCCCGCGCCCAGCAGCCCGATGACGCTGGGCCGGCGTGCCTGGCCGCCGCCCACCTGGCGCACGTCGGCGTCGGCCAGGCGAGGCAGGGCCATGGCCAGCGCGGTGAAGTCGTTGACGACCACCAGCGTGTCCAGCCCCAGGCGCTGGCGCATCTCGTCGATGGAGAACTGCCAGTGGTAGTTGGTCATGCGCACCCGGTCGCCCTCGACCGGGTTGGCGATGGCCACCGCCGCATGGGCAATCTGCTGCGGGCCGGCGTCGCCCCAGCTCAGGGACTGCAGATAGGCGCTCACGGCGGCGTGGAAGTCGGCATGGTCGGCGCAGCGCAGCGAGCGGGTCTGCGTGAACTCGCCGGGGCCGGTTTCCAGCGCGAAGCGGGCATAGGTGCCGCCGATGTCGGCAAGCAGGCGGGGGCTGTCGAAACGGGGCATGGAGCAGGGGACCGGGGGAGGAGAACCGGCCGATTATTCAGCAGGCGCCGTCAGCGGCATCCGGGCTGGTGCGCCTGTAGCTTCACTACAGTGCATGCGAGCGCCCGTTTCCCCAGGAAGAAGGCCGGGGTGGGCAATCGTGAAAGCGTTTCCGACGCTCGTTGGTCGCCTCTCGGGTGAGCTTGTATTGTGGAATGCATGTAGTTTTGCTACCGTCCGCCGCGCCGAAATTTCACCCTTCATGCTCGTGCCTGCCAAAGCCCCACTCTTCACCATGACTTCCCTCGCAATGACTGCCGGAGCGCGGGCATGAGCGCCCCCTTTCCCTGGCTGGTGGCCGACGTTGGCGGCACCAATGCGCGCTTTGGCACCGTCTCCGGGCCGGGCGCCGAGGTGGAGGACGTGCGGGTGCTGCCGGTGGCCGCCCATGCCGGCCCGGCGGCGGCCGTGCGCGCCTACCTGGACGGTCAGGCGCCCGGTGCGGCCCGCCCGCAGAGTGCCGCCTTCGCGCTGGCCACGCCGGTGCAGGGCGACCGCATCGCGCTGACCAACGGCGCCTGGGACTTCTCTCGGGCGGGCACCCAGGCGGAGCTGGGCTTGAAGGTCTTCCTGTGCATGAACGACTTCGAGGCGCAGGCGTTGTCGCTGCCACGGCTGCGGCCGCATCAGTTGCGCGCCTGGGGCGAGGCGCCCGCTGCCACCGGCGATGTGCCGGTGGGCACCGTGCTGGCCGTCATCGGCCCGGGCACCGGGCTGGGCGTGGGCGGCGTCATCCGTGCGCCGGGCCTGTGGCTGACGCTGCCGGGCGAGGGCGGCCACGCCACGCTGGCGCCGGGCGACGACTTCGAAAGCGCCGTTCTCGCCGCAGCCCGTCGCGAGTTCCCGCATGTGTCGGCCGAGCGCTTCCTGTCGGGCATCGGCCTGCCTGTGCTGTGCCGCTCAGTCGCGGCGGCGCTGGGGCAAGGTGAAGACGTGGCCGCGCTGCCGGCCGACCAGATCGTGGCGCGCGGCCTGGCGGGCGAGTCGCCGGCCTGCGTGCGCACGCTGGAGCTGTTCTGCGGCCTGCTGGGCAGCTTTGCCGGCAACGTGGCGCTGACGCTGGGCTCCCGGGGTGGCGTGTTCATCGGCGGCGGCATCGTGCCGCGCCTGGGTGACTACTTTTTCCAGTCGCAGTTCCGCGCCCGCTTCGAGGCCAAGGGGCGGCTGCACACCTTTGTGGACGGCATCCCCACCGCCCTCATCACCGACACGCTGGCCGCCCTCTCGGGTGCCGCGCTGGCGCTGGAGCAGGCCGACGCGTGATGCGTCGCGGCGGGGCCCTCCCGCCGGCCTGAGCTTCTTGCTGCGGCCACGCCCCTGTGCGGCGTGGCGCTCTCCGTTCCCCACGTCCGTCCGGCCTCCAGCCTTCGGCTGGTCGGTTGGCGCAGCCCTGCCTGGCCCGCACCGATGGTGTGCGCATCGGCTGCTTCTGTGCTTGTCGAGTGCGGCAAGTTGAACATGTAGTTGCGCTACAAACAGGTGCGATGTTTGGGTTTGTCCGTAGCAGTGATGCCGTCAATTGACCTCTTCCATGCTGGTTAACCCGTGGTATCGCGTAGAAATCAGGTCGTTTCTTCGCAACGCTAGGGTTTACGCAGGTGCGGTTAAAAATCTAGTTTTGATACAAACTAGCCCGAGACGTTGGGTTCTCGCCCAAATGTTGTGCGCCGCCGCCCCGGTGCGCTGCGGGCCAAGCCGCTTTCCAATGAACCAGAGGAGACATTCATGACCCTGAGCAAGAACAAGCACGGTTCGGCTGCCGCCGTGTCCTTCCGCATCAGCCCCGTGGCCATCGGCTGCGCGCTGCTGATCGTCGGCACCGCCGCGACCGCGCAGGAAGCTGCCGCGCCCCAGCAACTGGAAACGGTGACCGTCACCGGCATCCGCAAAGGCATCGAGGCCGCCATCTCGGTCAAGCGCAACAGCGACTCCATCGTCGAGGCCATCTCGGCCGAAGACATCGGCAAGCTGCCCGACTCGTCCATCGCCGAGTCCATCGCCCGCCTGCCCGGCCTGACCGCCCAGCGCGTCAACGGCCGCGCTCAGGAAGTGCAGATCCGCGGCCTCGCGGGTCAGTTCGCCACGACGCTGCTGAACGGCCGCGAGCAGGTCAGCACCGGCGACAACCGCTCCGCCGAGTTCGACCAATACCCGTCCGAGTTGCTCAGCGGCGTGACGATCTACAAGACGCCCGACGGCGCGCTGGTCGGCCAGGGCCTGTCCGGCACCATCGACCTGCAGACGGTGCGCCCGCTGAACTTCTCCGGCCGCACGATGGCCATCAACCTGCGCGGCGAGAAGAATTCGCTGGGTCGCCTGAACCCCGGCGGCGCCGGTGACAAGGGCAACCGCTTCAGCTTCTCTTACATCGACCAGTTCGCCGACCGGACCGTCGGCGTGGCCCTGGGCTATGCCCGCCTGGATTCGCCCAATCAGAACAACTACTTCCGCAACTGGGGCTATCCGAGCATCGGCACCGACCCGGCGAACCCGACGGTCATCAACGGTGTCACGTACAACAACGTGCGCGTGCCGGGCGGCGTGCAAATTCGCAACGAGTCAGCCTCGCAGGAACGCAGCGGCCTGATGGGCGTGCTGCAGTGGAAGCCGTCCAAGGACTTCGAGACCGTGGTGGACGTCTACCACTCGACCTACGAGCGCAGTGCCATCCAGCGCGGCTTCGAAGCCGGTCTGGCCTGGGGTGCTCAGGGCCTGAACAACCCGGTCGTTGAAGGCGGCACCAGGACCGGCAACGTCCAGACCGGCGGCGTGCTGACGCAGGGTGACTGGCTCGGCGTCAAGCCCATCCTGCGCCACGACTTGAACGACCGCGAAGACACCATCAGCGCGGTGGGCTGGAACAGCAAGCTGGTGGTCAGCCCCGCGCTGACGCTGACGGGCGACCTGAGCTGGTCCAAGGCCGACCGCGAAGAATCCATCATGGAGCTGTACGCCGGCACGGTGCCGGGCAGCACCGGCGCGCTGGATACCTTCAAGGTGAACTTCCCCGCCGGTGGTGGCCTGCCCACGCTGACCGCTGGTTTGAACTACGCCGATCCGGCCATCATCAAGCTCGTCGACTCGGGCGGTTGGGGCCAGGCCGGCTACCTCAAGAAGCCCAAGGTCGAAGACGAGATCAAGTCTGTCCGCGTGGCGGCCCGTGTCAGTCAGGACTTTGGCTTCTTCACCGGCGGCGAGTTCGGCCTGAACTTCACGCAGCGCCAGAAGTCGCGCAACATCAACGAGTGGTTCATGGACTTGAAAACCACGCCGACGACCATCCCGGCCGGCATGCTGTCTGCGCCGAACAGCCTGGGCTTCGTGGGCCTGGGCAACTTCATCTCCTACGACGCTCACGCGGCGGCGGCGCAGTTCTACAACCTGCGCGTGCACGACCGCAACCGCGACATCATCAACAAGAACTGGATCGTCAAGGAAGACATCACCACCATCTTTGCCAAGGCCGACATCGACACCGAGTTGCTGGGTATGCCGCTGCGCGGCAACCTGGGGCTGCAGGGCGTGAACGCCAAGCAGAAGTCGACCGCCTTCACCATCCTGAACGCGGCGCTGGACACGGCACCCGTCACGCGCGGCATCAACTACACCGACTGGCTGCCCAGCCTGAACCTGACCTGGCAGGTGGCCAGCAACCAGAACGTGCGCTTCGGCCTGGCGCGCCAGATCACCCGCCCGCGCATGGACGACATGCGCGCCACGCAGGAATACAGCGTGGACAACGGCCGCGCCATCTGGACGGGCAACGGCGGCAACCCGGAACTGAAGCCCTGGAAGGCGGATGCAGTCGACCTGTCCTACGAGTACTACTTCGGCAGCAAGGGCTACGTGTCCGTTGCTGGCTACTACAAGGACTTGAAGACCTACATCTACAGCCAGCGCCTTAACATCAACTTCAAGGATCGCTTCGGCACGCTGACGCCTCCGGGCAGTGTCACGCCGACCTCGGACATCGGCGAGTTCACGACCCAGTCCAACGGTCAGGGCGGTTCGCTGTCGGGCGTGGAGCTGGCCGTGTCGCTGCCGCTGAGCATGGTGGCCAACGTGCTGGACGGCTTCGGTGTCCAGGCCAGCTACGCCTACGTGGAAAGCAAGATCGCACCGTTTGGCCCCGCCGACGCGCGCCCGCTGCCGGGTCTGTCGCCCAACACCTACAACCTGACGGCGTACTACGAGAAGAGCGGTTTCTCCGCCCGCGTCAGCACCCGCATCCGCGACAACTATGTGGCTGAAGTGACCGGCTTCGGCGCCGACCGTGCCTTCGAGTACGCGAAGAAGGAGCAGGTCACCGACCTGCAGCTGGGCTACGAGTTCCAGGGCGGCGCGGCCAAGGGCTTGTCGGTCGTGTTCCAGATCAACAACGTGGGCAACGAGCCCTATGTCGAGTACTACAACAACGACCTCACGCAGACCCGCCAGTACACCCGCTACGGCAAGACCTACCTGTTCGGCGTGAACTACAAGTTCTGATCTGCCGATCAGCTGCTAGCGTGTCAGCCCTTGCCGGAGTGATCCGGCAGGGGCTTTTTCTTGAGGCCTCGATGATTCGCCTGTTCAACCCTCAGCCGCGCGTGCATGTGCTCGAACTCGCACCCGGCCTGCGCTGCGTGGTGCTGGACGACGTACTGCTGGAGCCCGAGACACTGGTGAGCTTTGCGGCTGGCCGGCGCTTCGAAGCGCCCGAGGGCAATCTCTACCCGGGCGGCGTGATGGGCTTGTCGGCCGAGTTCGACCTGCGCCTGCGTGACCTGTTCTGGCAGCACGCGCGCGGGCCGCTCGGGCTGCGGCGCTGCCACGCGGCCTATGTGCGACTTTCCCTGGCGACCACGCCCGTTGACCAGTTGCAGCCCTTGCAGTGGCTGTGCCACCGCGACCGCATCGACGAGGGCGCGCCGGAAGCGATGTTTGCGGCCTCGGTGCTCTACCTGTTCCGCAACCCCGAGCTGGGCGGCACGCGCTTCTTCGTGCCCCGGCGGCCGGCGCAGGAGATTGCCGAGCTGTTCCGCGACGCCCAGGCGCTGCCGCCCGCAGACTTCTCTGCACGGCATGGCATCGCGCCGGGCTATCCGGCCGAAGAATCGGCCTACTTCCGTTGCGTGGCGACCGTGCCGGCGGCGTGGAATCGCATGATCATTTACGACGGCGGTGGCTATCACTCGGCGGCCATCGACCGGTCCGACCTCCTCAGCGACGATGCCGCCACCGGCCGCCTCACCGTGAACGGCTTTTTCCCCTGCCGGCGCCAGAGCGCCGCCGCGAGACATCCATGAGCACTCCCCTGATCCAGGACATCGTCATCGTCGGCGGCGGCACCGCCGGCTGGATGGCCGCCGCCGCCTTGTCCACCGTCTTGCGTGGCCGCTACCGCATCCGGGTCGTCGAGTCCGACGAGATCGGCACGGTCGGCGTGGGCGAGGCCACCATCCCCATGATCCAGCGCTTCAACCGCGTCGTTGGCATCGACGAAAACGAGTTCATGCGCGAGACCAATGGCAGCTTCAAGCTGGGCATCGAGTTCGTGAACTGGGGGCGTGTCGGCGACCGCTACATGCACGGCTTCGGCAAGCTGGGGCAGGACTTGTGGACCGTGCAGTTCGAGCAGTACTGGCAGCGCATGCGCAAGCTCGGTCGCGCGCAGCCGCTGGAGCAGTACAGCATCGCGCGCATGGCGTCGCTGGCCAACAAGTTCATGCCGCCGCGCACCGACCTTGGCAACTCGCCGCTGTCTGAGATCGCCTACGCCTACCACTTTGACGCCAGCCTCTATGCGCGCTACCTGCGCAAGCTGAGTGAGGCGCGCGGCGTGCTGCGCACCGAGGGCAAGATCACCCACGCCACGCGGCGAGGTGAGGGCGCTAATCCCGGTCATGTGGACGCCATCGTGCTGGAAAGCGGCGAGCGCATCGCGGGCGATCTGTTCATCGACTGCTCGGGCTTTCGCGGCCTGTTGATCGAGCAGACGCTGCAGACCGGCTTCGAGGACTGGACGCACTGGCTGCCCTGCGACCGCGCGCTGGCCGTGCCCTGTGAATCGGTGGCACCGCTGACGCCCTACACCCGCTCCACTGCCCACCGCGCCGGCTGGCAATGGCGCATCCCGCTGCAACACCGCATCGGCAACGGCCATGTCTACAGCAGCGCCCACATCAGCGATGACGAGGCGGCCGCCACACTGCTGGCCAATCTCGACGGCAAGCCGCTGGCCGACCCGCGGCCGATCCGCTTCAAGACCGGCATGCGCAAGCTGGCGTGGAAGGAGAACGTCGTCGCCGTCGGTCTGTCCAGCGGCTTCCTGGAGCCGCTGGAGTCCACCTCCATCCACCTGATCCAGTCGGCCGTCCAGCAGCTGATCGACTTTTTCCCGGACCGGGGCTTCAGCGCGACGGACATCGCCGAGTTCAACCGCCACAGCCGCTTCCACTACGAACGCATCCGCGACTTCGTCATCCTGCACTACCACCTGAACCAGCGCGACGACTCGACGTTCTGGCGGGACTGCGCCCACATGTCCGTGCCGGATTCGCTGCAGGAGAAGCTGGACCTCTATCGCAGCCACGGCCGTGTCGTGCGCCGCGACAACGAGCTGTTCGCGGAGGTGGGGTGGATTCAGGTCATGGAGGGCCAGAACCTGGTGCCGCAGCGCCACCATCCGCTGGCCGAACTGCAGGATGAGCAGGCCACGCATGAATACCTGGAAGGCGTGCGCCAGGTCATCGCCAAGTGCGTCGACTTCATGCCCGACCACGCCGCGTACATCGCGCAGCACTGCGCGGCGAAGCGCATGTGAGCATGGCCGCCGCGCTGATCCACGACATCGTCATCGTCGGCGGCGGCACCGCCGGCTGGATGGCAGCGCTGGGCCTGGCCACCGTCGTGGGCGACCGCTACCGCATCCGCCTGGTGGAGTCCGACGAGATCGGCACCGTGGGTGTGGGTGAGGCCACCATCCCGCTGATCCAGCGCTTCAACCGCATCGTCGGCATCGATGAGCACGACTTCCTGCGCGAGACCGGCGGCACGTTCAAGCTGGCCATCGAGTTCGTCAACTGGGGCCGCGTGGGCGACCGCTACATGCACGGCTTCGGCCGCGTCGGGCAGGACTTGTGGACCGTCGGCTTCGAGCAGTACTGGCACCGCATGCGCCTGGCTGGCGGGGCGCGACCGCTGGGCGACTACGCCATCACGCAGCAGGCGGCGCGCGCCAACCGCTTCATGCCGGCGCGGCCCGAGCCGGCCAACTCGCCGCTGGCCGACATCGCCTACGCCTACCACTTCGACGCCGGCCGCTACGCGCGCTTTCTGCGCAAGCTGGCCGAGGCGCGCGGCGTGCGGCGCACCGAGGGGCGCATCACGCATGCGACGCGCGGCGAGTCGGGCGATGTCGATGCCGTCGCGCTGGCCAGCGGCGAGCGCATCGGCGGCGAGTTGTTCATCGACTGCTCCGGCTTTCGCGCGCTGCTGATCGAAGAGACGCTGAAGACCGGCTTCGACGACTGGAGCCACTGGCTGCCCTGCGACCGCGCGCTTGCTGTGCCCTGCGAGTCCACAACGCCGCTCACGCCCTATACCCGCGCCACCGCTCACCGCGCCGGCTGGCAATGGCGCATCCCGTTGCAGCACCGCATCGGCAACGGCCATGTCTATTGCAGCCGCCACGTCAGCGACGACGAGGCCACGGCCACGCTGCTGGCCAACCTCGACGGCCCTCCGCTGGCCGACCCGCGCCCGCTGCGCTTCACGGCCGGCATGCGCCGCAAGACCTGGCACCGCAACGTCGTCGCCATCGGCCTGGCGGGCGGCTTCCTGGAGCCGCTGGAGTCCACCAGCATCCACCTCGTGCAGCAGACCATCCAGTTGCTGATCGACTTCTTCCCGGACCGGGGCTTCAGTGCCGCCGACGTGGACGAGTTCAACGCGCAGAGCCGCTTCCACTGGGAGCGCATCCGCGACTTCATCGTGCTGCATTACCACGTCAACCAGCGGGACGACTCGGCTTTCTGGCGCGACTGCGCCCACATGGCTGTGCCCGACACGCTGCGGCAGAAGATGGCGCTCTACAAGGCGCACGGCCGCGTGACGCGCTTCAACAGCGAGCTGTTCACCGAGACCGCCTGGCTGCAGGTCATGGCCGGGCAGAACCTGCTGCCCGACAGCTTTCATCCGCTGGCCGCCCTGCAGCCGGAGGACAGCGTGCATGCCTACCTCGAAGCCGTGCACCGTTCCGTGGCTGCGAGCGTCGTGCAAATGCCCGACCATGCCGACTACATCGCCCGCCACTGTGCTGGCTGAAAGACCGACATGCCCACCCGCCGCACCGTCCTCACCGCCGCCTCATCCCTTGCCTTGTCCAACATGAGCGCCACTGCCGCCGCCCCTGTCATGTCCCATCTGCCCTGGACCCGCCAGGCCGTCATCTACCAGGTCAACGTGCGCCAGTACTCGCAGACCGGCACGCTCCAGGCCGTGCAGGCCGACCTGCCGCGCCTGAAGGACCTGGGCGTCGACCTGCTATGGCTGATGCCCGTGCAGCCCATCGGCAAGCTCAACCGCAAGGGCACGCTGGGCAGCTACTACTCGATCAGCGACTACACGGCCGTGAACCCCGAGTTCGGCACGCTGGCCGATGCCAAGGCCCTGGTCGCCGAGGCGCACAGACTCGGGCTCAAGGTCATGCTGGACTGGGTGGCCAACCACACCGCCTGGGACCACCCTTGGGCGACCGCGCACAAGGACTGGTTCAAGCTCAATGCCCAGGGTGAGGTCTACCCCGTCACCTTCCACGAGGGCCAGCCCAGCGAGGAGCGCTGGGACGACGTCATCGGGCTGGACTACAAGAGCGAGGGCCTGCGCGCGGCCATGATCGACGCGATGACCTTCTGGGTCCGCGAGGTCGGCCTGGACGGCTTCCGCTGCGACGTGGCCAGCCTGGTGCCGACCGATTTCTGGGTGCGCACACGCAAGGCGCTGGACGCCGTCAAGCCGATGTTCATGCTGGCCGAGTCTGACGCGGTGGACCTGCACACCAGCGGCGCCTTCGACATGACCTACTCCTGGGACTTGGCCGACCAGGTGTTCAAGAAGATCGGCAAGGGCGAGGCCGGTGCGCCGCTGCTCAAGGCCTGGCTGGCCAAGCAACTGGGCCGGACGAGTGGCTACCCGGCGCACGCCTACCGCATGCGCTTCACGAGCAACCACGACTTCAACTCCTGGCACGGCACCGATGCCGAGCTCTATGGCGACGCCCACCAGGCGCTGGCCGTGCTGACCTTCACGCTGCCCGGCATGCCGCTGATCTACAACGGCCAGGAGGCGCGGCTGGACAAGCGGCTGGCCTTCTTCGAGAAGGACCCCATTGCCTGGAAGGGCTATGAGCTGACCGGCTTCTACCAGCAGCTCACGGCCCTCAAGCACCGCCGCACGGCGCTGGCGGCGGGGCAGTACGGCGGGTCGGTCCGGCTGCTGGAGGCGCCGGCCGATGTCGTCGCCTTCGAACGCCGGCTGGGCAACGATGTCGTGCGCGTGGCCGTCAACCTGTCTGCGGCCGAGCAGACCTGGCAAGGCCACAAGCTCCAGCCTTGGGGCTGGTGGCTGTCATGAGAATCCTCATCACCGGCCTGAACGGCACGCTGGCCCCGCGCCTGGCCGAAGCCGCGCGCGCGGCGGGGCATGAGGTCATTGGCTGGGACCGCAAGGCGGTGGACATCGAGAACGAAGCCTTGTCGGCCGCCTGGCTTTCGGCGCAATCCGTGGACGCCATCGCCCACCTCGGCATGGCCTCGGCGCGCTTTGCCGGCTGGCTGGCGTCGCGTTGCCCCAACTTCCTGTTCACGAGCACCGTCATGGTGTTCGAGAACGAGCCCGACGGCCCGCACGACGTGGCCGACGCGCGCAATTCCAGCAACGACTACGGCCGCTACAAGGCCGAGTGCGAGGACGCCGTGCTGCTGGCCAGCGAGCGGCCCGTCATCGCCCGCATCGGCTGGCAGATCGACGAGAGCCGGCCCGGCAACAACATGCTGCTGACGCTGGACGAGTGGCAGCGGCGCGACGGCTGCGTGAAGGCCAGCAGCGCCTGGACGCCCGCCTGCTCCTTCATGGCCGACACGGCCGCCGCGCTGCTGCGCCTCATCGAGCGGCCGCTGCCCGGCGTGCACCACCTGGACAGCAACGCCGACGAGGCCTGGCGCTTCGACGAGGTGGCCCGGGCGTTGGCGGCCAGGTTCGGTCGCGACTGGCGCGTCGAGGCCCACCAGGACTATCGGCACGACCAGCGCCTGGTCGGCGGGCCGAGTGGGTTGCCGCCGCTGTCGGCACGCCTGACCCGGCAGTAGCCACGACTCAGCGGCGCCGATTCGGCCGCCCTGACAAACCGGCGCCGGTTTCGTCTCCCCTGCATGCAAGGCTGACAGCGTGCTCCTCCGGAGCCCCGCTGGATCGCCTCGCAGGGGAGGACTCCAGTGACCGAATCGTTCGCGCCCGCCTGGCCATGCATCCTGCTGGACGGCCAGTTGGCCGCAGCCCAGATCAACCCGGCCGCCCTGCGCCTGCTGGCTGCCAACGAGCCCGTGCTGTGCCTGCGCCGGCAGCGCCTGCATGCGCCGGGCGACCCGCTGGCCCTGGGCCGCTGCCTGGCCGCCGCCGCGCGCGGCGAGCGCTCGGCCCTGGCCCTGGCGCGACCCGGGCGGCCGGCGCTGACCCTGCTGGCCGAGCCGCTGCCCACCGACGGTCTGGACTGGGTTCGGGTCTGCCTGCGCGACCCTGAGCTCGAACTGCCCGACCCCCGCCTGCTGCAGAGCCTGTTCGGCTTCACGCCCACCGAGGCCGTCGTCGCGGCGGGCCTGGCCCAGGGCATGGACAGCGCCGAGCTGGCGCGCACGCTGGGCGTGCAGCCCAACACCGTGCATTCACACATCAAGCGCGTGCTGCTGAAGAGCGGTGCGCGCCGGCAGTCGCGGCTGGTGTCGCTGATCCTGCGCAGCGTGGCCATGTTGCCCCACCCCTTGCTTGCGGGGGCGGCGTGCCCGCCGGGGCCAGGTCTTGCCCAAACGGGCAACGACGCCGGCCAGGGGGCTGGGCACAGTCCGCCGCAGCCGCTGCCCGCTGCCTGCGCGTGCAACTGAATCGCTGTCATCTCTGGAAACGGAAAAAAACCATGAAGACCAAGAAACCCGCCACCGCCCCCCGCTTCAAGCTCGCCGGCGTCGCGCTGGCGCTGGGCCTGCTGCAGGCGCCCGCCTGGGCGGTGGACTACATCTGGCAGGGCGGCAGCGGCTTCTGGGACGACGCCGGCCGCTGGACGCTGCTGGGCGTGCCCGGCAGCGGCGACAGCGCCACCATCCAGGGCACGGGCACCGGTGCCGTGCTGGCCCGCGACCCGCGCAGCGCGGCGCAGCTGTTCATCAATGGCAACCTGGCGACCACGTCCACGCTGAGCGTCGGTTCGCTGGCCTTCAGTTCGGGCTCGTTTGGCAACATCTTGGCGCAGGGGGCCGGCGGCGTCATGAACGTCTCCGGCGCGGCCGTGTTCGACGGCGCCTTCGTGCAGACCGTCAGCTACAGCAGCACCATCAACCTGGGCGGCAACGCCACCTGGTCGCAGGGCAACGGCCGCCTCTCGGTGGAGCCCGCCTACAGCGCCGGCAGCCAGGGCTTCGCGGCCTCGGTCATGAACATCGGCGCGGGCACCACCTTCTCCGACCTGGGTGCGGCCAGCGGCAGCGGCTACAAGATCATCAGCGGCACCAACGTCCACGGCACTTACCTGCGCACGGGCCTGGGCGACACCTACGCCCGCAACGTCAATGTCACCGGCACGCTGGACATCGCCAGCGGCAACTTCATCTTCGAAGCCGGCAACGGCAATGCCGCCAGCAGTTCCAGCGGCCTCATCCAGGTCGCCAGCGGCAGCACGCTGGGGCTGGCCAACATCACGCTGATGCAGGGCAGCACGCTCAGCAACAGCGGCCTGGTGCGGCAGGTCGGCGGCACCGTGAAGGTGGCCAGCGGCGCGCAGATCGGCGGCGCCTGGCAAGTGGATGCCGGCATGCTGAACATCGAGGGCGCGCATGCGGTCGACTCGCTGGTGATGAACGGCTTCCTCATCACCGGCCCCGGTACGCTCACCACCGGCGCCTTCACCTTCAACTACGGCAAGCTGGGTGGCGCCAATGGCAGCAACGGCACGCAGGGTGGTGGCACGCTGAACGTCACCGGCCCCGCCACGATCGATGGCGGCAGCACGCAGGATGTGGACTACAACCACACGCTCAACCTCTCCGGCAGCACCCGCTGGACGGCGGGCAACGGCCGCCTGGCGGTGGCCACCGGCGGCAGCGCGGGCCCGGATGCCCACCTCAACATTGGCGCCGGTGCCAGCTTCACCGACGAAGGTGCCGCCTCGGCCTCGGGGTCCAAGACCCTGATCGGTTCGCGCCTGTTCACCAATCACGGCAGCTACCTGCGCACCGGCCTGGGCGAAACCTATGCGGCCGGCTTCGTGAACGCCGGCCTGCTGCAGGTCGAGCAGGGGACCTTCGGCGTGGATGCCAGTTTCAGCAACACCGGCCGCGTGGACCTGGCCGCCGGCGCGCGGCTGCTGGCCTACAACAGCCAGCTCGTCAGCGACGGCCTGCTCACCGGCGACGGTACGGTGCAGACGTTCAACGCCAGTTCGGCGTTCACCAGCAAGGGCACCATCGCCCCCGGCCAACTGGGAACGATCGGCACGCTGACCATAGACGGCGACCTGACGCTGGCCGACAGTTCCGTGCTGCGCATCGACCTGGCCAGCGGCGGCTTTTCCGACGAGATCGTGGTGACCAGCGACGCGCTGCTGAACGGCGAGCTGTCCCTCTGGGCCACGCCGGGCCTGACGCTGCAACTGGGCGACACCTACACCATCGCGAGCTTCGGCCAGAGGCTGTCGGGCTCCACCTTCGACAGCATCAGCTGGCACGGCCTGTCCGGCGACCAGTTCTCGGTCGAGTACACGGCCGACAGCGTGCTGCTGCGCGTGACGGCCGTGCCCGAGCCGGCGACCTACGCGCTGTGGGCACTGGGCCTGGCGCTGGTCGCTGGCCGCAAATGGCGCCAGCCCTGCCGCACCCAAGCCTGACTCTTCAACTCCCATGACCATCATGCACACAACCACATCCACTCCCGCTCGATCCAAGCAGGCCGGTGTCGCGCTCGCCGTCGGCTTGGCGCTGATGCAAGGCGCCGCCCAGGCCACGCCGGTTGAATTCAGCTTCGCGGCCTCACTCAACTCGCCGATGGTGATCGGCCTCGCGTACGACGACTTGCAAAGCGGCTGGTCCTCGTCCATGGTCGGCGCCCTTCCCACCGTCGAGCTGGCCGCGCTGCGGGCCACCAATGCGGTGCTGCGCGGCAGCTTTGGCTGGGACACCGCAGCCACCGGCCAGCACGCCCCCTGGGCCTCCAGCTACACCGGTCATCTGAGCCTGGGCCTCCAGCAAGGCGGCCAGCCACTGACCGTCGCCAACCCGGCCGCAGGCGTCTCGGTGGTGAACGACGGCAGCTACGGCGACATCCTGGCCGTGACCTGGAACACCTGGCCGAACAGCTTCGACAGCGGCCTGCTCGACATCGCCGGCGCCCAACCGCAAACCACCCGGCTTGAACTCAACCACCGCTTCACCACCGGCCTGTCTTCGCTGCCGGTGCATGTCAGCTACAGCGATCTGCATCTGACCCAGCTGCAAGTGCGGCTGGACGACAGCAGCGGCCAGGCACTGTCGAGCCGTGACCTGCCAGGCAGCTTGTCGCTGGCCAGCTTCAACTATTCGGCGGTCGACCTCTCCTTCCTCGGACTGGTGACGACCGAAGTCCGCGCACAGGACTTCACCACCGCCGAGGACTTCGCCGCCGCTCAGGCCTGGGTGGATGCGAACGTGCGTTTCACGTATGTGCAGGTCTCATTCACCGGCCTGCCCTACGCGCCGTTGACCGAGCTGACCGTCAGCAGCGTGCCCGAGCCCGACACGTGGGCGCTGGCGGCGCTCGGCGGTCTGACCGTGCTGGGCGCGGCGCGCCGTCGCCGTCAACCGGCCTGAACCGTCAAGGGTGCCGGCTACCATCACGCGGCCCGGCTCCCGCCGATGCTCAATTAGGGCCTGTTAACACTACGGGAGCAGGCTGCGTTGTGACCAGAAAGCCCGCGAGCAAGGCGCAAAGCGGAGCCGGGTTGACCACCCGGCGAGCATTTGCAACGCCGCGCGCTGGCTTTCTGGTCACAACCCGAAGGGAAGGTCCTCCGCCAGGGGCCACTCGGCGTTGCACCGCTGGCTCGCATATCAATGCGAGCGGCGCGCTGCGCCTTGATTGGCCCCTGGCGGAGGGCCTTCGCGACCTACTCCCGTAGTGTTAACAGGCCCTAGGCCTTGGCATGGACCTCGACGCAAACTCCTTCACCCTGGCCTGCCGCGAAGGCGGGCGCCGCATCGAGACCTGGCTGCGCATCGTCGACCGCGAGCACGGCGCGCGCTTCTACCGCGAGGCCGCCGCCGCGCTGCGCAGCTGGCAGGCGGCGGAGGACGTGGTGCAGGACGCCATGGTCAAGGTCTGGCAGCGCTGCGCCACCTTTCGCGGCCCGGGCGAGCCGCTCGCGTGGATACACCAGATCGTGCGCAACACCTTGCTGGATGCGCTGCGCCAGCGCCAGGCCCAGGCGCCGCGCGAACAGCCGCTGCATGACGACGACGGCCAGCTGACGCGCGACGCCGAGGCCGCCGTGCTGGGCCTGTCGGCCAGCGGCGTCGCCACCCCCGAGGGCGCGCTGGCGGAGCACCAGATCGAGGCCGTGTTCCGCCGCTGCTTCGAGCAGTTCGCCGCCGCCCACCCCGAGCATGCGACGGTGCTGCGCTGGGTGGTGGAAGACGGGCTGGACAACGCCGCCATCGAGGCCTTGCTGGAGCGCAGCCCCGGCGCCACGCGCGAGTTCATCTCGCAATGCCGCAAGAAGGCGCGGCCCTACTTTGCGGCCTGGTATGCCCTCGTCAGCCCGGCCGGGGTGACGCCATGACTCAGGCAAGCGACGAGGACGACCAGCACTGGCTGGACCTGATGGCCGGCCGCGCCGCGCCCGACGCCGATGCGCGCACGCGCAAGGAAGCGGCCTGGCTGCGCGCGGCCATGCTGAGCTACCGCGTGACCGCGCCGCTCGGCGCGCCCGCCGATGCCGACCAGCGCGCCGCCCGCCTGCTGACCCGCGCGCGCGACGCCGGCCTGCTGGCTTCTGCCGCAAATGATGCGGCCAACGACGCTGCACCCCGCCGGCCCGCGCCGCGCTGGCGCCACGCGCTGGCGGCCGGCGTGGCCGCCTGCGGCCTCGTGCTGGTGTTCCTGCCGCAAAGCCCAGGCCCGGACGACGCCGACGGCATCACGCTGCGCGGCGCGCCGGTGCAGCGCATCGAAGCGGCTGACGCTCAATCACGGCGTCAGCAGATGCTGCTGGAGCTGCGCGCCGCCGGCTTCGACGCCCAGCCTTTCGAGCGCCTGGGTCGCCTGGGGCTGGACGTGAGCCTGCCCGTGCCGCTGCCTGCCAACCAAGCGGCGGCGCTGACGCGGCTGGGCCTGGCCCCGCCGCCGGGGCCCAGCCTGCAGATCGAATTCGTGATGCCCGAGCCTGCCCGCCCATGAGCGGCTGAGAGCCTGTGTTGGCGCAGGCGCGCTGCGCCTCAGCCCGCCTCGAGAAAGCGCTCGCGCACCTCGATGATGGCCGGCAGGTTGGCCAGGAACAGCACCACCAGCTGTGGGTCGAAATGCTTGCCGGCCTGGGCGCGCAGGTGGCTGGCGGCCTGCTCGACGGTCCAGGCGGCCTTGTAGGGACGAACGCTGGTCAGCGCGTCGAACACATCGGCGATGGCGACGATGCGGGCCTCCAGCGGGATGTCCTCGCCGGCCAGGCCGTGGGGGTAGCCGCTGCCGTCCCATTTCTCGTGGTGGCCCTGCGCGATGCGGCTGGCGATGGACAGCAGGCCGCTCTGGTGCGCACCGAGGATCTCGGCGCCGATCAGCGGGTGGCGGCGCATGATTTCCCATTCGCGCTCGTCGAGCGCACCGGGCTTTTGCAGCACCGCGTCGGGGATGCCGATCTTGCCGACGTCGTGCATGGGTGCGGCGTGCATCAAGTCCTCGGCGTCGGCCTCGTCGTAGCCGGCGGCCAGCGCCAGGATGCGCGAGTAGTGGCTCATGCGCAGCACATGCCAGCCGGTCTCGTTGTCCTTGTACTCGGCCGCCCGGCCCAGGCACATGACGATCTGCAGCCGGGTCTCCAGCAGCGTTTCGGCGCGCACCAGCTGCAGGTGGGTGCGCACGCGCGCCCGCACGGTCGCCGGGCTGATGGGCTTGCCGATGTAATCGACCGCGCCGGCCTCGAAGCCCTGCGCCTCGTCCTGCGCGTCGGACAGCGCGGTGACGAAGATCACGGGAATGGCGGCCGTGGCCTGCTGGGCCTTCAGCGTGCGGCAGACGTCCAGCCCCGACAGGCCGGGCATCATCACGTCCAGTAGGATCAGCTGCGGCGCCTCCGCGCGCGCCAGCTCCAGGGCCTTGTGGCCGTCGCGGGCGTAGAGCAGGCGGTAGTCGTCCTGCAGCACCTGGCGCAGCACCTGCAGGTTGGCCGGCTCGTCATCGACGAGCAGCAGCTTGGGTCGCTTGTCGCTTTTGGTCATTTCAAGGCCTGCAGCGCCTTCAGCGCGGCTTCGAAATCAAACTGGTCGAGGGCTTCGGTCAGCGCGGCGCAGCGCGTGGCGCCCTGGTGGCGGACCAGCTCGGCCAGCGCCTCGTCATCCAGCTCGCCGCGCCGCAGCGCCTTGTCCATGCGTGCCAGCAGGGCCGGTGGCACGGCTTCGCCCGATTGCTTTGCCGGCTCGTCCATCAGGGGCGCCGGCGCAGTGTTGGCCGCCTGGGACAGCTCGGCAATTGCGTCAAGCACGTCGGTCAGCGCGGCCGCCAGCGCTTCGCCGGCCACCAGGGCTTCCTCATGCCGGTCCTGGCGGAGCAGGTCTTCGACCGGCTTGCTCGCCTGCAGCAGCAGCGGCATCGCCAGGCTGCCGGCCACGCCGCGCCAGCGGTGCACCAGGCCGCGAGCCTCCAGCCATTCGCTGCTGCGCAGCAAGGCCATCAGGCGCGGCCCGCCCTGGGACTGTTCCTGCGCGAAGCGGCGCAGCGCACGCCGCCAGGCGCTGGCATTGCCCCACAGGCGCACGCCGTGTGCGCAATCCAGCGCGGCGCCTGCATCCTCGCCATCGGCCGTGCGCGCCGGCGCGGCGACGCTGGTCGCCAGCCCCAGCACGCGGGCGATCTCGGCGCGCAGCAGGGCCGCCTCGATGGGCTTGGTCGCAAAGCCGTCCATGCCGGCGGCCAGCGCGGCCTGGCGGTCTTCCTCCAGCACACTCGCGGTCAGCGCGACCACCGGCGTGCGCGGCCGGCTGTGGCTCAGCTCGAACTGGCGGATGCGGCGGGTGGCGCCCAGGCCGTCCAGCTCGGGCATATGCACGTCCATCAGCACGACGTCGAAGTCCTGCTCGCTGAAGGCCTGCAAGGCCTCCAGCCCATTGCTGGCCAGGCGCACCGTGTGGCCCTCGCGGCCCAGCATCAGCTGCAGCAGCTCTCCGTTCTGCGCCACGTCGTCGGCCACCAGCACGCGCAGCGGCGGCAGCACCATCTGCGCACCGTCCTCGGCGTTCGCGACCGCCTCGCCCGCAGGCAGCGGCAGCCAGATGTGGAAGCAGCTGCCGACGCCCTCGGTGCTCTCGACGGTGATGCGGCCGCCCATGCGCTCCACCAGCTGGCGCGAGATCGTCGTGCCCAGGCCCGTGCCGCCGAAGCGGCGCGTCGTCGATGCATCCGCCTGCGCGAAGGCGTCGAAGATGCGGTCCAGCCGGTCCGCCGCGATGCCGATGCCGGTGTCGATGACGCGCAGGTGAACCTGTCCCTGCTCCACCCGCATGGCCAGCGTCACGACGCCTTGCTCGGTGAACTTGATCGCGTTGCCGACCATGTTGACCAGCACCTGCTGGATGCGCAGCGGGTCGCCCTTGAAGAAGCGTGGCTCGGCGTCGGGATAGTCAAGCTGCAGGGCAAGTCCCTTGCGCTGCGCGCCCAGGCGCAGCGAGTTGAAGGTCTGCTCGCAGACGGCGTGCAGCGAGAAGTCGAGCTGCTCCAGCTCGACCGCGCCCTTTTCGAGCTTGGCCGTGTCGAGGATGTCGTTGAGCAAGCCCAGCAGCGAGCGCGCCGAGCCGCGCACGGTGGTCAGGTGCTTGCGCTGCAGTTCACCGAGCGTGGTGTCCAGCAACAGCTCGGTGAAGCCCAGGATGGCGTTCATCGGCGTGCGGATCTCGTGGCTCATGTTGGCCAGGAAGGCGCCCTTGGCCGCCACCGCCGCCTCGGCGCTTTCCTTGGCCTGGGTCAGCTCCTGCTGCAGGCGCTTGGCTTCGCTGATGTCGATGATGGCGCCGTCGATCCAGCGTGGCTGGCCGTTGGCGTCGCGCATGCCGCGGCCGGTCTCGGAGACCCAGCGCTCGCCGCCGTCGCGGCGCAGCAGGCGGTACTCGACCACGTAGGACTGGTCGGCGACCAGGGCGGCGTGAACGGTCGCGTTGATGCGCTCGCGGTCGTCGGCATGGACCAGGTCGCCGGTGTGGACACGGCCAGCCAGGAAGTCGGCGGCAGGCCAGCCCGACAGCGTCTCGATCGCGTCACTGATGAGCAGCATGGTCCAGTGCTCGTCGATCCGGCTGCGGAAGGTCACGCCGGGGCTGTTGGCGATCAGGCTGCGGTATTGCTCCTCGCTGTCGCGCAGCGCCTGCTCCATCTGCTTGCGGTCGGCGATGTCGGTGATGAAGGCGATGTAGTGGCGGTCGCCGTGCTGCTCCACGCGGCCGACGGCCAGGCGGATGGGGATCAGGTCGCCGTCCCGATGGCGGGCCATGACCTCGCGGTCGCCGATGGCGCCGGCTGCCTCTGCGGCGCTGCCGCGGCGACCGATGCTGAGGTAACGATTGATCTGGGCCTCGCGGCCTTCGGCGCCCGGGTCCGGCAGCAGCAGGCTCACGGACTGGCCCAGCGCCTCATCGGCCCGCCAGCCGAACAGTCGTTCGGCCGCGCCGTTGAACGAGCGGATCAGGCCGTCGTTGTCGACCGTGACGATGCCGTCGACGGCCGTGTCCAGCAGCGCCTGCGTGCGCTCCTGTGCCAGGCCCAGCTGGCGGTTCAACGCCCGGTAGCGCAGCAAGCCGTTGGCGCCGGCGGTCAGCAGGCTGATCGTCAGCGTGACGACGGTGATGGCCAGCGCCAGGTAGTCGTTGCGGTCCATGGTGTCGACGCAGACCGCGTCCGGCGCGCCGACGAAGCGCGCGGCGCCCATGGCCGTGTAGTGCATGCCGGCGATCGCGCAACCCATGACCAGGCCGCCCAGCAGCACGGCCGTCAGCGGGGACACGCGATGCTCCAGCCCGAAGCGCACCCACAGCGCCAGCATGGCCAGCAGCACGGCGACGACGATGGACGCGCCGAACCACAGCGGGTCGTAGCGCAGCTGGGCGGTCAGCTCCATGGCGGACATGCCCGTGTAGTGCATCGCGCCGATGCCGGCGCCCACCAGCACGCCGCCCAGCACCCAGTCCAGCCGGCCCAGCGTGCCGCGCGACAGCAGGTTCAGCGCCACCCAGGAGGCCAGCACGGCCGGCAGCATGGAGGCCAGCGTGATGCCGGCGTCGAAGCCGACGCTGGTACACAGGCTGAAGGCCAGCATGCCGATGAAATGCATGGCCCAGATGCCGCCGCCCATCGCCAGCGACCCGCTCAGCAAGGTGAGCTGCCGCAGGCGGCCGGCACCGACGTTGCGTGCCATGCCCGCCAGTTGCAGGGCCAGCGCCGAGGTCAGCGAGGCGACGACCAGCGACAGCACGACCAGCCAGGGCTGGTACTGGGCCAGCAGCAGCGCCGTCGGGTTGCCGTCACGGAACAGGAAGTACTGGGCGAGGAAGGACACGTGCAATGACGCAGCGCAAGGCAAGCGAGCGAAAAGTGTGGCAAAGCGACATGTTGCCGCCGTTGGCAGCGTTGTCCGGTGTTTTGCGGCTTGACTGAGGCGGGGAAGTCGCAGCTATTTAACGAAGCGGGCGGGTGCGGCTGCCTTGCGCTGACCGGGCGTCGCCAGGCGCGCCATCCGGCGCTGCCCGCCCAGGCCCGAGAATCCACGCATGAAAGCACCCCCGCGCCTGCAGGCACTGATGGATGAAGGCCTGATCGACAGCGTCGTGAGGCAGCTCAAGAGCGGCAAGGAAGCCGATGTCTACGTCGTGCGCTGCGGCGACGACACCTGCGCCGCCAAGGTCTACAAGGAGGCCAACAAGCGCGGGTTCCGCCAGGCGGTGGACTACACCGAGAACCGCAAGGTGCGCAACAGCCGGCAGGGACGCGCCATGGCCAAGCGCACGGCCTACGGCCGCCAGCAGCAGGAGGCCGCGTGGCAGAGCGCCGAGGTCGACGCGCTCTACCGCCTGGCTGCAGCTGGCGTGCGCGTGCCGCGCCCGAGCAACTTCCACGACGGCGTGCTGCTGATGGAGCTGGTGGCCGACGCGCACGGCGACGCGGCGCCGCGCCTGAACGACCTGAGCTTCACGGCGGCCGAGGCGCTGCAGCACCACGCCACGCTGCTCGACGAAGTGGTGCGCATGCTGTGCGTGGGCGTCATCCACGGCGACCTGTCGGAGTTCAACGTGCTGCTGGCGGCCGACGGGCCGGTCATCATCGACCTGCCGCAGGCCGTGGACGCCGCCGGCAACAACCACGCGCCGCGCATGCTGATCCGCGACGTCAACAACCTGCGCAACTTCTTCGGCCAGTACGCGCCGGCCCTGCTGGGCACGCAGTACGGCCCGGAGATCTGGGCGATCTACGCCGCCGGCCAGTTGCTGCCGGGCCTGCCGCTGACCGGCCGCTACGAGCGCAAGCCGGGCGCGGTGGACTTGTCCAGCGTGCTGCGCGAGATCGAGGACGCGCGGCTGGAAGAGGCGGAGCGCGTGCTGCGGATGGGCTGACTAGGCAGGCTCGCCGGGTTGCAGCCACAGCTCGCGGCGTTGCAGCGGCGTCTGCGGTGGCAGCAGCGGGTTCTGCAGCCGGATCACGCGCTCGCGGCTGACCGGGTGGGCCCGTATCACTGCGCCGAAGTGGGCCTGGTGCAGCTGCTGCAGCGAGCCTTCGGCCACGGCCTTCTCCAGCCCGACACGCAGCAGATCGGCCAGCTCGGGCCGGCGCGGCGATACGAACAGATAGGCCGCCGCCGGGTAGTGCAGCATCAGGTTGGGCACCACCGCCAGGTCAGGATGGCGGTCGCCGGCCAGCTCGGCGTCCACCTCGAGCACCGCGCGCGGAAAGTAGTCGAAGCGGGCCGAGGCCAGCATGCGGAACAGCGCTGCGTAGCCGCTGCTGGTGCTGACCTGCAGGCCGTTGGCGCGCAGGATGGCGGTGTCGGGCCAGTCGTGGCCCTGGCCGGCGACGCGTTGCCGCAGCTCCTCCAGGCCGCCCAGCCGGGCCCAGCGCGGCAGCTCGCGCCTGCGCACCAGCAGCACACGCCAGCCCATCAGGCCGCGGTCGATGGGGATGCGCACCGGCAGCAGGCCCGACGACTCCCGTTCGTGGTCGGTCATCGTCCACATCAGGTCGATGGGGCTGCTGCCGCGCGCCAGCTCCAGCAGGCTGCGGCCCTGGTACATCTCCAGGTTCATCAGCTGCACATCAGCGTTGACCCCCGCCCGCTCAAGCGCCAGCAGCACGAGGCGGCGCACATAGGGCAGCTGCGGGTCGGCGGTGCTCATGTGCCGGGGCAGCCACACACGCACCGACTCCGCTTGCGCCAGCGGCGCAGCGAGCGCCCCGAGCAGCAGGGCGCGCCTGGGCAGGTCGGCCGGTGAAGAAGTCATGACGAGCGATCATGCCAGCCCCATAAATGGGTTGGTCAATGAGTTTTGCCCGCTGCGTCAGATGGTCTCGCCCGGCTGCAACCACAGTTCGCGCCGCCGCGTGGGCGTCTCGGGTGGCAGCAGCGGGTTGCTCAGCTTGAGCACGCGCTCGGGTGATACGGGGTGAGCCTTGATCAGCGCGCCGTACTGCTCGCGGTGCAGGCGCTGGAAGCTGCCGTCGGCCACCGCCGCCTCCAGCCCGGTCCTCAACTCGGCGGCCAGCTCGGGCCGGCTCGGGCTGACGAAGAGATAGGCCGCAGCGGGGTAATGCAGCATGAGGTCGGGCGCGATGGCCAGCTCGGGGTGGCGGCCGCCAGCCATCTCGGCGTCGATCTCGAGGACGGACCTCGGGAAGTAGTCGATGCGGCCGGCCGCGAGCATGCGGAAGAGGGCGTCATAGACGCTGCTGGTGCCCACCTGCAGGCCGTTGGCGCGCAGGATGGTGGTGTCGGGCCAGTCATGGCCCTGTCCAGCGAGGCGGCTGGCCAGGTCCTTGAGGCTGCCCACCCGCGCCCATTGCGTCAGCTCGCTGCGGCGCACCAGCAGCAGCCGCCAGCCCAGCAGGCCGCGGTCGATGGGGATGCGCACGGGCAGCAGGCCGGAGGACTCGCGCTGGCGGTCTGTCATGGTCCACATCAGGTCGATGGGGCTGCGGCCGGAGGCCAGTTCGATGAGGGTGCGGCCCTGGGTCATGTCCAGGTCGACGGGGCGCACTTCCAGCCTGCTGCCGGCGCGGCTCAGCGCCAGCTCGACGATGCGGCGCACGTAGTGCAGCTGCGGGTCGGGCATGCTGATGTGGCGCGGCAGGCGCACGGGCTCGCCGGGCTGGGCCTGCAACGGCCGGCCGGCCAGCAGCAGGGGCAGGGCGAGCAGCGGGCGGCGGCGCAGGGAGGCGGGCGGCGTGGGCATCGGGCCGCATCATCCACCAGACCGGCCGCCGGTCAGCGCTGGCGGTCGCGCGTCAGATCAGCCCGGGCCAGGCGTCGGCATGGCGGTCGAAGGCGGCGCGCAGCTTGACCACCAGGTCCGCCGGCAGCGGGCCGCGCGCGATGGCGTCCAGGTTGCGGTGCAGGTTGGCCGGCCTGGCCGTGCCGACAATGGCGCTGGCCGCGCCGGTGTGGAAGGCGGCGAAGCGCAGTGCCAAATCACCCCAGTCAGCGTCCCAGTCTTCCTGCGTCTGCAGGCCCATGGCCTGGAAACGGTCCCAGTACTGGCCCTCGGCGAAGTCGCCCGGCCGCTGGGCATGGCGCCAGACGGCGCCGGCCAGCGGGCGCTTGGCGATGACGCCGATGCCGGCATGGTCGGCACGTGCGGCGCGCTGGTTCAGGTGGGCCCGGTCGCAGAGGCTGATGGAGGTCTGCAGGCTGCCGAAGGCGCCGCATTCAATGGCGAAGTCGACCTCGGCGTTGTCGCCGGAGTAGGCCGCCACGCGCAGCTTGCCGCTGGTGCGGCAGTCGATCAATGCGCGGATGACCTCACCCTGCTGCAGCACGGGCAGCGGGCAGGAGTGCAGGTGGACGATGTCCAGCCAGTCGGTCTTCATCAGCCTGAGCGCACGCTCCACGCCTTGCACGACGCAGTCATAGGTCCAGTCGGCCACGCCTTCGACGCCGTAGCCGACCTTGGTGGACAGCACGAACTCGGCGCGGCGGTGGGCGATGTGGCGGCCAATGCGCGCTTCGCTGAGGCCGTAGCCGCGCGCGGTGTCGATGAGGGTGATGCCAACGTCTAGCACATGGTTCAGTAGCGCGCCGGCCTCGGCCTCGCTGGTGCGCTCGTCGTTGATGTGCATGGCGCCGAAGCCGAGCGCGGACACCTTCAGGCCGGTGTGGCCGAGAGGGTTCAGGATCATTGCTTGATGAGCACGCGGCCGAACAGAGGCGGCACGGTCAGCTGGACGCGGTGGTTCTTCACCGTGACGTCGGCGCCACCGAGCGCGTCGCGCAGCGTGCCGGCTGCCATCGGAACGACGACGCTGACGGTCCTGGCCGTCGTGCTGTTGTTGGTGGCCGTGATGGCCCAGGTCTTGCCGTCCTGGCGCACCAGCACGACGACGTTGGCGTCGGCATGCAACGGCGCAGTTAGCGAGCCATGGCGCAGCACGGGCAGGTCGTGGCGCAGTTTCGTCAGCCGCTTGAAGTCCGCCAGCAGCGCCTCGTCCGCCTTGCCGCCCTCGTCGGCCCAGGGGTAGGGCGCGCGGTTGAAGGGGTCGTCGCCGCCACCCAGGCCCACTTCGTCGCCGTAGTAGATGGTGGGCGAGCCGGGGTAGGTCATCTGGAAGAACACGGCCAGGCGCAGGCGCTGCTTGGCGAGCTTCAGGGCCTTGGCGTCGCCGTCGTCCTGATAGCCGAAGTGATGCAGCGCGCGGGCCTGGTCGTGCGTGGACAGCAGGTTCATCAGCGCATACAGCGCCTGCTGAGGATAGGCCTCGCGCATCAGCTCCAGGTTGGCGTAGGTCTCGCGTGCAGACTTGCCGGCGGCGTAGTCCAGCACGGCGTTGCGGAAGATGTAGTTCATCGTCGAGTCGAACATGTCACCCAGCAGGTACTTGCTCGCATCGAACCAGGTCTCGGCCACGGTCAGCGCGTCGGGGTTCTTCGTCTTGACCGCCGCTCGCCACTCCCGCCAGAAGTCGTCGGGCACCCAGGGCACCACGTCCATGCGCCAGCCGGCGGCGCCGCGGTCCAGCCAGTAGTTGGTGACCGAGTCCTTGTCGCGGTAGGCGTAGGCGCGCCAGGACGGGTCGTCCTTGTTGAGCTCCGGCAGGTCGGTCACGCCCACCCAGCCCTGGAACTGCTTGTTGGGGTCGGCCTCGTCGGGCTTGAACTTGAACCAGCTCGCATAGGGCGAGGCCGAGTTGATCTTGCCGCCATCGAAGGCGCCGCCCTTGGGGAAGTTCAGGAAGCGATTGAAGTAGGGCGAATCGCTGCCGACATGGTTCAGCGAGGTGTCAGGGATGACGCGGATGCCGCGCTTGGCCGCCTCGGCGCACAGGCGCACGAAGTCGTCATTGCTGCCGAATGCCGGGTCGATCTGCTTGTAGTCCGCCGCGTCGTACTTGTGGTTGCTGGGGGCGCGGAACACCGGCGTCAGGTAGAGGGCGTTGGCGCCGACGCTCTTGATGTAGTCGAGCTTGTCGATGAGGCCTTGCAGGTCGCCGCCGAAGAAGTCGTTGTTGAACAGCTTGTCGGAGCCGTCCCCCGTGCCGGGTTTGAACGGCTTCTCGTTCCAGGTGGCATGGCGCTCGACGTCGCGGTCCTGGTAGCGGTCCTGCGGCCGCCCGCCACCGGGACGCGGGTCGTTGGCCTTGTCGCCGTTGCGAAAGCGCTCGGGGAAGACGTAGTAGTAGACGATGTCCTTGGCCCAGGCCGGCACCTCGAAGCCGGGCGCGTGTATGGTCTGGCGGTAGCGGCGCACGCGGTTCAGGTTGCTGGGCAGGCGCTCGACCGCAGCCGGGCCCATGGAGCCCTTCTCACGTGTCCAGTAGATGGTGTCCTTGTTGTTCTGCAGCGCGTAGGTGCCCTGGTCCGTCTCGATCTCGAACCAGTAGCCGTAGATGCCGGTCGCATCGAAGCGATGACTGGCCGTGAAGCCCGTGCCCATGCCGCGCGACTGCGGCGTCATGGCGATGCGGGCCACGGGCTCGTAGGCGAGTTGCTCCTGGTTGCCAGTCATCTGGCGGCGCTCGATGACGAGGGTGGCCTGCTTCAGGCCGGGCACGTCGTTGCCGATGCTGAAGCGAATCTCGCTGCCCGCCGGCTGGGCGCCGAAGGGCGCCTTGAACTCGGCATGGCGGGAGTCGAAGCGGGTCGTCAGTGCCGCCTTGTCGGTGATCGGCTTGGGCGGTGTGGGTTTGAAGGTTCTGGGGCCGACGTCCAGGCGCGGCGTGCCATCGGCGGCGAAGCTCAGGCGCAGCGTGTGCTCGCCGCTGAAGCTGCGCCTGATGTTGCCGGGGCCGCCCCGGGCGGGTTGGCCCTGGGCATCGCCGGCGATGGTCAGCGCGGCCGTCCAGTCCTCGTCGGCGAGCTTGAACTCCTGCGTGCCCTGAGCCTTGAGGTTGAGGTAGTAGGCATTGCAGCGGTACTCGAAGGCTTGCTCGTCCTGGGCCGCCCAGTTGTTGATGGGGCCGCGCAGGTAGAGCGTGGCGTCGCCCATTGGGGCTGGCTTGCAGGCGGCGGCGTGGGTCGTCGGCGCCAGCAGCAGCGCGGCGCAAAGCGTGAGGAACTTGAACATGGGGCGGCGATCAGTCATGCCGCAGCAGCGGCAGGTGGGAGGGGCGCGCCGTCAGCGGACGCGCTTGTAGCGGTTGTAGCCGCCCAGTTCGCGCGGCACGGGCCGCAGCACGAGCACGCCGTGGGCCGGCACGTCGACCGTGACGAAGCCCGAGCCGATGGTCGGCGGCGATGCGCCTGGCGCAGCAGGCACGAGGCCCAGCACGTCGACCAGCGGCGTGTCGTCCATCAAGGCCCAGTTCGCCACCATGAGGCGGTCGCGCACGGGCTTGTCGGAGGGGTTGGCGACGACGATGACGGTGTCCAGCGCCCGGTCGGTGTGCCGCTCGAAGGCGAGCAGCTTGGCGGACTCGACGAGGCGGAAGTCGCCCACCCGCAGCGCGCGGTGGGCCTTGCGCATCTCGATGAGCTTGCGCACCCAGACGGTCTCGGGGTTGGTGTCGCTGACCAGATCCCAGCGCATGGGCCCGCGGTTGGCCGGGTCGGCGCCGCCTTCCATGCCCACCTCGACGCCGTAGTAGACGTTGGGCGCGCCGGGCAGCGTGAACTGCAAGGCCTGCGCGAAGCGGCGCTGGGCCACGTCGGGGAACTGGCTGGTGATGCGGGGGATGTCGTGGTTGTCGATGACGACCCAGGACTTCAGCATCGGTTCGATGCCGGCATCGCGCACCATGCGGTCGATCATGCGGCCGGCCGTCGGCCCGTCCAGCTGGCCGCCGGCGGTGTCGTTGATGACGTGGCGCAGCGCGAAGTTCATCACCGCATCCATGGACTTCAGCCAGTCGCCGGGGTAGTTGGCGATCTCGCCGACGACCAGCGAACCGGGCTTCTGCGCGTGGGCGGCCTTTGTCAGCGCCGCGAGGTAGGTCGGGCCCAGCTCGAACGCCGTATCCAGCCGCCAGCCATCGGCGCCGTCGCGCAGGTAGCTGCGCACGACGGAGTCGGGGGCTTCGTAGAGGTAGCGCCGCACGGCGGGCGACTCGAGGTTGAGCTCAGGCAGGTTCTGGTAGCCCGTCCAGACCCGCGCGCCGCCGGCGTACTGCGGGCCGATGGCGAACCACTCGCGCCAGGGGCTCTTGGGGTCCGCCATTGCGGCCTTGAAGGCCGGGGCATTGCGGCCCATGTGGTTGAAGACGCCATCCAGCACGACCTTCAGGCCGCGCCGGTGCGCCTCGGCCGCCAGGCGCTTGAAGTCCTCGCGGCTGCCGTACTCGGGCGAGATGGCCTTGAAGTCCAGCGCGTCGTACTTGTGGTTGGTGTAGGCCTGGTGGATGGGGTTGATGTAGAGCACATCCGCGCCCAGCTGCTGGATGTGGCCCAGCTTAGCGGTGGCGCTGGCGAGGTCGCCGCCCCAGAAGTCCAGCTCGTGCGAATACAGCTTCTCGGCCTCCAGGTAGGGGCCGGGTGCAGGTGTGTCGTTCCAGGCGCGCAGGCGCCTGGGTGCCGCGTAGAGGCCTTGCTTGGCGGGCAAGGTGGCCGACGGCGCGAAGCGGTCCACGATGATCTGGTAGACCACCGCGCCGTTGCGCCAGTCGCGCTCGCGGTCCTCGTAGGGGCCGGCCTGCGCCGTCAGGGCCAAGGTGCCGAGCAGGGCTGCGACGGCGGCCTTCATCCCTTGACTCCACCCGCCGTCAGGCCGGAAACGATCCAGCGCTGCGCAAGCAGGAAGACCAGCGTGATCGGCAGGCCCGACAGCACGGCCGCTGCCGCGAAGTCGCCCCACAGGAAGCGCTGGTCGTGCAGGAAGTATTTGGAGCCGACGGCGAGCGTCAGGTTGCCTTCTTCGCGCAGCAGGATGGACGCCACCGGGTACTCGATGATGGTGCCGATAAAGGCCAGCACGAACACCACCATCAGGATGGGAATGGCCATGGGCAGCAGCACGCGGCTGAAGGCCTGCCAGTGCGTCGCGCCGTCGACCTTGGCGTTCTCCTCGATCTCCACGGGGATGGTCTCGAAGTAGCCCTTGATCGTCCACACATGCGTGGCGATGCCGCCGAGGTAGGCGAGCACCAGGCCCGCGTGTGTCTCGACGCCCAGGGCCGGCACGTAGGTGCCGATGGTCTCGAAGATGGCAAAGATCGCCACCAGGGCCAGCACCGGCGGGAACATCTGCAGCAGCAGCATGCCGTTGAGCACGGGCTTGTCGAAGCGGAACTTCATGCGCGCAAAGGCATAGGCCGCGCTGGTGGAGATGGCGACGATGAGGAAGGCCGAGATGGTGGCGATCTTGATCGAGTTCCACAGCCAGGTCAGCACCGGGAAGGGCGGCTGCACCAGGCTGCCGTCGGCGGCCTGGTAGGGGATACCGAGTGCGAGCTTCCAGTGCTCCAGGCTGATCTCGGTCGGGATCAGGCTGCCGGTGGCGAAGTTGCCGGGCCGCAGCGAGATGGACACGACGGCCAGCAGCGGGAACAGCGTGATGGCGATGAAGACCCACATCACCGCATGCGCGGCGAAGGTGCGCCAGCGGGCTTGTTTGCCGAGGACGATGGCCATTCAGAACTCCAAAGACTTAAACACAGAGGCACAGAGACACAGAGAAATTCACAGAGCAGAGGCTGTTCCTCTGTGTCTCTGTGCCTCTGTGGTTGCATTTCCTGCATTTCATTTCTGCGCCCTCGCCGACATCCGCAGGTTGATCAACGACAGCGCCGCCACCAGGAAGAAGATCAGCGTCGAGATCGCCGCAGCGAGGCCGAAGTCCGAGCCCGAGTCCTTGAACGCGATGCGGTAGGTGTAGCTGACGAGGATGTCGGTCTGGCCCGCCGGCAGCTTGGTGGACAGGAAGTCCGGCCGGCCGTCGGTCAGCAGCGCGATCAGCACGAAGTTGTTGAAGTTGAACGCGAAGGCGCTCACCAGCAGCGGCGCCAGCGGCTTGATGATGAGCGGCGCGGTGATCTTGAAGAAGTTGGTGGCGGGGCTGGCGCCGGCCAGCGCCGAGGCTTCGTACAGGTCGGCGGGGATGGACTTCAGTAGCCCCGAGCACAGGATCATGATGTAGGGATAACCCAGCCACACGTTGACGATGAGCAGCATCGTCTTGGCGAGATAGGGGTCGGCGAACCATGCGGGCTTGACGCCGAACAAGGCGTCCAGGATGGCGTTGATCTCGCCGAAGTTCTGGTTGAACAAGCCCTTGAAGACGAGGATGGAGATGAAGCCCGGCACCGCATACGGCAGGAACAGCAGCGTGCGGTAGGTGGTGCGGTACTTCATGCCCTCCCAGTTCAGCATCACGGCGAACAGCATGCCGATGGCCGTGGCGAAGAACACGGTCAGCGCCGAGAACACCACCGTCCACGTGAAGATGGACAGGAAGGGGCCGCGGAACTCGGCGTCGAACAGCATGCGGGCGTAGTTCGCCATGCCGATGAAGGCCTTGAAGCCGGGCTGCAGGACTTCGCCCGAGGCAGATTCGAAGAAGCCGGTGTCGCGGTTGGGCTTGAAGACGGCGCCGTCGGCATTGCGCGTGAGGCTCTCGTCAGCGTTGGCGGTCCACAACGGCTTGAGGGGGCCGAATTCGCGCAGGCCGAGGTAGCGCAGTTCGCTCCCGTCGGGCTGCACGAGCACGAGCTTGGCCAGCGCGTCGCGGTGTTTGATCAGCTCGGGCAAGGGCAGGGCGGTGCCCGTCGGCGTGGACGCGGCGTCCGCTGCCGCAACGTCGACGCGGACCTCCTTGCCCGCGCGCAGCGCCAGCGGCGGCGACACCCATTGCGGGTCGGCCTCGCCCTCGGTCTTCAGCACGAGGCGGTACTCGGCGCCGCTGGCGTGCAGGCTGTAGGCCAGCACCTTGTCCTCGACCGCGTCGTGCTGCTCCAGCAGGTACTCGCGCACGCGGCTTTCGCTGAGCAGGTGGGTGCTCGAATAGTTCGTCAGGCCGATCTGCGCCGTGTAGACCAGCGGGAAGGCGATGAACACCAGCATGCCGGCCACGCCGGGGAAGAGGTAGCGCCAGGCAAAGCCACCACGGCTCAGGTAGACGTAGAAGCCGGCCGTGAACAGCACCAGCAGGCCGGCGGCCCAGGCGGCCTGGCCGGTCGTGTAGACCATGAAGACGAGATACAGCGCCGCGACCATGCCGGCGATGGCGAGCGGCCAATGCAGCCACTTGGACAGCTTCTCGGTCAGCGTGGGCGGCAGCGTCGAGTAGCTGCCTTGGCCCAGGGTTGAAGTGGTGGCGCTCATTTGTTCAGCAGCATCCGTGCGGCGGCGCCGTCGAGCGCGTCCTTCGGGGATTGCAATCCGTTGGTGATGGCTTCCAGCGCCGCGTCCATCGCGGTCCAGAAGCGGCCGACCTCCGGAATGTTGGGGATGGGCGCGCCGTTGCGGGCGTTGGTCATGCTGGCCGCGATCAGCGGGTTGACCGACAGCTCGGCGTAGAAGGCCTTGTTGGCCGGTACGCCGATGGGCACGTCGGCATCCAGCACCTTCAAGGCCTCGGGTCGCATCAGGTGGTTCTCGATGAACTCCTTGGCGATGTCCTTGTTCTTGCTGGGCGCGGAAATCATGCAGCCCAGCACGCCGACAAAGCTCTTGCTGGGCTTGCCGGCGACGACCGCCGGGATGCCCGCCACGCCGATGTCGATCCTGGCGCGCTTGGCGTTGTCCCAGGCCCAGGGGCCGGAGATCATCATGGCCACGTCGCCGCGCGCGAAGGCCGCCTCCATCTCCGAGTAGCGCGCGCCCTTGGGCATGTGGCCGTCCTTGATGAGGCGTTCGATCATCTGCGCGCCGGCCAGCGCACCGCCGTTGTTGACATCGACCTTGCTGGCGTCGAAATCACCTTGCGCATCGCGGCCGAAGATGACGCCGCCGGCGCCGGCAATCATGGGCCAGCTGAAGAAGCTCTTGTTGTAGTCCCAGAGCACCGCGCTCTTGCCCTGGGCCTTGAGCTTGCGGTCGATGGCGATCACCTCATCCCAGGTGGCGGGCGGGGTGGGCACCAGCGCCTTGTTGTAGATCAGGCCGGTCGTCTCGATGGCGATGGGGTAGCCCCAGATGCGGCCGCGGTAGCTCAGCGCCTGCCAGGCGGTCTCTTCCGACTCGGCCTTGAGCCGCGCCGACGGCCGCAGCGGCGTCAGCAATCCGGCCTTGGCCCATTCGCCGACGCGATCGTGTGGCCAGCAGAAGATGTCCGGTCCCTTGCCGGCACCGGCGGCCTGCTGGAACTTGTCGGTCGGGTCCACCGGGTGTTCCACGACGACCTTGACGCCCGAGACCTTCGTGAAAGCATCGCCTACCTTCTGCAGGCCGGTGTAGGCCTTGTCGCCGTTGATCCAGACGAGGAGGCGAGGCGTCTCGGCCAGCGCTGGCGCTACCGCCAGTGCGGCGACCAATGGCAACCACTTCATGCCGCCAGCTCCGGTGCGGCAAGGCGGCGCAGCGCTAGGCCATTGACGTCGAACACATACAGCGCCTCGGCCGGCAGATGCAGGTCCAGTGCCTGGCCATTGCGCAGGCGGTCGCTGCCGTTGCGGCCTTCGAACTGGCAGGTCAGCGGCTCCTCGAGGCCGGGGTAGGGGCAGTAGGCGAAGGTGATGCCGCCCAGCGACTCGACGAAGGCCACGGTGCTCTGCAGCAGGTTGCCCTGGCCGTGGTCGCCCTGGCGGATGTGCTCGGGCCGCACGCCCAGGGTCACCTTGTCGCCCAGCTTTGCGGAACTGCCGTCGACCTTGGCGTGCAGCACGACATTGCCGCCGTTCAGCTTCACGTCGACGTGGCCCGCTTCGATGGCGACCAGCTCGCCCGCGATGAAGTTCATCTTCGGGCTGCCGATGAAGCCGGCCACGAACAGGTTGCGCGGGTGCTCGTACAGCTCCAGCGGCGAGCCGACCTGCTCGATCTTGCCCGCGCTCAGCACGACGATGCGGTCGGCCAGCGTCATGGCCTCCACCTGGTCGTGGGTCACGTAGATCATCGTGGTCTTGAGGTCTTCATGCAGCTTGGCGAACTCGTAGCGCATGCGCACGCGTAGGGCGGCATCGAGGTTGGACAGTGGCTCGTCGAACAGGAAGACCTCAGGCTTGCGCACGATGGCGCGGCCGATGGCGACCCGCTGGCGCTGGCCGCCCGACAGGTCTTTCGGCTTGCGGTCCAGCAGATGTTCGATGTGCAGGATCTTGGCGGCCGTGCGCACCGCCGTCTCGATCTCCGCCTTCGGCACCTTGGCCAGCTTCAAGCCGAACGCCATGTTGTCGAACAGATTCATGTGCGGGTAGAGCGCATATGACTGGAACACCATGGCGATGCCGCGCTCGCTGGGCGGCACGTCGTTGACGACCCGCCCGCCGATCGTCAGCTCGCCGCCGGTGATCTCCTCCAGGCCGGCAATGGTGCGCAGAAGCGTGGACTTGCCGCAGCCCGACGGCCCGACGAACACCATGAACTCACCGTCGCGGATCTCCAGGTCGATGCCGTGCAGGATGCGGATGTCGCCATAGGCTTTTTCAACACCGGTCAGTCGAACGTCTGCCACTTCTAACCTTTCAGTCGCCGGGCGTCTTGTTGCTGAACTACGCCGGCTTGTCTCGTCTTTTGGCGTCGAGATTTTCGTTCTTCGACAGCCTTTGTAGACAATATACATTTGTGTAGCGCCAGCTACAACAGAAAAGCCCCGCAGAAATCTTCATGAAATCCTTGCAAATCAATGATTTGCGAAGCGATCGGGGTTTTCCCGATGTAGTCAAACTACACAACTGGTCGGAGCTGGTCGATACTTCGACCAGCGCTGCCGCTCGGGTAGCATTCTTGCTCCCGTCATTGGGGGCCAGCACTGATGAACACCCCCACCCGCCTCAGCTCCGTGCTGTCTGATCAGCGCAAGCAAAAGCCCAAGGTTGCCACTGCGATGAAACCTTCCGCCCAGCCCACTGTCTCTTCTGAAGTCCTGGCCCTGCGCGCGGCCTTCGAGACGGCCTACGAACGCGAAGTCTCCCAATCCAGCCACGGCGCCACGCCGCAGGCCGCGCTGCATGCCGCAGCCATTGCCTGCCGCGAGACGCTGGCCCGCCGCTGGGCCGCCACACAAGCCGCAGACGCCAAGCGCGGCGACAAGGCGCCGGTGCGCCGCGTGCACTACCTGTCGATGGAATTCCTGATGGGCCGCGCGCTGTCCAACGCGCTCGCGGCCCTGAAGCTCACCGAGCCGCTGCAGGCCAAGCTGGCCGAGCAGGGCATGACGCTTGGCGACGTGCTGGAGCGCGAACCCGATGCGGCGCTGGGCAACGGCGGCCTGGGTCGCCTGGCGGCCTGCTTCCTGGACAGCTTTGCCGAGCTGGAGCTGCCGTCCTTCGGCTACGGCCTGCGCTACCACTACGGCACCTTCGCGCAAATCATCAGTCAGGGCCGCCAGCTGGAGCAGCCCGACGACTGGACCCGCGACACGCCCGCCTGGGAGCTGCCCCGCCACGACTTGCGCTTCCATGTCGGCTTCGGTGGCCGCGTCGAGGCCGATGCCACGGGCGTGCGCCGCTGGCAGCCGGGCTATGAGATCGAGGCCCAGGCCTATGACTTCATCGTGCCCGCCCACCACAGCGAGCGGGTCTCCACGCTGCGCCAGTGGCAGGCCACAGCCTCGCCCATCGCCTTCAAGCCCTTCTGCGAGGGCGACTATGTCGGCGCGGCCCGCCACCAGGTGCTGGCCGATTCCATCAACTGGGTGCTGTACCCGGACGACAGCACCGAAGCCGGCCGCGAACTGCGCCTGAAGCAGGAGGCCTTCCTCGTCAGCGCCTCGCTGCAAGACCTGGTGGCCCGCCACCTGCGCGAGTTCGGCAGCCTGCACGACCTCGGCAAGACCAACGCCATCCACCTCAACGACACGCATCCCGCGCTGGCCCCGGCCGAGCTGATGCGCCTGCTGCTGGACGAGCACGGCCTGGGCTGGGACGAAGCCTGGCGCATCACCCGCCAGGCCGTGGCCTACACCAACCACACGCTGATGCCCGAGGCGCTGGAGACCTGGCCGGTGCGCATGTTCGAGGCCTTGCTGCCGCGCCACCTGGAAATCATCTACGAGATCAACCACCGCTTCCTGGCCGAGCTGGAGGCGCGCTTCCCCGGCGACCATGCCTTTGCCTCGCGCGTGTCCCTCATCGACGAGGGCAGCCACGGCAGCGAGCGCCGCGTGCGCATGGCCTCCGTTGCGCTGGTCGCCTCGCACCGTGTCAACGGCGTCGCGGCGCTGCACTCGGAGCTGATGGTGCAGACCATCTTTGCCGACTACGCCCGCGTCTGGCCGGAGCGCTTCCATAACGTCACGAATGGTGTGACTCCGCGCCGATGGCTGGAGCAGGCCAACCCGCTGCTGTCGACGCTGCTGGACGGCCGCATCGGCGAGGGCTGGCGCAAGAACCTGGCCGAGCTGGGCGAGCTGGCGCCGCTGGCGGCCAACCGCGAGCTGGGTGAGGAATTCCTGGCCGTCAAGCGCGCCAACAAGGAGCGCCTGGCCGCCGTCATCCGCCGTGAGCTGGGGCTCAACGTCAATGTCGACAGCCTGTTCGACATCCAGATCAAGCGCATCCACGAGTACAAGCGCCAGCTGCTGAACCTGCTGCATGTCATCTCGCGCTATCAGACCATCCGCGACAACCCCGACGCGAACTGGGTGCCGCGCACCGTCATCATTGCCGGCAAGGCCGCTTCCGCCTACCAGATGGCCAAGAGCATCGTGCGCCTGGCGCATGACGTGGCCCGCGTCATCAACAGCGACCCGCGCGTGGGCGACAAGCTCAAGCTCGTCTTCCTGCCCAACTACAGCGTCACGCTGGCCGAAAGCATCATCCCGGCGGCCGACCTGTCCGAGCAGATCTCGACGGCCGGTACCGAGGCCTCGGGCACCGGCAACATGAAGTTCGGCATGAACGGCGCGGTCACGATCGGCACCTGGGACGGCGCCAACATCGAGATGGCCGAGGCCATGGGCGTGGAGAACATGTTCGTGTTCGGCCTGCGCGCCGACGCGGTCGCCCGGATCAAGCAGCTGGGCTACGACCCGCGCCTGTATGTCGAAGAGAATCGCCAGCTCAAGCGCGTCATCGACGCCATCTCGGCCGGTGTCTTCAGCAATGGCGACACCGAGCGTTATCGCCCGCTGGTGGACAGCCTGCTGCACCGCGACGTCTACCTGCTGATGGCCGATTTCGCCGATTACGTCGCCACCCAGGCCAAGGTCGACACGCTGTTCGCCGACCGCGCCGCCTGGGCTGAACGCGCACTGCGCAATATCGCCGGCATGGGCCCGTTCTCGTCCGATCGCACGATCGCCGAATACGTGGACCGTGTCTGGTCCGTGAAGAGTCTGGATCACTGAACTGATGCTCACCGACGCCGACGTTGACTCCCTGCTGGCGGGCCGCCACGCCGATCCCTTCGGCCGCCTCGGCCTGCATGCGGATGACGGCGGTCGGCTCTGGGTGCGAGTGCTGCTGCCGACTGCCGAAGCGGTCGCGCTGCTGGATGCCGGCAGCGGCAAGCGCATCGTCGAGTTGGAGCACCGGCGCGGCGGCTTCTTCGAGGCCCAGGTGCCGCGCCGCAAGCACCGCTTCGACTACCGGCTGGCGGTGCGCTGGGCGGGCGGCGGGGAGGGCGCCGAAGGGGTCTACGCCGACCCCTACAACTTCTACCCCCAGCTCAGCGACGACGAGCTGAAGGCGCTGGCCGAAGGGCGCAACTTCAGGCCCTATCTGAGCCTGGGCGCCCACCTTGTGCAGTATGGCGACGTGAGCGGCGTGCGCTTCGCCGTCTGGGCGCCCAACGCCCGGCGCGTCAGCGTCGTTGGCGGCTTCAACAACTGGGACGGCCGCCGGCACCCGATGCGGCTGCGCCACCAGGCCGGCGTGTGGGAGATCTTCGTGCCGCATGCGGGCGAGGGCGATCTCTACAAGTTTGAGATCGTCAGCGGCAATGGCACGCTGCTGCCTCTGAAGGCCGACCCCTACGCCCGCCGCGCCCAGCTGCGGCCCGACACGGCAAGCATCGTCGCGCCGCTGCCCGACGTCACGCCGCTGCCCCGCCAGCGCGAGCGCGCCAACCGGCGGGAGTCGGCCATTAGCGTCTACGAGGTGCATGCCGCGTCCTGGCGCCGCAGCCTGTCCGCCGAGTTTCCGACCTGGGACGAACTTGCTGAGCAACTGCCCGCCTACGTGGCCGACATGGGCTTCACGCACCTGCAGCTGATGCCCATCAGCGAGCATCCCTTCGATGGCTCCTGGGGCTATCAGACGCTGGGCCTGTACGCGCCCAGCGCCCGCTTCGGCCCGCCCGAGGGCTTTGCCCGCTTCGTCAAGGCCTGCCACGACGCGGGCCTCGGCCTGCTGCTGGACTGGGTGCCTGCGCACTTCCCGGCGGACGCCCACGGCATGGCCGAGTTCGATGGCACGCGCATCTACGAGTATGCGGACCCCAAGGAAGGCTTCCACCGCGACTGGAACACGCTGATCTACAACTTCGGTCGCACCGAGGTGCGCCAGTTCCTGATCGGCAGCGCAAGGTACTGGATCGAGCGCTGGGGCGTGGACGGCCTGCGCGTGGACGCCGTGGCCAGCATGCTGTACCGCGACTATTCGCGGCCGGCAGGCGAGTGGATTCCGAACATCCGCGGCGGCCGCGAGAACCTCGAAGCGATCTCGATGCTGCGCGAGATGAATGAGCATGTCGGCGAGATTGCCGGCGCCATCACGGTGGCCGAGGAGAGCACCAGCTTCCCCGGCGTCTCGGCGCCCACCTACACCGGCGGCCTGGGCTTCCACTACAAGTGGAACATGGGCTGGATGAACGACACCTTGCGCTACATGGCCGAGGACCCGATCAACCGCCGCTGGCATCACGACAAGATGACCTTCGGCCTGATCTACGCGTTCAGCGAGAACTTCATGCTGCCCATCTCGCACGACGAAGTCGTGCACGGCAAGGGCTCCATGCTCAGCAAGATGCCGGGCGACGACTGGCAGAAGTTCGCCAACCTGCGCGCCTACTACGGCTTCATGTGGGGCCATCCGGGCAAGAAGCTGCTCTTCATGGGCCAGGAGTTCGCCCAGCGCAACGAGTGGAACCATGCCGAGGGCCTGCCTTGGGGCCTGCTGGAAGACGACCGCCATGCCGGCGTGCAACGCCTGGTGCGCGATCTCAACATGCTCTATCGCGAGCACAGCGCCCTGCACAGGCTGGATTGCGAGGGCGGTGGCTTCGAGTGGATCAGTGCGCATGATGCCGAGCACTCCATCTACGCCTGGGTGCGCCGCGACGGCACAGGCCGCATGGTCATCGTCGTCTGCAACATGACGCCGGTGCCGCGCGAAGGCTACTCGCTGGGCGTGCCGGATGGCGTGACCGCCTGGCGCGAGGCGCTCAACACCGATTCGGCCTATTACGGCGGCAGCAACATGGGCAACGGCGTCGCGGCTGCGGGCCTGCCTGTGCAGGCGGTGCCTGCGCACGGCAAGCGCTTGTCGATCACGATCAACCTGCCGCCGCTGGCGACGGTGTTCTTCGTACCGATCTGACCTGCGCATGTCCTACGACACAGCTTCTCGGGCACCTTGTTTGCTAGCTGATCTGTGATGGCACACCTACCCGACCTCCAACCTGGCTGGCATGAGCCGCTGGGTTCCTTCGCCCGCGACGGCGGCGTCAACTTCGCGGTTGTCAGTGAGCACGCGACCCGCATCGAGCTGTGTGTGTTCGACGGCGAAGGCCAGCGCGAGCTGCGCCGCTACACGCTGGACGGCCCGCATGACGGCGTCTTCCACGGCTTCCTGCCAGGTGTCGGCCCCGGCCTCGTCTACGGTGTGCGCGCCCATGGCCCCTACCTGCCGGAGCAAGGCCACCGCTTCAACCCGCACAAGCTGCTGCTGGACCCCTGGGCGCGAGAAATCGTCGGCCACTTCGGCTGGCGCGCCGAGCACCATGGCTATGAGCTGGGCCACCCGGACGGCCCGCGCTCGCTGGACACGCGCGACAACGCGACGCAGGCACTGAAGGCTCGCGTGGCACCGCCGTCAGTCAGTCCTGTGCGGGCTCACAAGCCGCGTCGCGCACCGGCCGAGGTCGTGCTCTACGAGGTTCACGTCAAGGGCTTCTCGAAGACCCTGCCCGGCGTGCCGGAAGAGCTGCGCGGCACATACGCCGGCCTGGCGCACCCGGCATCCATCGCGCATTTCAAGCGCCTGGGCGTGACGACGCTGTCGCTGCTGCCGGTGCAGTACTGCATCGACGAGCCGCACCTCGCCGAGCGCGGCCTGCACAACTACTGGGGCTACAACACGCTGGGCTTCTTCTGCCCGGACCCGCGCTGGGCCAGGGCCGAGCACCGCCAGGACCCGACCGCCGTCACGGCCGAGTTCCGCCAGATGGTCGCCGCGCTGCATGAGGCCGGCCTGGAGGTCGTGCTGGACGTCGTCTACAACCACACGCCCGAAGGCAACGAGTTCGGCCCGACGCTGAGCTTCCGCGGCCTGGACAACACCACCTGGTACCGCCTCGTGGCCGACGACAAGAGCCGCAACGAGAACCTGACCGGCTGCGGCAACACGCTGCGCTGCTCGCATCCGCGCGTGACCCAGTTCGTGCTGGACTCGCTGCGCTACTGGGTGGGCGAGATGGGCGTCGACGGCTTCCGCTTCGATCTGGCTCCGGTGCTGGGCCGCACCCGTCATGGCTACGACGCCAATGCCGCCTTCTTCACCGCGCTGCGGCAGGACCCCGTGCTGGCCGGCGTGCACCTCATCGCCGAGCCCTGGGATGCGGCCTACGACGGCTACCAGGTGGGCCGCTTCCCGGGCCGCTTCCTCGAATGGAACGACAAGTTCCGCGATGCGGTGCGCGGCTACTGGCTGAAGGCCGGGCCGCACGGCGTGGGCCGCGGCGAGTTCGCGCGGCGCTTCATGGCGTCCAGCGACGTCTTTCACCACGGCCAGCGCCTGCCCACCGCCTCGGTCAACTTCGTCGCCGTGCACGACGGCTTCACGCTGGCCGACCTGACGAGCTACAGCACCAAGCACAACCAGGCCAACGGCGAAGACAACCGCGACGGCCGCGACGGCGAGCTTTGCGCCAACTTCGGCGCCGAAGGCCCGACGGATGACGCCGCCATCAACGCGCTGCGCGAGCGCGTGCGCCGCGCGCTGCTGGCGACCACGCTGCTGGCCCAGGGCACGCCCATGCTGTGTGCCGGCGACGAGATTGGCAACAGCCAGGGCGGCAACAACAACGCCTACTGTCAGGACAACCCGACGACGTGGCTGAACTGGGACCAGGCCGACTTCCGCACCACCGAGCTGGTCGCCGAGTTGTTGGCACTGCGCGCCGCCGAGCCGCTGCTCCGCCACCCGCGCTGGTTTGCCAGCGGCCCGGGCGAGGCCAGCATCGCCTGGTACGCGCCCAGCGGCCACGAGATGACGCCGCACGACTGGCACGACGCCGGCCAACGTGCCTTCGGCGCCCAGCTGCGTGAAGCCGGGGCGGCGGCGCCACGGCTGATGATTGTCTTCAACCCCGACCCGATGCCCTTGCCCTTCCTGCTCTGCAACGGCCCCTGGCGGCTGGTGCTGGACAGCAGCGGCGAGTCGGCCGCACCCCTCATCCCCGCCGGCGCGCCGCTGAACGTGCCGGCCCGATCACTCGTTGTGCTCCGCCACGTATGAATCTGAACCAACGTTCCTCCGGTGTGCTGCTGCACATCACCTCGCTGCCCGGCCCGCACGGCATGGGCGACTTCGGCCCCGATGCCTACCGCTTCGTCGACTGGCTGGAGTCCGCCGGCCAGTCCATCTGGCAGCTGCTGCCCACCACGCCCATCGGCCCCGGCGACAGCCCCTACCAGGGCGTGTCGGCCTTTGCCGGCAGCCAGTGGATGGTGGCGCTGGAGCCGCTGATCGCCAAAGGCTGGTTGAAGCAGCCCGAGGTGCCGCACTTCCACGGCGAGCGCATCGACTACGGCGTTGTCACGCCCTGGCGCGAGCAGCAGCTGCGCGCCGCCGCCGCCGGCTTTTTCGCGGGTGCCGCAGACGCCGACCGCATCGCCTTTGCCGCCTGGTGCCTGTCGCAGCAGAGCTGGCTGGACGACTACGTGCTCTTCATGGCCATCCGCTCGCCGCTGAACGGCCAGCCGTGGTGGGAATGGAGCGAAGGCCTGAAGAAGCGCGAGCCCAAGGCCATCGCCCAGGCCCGCAAGGACTACGCCGACGAAATCGCCTTCTGGCAGTTCGTGCAATGGCAGTTCGACGTGCAGATCGGCGCGCTCAAGGCCTATGCCAACGAGCACGGCGTGCACATCATGGGCGACCTGCCCATCTTCGTGGCCCACGACAGCGCGGATTGCTGGTCGCGCCCCGACCTGTATTCGCTGGACGAGAACTATCAGCCCACGGTCGTGGCCGGCTGCCCACCCGACGATCTCGGCCCGCTCGGCCAGCGCTGGGGCAACCCGCTGTACCGCTGGGACAAGATGGCCGACGAGAACTACGCCTGGTGGACGGCCCGCGTGAAGCGCGCGCTGACGCAGGCCGATGTCTTTCGCATCGACCACTTCCGCGGCTTTGCGGGCTATTACGAGATTCCGGCTAGCAGCCCCGACGCCACGGTTGGTCAGTGGCTCAAGGGGCCGGGCATGCCGCTCTTCGACGCCATCCGCACGGCGCTGGGTCCGCTGCCCATCGTCGCCGAGGACCTGGGCTTCATCACCGACGACGTGTACGAGTTGCGCGACGGCTGCGGCTTCCCCGGCATGAAGATCCTGCAGTTCGCCTTCGGCGCCGAGGGCGACCATGAGTTCCTGCCGCACATGTGGCCCACCACCTCGGTGGCCTACACCGGCACGCACGACAACGACACCGTGCGCGGCTGGTGGGAACAGGCAGGGCCCCGCGAGCGCCAGTTCGCCGGCTCCTACCTGGCCTGCGGCGACCATGACATTCACTGGGCCATGATCCGCGCCTGTGCCAACTCGGTGGCCAACATCGCCGTCTATCCGCTGCAGGACGTGCTGGGCCTGAACGGCAGCCACCGCATGAACGTGCCCGGCGTGTTGGGCGGCAACTGGGGCTGGCGCTTCCACTGGGACTGGATCGGCAGCGAGCCGACGCGGGTGCTGGGGCTGATCACGGCGGCGTCGGGACGTGGGCCATTCGAGCTGTTGAAGCTGCCGGGCTGATCCTCCTCGCGGCGACTCTGCTGGCGTCCAGCGAGACTTCGTCTCGTCTGGCAACCGCGTCAGCATGCTGATGTTTGATGCGTGATGTAAGATGTTTGGCATCAAGTCCACTGAGGAGTGGTGCCATGCGGACGACACTTGCCATTGACGACGACGTTCTGGCCGCAGCCAAGCATCTGGCCGAACGAGAGCAGCGCAGCATCGGCGAGGTGATCTCGGCGCTGGCGCGCCAAGGACTGTCCCGCAGCACGCGAAGCAACAAGACCGAGCGCAACGGCATACCTCTGCTGGCGAGCCGCAAGGGCGCCGTACCGGTGACGCTCGAACTCGTGAACCAGTTGCGCGACGAGCAGCCGTGACGCGCTACCTGCTGGACGTGAACGTGCTCATTGCGCTCATCGACCCGGCGCATGTTCAGCACGACCAGGTTCACGAGTGGTTCGGCCGGGTGGGGCACAAGGCATTCGCCACCTGTCCCATCACGGAGAACGGCCTGCTGCGCATCGTCGGGCACCCCAAATACCCGAATTCGCCCGGCCCGCCGAGTACGGTCGCGTCCGCTCTGGCCGCCATCCGGGGCCTGGCCGGACACGCCTTTTGGCCGGACAGCATCAGCCTCGTCGACAGTGCCTTGGTCGACCCGAACCTCTTGTCTAGCCACGGTCGGGTCACTGATAGCTACCTGCTTGCGCTCGCCAAGGAGAACAAGGGCAAGCTGGCCACCATGGACCAGAAGCTGGCCTCAGAGGTTGTCACGGACGGGAAGGCCGCCCTGACGTTGATCTAGGCTGCTGCGCCGGTCAGCGCCCGATCTCCAGGATCAGCGGGCTGCGCGCCGGCACGCTCAGGCTGGCGCCCAGCGTGAGGTCTTTGCCGCTGAGCGCATCACGGGCGCGCTGACCCGGCGCGACGCGTTCCGCAAAGCGGGCCACGGGCAGCTCCACCGCCTTGCCCGTCTTGTTCAGCGCGACCAGCACCGTCCGCCCCGCGTCATAGCGGAAGAACACATACACGCCCTCCAGCGGCGCGAACTGCATCAGCGCGCCGTCGTGGATGACGGTCGCGGTCTTGCGCCAGGTGAACAGGCGCCGCACCCAGTCCTGCATGTCGCGCTGCTCGGCGGTCAGTCCCGCGCCCGTGAAGGCATTGACCTTGTCGCCGGGCCAGCCGCCGGGCATGTCGGCACGCACCTTGCCGTCGTCACGCTCGGTGGGGCTCTGCAGCAGCAGTTCGCTGCCATAGAACAGCTGCGGGATGCGGCGCGTCGTGGCCAGGTAGGCCAGCGCGATCTTGGTCAGGTCGACATCGTTCTTCAGCAGCGAGAAGATGCGCGGCGTGTCGTGGTTGCCGTCGAAGAGCACGAGGTTGGACGGGTCCGGGTAGACGAAGTCGTGCGCCAGGCCCTCGTAGAGCTTGGTCAGGCCGGTGTGCGGGCCGTCGCCCTCCGTCAGCGCCGCGAGCAGGTTGGACTGCATCGGGAAGTCCATCATGCTCGGCGCGTGCGAGATGTAGCCGTCGTGGTTCTTCTTGCCGCGCTGCCAGTAGGCGACGACGGCCGGGTGAGGGCTCCATTCCTCGCCGACGATGTTCAGGCGCGGGTACTCCTGCATGACGCGCGCAGACCAGCGGCTCAGGAAGTCGCGGTCGGAGTAGGAGTAGGTGTCGGTGCGGATGCCGGACAGGCCGAAGCGTTCAACCCACCACAGCGTCTTCTGGATCAGGTAGGTGGCCAGCTCCGGCCGGCGCTGGTTGAGGTCGGGCATGCCGGGCACGAACCAGCCGTCGGTGAAGCGCTTCCTGTCTTGCGCTGAGGCATACGGGTCCTGCAGCGTCATGCGCGCGTGATGCGTCTCCGTGTACTGCGGCCAGGCGTTGACCCAGTCGGGCGCCGGCAGGTCCTTCATCCACCAGTGGTCGCTGCCGATGTGGTTGAGCACGATGTCCTGGATGACGCCGATACCCTTGGAACGCGCCTCGGAGACGAAAGCGCCGAAGTCGTCGTTCGTGCCGAAGCGTGGATCAATCTTGTAGAAGTCGGTCGCCGCGTAGCCGTGATAGCTGTACTTGGCGCTGTTGTTCTCGACCAGCGGCGTGGGCCAGACCTGCGTGAAGCCCAGCCCGGCGATGTAGCCCAGGTGCTGGCGCATGCCGGCGAGGTCGCCGCCGTGGCGGCCGCCGTGATCGGCGCGGTCCTGGCCTTCCTTCATGTCGGCCTGCTTGCCGCTGCCGCCCTGGGCGAAGCGGTCCGGTACGACGAGGTAGATCGCATCCTTGGGGCCGAAGCCCTGGCGGTCCGCCGAGCCGGGCGCGCGGGCCAGCAGCGGGTAGCGCAGCGCCTTGCCGGCGACGTTCAGCGTCAGCTCGCCGGGCTTGGTGCCGGGCGCGATGTCCAGGTCGACGAAGAGGTAGTTGGCGCTGCTGGCCCGGTGGCTGCTCTTCAGCGTGACGCCGGGGTAGGGCGCCAGCGTGGGCTTGGCGTTGGCAATGCCGGGGGCGTGCAGCATCAGCTGCAGCGAGGTGTCGCGCATGCCGACCCACCAGTTGGGCGGTTCGACGCGATGGGTGGGTTCGGTGGCCATCAGGGGCAGGCTCATCAGCAGGGCAGTAGCGAGGGTGATCAAGGCTTTCATTGCGGTTCCAGCCGGTAGATGTGGACAGAGAGCGGGGGCAGCGTCGCGCGTGCGGTGCCGCCCTTGGGATAGAGCGCGCGGGCTCGTTTTGGCAGGTCGAATGCGGCCAGCGTGTCGCCGTAGTTGATGGCCACCAGCACACGCTCGTTCCCCTGCACACGCTGGAAGGTCCAGACCTGGCCGTCGACCTTGTCCGCTTCGTAGCGGCCCAACGTCAACGCGGGTGAGGCACGGCGGAGTTGAATCAGCTCGCGGTAGAAGTTGAACAGCGAGGCCGGGTCGCGCTGCTGGCTCTCGGCGTTGTGCCGGCTACGGTTCAGCGCGAGCGGGCGGAAGGGCTGCGGGTTCGTGGAGAAGCCACCTGCCGGCGTCCAGCTCATCGGCGACCGCAGCGGCGCGTCGTCCCGAGCATCCTTGCCGTCGATGCCGGCCAGGCCGATCTCCTCGCCGTAGAAGACGAAGGGCGTGCCCGGCAGCAGCAGGTAGCTGGCCGCCGCCAGCCGGTAGCGGGCCTCGTCGCCGTGCAGCTGGTCCCACACGCGCTGGCCGGTGAAGATGTCGTGGTTGTGCAGGAAGGTCGCCATCGTCGGCGACATGGCGCGGTAATAGTCGGCCACCTTTTGCACTGCTGAGGCATCGCCCTTGGCGGCCTTCATCAGCTCGTAGTTCTGGTTGAAGGCGAAGGCGCCGCCGCACAGGCCGGGCTCGCCGTAGGCGATGGGTTCGGCCGTGGCTTCGCAGACGACGTAGCGACCGGGGTAGCTCTTGATGAGGTCCTGGAAGCGCTTGGTCAGCGCGCGGCTCTCGGGCTGGTCGTTCCAGTCCTTGGCGTTGTTCTCGATGAGGTGGGGCACGGCGTCCAGCCGGTAGCCGTCCAGGCCGCGGTTGAGCCAGAAGCGCAGCGAGTCCTCGTGGTACTGAACCACCGCCGGGTTGCGCATGTTGAAGTCGGGCATGTGCGGGCCGAAGGTGCCAAAGAACACATCGGGCGCGCCGGGCTTGGGCGCGGGCAGATCCTTCAGGTCGCCAGGCCAGTCCCAGGGCTTGGTGGCCGCGTCGTACCAGGGGTATTTGCCCCAGATGTCCCATCCCAGGCCTGGGTTGGCGTCCCAGACGAACCAGCTGCGCCACGGGCTGTTGCGGTCGGCCACGGCGGCCTGGAAGGGCGGGAACTGGTACGACGCATGGTTGATGACGTAGTCCATGACGATGGCGATGCCGCGCTTGTGCGCCTCGCGGACCAGCTCGTCGAAATCAGCCAGCGTGCCGTACTGCGGCTCGATGGCGCGGAAGTCGGTCGTCGCGTAGCCGTGGTCGCGGTCGGAGCTGGCGGTGATGGGCATCAGCCACAGGCCGCTGACGCCGAGCTTCTTCAGATAGTCCAGCCGGCTCGTCAGCCCGCGCAGGTCGCCGATGCCGTCACCGTCGCTGTCCTGATAGCCGCGCACGAAGACTTCCATGAACACGCCTTGCTGCCAGTTCGCCGGCAGGCTGCTGGCGCGCGGCTGGGCGGGCACGGGGCGGGTGTCGATCTGGGCTTGCGCGCAGGCGCCGGCGGCGGCGAGCGCGAGGCACAGCAGGAGGTGTTTGGGGCTGGTCTTCATCGCGTGTGGGTGTAGACGCGCAACGATTGCGCGGGGACGGTGACGCGGGCCTGGCCGGCCGCGTCGCTAGCTGTATTGGCGCCGCCGGCCGGGTAGGCGGCCTGCAGCGTCTCGCTGGCGGGCAGGCCCGTCAAGCTGGCCTCGGCGGCCGTGCTGCCGAAGTTGATGACCACCGTGGCGGCCTGCGTGGCCGTGCGGCGTTGGTAGGTCAGCAGCGTGCCGCTGGCCGTCGCGTTGGCGTAGTCGCCGTCGCGCAGCGGCGCGGTGCCGTTGCGCAGCGCCAGCAGCGTGCGGTAGTGGTGGAGCAGCGAATTCGGGTCGGCCTGCTGGGCGGCGACGTGGTTCGTCGCCGCGTTGGCGCCGAGCGCGCGGTAGGGCGTGCCGGTCGTGAAGCCGGCGTTTTCGCCCGCGCTCCAGGCCATCGGCGTGCGCAGGGTCGGGTCGCCCGTGAGCGACGTGGCACCGCGCATGCCGATCTCCTCGCCGTAGTAGACGAAGGGCACGCCCGGCAGCAGCAGGGTGGCGCTGGCGGCGAGCTTGAGCTGGGCGATGTCGCCGCCCAGCTGGTCGGCCGGGCGCTGGCCGGCAAAGCCGTCGTGGTTGGACAGGAAGGGCGACATGCCGGCCGGCGCGGTCTTGAAGTAGTTGGCCAGCGTGGCGACCGAGCCGGCCTGGCCGCGCGCGGCACCGATCAGCGCGGCGCTGAGGTCAAAGGCGAAGGCGCTGCCGCAGGCGGACGCGGCGCCAAAGCCCTGCGGGTCGACCGGGCCCTCGCAGACCATGTGACGGCGCGCATAGCCATTCAGCAGCTGGCGCATCTCGTTCATCAGCGTGTAGTTGCGCGGCTGGTTCTCCCAGGCGGCGGGCCCGTTTTCGACGAGGTTGCCCACCGCGTCGAAGCGGAAGCCGTCCACGCCCCGGTTCAGCCAGAAGCGCAGCGCGTTCTTGTGGAAGTCGACGACCTCGGCCTTGCCCAGGTTGAAGTCGGGCATCTGGTCCCAGAACGGCGCGTAGTAGGCGCCGTTGGCCGTGGCGCGCCAGGGGTTGCCGCCGTAGATGCTCCAGCCGCCGGGTGCCGGGTTTTGCCAGACATACCAGTCGCGCCAGGGGTTGCTGGCCGAGTCCCGGGCGTTGACGAACAACGGGTTCTGGCCGGCGCTGTGGTTGATGACGTGATCGATGATGACGCCGATGCCGCGCGCATGGGCCTGCCTGAGCAGTTCGTCCATGTCGGCCAGCCGGCCGTAGGCGGGCTCGATGTCGCGGTAGTCGCTCACCGCATAGCCGTGGTCGCCATCCTGGCTTTTGGTGATGGGCATCAGCCAGAGGCCGGTGACACCGAGGTCCTTCAGGTAGTCGAGCCGGCTGGTCAGCCCGCGCAGGTCGCCGATGCCGTCGCCGTCGCTGTCCTGGTAGCTGCGCACGAAGACCTGCATGAAGGCGCCGCGCTGCCAGCCTTCGGGCAGTGCGCTGCCGGGGTCGGCTGCGGCAACGGCGCTGGTGTCCGGCGTGGGCAGGGCGACGGGTGCAGGTGGCGGCGCCGGTGCGGCGGCCCCAGAGCCGCCACCGCCGCAGGCGGCGAGCAGGGCTGCCGCGACTGCCATCGACGCCTTCTGAAACTGGCCAACGCAGCGGTTCATGTAATCAAACTACGCATAAAGTTGGCGCGCAGCATAGCGACTTACATGCTTGAAGCAATAGCGGGATTTCGATAAATGTAGTTTTGCTACTATGTGGCGAAACATTGGAGACAACCATGACGCCTCGTTCCACGCTGGTCGCGCTGCTGGGCCTGACGCTGATCGCCACGGTCGCACGGGCGGGCGATCTGGACGACTGCAACGCGCCGGTGCCTGCGCCAGCGCCCGCCGCCAATGCCGCCGCCGAGGCCTACTGGCTGGACGCACGCACGCTGCAATGGCCGGGGCTGAAGCTGCAGGCGGGCGAGCGGCTGCGGCTGCATCACGCGCGGGCGGCGGGGCTGCGGGCGGTGGCGGGCGAGACGGTGGCGGGTGGTGATGGCGCGGTCGAACTGCAGCCCAGCGCTGCCGCGCTGCCGGTGCGGTTCCGCTTCATTGGCGACGGGCCGCGCTTTGCGGTTAGCGGCGCCGAAGTGGCCACGCTGCTGCGCGCGCAACTGCTACTGGTGCACGAAACGGCGGACGGCCGCGTCATCGCCGCCACCGGCGTGCAGACGCCCGGCGCGCTGGACGATCTCTACGTTGCCGCCGAGCGCGTGAGCGACCTGGGCGCCCACCCCACCCGGGCGCGGACGAGCTTCGCCGTCTGGGCGCCGACCGCGCAGCGCGTGCTGTTGTGCCGTTATGGCGGCGCTGAGTCGCCCGCAGTCGCTGCCGACGCAATGCAGTTCGACACCACCACCGGCGTGTGGCGCGCGACGCTGCAGGGGAGCCTGAGCGGCCAGGCCTACCGCTACCTCGTCGATGTCGTCACGCCCACGCATGGCCGCGTGCGCAACCTTGTCACCGACCCCTACTCGGTGGCACTCACGGCCGACTCACAGCGCAGCGTCGTCGCCGATCTGGCCTCACCCGCGCTGAAGCCGCGCGGCTGGGACAGCACGCCGCGCCCGAACCGCGTGAAGGCCGCGACCGACCAGCTCATCTACGAGCTTCATGTCCGCGATTTCTCCATCGGCGACGCCACCGTGCGCCCCACCTGGCGCGGCAAATACCTGGCTTTTACCGAGGGCGCGTCCAACGGCATGAAGCACCTCAAGGCGCTGGCCAAGGCCGGCATGACCGACGTGCATCTGCTGCCCGTCTTCGACCTCGCCAGCGTGCCCGAGCGTGGTTGCAAGACGCCGACGGTGCCCAACGCGCCGGCCGACAGTGACGCGCAGCAGGCCGCCGTGATGGCCGTGGCTGCCGACGACTGCTTCAACTGGGGCTACGACCCCTGGCACTTCAACGCGCCCGAGGGTAGCTTCGCGACCGACCCGCTGCGGCGCGTCGTCGAGTTCCGCCAAATGGTGATGGCCCTGCACAAGGCCGGCCTGCGCGTCGGCATGGACATGGTCTACAACCACATGGCCGCAGCCGGCCAGCATCCGAAGTCGGTGCTGGACCGCCTGGTGCCCGGCTACTACCACCGCCTCAATGCCAAGGGCGAGGTCGAGCGCTCCACCTGTTGCGACAACACCGCCACCGAGCACCGCATGATGGCCAAGCTGATGATCGACTCGGCGGCGCTGTGGGTGCGCGAGTACCGCATCGACTCCATGCGCTTCGACCTGATGGGCCACCAGCCGCGCGAGGCGATGGAGCGGCTGCAGAGGCGCGTCGATGCCGAGGCCAGCCGGCCGGTGCAACTGCTGGGCGAGGGCTGGAACTTCGGCGAGGTGGCCAACGGCGCCCGCTTCGTGCAGGCCTCGCAGCTGAGCCTGAACGGTAGCGGCATTGGCGCCTTCAGCGACCGTGGCCGCGACGCGGCGCGTGGTGGTGGCGCGGGGGAGGGCGGTGATGCCAGCGTGCGCAACCAGGGCTGGCTCAACGGCCTGGTGTACGCGCCCAACGCGCTGGGTGCCGACCGCTCGCGGGACGACTTGCTGAGCGCCGCCGACATGATCCGCGTCGGCCTGGCCGGCTCGCTGCGCGGCTTCGAGCTGACGACCTGGCGCGGCGAGACCCAGCGCCTGGACGCCATCCCCTACGGCGGTGACCAGCCGGCCGGTTTCGCGAGCGAGCCCGGTGAGGTCGTCAACTACGTGGAGAACCACGACAACCAGACGCTGTTCGACATCAACGCGCTGAAGCTGCCGCTGGCCACCTCGCGCGAGGACCGTGCCCGTGTGCAGATGCTGGGCGCGGCGGTGGTGGCCTTCAGTCAGGGCATCGCCTACTTCCATGCCGGTCAGGACATCCTGCGCAGCAAGAGCATGGACCGCAACAGCTACGACTCGGGCGACTGGTTCAACCGGCTGGACTGGACCTACCAGACCAACCACTTCGGCACCGGCCTGCCGCCAAAGCAGGACAACTTCGGTAAGGATGGCCGCGACTGGGCACTGGCCCGCGAGCGGCTGGCTGATCCGTCGATTGCCCCAGGCCCCGCCGAAATCGCCTGGGCGCGCGATGTCTTCCGCGACCTGCTGAAGATCCGCGCCAGCACGCCGCTGCTGCGGCTGGCCAGCGCGGCGGAGGTCAACAAGCGGCTGAGCTTCCCCGGCAGCGGTGCCGGTCAGAACCCGGTGCTGATCGCGACGCGCATCGACGGCCGTGGGCTGGGCGGCTTCAAGGCAGTGATGACATTGATCAACGTGTCGCCCGAGGCCCAGCGCCTGAGCCTGCCCGCCGAAGCCGGCTCGGCCTGGCGGCTGCATCCGGTGCAGGCCGGCGCCCGCGCTGCCGACAGGCGGGTGGCGACGCAGGCGAAGGCCGTGGGTGGCGTGTTCGAAGTGCCGGGCCGCAGCGCGGCCGTGTTTGTGGTGAACTGAAACACGCATCACCTTGAGCGGTTGCGCCCGGCGCGGCAGACGATGCTCGCGGGCCCAGGCGGGCCACCCGCCGAGACACACGGAGACTTCATGCCGCGCAATCACCTCCTGCTCGCCGCCGCACTCGCGGCCGCGCTGTCCAGCCCATCGGCCTTGGCCGCCGACAAGGTCGCGCTGGTCGTCAAGAGCCTGGGCAACGGCTTCTTCGACGCGGCCCGCCAGGGCGCGCAGGAGGCGGCCAAGGAGCTGGGCGGGCTGGAGATCATCTACGCCGGCCCGGCCAAGGCCACGGCCGAGGGGCAGGTGGAGATCGTCAATGCGCTGATCGCGCAGCGCGTCAAGGCCATCGCCATCTCGGCCAACGACCCCGACGCGCTGGTGCCGGTGCTGAAGAAGGCTCAGGCGCGCGGCATCAAGGTGCTGTCCTTCGACTCCATGGTGCGCAAGGACGGCCGGCAGCTGCACCTGGCGCCGTCCAGCACGCCGCTGATCGGCGCCAAGCTGGCTGCGCTGGTGCTGGATGCGTCGCCCGCCGGCGGCGAGGTCGCCGTGCTGTCCGCCACCGCGCAGGCCACCAACCAGAACGCGTGGATTGCCGCGATGAAGGCCACGCTGGCCACGCCACCCTATGCCAAGGTCAAGCTGGTCAGCGTCGTCTACGGCGACGACCAGACCGACAAGAGCTACCGCGAGGCGCAAGGCCTGCTGAAGAGCCACCCGAACCTCAAGGTCATCGTCGCGCCAACGACGGTGGGCATCGCTGCGGCGGCGCGTGCGGTGCAGGACGAGCGCATGACGGGCAAGGTGTTCGTGACCGGCCTGGGCCTGCCTTCGGAAATGCTGGGCCATGTCAAGGGCGGGGCGGTGAAGAGCTTTGCGATCTGGAACCCGGTGGACTTGGGCTACTCGGTGATCCATGCGGCGAACGCGCTGGTGAAAGGCACGGTCAAGGGCGCCTCGGGCGAGACCGTGCCGCTGGGCCGTGTGGGCAAGATGGTGCTGGACGCGAACGCGGAAGGTGCGATGGCCGAGCCCTTCACCTTCAACGCGAGCAACGTCGAGAAGTTCGCCAAGATGTACTGATGCTGCAGCTACGCGGCATCACCAAACGCTTCGGCCCCACGCAGGCGCTGCGCGGCGTCGACCTGGACCTGCTGCCCGGCCAGGCGCTGGCGCTGATCGGCGAGAACGGCGCCGGCAAGAGCACCTTGGTCAAGACGCTGACCGGCGTGCATGCGCCCGACGCGGGCGAGATCCTGCTGGACGGCCGGCCCGTGCGCTTCACCCGCACACAGGACGCGCAGGCCGTGGGCATCGCCGCCGTGCACCAGGAGACGGTGGTGTTCGACGCGCTGTCCGCCGCCGAGAACATCTTCATCGGCCGTCCGCCGACCAAGCGCGTGATGGGCCTGCGCGCCGTCGACTGGCCCCGCATGGAGCGCGAGGCGCAGCAGTGGCTGGACGCCGTGGGCGCGCAGTTCTCCGCCCGCACACCGGCCGCGGAGCTGGGCATCGCCCAGCGCCACCAGATCGAGATCGCGCGGGCACTGTCCATGCAGGCGCGCGTCGTCATCCTGGACGAGCCCACGGCCGCGCTGTCCCAGGCCGAGATCCACGAGGTCTGTGCGCTGGTGCGCCGCCTCAAGGCGCAGGGCGTGGCCGTCCTGTTCATCACGCACAAGTTCGACGAGCTGTTCGCCGTGTGCGACCGCTACGTGGTGCTGCGCGATGGCGCGTCCGTCGGCAGTGGCGACATGGTCACCGCGAATGAGGCCGAGCTGGTGCGGCTGATGGTGGGCCGCGAGGTGGACGACATCTACCCGTCGCGCCGGCGCTCGGCCGGGGACGTGGCGCTGCGCGTGCAGGCCTTGAGTCACCCGACCGAGTTCGCGGACCTGTCGTTCGACGTGCGGCGCGGCGAGGTGCTGGGCTTCTACGGCCTGGTGGGCGCCGGGCGCAGCGAGGCCATGCTGGCGCTGATCGGCCTGAAGCCGGATGCGACCGCCAGCGTCGAGATCGACGGCCGTGCGGTGGACCTGCACGACCCGGCACAGGCCATCGCCGCCGGCCTGGCCTATGTGCCGGAGGACCGGCGCGGCCAGGGCGCGCTGCTGGACATGTCGGTCGGCGCCAACCTGACGCTGCCGGCGCTGGCCGGGCCGCGCCATGCCTGGCATGGCAAGTTGTCGCGCGGGCCCTGGCTGTCGGCCGTGCGCGAGCACGGCTTTGCCCAGGGCCTGATCGAACGCCTGCGCATCAAGACCGCGTCGCAAGACCTGGCCGTGGGCAGCCTGTCCGGCGGCAACCAGCAGAAGGTCGTCATCGCCAAATGGCTGGGCCTGCAGCCACGCGTCGTCATCCTGGACGAACCGACCAAGGGCATCGACATCGGCGCCAAGCAGGCGGTCTATGAACTCATCGAGCAGATGGTGCAGCAAGGCCTGGCAGTCATCCTCGTGTCGTCCGAGCTGCCCGAGGCGATGAACCTGGCCGACCGCGTCATCGTCATGCGGCGCGGCCGCATGGTGGCCGAGTTTGCGCACGGCGCGCCGGCCGAGGCCATCGTGGCGGCGGCCTCGGGCGTGGAGACGCAATCATGTTGAAACGCGACCAACTGCTGCTCGGCGCCACCGTGGCCATCGTGTTGCTGGTGGGGTGGCGCGCGCCGATCTTCCTCACCTTCCGCAACGGGCTGGACATCGCCAACGAGTCGGCGCTGCTGGCCATGCTCGTGGCCGGCCAGGTCGTCGTGCTGCTGACGCGCGGCGTGGACCTGTCCGTGGCGTCCAACCTGGCGCTGACGGGCATGGCTTGCGCACTGGTGGGCCAGGCCTTCCCCGGCATGCCCATCGCGCTGCTGATGCTGCTGGCGCTGGGCCTGGGCGCGCTGCTGGGCGTCGTGAACGGCCTGCTGGTGGCGCACGCCGGGCTGCCGCCCATCGTCGTGACGCTGGGCACGATGGCGCTCTACCGCGGCGCGGTGTTCGTGGCCTCGGGCGGCGCCTGGGTGTCGGAGCAGGACGTGCACGCGGGGATCAAGGCGCTGCCGCGCGCCGAGTGGCTGGGCATCCCGGCGTTGATCCTCATCGCCGCGCTGGCCGTCGCCGCCGTGGCCGCATGGTTGCGCTGGGGGCCGGCGGGGCGTGAGGTGAGGGCGCTGGGCAACAACCCGGACGCGGCCGTGGTCGCCGGCATCCCGCACCGCACACGGCTGCTGCAGGCCTATGCCGTGTCCGGTGCGCTGGCCGGGCTGGTGGGCCTGCTGTGGGTGGGGCGCTACGCCATCGCGTTCACGGAGCTGGCGGCAGGCTACGAGCTGACCGTCATCGCCGCCTGCGTCATCGGCGGCGTCAGCATCGCCGGCGGCATCGGCACGGTGTGCGGCGCGATGCTGGGTGTGCTGTTCATCGGCGTCGTCAACGCGGCGCTGCCGGTCATCCAGGTCTCGCCGTTCTGGCAGCAGGCCATTGCCGGCGCGGTCATCCTGCTGTCCGTCGCCTTCAACGCCAATGCGCGGGCCAGCAAGGGCCTGCCCATCCTGGAGCAACGCTCGTCATGAAGGCCTTCACCCCCTGGGAGCGCGCGCTGGCGGGGCTGCTGCTCATCCTCTACGTCGCCTTCGGTTTCGGCATCGAGGGCTTCCTGTCGCCCTACGCGCTGGCCGACAGCACGGTCAACATGTCCGAGCGACTCATCATCGCGATGGCCATGGCCATGCTCATCGTGGCCGGCGAGATCGACCTGTCCATCGCCGCGACGATGGCGCTGTCGTCGCTGGCCATGGGCCTGGCCATGCAGGCCGGGGCGCCGCTGCCGCTGATGCTGCTCGCGGCCGTCGCTACGGGTGCTGCCTGCGGGCTGTTGAACGGCTGGCTGGTCACGAAGCGGGGCCTACCGTCCATCGTCGTCACCATCGGCACCTTGTCGCTGTATCGCGGCCTGGCGCTGGTGCTGCTGGGCGACCAGGCCGTCACTGGTTACCCCGAGGCATTGAGCGTGCTGGGCAATGGCACGCTGGGCGACCTGATAGGCGTCGAGTGGCTCATCGTGCCCATCGAGTTCACCGTCGCGCTGTTGTTTGCTGCGGGCGTGGCGGTGTGGATGCACCGCACCGTGCACGGCCGGCGCGTCTACGCCGTCGGCTCCAACCCGGTCGCCGCGCGCTTCAGTGGCATCGCGGCGGACCGCTACCGGCTGGGCCTGTTCGTCTTCGCCGGCATCGCCGCAGCCCTTGCGGCCGTGCTGCTGACGGGCCGCATCGGCAGCACCCGGCCCAACCTGGCGGCCGGCTGGGAACTGGACGCCATCACCATCGCGCTGCTGGGCGGCGTGGCCATCCAGGGCGGGCGGGGCAGCATGGTGGGCGTCGTGCTGGCGGCCGTGCTGCTGGGCGCGTTCACGTTTGCACTGGGCATGCTGAATGTGCCGGGGATCGTGATGGCGATGGTGGTGGGTGGGTTGCTGATTGGCGCGATGCTGCTGCCGAAGCTGCGCGCTCAGTAGAATCCCGCGCTTCCGCACGCCGCCGCTCGCCCAAGGGCGCGTGCCCTTCCGAGAACCGCGCGCCCGCCCGCGCCCAGCCTCCCCGGATTTCATGGCCCTGACCCCGCATCTGACCCATTTCGAGGGCGGCAACGCTCTTTCCGATTTCCGCGCCCAGGCCTTGCTGGCCCGGCTGCAAGAGGTCAATGCGCGCATCACGGGCATCAGCGCCCGCGCCGTGCACTGGGTCTGGACGGACTCGCCGCTGGACGCCGAGACGCGCCAGCGCTTCGCCGCGCTGCTGACCTATGGCGAGCCGGCCCTTGAAGGCGCGGCAGGTGACCTGGTCGTCGTCACGCCGCGCTTCGGCACGGTCAGCCCCTGGGCGTCCAAGGCGACCGACATCGCCCGCAACTGTGGCTTCACGCTCAAGCGCGTGGAGCGCGTCGTTGAGTACCGCGTGGCGACCAAGAGCGGGCTGCTGGGCGGCGCCAAGCCTTTGAACCAGGACGAGCTGAACGCCTGCGCCGCGCTGCTGCATGACCGCATGACCGAGTCAGCCTGCTTCAGCCGCGAAGACACGGCGCATCTGTTTGATGAACGCACCGCCGAGCCGCTGGCCCATGTGGACGTGCTGGGCGCCGGCCGTGCCGCGCTGGAAAAGGCCAATGTGGAGTTCGGTCTGGCGCTCTCCAGCGACGAGATCGACTACCTGGAAACCAACTTCACGAAGCTGGGCCGCAACCCCAGCGACGTCGAGCTGATGATGTTCGCGCAGGCCAACAGCGAGCACTGCCGGCACAAGATCTTCAACGCGTCGTTCACGGTTGATGGCGAGCAGCAGCCGCTGAGCCTGTTCGGCATGATCCGCAACACCGAGAAGCTGAACCCGCAGCACACGGTCATCGCCTACTCGGACAACGCGGCCGTCATGCAAGGCCATGCCATCGAGCGCTGGATCCCCGCGCCCCAGGCCGGCGCCGCCTATGTGGCCCGCACGGAGCAGGCCGAGGTGTTGATGAAGGTGGAGACGCACAACCACCCGACGGCCATCTCGCCCTTCCCGGGCGCCTCGACCGGCGCGGGCGGCGAAATTCGTGACGAGGGGGCAACGGGGCGCGGATCGAAACCCAAGGCGGGGCTGACGGGCTTCTCGGTGTCCAACCTGCACCTGCCGGGCCTGAGCGAGCCGTGGGAGCAGAACCCGGTCGGCAAGCCGGCGCATATCGCCTCGGCGCTGCAGATCATGATCGAAGGCCCGCTCGGTGGCGCTGCCTTCAACAACGAGTTCGGCCGGCCCAACCTGGCGGGCTATTTCCGCGTGTTCGAGCAGACCGTCGCCGGCCTGCGCCGCGGCTATCACAAGCCCATCATGATTGCCGGCGGACTGGGCACGATCCGCTCGGACCTGACGAAGAAGATCGAATTCCCCGCCGGCTCGCTGCTGATCCAGCTCGGCGGCCCCGGCATGCGCATCGGCATGGGCGGCAGCGCCGCGTCGTCGATGGCGGCGGGCACGAACACGGCCGACCTGGACTTCGACTCCGTGCAGCGTGGCAACCCCGAGATCGAGCGGCGCGCGCAGGAGGTGATCAACCATTGCTGGGGCCTGGGCGCCGAGAACCCGGTGCTGGCGATTCATGACGTCGGCGCGGGCGGCATCTCCAATGCCTTCCCCGAGCTGGTGAACGACGCCGGCCGTGGCGCGCGGTTTGACCTGCGCAAGGTGCCGCTGGAAGAGTCGGGCCTGGCGCCCAAGGAAATCTGGTGCAACGAGAGCCAGGAGCGCTACGTGCTGGCCATCGGGCCGGAGAGCCTGGAGCTGTTCAAGTCGCTGTGCGAGCGCGAGCGCTGTCCGTTCGCCGTCGTCGGCGTGACGACGGAGGCGCGTGAACTGAAGCTTGCCGATGGTGAGGACCTCCCCATCGACATGCCCATGGACGTACTGCTCGGCAAGCCACCCAAGACCTCGCGCAACGTGACCCGCGTGGCGCATGATGGCGGCACGCTGGACCTGACTGGCGTGAAGCTGGAAGAGGCAGCGCTGAACGTACTGCGCCACCCGACCGTGGCCAGCAAGCGCTTCCTCGTCACCATCGGCGACCGCACGGTGGGCGGCTTGAACCACCGCGACCAGATGGTCGGCCCCTGGCAGGTGCCGGTGGCGGACTGCGCCGTCACGCTGGCCGACTTCAACGGCTTTGCCGGCGAGGCGATGAGCATGGGCGAGCGCACGCCGCTGGCTGCCGTCAACGCGCCGGCCTCGGGCCGCATGGCCGTGGCCGAAGCGCTTACAAATCTGCTGGCCGCGCCCATCGAACTTCCCCGCGTCAAGCTCAGCGCCAACTGGATGGCCGCCTGCGGCGAGCCGGGCGAGGACGCCGCGCTGTTCGACACCGTCAAGGCCGTGGGCATGGAGCTGTGCCCGGCGCTGGGCATCTCGATTCCCGTCGGCAAGGATTCGCTGTCGATGCGTACCAAGTGGGAGGGCCAGCAGGTCACCGCGCCGGTGTCGCTGATCGTCACGGCCTTCGCCAGCATCGCCGACGTGCGCGGCACGTTGACGCCGCAGTGGCAGCGCGAGGACTCGTGCGCCATCCTCGTCGACCTGGGCCAAGGCAAGCACCGCATGGCGGGCTCCATCCTGGCGCAGACGTTGAACCAGTTCGGCAGCGACGTGCCGGACCTGGATGAACCTCAGCTGCTGGTCTCGCTGGTCAACGCGATCAACGAGTTGCGTGCGGCCGACAAGCTACTCGCGTATCACGACCGTTCGGACGGCGGCCTGTGGGCGGCTGCCTGCGAGATGGCCTTTGCCGGCCAGACCGGCCTGAGCCTGAACGTGGACATGCTGGTCACGGAAGGCGACGGCATCAGCGACAGCCGCGCCGACATCGGGGACTCGAAGAACTGGGCCGGCCAGGTCGGCGCCCGTCGCGAGGAACTGACGCTGAGGGCGCTGTTCAGCGAGGAACTGGGCGCGCTGATTCAAGTCCGCGCGGCCGACCGCGATGCCGTCATGCAGGTGCTGCGCGCGCACGGGCTGTCGAAGCATTCACACGTCGTCGCCAAGCCGAATGCGGCGCGGCAGATGGAGGTGTGGCGCGATGCGAAGAAGGTGTTTGCGGCCGACCTGACGACGCTGCAGCAGACCTGGGACGAGGTGAGCTGGCGCATTGCCCAGCTGCGCGACAACCCGGCCTGCGCCGATGCCGAGCACGCGGCGGCCGGCAAGGCCGACGACCCGGGCCTGCATGTGCACCTGTCTTTCACGCCCGAGGCGCCGTTCGTGTCCACCGGCGCCCGCCCCAAGGTCGCCATCCTGCGCGAGCAGGGCGTCAACTCGCATGTCGAGATGTCCTACGCGATGGCGCAAGGCGGCTTCGACAGCTTCGATGTGCACATGAGCGACCTGCAATCCGGCGCGGTCAAGCTCGACGGTTTCGCAGCCTTCGTCGCCTGCGGCGGCTTCAGCTATGGCGACACGCTGGGCGCTGGCGAAGGCTGGGCGCGGTCGATCATGTTCAACCCCGTGCTGGCCGAGCAGTTCCGCGCCTTCTTCGCCCGCAAGGACACGCTGGCGCTGGGCGTCTGCAACGGCTGCCAGATGCTGGCCGCGCTGGCGCCCATCATCCCGGGCGCCGATGCCTGGCCGCGCTTCACGCGCAACCAGAGCGAGCAGTTCGAGGCCCGCCTGTCGCTGGTCGAGGTGCTGGAGTCCCCCAGCGTGTTCTTCCAGGGCATGGCAGGCAGCCGCCTGCCGATCGCCGTCGCGCACGGCGAGGGTTTCGCCAACTTTGCGCGTCAGGGTGACGCGGCCAAGGTTATCCAGGCGATGCGCTTTGTCGACAACCACGGTGCGGCGACCGAGGCCTACCCGTTCAACCCGAACGGCAGCCCGGGCGGACTGACCTCGGTGACGACGCCGGATGGCCGCTTCACGGCGCTGATGCCGCACCCGGAGCGCGTGTTCCGTAATGTGCAGATCAGCTGGACGTCGGGCGACAAGAGCGCTCGCAGCCCGTGGCTGCGGATGTTCCAGAACGCACGGAAGGTGCTGGGCTAACTACCAAGAAAGCGCGCCGGCAGCGCCTGCCGGTGCGGGTAGTACTGGAACCAGGGCCGCGCCTGCACGATGGCCTGCCAGACCGACGTGCGGGCCAGCAGGCGCTCGAAGTAGGCGCCCAGCCGGGTGTGCCCGGCTGAAAACGGCCGGATGGTGGCCGCGTAGAAGAGTGCCGGCGCTGCCGTGCAGTCGGCCATGCTGAAGTCGCTGCCCGCCGCCCAGTCGTGGTCGCCCATGCGGCTTTCGATCATGTCGTAGGCCATGCCGAGAGCGTCGACTGCAGCCGACATGGCCTTGGCATCCCGCTCGGCCTCGGGGCGCAGCAGCTGGGCGATGTAGCGCTGCATCGGGTCCATTACGTAGCAGTCGAACAGGCGGTCCCACAGGCGCACCTGCAGCTGCGCATCAAAGTCGACCGGCAGCAGCTTGCCCGCCATGAGACGGTTCAGGTACTCGATCTGGATGGCCGTCTCGGGCACGACGCGGTCACCGTCCACCAGCAGCGGGATCTTCGCGGTGGGCCACAGCACGGCGTAGGCCGCGCGAGCAGTCGGGTCCCCGAGGTTGACGATCTGGGGCTGGTAGGGAGCCCCCAGTTCGTCGAGCGCAATCAGCAGCTTCCAGCAGTGGGAAGACAGCGGGTGGTAGTGCAGCGTCAGGGCCATGGTGGGTTCTCTGTCCGATAAAGCAAAAGCGGGCCGAAGCCCGCTCTGTGCATGAAGGCAAGCGTCAGTCCTGCACGACCGCCGCCGCCCGCAGCCGCTTGTTCACCCGCAGCGCCAGCAGCGTGCAGACCACGCCCGACAGCAGATAGACGCTCAGCGACACCAGCCCGAAGCGCGACGACAGGTAGAGCGCGATGACGGGCGCGAAGGCCGCACCCAGCAGCCAGGCCATGTCGGCCGTCAGCGCCGCGCCGGTGTAGCGGAAGTGCGGCAGGAAGTTGGACGTGACCGATCCGGCCGACTGGCCATAGGACAGGCCCAGCAGCACGAAGCCGATCAGGATGAACGCCGCCTGGCCGGGCTTGCCGCCGCCCAGCATCAGCGGGGCGAACAGCGCGAACACGCCGATGGCGATGGCCAGCGTGCCCAGGAAGTTGCGGCGGCCGACCTTGTCGGCGATGAGGCCGGACATGGGCATGGCCGCAGCGGCAAAGGCGGCACCCAGCAGCTCCATCTTCATGAAGCCCTCGATGCCGTCCGCGTCAGACAACGCGACCCAGGACAGCGGGAACACCGTCACCAGGTGGAAGAGGGCGTAGCTGGCCAGGGCCACGAAGGCGCCGATGACGATGTGGTGGCCTTGTGCGGGCAGCAGCTGGTGCAGATAGGCCGGGTCCAGCTCATGCTCTTCCATGCGCTTCTCGTACTCGTGCGTGACGACCAGGCGCAGGCGGGCGAACAGCGCAACGACGTTGATCGTGAATGCCGTGAAGAAGGGGAAGCGCCAGCCCCAGGAGAGGAAGTCCTTGCTGTCGAGGCTGCTGTAGACGTACAGGAACACGCCGGAGGCAACGAAGAAGCCCAGCGGCGCGCCAAGTTGACCCAGCATGGCGTACCAGCCGCGGCGGTGCGGGGGTGCGTTTAGCGCCAGCAGCGAGGGCAGGCCGTCCCAGGAGCCACCCAGCGCCAGACCCTGGCCGACACGGCACAGCGCCAGCAGCACGATGGCCGTGCTGCCGACTTCGGCAAAGCTGGGCAGCAGGCCCATGGCGACGGTGGAGCAGCCGAGCAGGAAGAGCGCAGCGGTCAGCTTGGCGGAGCGGCCGTAGCGCCGCTGGATCTCCATGCCGATCAGCGTGCCGATCGGGCGCACGACAAAGGCGAGCGCAAACACCAGGAACGCGTAGAGCGTGCCGGTCAGGCGGTCTTCAAAGGGGAAGAACACCTGCGGGAAGACCAGCACCGCGGCGATGCCGAAAACGAAGAAGTCGAAGTACTCCGAAGCGCGGCCGATGATGACGCCGACGGCGATATCGCCGGGCGCCAGGTCCTCGTCGCTGCGCTTGGCCACGGGGCCGGACTGGGGTGTTGGGAAGGTACTGCTCATCGCCATTTAGGGCCTGTCTCCGTGTTTGCCTAGGACAAAATGTCCACTCGTTGATTTGCCTCAATCAACTTACATTCCGTCGCAGCGTGCAAGATCGTTAACCCTTGCGGGCGACTCAGGATGTATCCCAAAAAGTCTCTCCTCAACAGCGTCCTGGTCTTGTCGGCCAGCATCGCTTTGTCTGGTTGCGATTGGATCGTGATGAAGCCTCACGGCGACATCGCGCAACAACAGGCGCAGCTGATTGTCACGTCGACGCTGCTGATGCTGCTGATCATCGTGCCGGTGATTGCGCTGACGCTGTACTTCGCCTTCCGCTACCGCCAGTCCAACACCGAGGCCACCTATGACCCGGACTGGGACCACTCCACCCGGCTGGAGCTGGTCATCTGGGGCGCGCCGCTGCTGATCATCATCGCGCTGGGCGCGATCACCTGGATCAGCACTCACAAGCTGGACCCCTTTCGCCCGCTGGACCGCATCTCCGAGAACAAGCCGCTGCCCGCCGACGTGAAGCCGATGGAGGTCTACGCCGTCTCCATGGACTGGAAGTGGCTGTTCATCTACCCCGAGCAAGGCATCGCGACGGTCAACGAACTGGCGGCGCCGGTGGATCGGCCCATCCGCTTCCGCTTCACGTCGACGACGGTGATGAACACCTTCTACGTGCCCGCGCTGGCCGGCATGATCTACACGATGCCGGGCATGGAGACGCAGCTCAACGCCGTCATCAACAAGGCCGGCATCTACGACGGCCTCTCCGCCCACTACAGCGGCGCCGGCTTCTCGGACATGCGCTTCAAGTTCCACGGCCTGAGCAACGAGGACTTCGCGGCCTGGGTCGGGAAGAACAAGGCCGGCGGCAACACGTTGACGCGCGCCGACTACATGAAGCTCGAACAGCCCAGCACCAAGGACCCCGTCCAGCGCTTCGCCAGCGTCGAGCCGGGCCTGTGGGGCGCCATCGTCGACCGCTGCGTCGACGACCGGAAGATGTGCGTGAGCCAGATGATGGCCATCGACGCCGCCGGTGGCGCCGGCAAGGGCGGCCTGGCCAGCACGATGCGCAGCCCCTGGCGTGACGCGGACGGCGCGAAGCGCGAGCGCATCGTCGTCGCGGCCCTGTGCACGCCGACCAACCCGCTGGGTCTGCCCATCGAGATCGACGCCACCACCACGGGCGTTGCGCCGAAGAACTGAGAGAAGTCGATGACCGTCTACCCTGAAGAGCTCCACCCGGTCTTCGGCCGGCTGGGCCTGCATGCACTGCCCATCCATGAGCCCATCCTCGTCGCGACCTTCATCGCCGTCGTCCTCGGCGGTCTCTTCGTCTTCGCGCTGATCACGAAGTACCGCCTCTGGGGCACGCTGTGGCGCGACTGGATCACCAGCATCGACCACAAGAAGATCGGCATCATGTACATGCTGCTGGGCATCGTCATGCTGCTGCGCGGTTTTGCCGACGCCATCATGATGCGCCTGCACCAGGCCATGGCCTTCGGTGACAACGCCGGCTTCCTGCCGCCGCATCACTACGACCAGATCTTCACGGCGCACGGCGTCATCATGATCTTCTTCGTCGCGATGCCCTTCGTGACGGGCCTGATGAACTACGTCGTGCCGCTGCAGATCGGCGCGCGCGACGTGGCCTTCCCCTTCCTGAACAACTTCAGCTTCTGGATGACGGCCGGCGGCGCCATCCTGGTCATGATCTCGCTGTTCGTCGGCGAGTTCGCCAAGACCGGCTGGCTGGCCTTCCCGCCGCTGTCGGGCATCCTGGCAAGCCCTGACCCCGGCGTGGACTACTACCTGTGGTCACTGCAGATCGCGGGGGTGGGCACGACGCTGTCGGGCATCAACCTGATCGCCACCATCATCAAGATGCGCGCGCCGGGCATGACGATGATGAAGATGCCCGTCTTCACGTGGACCTCGCTGTGCACCAACGTGCTCATCGTCGCCAGCTTCCCCGTGCTGGCCGCCACGCTGACGCTGCTGACCGCCGATCGCTACCTGGGCACCAACTTCTTCACCAACGACCTCGGCGGCAACGCCATGCTCTACGTGAACCTGATCTGGATCTGGGGCCACCCCGAGGTCTACATCCTGATCCTGCCCATCTTCGGCATCTTCTCGGAGGTGGTGTCCACCTTCAGCCGCAAGAAGCTGTTCGGCTATGCGTCCATGGTCTATGCCACGGTCGTCATCACCATCCTGTCCTACCTCGTCTGGCTGCACCACTTCTTCACGATGGGCTCGGGCGCCAGCGTGAACTCGTTCTTCGGCATCACGACGATGATCATCTCGATCCCGACGGGCGCGAAGATCTTCAACTGGCTGTTCACGATGTACCGCGGGCGCATCCAGTTCGAGGTGCCGATGCTGTGGACGGTGGGCTTCATGATCACCTTCACGGTGGGCGGCATGACAGGCGTGCTGCTGGCCGTGCCGGCGGCGGACTTCGTGCTACACAACAGCCTGTTCCTGATCGCCCACTTCCACAACGTCATCATCGGCGGCGTGGTGTTCGGCGTCTTCGCCGGCATCAACTATTGGTTCCCCAAGGCCTTCGGTTTCCGCCTCGACGCCTTCTGGGGCAAGGTCTCGTTCTGGTGCTGGTTCATCGGCTTCTGGGTCGCGTTCACGCCGCTGTACGTGCTGGGCCTGATGGGCATCACGCGCCGCGTCAGCCACTTCGACGACCCGTCGCTGCAGATCTGGTTCGTCATCGCCGCCGTCGGCGCGGGCATCATCGCGGTGGGCATCGCGGCCTTCCTGGTGCAGATTGGCGTCAGCATCCTGCGCCGCGAGCAGCTGCGCGACACCACGGGCGACATCTGGGGCGGCCGCACGCTGGAGTGGTCCACCTCCTCGCCGCCGCCGGACTACAACTTCGCCTTCACGCCCATCGCCCACGAGATGGACGCCTGGCACGACATGAAGCAGCGCGGCGCCGAGCGCCCGGTCCAGGGCTTCGTCGACATCCACATGCCGCGCAACACCGGTGCCGGCTTCGTCATCTCCATGCTCGCCACGGCCATGGGCTTCGCGCTGATCTGGCACATGTGGTGGTTCGCTGGCCTGACCTTCGCCGCCACCGTCATCGCTGCGATCGTCCACACCTTCAACTACAGCCGCGACTATCACATCGCGGCCGACGTGGTGGCCCGCACCGAGGACGCGCGCACGCGTGCCCTTGCCGCTGGCGCGTGATCGGGAGACTGAGAAACATGACTGCCACTGTTGCCACCCATGTGGACGGCGCCCCGGTCTACTACGACCGGGCCGGCGCCCACCATCCGCCCAACAGCACCATGCTGGGCTTCTGGCTCTACCTGATGAGCGACTGCCTCATCTTTGCGGTGCTCTTCGCCGTCTACGCCGTGCTGGGCCGCAGTTACGCGGCCGGCCCGTCGGGGGCCGACCTGTTCGACCTGCAGCTGGTAGCCGCCAACACGGCGCTGCTGCTGTTCTCGTCCATCACCTACGGCTTCGCGATGATCGCGATGCAGGCGCGCAGGAAGAGCCAGGTGCTGGCCTGGCTGGCCGTCACGGGCGTGCTGGGCCTGGGGTTCCTGGCTATCGAGCTGTACGAGTTCCACCACCTCATCGCCCAGGGTGCCGGCCCGCAGCGCAGCGCCTTCCTGTCCAGCTTCTTCGCGCTGGTGGGCACGCACGGCCTGCACGTCACCTTCGGCTGCATCTGGCTGGTCACGCTGATGATGCAGGTGCAAAAGCTCGGCCTCACGCCCGCCAACCGCCGGCGGCTCATGTGCCTGTCGATGTTCTGGCACTTCCTGGACGTCGTCTGGATCGGCGTCTTCACGTTCGTCTATCTCATGGGAGTGATGTGATGGCCGGCCACGCTCACGATTCGCACGGTCACGACGACCACCTCGACGATCATTTGGACGGAGAGGCCGACTTCCACGTCAGCGTCAAGGGCTACGCCACCGGCTTCATCCTGTCGGTCATCCTGACGGCCATCCCGTTCTGGCTGGTCATGGGCAAGGTCCTGCCCAGCCCGCAGACGACCGGCCTGGTCATCCTCGGCTTCGCGGCCGTGCAGATGGTCGTGCACATGATTTACTTCCTGCACATGAACACCAAGGTCGAGGGCGGCTGGTCCATGCTGGCCCTGTTGTTCACGGTCGCGCTGGTGGTCATCATGCTGGCCGGCTCGGTGTGGGTCATGTATCACATGAACACGAACATGATGCCGACCCCAGACCCCGCCGCGATGCGGAACATGTGATGGGTCGTGCCGCGCGGATCGCACTGATCGTTGCTTCCGCGCTGGCCAGCCTGGGCTTCCTCGCACTGGCCGCCTGGCAGCTCCAGCGCCTGGGCTGGAAGCAGGACCTGATCGCCCGCGTCGAGCAGCAGTTGCAGGCCGAGCCGGTCGCTCCGCCGCCGGTGGCGTCCAAGGCCGACGAGTACCGCCGTGTCCGCCTGCGCGGCCGTTTCGAGCCCCGTGAGGCACTGGTGCAGGCCACGACCGCGCTGGGCGGTGGCCATTGGGTCATCGCGCCGCTGCGGCTGGACGACGGCCGCGCCGTGCTCGTCAACCGCGGCTTCGTGCCGCCCGCAGCACAGCGCGCGCCCGGGCAGCATGCGGTGCCTGACGGCCCGGTCGAGCTGACCGGCCTGCTGCGCCTGACCGAGACAGGTGGCGGCCCGTTGCGCGCGAACGTGCCAGAAGAAGGCCGCTGGTACTCGCGTGATGTGGCCGGCATCGCCGCTCAACTGGGCGTGGCCGACAAGGCCGCGCCGTACTTCGTCGACGAAGCCGCCGACCCCGCCCAGCCACAGCGCTATCCACGCCCCGGCTTGACGGTGATCCGTTTCGCCAACAATCACGCGGTCTACGCCGCCACCTGGCTGGCGCTCGCGGCCATGGCGGCCGCTGCGGCGGCCTACCTCGTCCGCGAGGAGCGTCGGCGCGCATCCTCGTGAATCCTCTGCTGTCCTCTACGCCCGAACCCGTCGCTGAGTCCGTCGTCGTTGCGCCCGAGCGCCGCGCCGGCCGTGCCAACCTGCGCCAGCTCATCGAGCTGCGCTGGCTGGCCGTGGGCGGCCAACTGGCCACGGTGCTGGTCGTGCATGCCGGCCTGGACATCGCGCTGCCCTGGGCCGAGATGCTCACGCTGTTGGGCGTGCTCGTCGCCTTCAACCTCTTCAGCATCTGGCGCAACCGGCTCACGCAGCCGGTGTCGCAGATCGAGCTTTGCGTCGCGCTGCTCGTCGACGTGGGCGTGCTGACCGGCCAGCTGTATCTCGCCGGCGGCAGCGACAACCCCTTCATCTACCTCTACCTGCTGCAAGTGGCGGTGGCCTCCGTGCTGCTGCGGCCGGCCTACCTGATGGCCATCGTGCTCAGCACGCTGACCGGCTTCGTCGTGCTGACGCAATGGCACCGTCCGCTGCTGCTGGACGCGGACGCCGCCACCACGCTGTCGCCCACCTACCTGGGCGGCCTGCTGCTGTGCTTCCTGCTCAACGTGGGCTTGCTCAGCGTCTTCATCGTGCGCATCAACCGCAACCTGCGCCAGCGCGACGCCGAGCTGGCCGAGCTGCGCCAACGTGCCGCCGAGGAGGTGCACATCGTGCGCATGGGCTTGCTGGCCAGTGGCGCCGCGCATGAGCTGGGCACGCCGCTGGCCACGCTCAGCGTCATCCTCGGTGACTGGGCCCACATGGCGCCGTTTGCTGCGGAACCCGAGCTGCGCGAGGAGATCGAGGAAATGCAGCGCCAGGTCTTGCGCTGCAAGGCCATCGTTACCGGCATCCTGATGTCGGCCGGCGAGATGCGCGGCGAGGCACCCGGGCTGACCCGCCTGCAGGACTTCATCGACCAGCTGGCCGCCGCCTGGCGCCGCGCCCATCCGAACGCCACGCTGGCCTTGCGCTGCGAAGCCTTGCCCGAGGTCGAGATCATTTCCGACACCGCGCTGCAGCAGGTCGTGGCCAACCTGCTGGACAACGCTGCGGAGGCCGCGCCGAGTGCGCGGCTGGCGTTGGTGGCCGCATGTTCCGATGACGGCATGCTGACTCTCAGCGTGCTGGACGACGGTCCCGGCTTCGACGCCGTGCAGCTCAAGCACTTCGGCGAACCCTACCGGAGCAGCAAGGGCCAGCCCGGCCGCGGCATGGGCCTGTTCCTGTCGGTCAACGTGGCGCGCACGCTGGGCGGTCGGCTGGAGGCGCGCAACCGGGAGGAGGGCGGCGCCGCCGTCACCCTCACGCTGCCGCTGGCTTCACTCTTACCCAGACAATCCCGCACCGATGCCTGAAGACGACCGCCTGCTGCTCATCGTCGAAGACGATGACAGCTTTGCCCGCACGCTGACCCGCTCCTTCGAGCGGCGCGGCTGGCGCGTCGTGCGTGCCACTGGGTTGGACGACATGAAGGCCTTGCTGGACGGTCTCTCCGACGACGAGGAACTGGGCCACGCCGTGGTGGACCTCAAGCTCGCCGGCGGCGCCTCGGGCCTGACCTGCGTGCAGCACCTGCACGGCTGGGACCCGGAGGTGTTGATCGTCGTGCTGACAGGCTACGCCAGCATCGCCACGGCGGTCGAGGCCATCAAGCTCGGCGCCTGCCACTACCTCGCCAAACCGGCCAACACCGATGACATCGAGGCCGCGTTCGCGCGCCGGCAGGGTGATGCCGACGTGGAGGTGACGGAGCGCCAGACCGCATCCATCAAGACGCTGGAGTGGGAGCGCATCCACGAGGTGCTGGCCGAGACCGACTTCAACATCAGCGAGACGGCGCGGCGCTTAGGCATGCACCGGCGCACGCTGGCGCGCAAGCTGGAGAAGCAGCGGATCAAGTGAGCCGTTCGCGCAAGGCGTCGCGCAGCTCGGCCCAGCTGTAGCTGGCCTGGGCTGCCAGCAGCCCGGCCTGGCCGAATACCGGCGTCAGGCCATAACGCTGCAACGCAGCGGGCAGCTCGGCGCCTCCGCTGATGGCCTCGGCCAGCCACTCGCCGGCCGCCGTCGTCGGCGCCACGCCATGGCCGCCAAAGGCCTGGGCGAACCACAAACCCGGCGCCAGCCGACCGATCTGCGGCATCTTGTGCCGGGCATAGCTCATCAGGCCACCCCAGGCATGCTCGATGCGCACGGCCGCAAGCTGGGGGTAGACCTTGAGCAGGTCCGCCTGCAGCAGCTGGGCAATGCGCGCCGCATCGCGCTCCTGGATGGAGATGCGGCCGCCCCACAGCAGCCGGTGGTCGGGCAGCGCGCGGTAGTAGTCGAAGGCGAAGCGGTTGTCGTAGAGGGCTGCGGGTGTGCGGATTGGCTGCAGCGATGCCGGCAATGGTTCGGTCGCGATGACGTAGGTCGCGATTGGCAGGCGCGCGCCGGTCAACGTGGGCAGCAGTGTCTGCAGATAGGCGCCGCCCGCCACGACGACCTGGGCCGCGCGGATCGTGGCCTCCTGTGCGGTGCGCAACACGAAACCGCCCGCAGGCAGGCGGTCGATGCTCATGACGGCGCTGTGTTCGTGCACCCGGCCGCCCGTCTGTTCGATAACGCGGGCCAGGCCCAGCGCGTACTTCAGCGGGTGGAAGTGGAACGCGTCCCGCTCCAGCAGCGCGATGCCATAACGTTCTGTGTCCAGCCACTGGCGCACCTGCGCGGGCTCGATCTCGTCCCAGGTGACACCGAAGTTCTCGCGCAACCAACGAGCCTGGTCGCGCAACTGGCGCTCGGCCCGTGGGCTGTGCCTGAACCAGTTGAGCAGCAGCGCGCCGCCTTCCACCTTGTCGCAGTCAATCGCATGGCGGTCTATGCGCGAGCGGATCAGCGCGACGGCCTCGCGGCTGTGGGCATAAAACTCGCGCGCCTGTGCCAGACCCAGGTCGCTCACCAGGTCCGCCGCATCGCGGCTGTAGCCGCCAAAGACGAAGCCGCCGTTGCGGCCGGACGCGCCATGGCCGATGGTCTGCGCCTCCAGCACCGCCACGCTGGCGATGCCGCGCTCCTGCAACCCGCGCGCGGCCGCCAACCCGGCAAAGCCGGCGCCCAAGATGGCGACCTCGACATCGCAGGTCGAGCCGGCCAGCGGCGCAAAGCGCAGGCGGGGTGCCGTGGCGGCGTAGTAGGTCTGCGTTGGCATGCGTTGGTGTATCAGTTCATGCGATCTGAATCCAATGCCGGCGGCCGCTCAGCCAAGGTGCCGACCAGCCAATCCTTCAGCATGTCGAAGGCGGGCGAGGGATCGCGCCCCAGGCTGCGCGTGAGCCAATAGCGGCCGGCGTCGATCTCGACGGCGAAGGGCTGTACCAGCCGGCCGGAAGCCAGTTCGCGCCGGAACATCACGGCCGGCGCCAGTGCCACGCCAGCGCCGGCCATGGCCGCCTGCACCATCAGCACCGACGCATCGAACTGCGGCCCCCGGGGATTCAACGGCGGGCAGCCGGCGGCCTGAGCCCACGCGACCCACTCGTCGCTGCGGTAGGACCGCAGCAGCGTGCAGCGCCGCAGATCCTGCAGGGACTTCAGCCCCAGTTCGGGCGCACACAGCACGGTCACCGGTGCCGCCTGCAAAGGCACCGCTTCCACGCGCCGCCAGGCGCCGTCGCCGAAGCGGATCGCCGCATCGACCGTTTCCGTCGCCAGGTCGAGCTTGTTGTTGTGCGTCTGGATGCGCAGGTCGATGCCGGGATGGCGCAGCTGGAAGTCCTGCAGGCGTTCGAGCAGATGGCCGTGCAGGTAAGTGCCGACGACCGCGAGCGTGAAGCGCTGTGGCGGCGTGCCCTCGTCCAGCAGGGACAGCGCAGCATCGAGCTGCGCGAAGGCCTTCTGCACCGCGGGTGCGATGCGTTCACCGTCATCGCTGAGCTGAAGGCCACGGGCCGTGCGCAGGAACAGCGGCTTGCCGAGCTGCGCCTCCAACGCCTTGATCTGATGGCTGACGGCGGCCTGGGTGACGCACAGCTCGTTGGCGGCGCGCGTCATGTTCAGGTGTCGCGACGCCACAGCAAAAGCATGGAGGTGGTTCAACGAGTAGCGGGCAAGACTCATGAGTAATCCTAATGTCAACGCTGAAGTGATTTCGTTGGCGCCCGTCCCGCCCCCTTGAAAGAATCATCGCAGTTCATCAACTCCATGAGATTTGCTATGCCCTTGACCCGTAGAACCGTCCTGTCGGCCAGCACGGCCGCATTGCTGGCCAGCCCGGTCGGCGTCGAAGCGGCCACGCGCCGCTTCGACGCCGCCGCACGGCTTCAAGCGCTCGAAGTGGGTCACGCGCGCCTGGGCGTCTGCTTCCTTGACGCCGCGACTGGTGAAGCCAGCGGCAACCGCATGGGTGAGCACTTCGCGATGTGCTCGACGTTCAAGCTCGCCCTCATCGCCGCCTACTTGCGCGAGGCGGACCGTGGGCGGATCAATCTTGATGAAGTCCTGGCTTATTCCGAAGCCGATCTCCTGCCTTGGGCGCCTGTGACGCGCAAGAACGTCGCCACGGGCGGCATGAGCATTGCCGCGCTGGCGCAGGCGGCCCAGGAGCGCAGCGATGGCGTCGCAGCCAACCTGTTGGTCAAACGCCTGGGCGGGCCGGCTGCCGTCACCGCGAAGTTTCGCGAGATGGGCGACACGGTGACCCGGCTCGACCGCTATGAGCCTGATCTGGGCATGGTGCTTTCGGCTGACCTCCGCGATACCACCTCGCCACTGGCCATGGCGCAACTCGTCCGTCGGATCACGACCGGCGACCTGCTGAAGCGTGATTCACGTGAACGCCTGCTGGGCTGGATGGAGAACACGAAGACGGGCCCCATGCGGCTTCGCGCCGGGCTCCCCGCCGAGTGGCGCAGCGGCAACAAGACCGGAAGCGGGCGCGCCGAGGGAACGACCAACAAGTGCAACGACGTCGCCATTACGTTTCCGCCCGGCAGAAGCCCGATCATCATTGCTGCCTACTTTGACAGCGGCGAGTACACCGGGCAGATCGAGGCTCGGCATCAGGCGGTCCTCGCTGAAGTGGCAAGGATTGCGACCGAATGGGCGATTGGCTAACCGCCGCCGTGACGAGTGCCGCTCAAGAATTCATTCAGGCCCAGTTGCTCGAACTGCCGCTTGATGCGCTGCAGCGTCTGCGGGCTCAAAGCGCAGCCAGCAACTCGTACGACCTTCGCCGCAACGCATGGTCATGCACCGCGCAGGCAACGATGAACTCGTCCGCCTGCGTGCGCTCCCGCGTCTCGGCCAGGCCCGCGCGCACCGTCTCCGGCGAGCCGATGATGGACTCGCTGAGCATGCGCTCCACCTGCATCCGCTCGGTCGGTGACCACAGTGCATCCATGCTCTGCACCGGCGCCGGCAGCTTGCCGCGCTGGCCACGCACCATGCCGAGGAAGCGCTGTTGGTACGACGTGAACAGGTGCTGAGCCTCCTCGTCGGTCGGCGCGACGATGACGTTCAGCCCCGCCATCGCGTGCGGCTTCGAGTGCCGCACGCTGGGCTTGTAGGTCGCGCGGTAGATCTGCAGCGCCTGCATCAGCATCTCCGGCGCAAAGTGCGACGCGAACGCGAACGGCAGGCCCAGGTAGGCCGCCAACTGCGCGCTGTAGAGGCTGGAGCCGAGCAGCCAGATCGGCACCTCGGTGCCCTGGCCAGGGACTGCACGCACAACGGCGTCATCCCGGACAGGGGCGAGGTAGCTCTGCAGCTCAACCACGTCGTTAGGAAAGGCATCCTCCCCGGTGGACTCCAGGCTGCGGCGTAGCGCGCGCATCGTCGGCCGGTCGGTGCCCGGGGCGCGACCCAGGCCAAGGTCGATGCGGCCCGGGAACAGCTCGGCCAGCGTGCCGAACTGCTCGGCAATGGTCAGCGGCGCATGGTTGGGCAGCATGATGCCGCCCGCGCCGACCCGGATACGCCGGGACGCGGCCGCGAGCTGGCCGATCAGCACGGCCGTGGCCGAACTGGCCACGCCTTCCATGTTGTGGTGCTCGGCCACCCAGTAGCGCGTGTAGCCCAGCTCGTCGGCGAGCTTGACGAGGTCCAGGCTGTTCAGCAGCGCCTCGCGGGTCGTGGCGCCTTCGACGACGGGCGCCAGGTCGAGGATGGAGAGCGGGGGCAGGGAACTCATGGCGGCATCTTGCCGGCCACGGCTTGACCCTGTCGGGGCGAGGACTTGCGCAGTTGTGCGTGCAGCCAGGGGCCAAGCCGCGCTTCGTAGGCCGCCGCGTCGAAGTCATGGAGGTCGATGTGTGCGGCGCCTTCGACAGGCCATAGCGCCTTCGGCTCGCGCGCAGCGGCGAACAGCGCTTCGGTCTCTGGCAAGCGCGTGTGCAGGTCCTCGGTGCCTGAGGCCACGATCAGCGGTGCGCGCACGTTGGCAATGGCGTCGACCGGGCGCAGTTGGTCCGTGCCAAAGCCCAGGCGCAGCGGGATCTGCACCAGCAGCAGCGGCGCCAGCGCCTGGCCGGCCACGGGCCCCAGGTGCATCGCGAGCCGGTTCTGCACGGCGGCGTCGATGGTCGGGTAGACCGACTCCAGCACCAGCGCATCGAGCTCGGGCTGGCGCTGCGCAAACAGCAGTGACGCGCCACCGAGCGACACGCCGATGGCGCCGACCTTCTCGCCCGGCAGCCGCATGCGCAGCCAGGCCAGCGCGGCCTCGGTGCCCTTGGACTCGTGCCGGCCAAAGCTGATGCGCTCGCCGCTGCTTTCGCCGTGCGAGGGCAGGTCGACGATCAGGCTGGCGACACCTTCCCGTTGCAGCCAGCGGGCGCGCGCCAGCATCTGCAGGCGATTGCCGCGCACGCCGTGCAGCATCAGCACCGCACCTTCGTGCGCGCGGCCGGGCAGGAACCAGCCGGCGAGGTGCTGGCCTTCGCCGTAAGGTATGGCGACGGTCGCTGCGTTCAGCCCCTGGGGCGGCGCGCCGATGGTCGTGCGGACGGGGCGCCTCAGGTGTTCGCCTGCGGCCAGGCTCAGCCCGGCCAGCACAAGGGCCAGCGTCGACAGGGCGATGAGCAGTCGTTTCATGCCAGGGCCATTGCCCGTTCGAGTGCCGCAGCGTTGTCGGCACACAGGCCGCGGAAGGGCTGGCTGATGCGCACATCGGCAGCCGCCGCGAGCCAGAAGTCCATGGCCTGCGGCGCCACTCGCTGCCAGCGCTCGCGCTCCGCCGGCAGCGGCAGGCCGGGCGCCAGCGCTGGCGACAACACCTCGCCGCCGGCCTGCGGCGCATAGCGCATGGGCAGTTGGTCGTAGCTGGGCGCCAGGCGCAGGCCGGTCGCCTCGTGGAAGAAGCCGAGATTGCCGCCGTGCATGTCGCTGTTGCCGATGAGCTGGCCGAACAGCTGGCGCTCGGCCACGCGCTCGGCGTCGCCCGCGCTCAGCAGGCCTTGCGCCGCGAGTGCGCGGGCCACGCGGCCCCAGTCGTTGGTCGCCTCGCCGACCAGGCCGGCATTGACGCTCTCCAGGCTGACCACGCCGCGCCGGCCGTGCGGGCCGATGCGGTCGAAGCGCTCGCTCTCCAGGAACAGCCGGCCCGCGTGCGCCAGCAGCCGCGTGCCCGCCGCCTGCTCGCCCAAGGCCCCTGCGGCCAGGTGCTCGCAGACCAGCAGGTCGCGCCAGCGCTGCACGGTGGCCGAGTCGTCGGCGCCGCTGAACTTGACGACGCAGTGCGGCGTGGCCATGCCGGGCCGTTCGCGCGCCACGGTGAACTTCGGGAACTCGCCGCCCGCCGAGGAGCCAGGCAGGGCGCCGTCCATCGCCTGGGTGGCTAGCGCGGCGTAGGCGGCGGGCAGCTCGGCTTCGCTCAATGGTTGGCCCGCAGCCAGCCGCGTGTCGAGAAAGCGGCGCAGCGCGGCGTCGCCCACCAGCAGTTCGCCCGGCAGATCGTCACCGAAGGCGCTCAACCCCAGCAGCAGCGCGTCGTCATCCCAGTCGCGCGGGTCGAGCGGCAGGCTCAGGCCTGGCGCATGCCGGCGCGCAAAGGCGCGGCCGAGAAAGCCCTGCGGCCGCAGGTCGTAAAGAGGGTAGGGCAGGCCGCCATACCAGCCGTCGCGCGCCTCCTCGGGCGCGGGCCAGGCGGGCGCTTCGATGTCGACATGGCAACCGAACGGCCAGATCGGCCGCAGCAGGCCGATGCGCTGGGGCCGGCCCTCGGCGTCGATGCGGTAGACCGGCGCTTCCACCCGCTGGCCGCGCACGTCGCGCCGCCAGGCCATGCGCCGCCGCCGCGTCTGGCCGGCGGCCACCACCGCGTCACCGGCCGAGCCGATCAGCCGCTGCGCGGTCTTGGTGGAGCAACCCAGGCTCGCGGCGATCTCCGCCAGCCCCACGGGGCCGCGCGGGCGGAGCAGGCGTTCGAGGCTGGACAGGTCGGCGGACATTGGTTCAGGAGTTGTGTCCTGAATTTTGTCCTGAATACGTTCTGAAAATCAAATATGGGACAAGCACTTGCAATCTTTGCAGGCCATCTGAAGTCCTGAATTGGAAGGTTAATGGCGCCAGCCCTGCCGGTCACCGGCCTGGCTATGGCTTGTTGAGCGCCTCGGCCAGGATGGCCTTGATGGCCGACGCACGCTCCGGCGACGCGCGGCCCATCAGGCCGCGATGCTGCGGCGCCAGGTGGCCCAGCGCTTCGCCGCCGGTCTCGAACACGAAGTAGTCGAGCATGCGCTGCCAGAACCGCCGCTGATCGGCCGGCAGATCGCGGAACGCCAGCACCGCGTGCAGCAGCGCGTCGTAAAGCGGCGTGGCCGGCTGGGCCTCGTTCCACCAGTAGTTGACCAGCACATTGAACCCCGCCAGCGATTCAACGTTGTGCCACCAGGCGTAAGGGATGTACAGCGCGTCGCCCGCCTCCAGATCGGCCACCTCCGCTACCGCCAGCGCCTGCCGGAACTTCGGGAAGCGGTCGAAGTCCGGGTTGTCCAGCGGCACCATGCTCACCGGCGTGCCGCCGGGGGCGAAATCGATCGGGCCCGGGTAGAGGTTGGGCAGTTGGTCGGGCGGGAACAGCGTGAAGCGCCGCCGGCCCGCGACGATGCAGGCGATGTTGCTCTTCAGGTCGAAGTGGGTCTGCACCTTGACCGCATTGCCGATCCAGATGTTCGGCACGACCGTTGCATCCAGCATCGGGATGCTGTGCTCGTCCGTGAAGCCAGGCAGGCAGTCGGGCAGCGGTTGCGCGTCGATGTAGATCGCGGGTGCCTGCGTGTTGTCCACCTGGCTGAGCATCAAGCGCAGGCAGTCCAGCAGCGATTCGGGGCGGCGCACGAAATTGAGCCGCTCCATGTCGGGCCGATAGAAGAGGTGGCGCTGGCTCGCCGGGTCGCCCAGCGCCAACGGCACGGGCTTGCCGCGATAGAACTGCAGCAGGGACTCGCAGGTGGCCTGGGGCGATGCCTTCCCCTGTTGCACCACGGGCCAGTCCTCGACCAGCCCGCGCAGGATGACGGGGCGGTTGGCGGGGACGATTTCGTCCCGGAACACGGCTGCGGTGACGCCGCGCCGCTCCAGGGTTCGGGCAAATGAGTGCTCTGGCATGCGCGTCTCAGCCGGCCAGCCCGGCGTACACATGCTGCACGTCGTCATTGGCGTCCAGCGCGGCCAGGAAGCTCTCCACCTCTTCCAACTGCTCGGCGTTGAGCGTGGCCGGGTCCACCGGGTTCTTGGGCCGGTAGCCCAGCTTGGCGCTCAGCACCGTGAAGCCTTGCGCGGGCAGGGCGCGGCTGACGAGGTCGAGGTCGGCCGGGTCGGTCAGGAAGACGGTGACGCCTTCTTCGTCCGCCGGCAGCAGGTCTTGCGCGCCGGCCTCGATGGCGGCGGTGTCGGCGTCGGCGCCGGGTGCGGCGGGCTCGGCTTCGATCATGCCGAGGTGGTCGTAATCCCAGCTCACCGAGCCCGACGTGCCGAGCTGGCCCTTGCGGAACAGCACGCGCATGTCCGACGCGGCGCGGTTCACGTTATCGGTCAGCACCTCCACCATCACCGGCACGCGGTGCGGAGCGAAGCCCTCGTAGATGGCCTGCTCGAAGTGGACGACTTCCCCGGTCAGCCCGGCGCCCTTCTTGATGGCGCGGTCCAGCGTCTCCTTGGGCATGGACACCTTGCGCGCCTGCTCCACCACCAGCCGCAGCCGCGCGTTGTCCTTGGGGTCGGCGCCGTGGCGCGCCGCAATCATGATGTCCTTGGACAGCTTGCCGAACAGCCGGCCCTTGGCATTGGCGGCGATGTCTTTGTGTTTGGCTTTCCATTGCGCGCCCATGGGGTGTCCTGTTCGTCTGGCTTAAGCCCTTTGGGGCGGGGCGCTACTGTACGAGGTCGTTGGTTGGCAGCTTGCCAGTGAGCGCATGGAGAGCAGATGCCACTGCGAGGCGGATTTCGCCCTCATCTCGATACTTCGGATACTCCCACAGCGCTCTCGGCAGAGGGCAGAACCAAACCACCTCGTCGAAAAGGGTTTCGAGCAGAGTCAATGAGACCTTCGGAAGACTCTCTTTGTCGACTTGGAAATTCCACATGTGCTCGTAGGCCGAACAGAACTCGCCCACGGAGATTGCATTTCCGTCGAGGCGATCCATAAGAGCGAGCACGTCATTCAAAGTGTTTGTCGTACTGTGGGATTCGCGCTGTTGCATCAATCCGAACTCCCCAACGTCGCCACCACCTTCCTCGTCTGCCCGCTGCGCCACACAGTCAGCGTCACTTTCTCCCCAATCTGCCGCGTCTCCAGCAGCGACAGCATGTCGTCCAGGTCCGCCACCGCCTGCCCGTCGACGGCGGTGATGACATCCCCCTGCACGATGCGCCCGCTGCGGTCGCGGCCGAACGGCTTGAGCCCTGCCGCCGCCGCCGGGCTGCCATCCGCCACGTTGACGAGCAGCACGCCCTTGGGCGCGCCCAGCGCCCGGGTCAGGTTCTCCGGGCCCGACGTGACCCCCAATGCCGGTCGGATGAAGCGCCCGTCTCGGATCAGCCGCGGCACGATGCGGTTCACCTCGTCCACCGGAATCGCAAACCCGATGCCTGCGCTCGCCCCGCTTGGGCTGTAGATCGACGTGTTGACGCCGATCAGCCGCCCCGCCGAATCCAGCAGCGGCCCGCCCGAGTTGCCCGGGTTGATGGCGGCGTCGGTCTGGATCGCACCTTTGATCGTGCGCCGCGTGACCGACTCGATCTCGCGGTTCAGCGCCGAGACGATGCCGGTGGTCAGCGTCTGGTCCAGCCCGAAGGGGTTGCCGATGGCGTAGACCTTCTGGCCCACCTGCAGGTCGCGGCTGGCGCCGACCGCGATGGCCGGCAGCTTGTCGCGCGGCGCCTCGATGCGCAGCACGGCGATGTCGCGGTCGGGGAAGGCGCCCACCAGCTTGGCTGGGTAGCTGCTCTGGTCGGCGAGCGTGACGGTGGCGCGGTCGCCGCCCTGGATGACGTGGAAGTTGGTGACGATGTGGCCGGCCTCGTCCCACACGAAGCCGGTGCCCGTGCCGCGCGGCTGTTCGCTGGTGCGCAGCGAGAAGAAATCTCTTTGCACGGACAGCGTCGTGATGTGCACCACCGACGGGCTGACGCGTTTGAAGACGCCGATGTTGTTCATCTCCTCGGCGTCCAGCGCGCCGCGGGCGCTGACGGCGCGGGGTTGGGCGGCCTTGTTCTGGGCCTCGGCGGACACGGCGCCGAGCCATACGATCAGGGCCAGGGCGAGCAGACGCTTGGACATGAAGCGAGCGAAGGAGCGGTTGCGATGGCACGCATTTTGGTCGGAGACAGCGGTGTGGCGATGAAGCGCGTGGGCGTGGCCTTCGGGCTGTGCCTGGCGCTCTCCAGCGCCTGGGCGCAGCAGGTGTGGAAGTGCGAGGTGGCGGGCAAGGTGGTCTTCAGCGACAAGCCCTGCCCGCAGACCGGCCAGCCGGTGCCCGGGCGCAGCCTGCAGCCGAATGTGGTGGAGGCGATGAAGCCCGAGGTCGTCGACGCGGCCATGGGCCGGCCGCCGGCAGCGTCCGTGCCGGCGCCGACGTCGACACCGGGCAATGCCTGTCCGGGCGACGGCGAGCTGCGCGGCATGGAGACGCGCGCCAGCTCGACCACGCTGGGCGACGCCGAGCGGCAGTTCCTGCAGGACGAAGTGCGCCGCGTGCGCCAGTGCCGCAGCGGCCAGGGCCGCTACCGCGAGGCCGACTGGGACATCAGCCGCGAGGCCCAGGCCGCGCAGACGCAGCTGAGCGACCGCGTGCGCGACGCCGCCCGGCAGCGCGCCGAGGCCATGCACAGCGCGGCCGACCCGGAAGAGGGCGACCGCATCGCCCGCCGCCGCATCGCTGAGGAGCGCTTGGCGCGGCGCCAGCAGCGGCAGTTGCACAGCGGTCAGAATCCCGGCGCCTCCACGCCCGTTCGTTGACCCATGCCGCCGGCCGCCGCCGATCAACAGCCCCATCGCTGCGACCGCCTCGACGCGCTGCGCGGCGCCGCCATCGTCTGGATGGCCGCCTTCCACTTCGGCTTCGACCTGAACCACTTCGGCTGGATACGCCAGGACTTCTACCGCGACCCGGTCTGGACCTGGCAGCGCACGGCCATCGTCAGCCTCTTCCTGTTCTGTGCCGGTGCCGGGCAGGCGCTGGCGGTGTTGGCCGGGCAGAGCAACGGCCGGTTCTGGAAGCGCTGGGGCCAGGTGGCAGGCTGCGCGCTGCTGGTGACGGCGGGCTCGTGGTTCATGTTCCCGAACAGCTGGATCAGCTTCGGCGTGCTGCATGGCATCGCCGCCATGCTGTTGCTGCTGCGCGTGGGCCTGGCACGGCTGCCCGACTTGGCGCTACTGGCGCTGGCGGCGGCGGCCATCGTGCTGCCGCATGTCGTGCAGCACCCGGTGTTCGACACGCGCTGGACGAACTGGCTGGGCCTCGTCACGCGCAAGCCCATCACGGAGGACTACGTGCCCGTGCTGCCCTGGCTGGGCGCCATGCTGCTGGGCTTCGTCTCCACGCGTGCACGGCCCCGGCTCTGGCAGGGCAGCGCACCGCAGCCGCTGGCCGTGCTGGGGCGCTGGTCGCTGAGTTTCTACATGGTTCATCAGCCGGTGCTCATCGGCGCGCTGATGGCGATCCAATCCATTCGCTGAGGAGACAAAGATGAAAAGAATGATGCTGGCCGCGCTCGGCCTGTTCGCTTCGGTGGCCGCCACGGCGGCACCGTTTGTGTGGCCCAACGGCGCCCAGGCGGCCGTCACGCTGGGCTATGACGACGCGCTGGCCAGCCAGCTGGACCATGTCATCCCGGCGCTGAACAAGCGCGGCCTGCGCGGCAGCTTCTACATCCCCATCAACGGCCCCACGCTGCCGGCCCGCCAGGACGAATGGAAGGCCGCCGCCGCAGCCGGCCATGAGCTGGGCAACCACAGCCTCTTCCACAGCTGCTCGGCCAAGGCGCCGGGCCGCGAATGGGTGCTGCCGCACCGTGACCTGGACAAGCAGACCCCGGCCCAGGTGCAGGAGCACATCCTCGCGGCCAACACCTGGCTGCAGTCGCTGGATGGCAAGACCAGGCGGACCTTCACGCCGCCCTGCCTGGACCTGAAGGCCGGCGGCCAGGATTTCGTGAAGGCCTTGCAGCCGCATTTCGTCGCCTACCGGGCCGCCAACCCTGCCATGGTGACGGACACGGCGGCGATGGACCCTTACGCCATGCCGGTCTACTTCGTCGAAGGCTGGACCGGCGAGCAACTGATCGCGCTGGTGGAGAAGGCGGCTGCCCAGCGCGCGGTGGTGTCGCTGCTCTTCCACGGCGTGGGCGCCGAGCACCTGAGCGTCACGCGCGAGGCCCACGACCAACTGCTGGACCACCTGGCCAAGAACAAGGCGCGCTTGTGGACCGACACAATGGTCAACGTCATGGAGAACGCCCGCAAGCAAGCCGGGCGCTGACAAGATGGCGCCCCTCGTCCCAGGTGTACCTCGGCCGGTCCCCCAGGGGGACGGCGATGCTTGCCGGATTGACCGCCAAGCACATCGCCAGGACGGGCCGGCTTGGGGTGGCCCGGCGCTCGGCCCGACAATGCATTCATGAGCTCTGCCAAGTCCGTCCTGTTCGGCTTCCACGCCGTCACCGTCCGCCTCAAGACCCACCCCACGTCGGTTGCCGAGGTCCATTTCGACCCTGCGCGCCGCGACCAGCGCATGCGTGCCTTCGTCGAGCGCGCCAAGGAGGCCGGCGCCAAGCTCGTCGAGAGCAACGACGAGCGCCTGAGCCAGATCGCCGGCAGCCCGCGCCACCAGGGCGTCGTCGCCCGCGTGGCGGCCATCGCCCAGCCGCATTCGCTGGACGACGTGCTCGACGCGGTGGAGGGCCCGCCGCTGGTGCTGGTGCTGGACGGCGTGACCGACCCGCACAACCTGGGTGCCTGCCTGCGCGTGGCCGATGGCGCGGGGGTGCATGCCGTCGTCGCGCCCAAGGACCGCGCCGTGGGCCTGAACGCCACGGTGGCCAAGGTCGCCAGCGGCGCGGCCGAGACCGTGCCCTATCTGATGGTCACCAACCTGGCACGGACCTTGAATGAGCTGAAGGAGCGCGACATCTGGGTGGTCGGCCTGTCGGACCAGGCCGAGCGCTCCGTCTACGACATTGACTTCAAGCGCGCAACAGCCTTCGTGATGGGCGCCGAGGGCGAGGGCATGCGGCAACTGACGGCCAAGACCTGTGATGAGCTGGTGCGCATCCCCATGGCCGGCGCGGTCGAGAGCCTGAATGTGTCGGTGGCCTCGGGTGTCTGCCTTTATGAGGCGCTGCGCCAGCGCAGATAATTCTGACTGTTTAGAAAAACTGGGAGTTCCCGTCATGGCCGTCATCGAAGTCAAGCACCCGCTGGTCAAGCACAAGATCGGCCTGATGCGCGAGGCGGACATCTCGACGAAGAAATTCCGCGAGCTGACCGGCGAGGTGGCGCGGCTGCTGTGCTACGAGGCGACGGCCGACTTCCCGCTGGAGAAGACGACGATCAACTGCTGGAGCGGCCCCGCCGAGATCGACCAGATCGCCGGCCGCAAGGTCACCGTCGTGCCCATCCTGCGTGCGGGTCTGGGCATGCTGGACGGCGTGCTGGACATCCTGCCCAACGCCAAGGTGTCGGTTGTCGGCCTGGCCCGCGACCACGAGACGCTCAAGCCGGTGAACTACTTCGACAAGTTCGTCGGCAACCTGGACTCCCGCACGGCACTGATCATCGACCCGATGCTGGCCACGGCCGGCAGCATGATCGCGACGGTGGACCTGCTCAAGGCGCGTGGCTGCAAGGACGTGCGCGCCCTGGTGCTGGTGGCCGCGCCCGAGGGTGTGAAGGCGCTGGAAGCCGCCCACCCGGATGTGCGCTGCTGGACGGCGGCCATCGACAGCCACTTGAACGATGTCGGCTACATCATCCCGGGCCTGGGCGACGCGGGCGACAAGATCTTCGGCACGACGCAAGGCTAGGCTTCAGCCCAGCACCTCCCGCAGCGCCCGGCGCAGCAGCGCCAAACCTTCGTCCACCTCAGCCGCGCTGATGTTCAGCGCCGGCATCAGGCGCAGCAGGTGAGGGCGAGGCGCATTGAGCAGCAGGCCGACCGGCGCCAGCGCCTGTGCGGCGGCGACGACCTCGGCCGCATCGTCCGTCGGCAGCACCAGCGCCCGCAGCAGCCCCAGGCCCCGCTCGCCGACCAGGCCGTGGTCGCGCGCGATGGACTGCAGGCCGACAGAGAGCTGTTCCGAGCGCGCGCGTACGCCTGCAAGGAAGTCTGACCGGCAGACCTCGTTCACCACGGCCAGCCCCACGGCCGCCATCAGCGGGTTGCCGCAGAAGGTGCCGCCCTGGTCGCCCGGCTCGAAGCAGTTGAAATCCTCCTTGCACAGCAGCGCCGCCAGCGGCACGCCGCCGCCCAGGCCCTTGGCCAGCGTCATCACGTCCGGTTCGATGCCGTAATGCTCGTAGGCGAAGGCATGGCCGCAGCGGCCGATGCCGGTCTGCACCTCGTCGGCGATCAGCAGCACGCCGCGTTCGGCGGTCAGCGCGCGCAGGTCGCGCACGAAGCCCGGGTCGGCGACGACGACGCCGGCCTCGCCCTGCACGAACTCGATCATCACGGCCACCGTGCGTGGCGTCATGGCGCGCTCCACCGAGGCGATGTCGTTGAGCCGCGCCTTCACGAAGCCGCCGGGCATGGGCGGGTAGAGGTCCCCCCAGCCTGGCTTGCCCGAGGCGCTCATCATGGCCAGCGTGCGGCCATGGAAACCCTGCTCGAAGCCGATGATCTCGTGCGCACCGCCGCGCATGCGGCTGCCCCAGCGCCGCGCCAGCTTCACCGCACCCTCGTTGGCCTCGGCGCCCGAGCTGGCGAGGAAGACGCGGTCGAAGCAGCTCAGGTCGACCAGCCGCGCGGCCAGGTCCAGCAGCGGCCGGTTGTAGTAGGCGGGGCTGGGGTTCAGCAGCCGCTGCGACTGCGCCAGCAAGGCCTGCGTGATGAGGGCCGGGCTGTGGCCCAGGCTGTTGACGGCCCAGCCCTGCACGAGGTCCAGGTGGCGCTTGCCGCCCTCGTCGACCAGCCAGGCGCCCTGGCCTTCGACAAAGATCGTGTCGGGGCGGTGGGTGATGGTGATGAGGTCTTGGCCGATGTCGCTCATGGCGTGCCGCTCCAGGCGTAGTCCATCTGCCGGGCGGCGGCAAGGGCCAGCTCGTGGCTGTGCAGGCGCTGCACGAGGTGCAGGCACATGTCGATGCCCGCCGAGATGCCGGCGGACGTGACCACCGCGCCCTCGTCCACCCAGCGCAGGCCTTCGCGCACCGTCACCGCCGGTCGCAGCGCGCGCAGGGCGTCGAGGTCTTCCCAGTGGGTGGTGGCGGCCAGGCCATCCAGCACGCCGGCCTCGGCCAGCAGCAGGGCGCCGGTGCAGACCGAGGCAAGCACGCTCGCCGTGCGCCGCTGGGCGGCGATCCACGCCAGCAGCTCGGGCTGCCGCAGTTCGGCGTCCACCACGCCGCCTGGCACGATCACGCAGCCGAATGGCGGGTGCTTGCCCAGCGTGGCGTCGGGCTGGACCTGCAGGCCAGCGCGTGCCCGCACCGGCGCCGCGCTGCGCGCCACCGTGGTCACGGTGAACAGCGGTGCAGCGCCCACCGGCTGGGTGCGTGCATGGACACGAGCCGCCGTGGTGAACACCTCGTAGGGGCCGGCCATGTCCAGCAGCTCCATCTCGTCGAAAACCAGGATGCCAACGTTCATGGTGATGCGGCCTCCTGCCGCCAACGCTTGTCGATGGCGGGCAGTTTGCGGCGCTACGCGTTTGGCCGCCATGACGCAGTTCCCACCTTTTCTGCCAACATGCGCACCCATGACCTGCCGCATCGCCTTTGTCCTCTTCCCCGGCTTCCAGCAGCTGGACCTGGCCGGGCCCATGGCCGTGTTTGAGGTGGCGCGGCTGGCGCGGCCCGGCAGCTATGACTGGCGGCTCGTGGCCAGCGCAGGGCCGGCGGTGCGCAGCTCGGCGGGCGTGGACTGGCCGGTGCAGGGGCTGCCGCGCCGGCTGGGTGATCTCGACCTGGTCATGGTGATCGGTGGCGATGGCGTGGACGCCGCCTGCCAGGATGCAGCGCTGGTGGCCTGGCTGCGCCGGGCGGCGCGCTCGGGGGCGCGCATCACCAGCATCTGCAGCGGCAGTCTGCTGCTGGCGGCAGCAGGCCTGCTGGACGAGCGCACGGCCACGACGCACTGGTCCCGCAGCCGGCAGTTCGCCACCGACTTCCCCGCTGTGCGCCTGCAGCCCGACCGCATCTACGTGCGCGAGCCTGAAGTCCGCCAGCAAGGCCTGCCGGAACTCTGGACGAGTGCCGGCATGACGGCCGGCATCGACCTCTGCCTGGCGCTGCTGGCCCACGACCATGGCGAGGACATCGCGCGTGAGGCCGCGCGCCAGCTCGTCGTGGAGCGGCGGCGACCCGGCGGGCAGTCGCAGTTCTCGCCGCTGCTGGACCTGCAGCGGCCCGACGGCCGCTTCGGCGCGCTGCTGGACGAGGTGCGGCGCGACCTGGCGCGCGACCACCGCGTGGAGGACCTGGCCGCCCAGGCCTGCATGAGCCCGCGCCACTTCGCTCGCTGCTTTCACGCCGAGACGGGCACCACGCCCGCGCAGGCGGTCGAGCGGCTGCGCGTGGACGCGGCGCGCGCGGCGCTGGAGGGCGGTTCGGCATCGGTGCTGCGGGTGTCGCTGGACTGCGGCTTCGGCAGTACCGAGCGCATGCGGCGCGCTTTCCTGCGGCTGCTGGGCCGGCCGCCGGCGGCGTTCCGGCCGGGCGGCATTGGCGCAGGGTGAACATTCACCCTCGATGCGCTGATCCCTGCCGGTGCGCGCTTGCGTCAGTACAGGCAGGCAGACCAAGTCCTGGTGTGCCACCCCACCTGATCCAGGAGCCCACCATGGCCACACTTTCCACTCCCACCGTCACCCTCGGCAGCACCAGCGGCGACAAGCGCGACGTGACCGTCGCCGGCACGATGAGCTTCGACGCCAGCGACGTCGGCCGCACCTACCGCCTGGAGATCAAGCTCTACGGCGAGGATCTCACCGGCGACTCGCTGCCCTCGGACGACGGCGGCGCCGACGACCTGATCAGCACCTACACCTGGGTCAGCGGCGGCGTGTTCCTGCGGCCTTACAAGGCCATCACCGTCGTGGCGGCGGGCACGGTCAACTACAGCGAGAAGCGCGCCATCGAGACCTCCAAGCTCGACGAGGATGCCGGCAAGGTGAAGGTGGGCATGGCCGACATCAACACACCCATCTTCATGCCGCGCGCCGACGAGGTCTATGCCCAGGTCACGCTGGGCATGGCGCCGGTCACCAAGCGCTCGGCCACCGTGCAGGCCGGCATCGGCGTCTAGACGAAGCCCAAGGCGCCGAGCACGCCGCCGCCCAGAACCATCCAGACGAGGCCCAGCCTCGTCTTCAGCGTCAGCACGATGGTGGCGGTGATCAGCACCAGCGGGCCCCAGCGGTGCGCCTCTTCACGCAGGAAGGGCTGGGCCAGCAGCCAGCCCGTGGCGAAGATCAGCCCGAGCGTCAGCGGCATCATGCCGGCCGAGAAGGCGCGCACCGCGATGTGGCTGCGGTGGGCGCGCATCCAGCGCGTGGCCGTCAGCGTCAGCACCGTGGACGGCAACATGATGCCGGCCATGGCCGCCGCCGCGCCCTGCAGGCCGGCCACGTTCCAGCCCAGCACGGCCACGAACAGGATGTTGGGCCCGGGCGCGGCCTGGGCCAGCGCGATGGACGCCGTGAAGCCGGTGTCGGTCAGCCAGCCGGTCCGCTCGACGAGGTAGCGATGCATCTCGGGCACGGTCGAGATGGCGCCGCCGATGGACAGCAGCGACAGCGACAGGAAGTGCAGGAACAAGCTGCCCAGGTCGACCGGCGCGCTCACTTCAGCCTCCACCACGCGACCACCATGCCGGCGCCGCCGATCAAGGCCAGCACCGTGAGCAGCGGCCAGCGCAGCAGGCCGATCAGCACGAAGGCCAGCAACGCCAGGCCCACGGCCAGCGGCCGGCCTAGCGCGCTGGTCTGCAGCGCCGGCAGCAGCTTCACGCCGGTGGCCAGGATGAGCCCCGCCGACACGGCGCCCATGCCGCGCAGCGCGTCGACGGCCACGGGAAAGCGGGACAGCTCGCCATAGGCCATGGCCAGGCCCAGCACGAGGACCGCCGGCACCACCAGCATGCCCGCCACCGCGGCCATGGCGCCGCGCAGGCCGAAGAAGCGGTCGCCCACCATCAGCGACAGGTTCACGATGTTGGGCCCCGGCAGCACCTGGGCAACGGCCAGCATCTCGACGAACTCTTCCTTCGTCAGCCACCCCAGGCGCTCGACCAGCTCCCGCTGCGCTACTGCCAGCACGCCGCCGAAGCCCTGCAGCGCCAGCCGCGTGAACGCGACGAAGAGCGCGCTCAAGGACTCGGGGCGGTTCACCTGTGGACTTTCAAGGCCTCTGGGTTGACGAGGTTGGTCGGCTGCGCCTTGATGAAGTTCAGCACGTTGTCGAAGGCGGCGTCGAAGTACAGCTCGTAGCTGTCCTGCTCCACATAGCCGATATGCGGCGTGCAGACGGCGTTCTCCAGCCGCAGCAGCGGGTGGCCTTGCAGGATGGGCTCGCTTTCGAACACGTCGATGGCCGCCATGCCGGGCCGGCCGCGGTTGAGTGCCGACACCAGCGCGCCTTCCACCACCAGCTCCGCCCGTGACGTGTTGACGAACAGCGCCGTGGGCTTCATCTGCGCCAGATCCTCGGGCTTGACGATGCCGCGCGTCGCATCGCACAGCCGCAGGTGTACGGACAGCACGTCGGACTCCGCGAACACCGTCTCGCGGTTGGCCGCCGCCTGGTAGCCATCGGCCTCGGCGCGCAGGCGCGAGGCCTCGCTGCCCCACACCAGCACATTCATGCCGAAGGCGCGGCCGTAGCCGGCCACGATCTGGCCGATCTTGCCGTAGCCCCAGATGCCCAGCGTCTTGCCCTTGAGCACCATGCCGACGCCGAAGTTGGCCGGCATGGATGCCGCCTTCAGCCCGGCCTGCTGCCAGGCGCCGTGCTTGAGGTTGCCGATGTACTGCGGCAGGCGGCGCATGGAGGCCATGATCAGCGCCCAGGTCAGCTCGGCCGGCGCCACCGCGTTGCCGCCGCCCTCGGCCACGGCGATGCCCAGCCGCGTGCAGGCGTCCACGTCGATGTGGCTGCCGACGCGGCCGGTCTGTGAGATGAGCTTGAGCTTGGGCAGCTTTTCGAGCAGCTGGCGCGGGAAGGCGGTGCGCTCGCGGATCAGCACCAGCACCTCGGCGTCGCGCAGCCGCACGGACAGCTGGCCGATGCCCTTGACGGTGTTGGTGAACACCTTGGCGTTCAGGGGTTCCAACTTCGCCGCGCAACGGAGTTTGCGCACGGCGTCTTGGTAGTCGTCCAGGATGATGACGTTCATAGCTCGGTTCATTGTGCCGCGTGCGCTGCAGGGCTTACGGCGGCATCGCTACCATCGCTTTCCCTCACAGGAGACCCAGCCGATGACCCCCATTTCCATGCACGCCGCCAGCGCGCCCGCCTTCGCCAAGATGCTGGGCAACATGCTCAACTGGCTGGAGGCCGCCAAGGCCCATGCCGAGGCGAAGAAGTTCTCGACCGACGTCTACCTGACGCTGCGCCTGGCGCCGGACATGTTGCCGTTGCCCAAGCAGATCCAGATCGCCAGCGACGCCGCCAAGGGCTGCATGGCGCGCCTGGCCGGTCAATCCGTGCCGAGCTACGAGGACAACGAGGCCACGCTGGACGAGCTGGCCGAGCGCATCCGCAAGACGCGCGACTTCGTGCTGTCGGTGCCGGCCGAGGCCTTGGTGGGCAGCGAGGGCCGCGAGATCACCATCCCCCGTCGCAGCGGCGACCCGTTGAAGTTCGACGGCGCGGACTATCTGCGGCATTTCGCGCTGCCCAACTTCTATTTCCACGCGACGACGACCTACGCGCTGCTGCGTCACGCGGGTGTGCCGCTGGGCAAGCTGGACTATCTGGGCGGTTGAGGCTCTTCAAAACCTGCGGCAGGGCCGCGAATAGTGCGCGTGGGACGGTCCAATTGCACGGATCGCGACGGGTGGGGCGGCGCAAAATCCGGATAGGTGCCGCCATCTCGCGTCTTGCCAGGTGGTGTGCCGTACATACCGGAACCCCAACGCCGCCGACACCATGGACATCGCCAGTCCGAGCATGCAGACCCTGAGCGTCCCGCAAGCCCTGCAGCCCGAGTGGGACGGGCTGATGGCCGCCATCCTGGCGCGCAGCCTGTCGCTGCCGGAACTGATGTCGCGCGCCAACCAGTTGCAGGGCGACGGCCATGCCGAGCTGGCGGCGCAGCTCTACCAAGCCTGGCTGGACCACAGCGAAGGCCCGATGCGCCTGGTGGCGCTGTACAACCTCGGCACGGTCTGGGCGTCGCTGCGCCGCCACGCGGATGCCGAGCGCGTCTACCGCGACGCGCTGGCACTGAAGCCCGATTTCCTGCAGGCCCGCGTCAACCTGGGCCACCAGCTGGAGAACCAGGGCCGCAAGGACGAGGCGCTGCAGACCTGGCGCGAGGTGGCCGACAGCGACACCACTGCAGAGGTGCTGGGGGCCGCTCCGCAGGAAATGCGGCTGCATGCGCTGAAGAACATGGCCCGCCTGCTGGAGCAGGAGCGCCGCTTCCCCGAGGCCGAGGCGCTGATGCGCCGCGCGCTGGAACTCAAGCCCGACCAGCCCGACGTGCTGCAGCACTACGTGCATATCCGCCAGAAGCAGTGCGCCTGGCCCGTCTACGAGCCGGTGGGCGAGGTCACGCCCAACCAGTTGCTGTCCAACACCTCGTTGCTGGCCATGCTGAGCTACAGCGACGACCCGGCGCTGCAGCTGATGTGCGCGCAGCGCTTCGTCGCCGAGAAGGTCGCCAAGATCAAGGCTGCGCCGCTGCACACCCGCGTGAAGCGCGAGGGCAAGGTGCGCATCGGCTACCTGTCCGGCGACCTGCGCATGCACGCGGTGGGCTTCCTGACGCCCGAGATCTTCGAGCTGCACGACCGCTCGCGCTTCGAGGTCTTCGCCTTCTGCTGGAGCGGCGATGACGGCAGCGCGCAGCAGGCCCGCATCCGCGCCGCCATGGACCATGTCATCCCGCTGCAGGGCCGCACGGACGAGCAGGCCGCGCAGCTGATTGCCGCCGCCGGCATCGACGTGCTGGTGGACCTGCAAGGCCTGACCAACGGCGCCCGCCCCGACATCCTGGCCCACCGGCCGGCGCCGGTGCAGGTCGGCTACCTGGGCCTGCCGGCGACCTCCGCGCTGCCGGGCGTGGACTGGATCATCGCGGACCGTTACGTGATGCCGCACGAGTACCTGCCGTACTGCACCGAGCGCCCGATCTATCTGAAGCACTGCTACCAGTCCAGCGACCGCAAGCGCCCCGTCGGCGCCACACCCACGCGTGCGCAGGTCGGGCTTCCGGAGCAGGGCTTCGTGTTCTGCTCGTTCAACAACAACCACAAGTACACGCAGCAGATGTTCGACGCCTGGATGCGCATCCTGGCGGCCGTACCCGGTTCGGTGCTGTGGCTGCTGGCGGACAACGACAAGGCGCGCGAGAACATGCTGGCCAACGCCGAGCGCATGGGCGTGTCGGCCGACCGCTTGTATTTCGCGCCGCGTGCCGCGCCGCCGGACTACCTGGCCCGCTTCCAGCTGGCCGACCTGGTTCTGGACACCTTCCCGTTCAACGCCGGCACCACCGCCAACGATTGCCTGTGGATGGGCACGCCCATCCTCTCCTTGAGCGGCCGCAGCTACATCTCGCGCATGGCCGGCAGCCTGCTGACCGCCGTGGGCCTGCCCGAGCTGGCCGTCACTTCGCTGGCCGAGTACGAGCGCATGGCCATCCAGATCGGCTTGAACCCGGCGCGCTCGCGGTCCTATAGACGCTACCTGGCCGAGCATGGCCGCTCGTCCCCGCTGTTCGACATGCCCGCGCTGGTGCGCGACATGGAAGACCAGTTCGAGCCACTCGCGCTGGCGCGCCGCTGAAGACTGAACCGGAGCCACCCAGGTGCCGCAATCACGCCGTGACGACTTCTTCGACCCGCCGGGTGGCGGTGAGGGTCGGCGCGGCCTGCACCTGGCCGAGGCCCCGCCCGCACCGCCGCGCCGGCCCGAGGCAGAGGACACGCCGGGTGCCGGCGCCGATCTGGGCGACCCGCTGCTGCATGCGCTGGTCTGGCTGACACAGCACCACGGCCGCCCGCGCTCGGCCGCCTCGCTGCGCGCCGACGGCGCCGCCGACGGCGCGCTGGCACCCGACCAGGCCGTGCGCCTGATGCGTGAGGCTGGCTACGACGCCGCCATGCAGCGCCGCCCGCTGGCCCAGATCAACGGGCTGATGCTGCCGGCCGTGCTGCTGCTCAAGGGCGGCGATGCCTGCCTGCTGGTGCGGCCGCTGGCCGAGGGCAGCGACCGCTTCGAGGTGGTCTTCCCCGGTGCCGACGCCAAGGCCGTCGAGGCGTCGCTGGCAGAACTGCAAGGTGAGTACAGCGGCTTCTGCCTGCTGGCGAGCCCGGCCGAGGGGCCGCGCTCGCAGGCGCGCGCCCACCACCACCTGATCGAGCTGGACCGCACCGACCACTGGCTGTGGGGCACGCTCAAGCGCTTCATGCCCTATTACCGCGGCGCGATGCTGGCGGCGCTGCTCAGCAACGTGCTGATGCTGGGCACCGGCATGGTCACGGCGGTCATCTACGACAAGGTGATCCCGCACCAGGACGCGATCGCCACGCTGTGGACGCTGGTCATCGGCGGCGCGCTGTGCGTGGTCTTCGACCTGTTCGCCAAGCATCTGCGCGCGGACCTGATCGACATGGCCGGCCGCAAGGCTGACCTCATCATCGGCTCGCGGCTGTTCAAGCACATCCTGTCCATCCGCATGGAGCACCGGCCCGCATCGGCCGGCTCCTGCGCGCACTACATGGGCCAGGTGGAGACGGTGCGCGACTTCTTCGCGTCGGCGTCCATGTCGGTCATCAGCGACGTGCCGTTCATCTTCATCTTTGTCGGCATGGTGTTCGTCGTCGGCGGCCCGCTGGGCTGGGTGGTCGCGCTGACCGTGCCCATCATGCTGATCGGCATCATCGTGCTGCAGCAACTGGTGCGGCGCTCCGTGCGCACCGGCATGGCCGAGCACGCTGAGCTGCAGGGCAACCTGGTCGAGGCGCTGGAAGGGCTGGAGGACGTCAAGACCTCGGGCGCGGCGCCGCAGTTCCAGCACCGCTACGAGATGAGCAATGCCATCGCGGCCGAGTCGGGCCACCGCATGCGCAGCATGCACGGCCTGATCAACCACTTGTCGCAGTCCATGTACCAGGTCAACACGCTGGTCATGCTGCTGGTGGGCGTCTACCTGATCCGCGAGGGCAGCCTCACGCAGGGCGCGCTGATCGGCGCCATCATGTTCTCGATGCGCGCGCTGGCGCCGCTGGGCGCGCTGGTGGGCCTGGTCACGCGCTACCAGGGCGCGCGCGCCGCGATGCAGAGCCTGGACGTGCTGATGAGCAAGCCCACCGAACGCCAGCCCGGCCAGCAGTACGTGCCGCTGAACCAGGTGACGGGCCGTGTGGGCCTGAACGACGTGGGCTTCAGCTACCCGCCGCCGGTGCCCGACCAGGCGGCACCCAAGGTGCTGAACGGCGTGTCGCTGCGCATCGAGGCCGGCGAGCGCGTCGCCATCCTGGGCCGCATCGGCAGTGGCAAGTCCACCGTGCTGCGGCTGCTGGGCGGGCTGTACCAGCCCACCGAGGGCCTGGTGGAAGTGGAGGGCATCGACCTGCGCCAGGTCGACCCGGCCGAATACCGCGCCCACGTGGGCTTCGTGTCCCAGGAGCCGCGGCTGTTCCACGGCACGCTGCGCGACAACGTGCTGATGGGCCGCGGCGACGTGGACGCGGCGCGGCTGGTGGAAGTGGCCAAGCTGACCGGGCTGGACCGCCTGGTGGCCAGCCACCCACAGGGCTGGGACCTGCAGGTCGGCGAGATGGGCGGCCTGCTGTCCGGCGGCCAGCGGCAGCTGGTGGCGCTGGCGCGCGCGCTGGTCAACAAGCCCAAGATCCTGCTGATGGACGAGCCCACCAGCTCGATGGATGCGCAGTCCGAGACCAGCTTCCTGCGCCAGCTGAAGCAGGCGTCCGAAGGCGTCACACTGGTGGCGGTGACGCACCGCCCGGCGGTGCTGGAGCTGGTGAGCCGCGTCGTCGTCATGGACAACGGCAAGGTCGTGTTGGACGGCCCGCGCGACAAGGTGCTGGCCGCGCTGTCGGGCGTGCGCCCCGCAGCCGAGCCGCAGGGCACGCCGGTGCACATGCACCCGAGCACCCAGCCGGTGCAGCGCCAGGCTTCGGTCTGAGCTGATGCACGGGGGCAGGTGAGCGCGATGGCTGGCGGTCGACAAGACGGCATGTTCACGAGCGCGTTGGCGAATGCCCTCGCCGACGAGCCCTTGCCGCGCTCGATGTGGGCGCTGTACCTGCTGGCCGCGGCGTTGGTTGCGGCCATCGCCTGGGCCAGCTTCGCCAAGGTCGACCAGGTCAGCCGCGTGCAGGGCCGTGTCGTGCCGGAGGCGCGCGAGCAGGTCATCGCCAGCCTGGACAGCGGCCTGCTGGCCGAGCTGAAGGTGCGCGAGGGCGAGGAGGTGCAAGCCGGCCAGGAGCTGGCGCGGCTGGACCCGACCCGCGTGGAGGCGCAGGAGAACGAGGGTGCACTGCGCCGCACCGCGATGCGCGTGGCCGTGGCGCGGCTGCGTGCCGAGGCCTATGGCGCTAGGTTCGAGCTGCCGGCCGACGTACCGCCCGAGTCCGAAGCCGTGGCGCTGGAGAAGCAGGCCTACCAGGCCCGCCAGCGCCTGTTGGACGAGGCGGTGTCCAGCCTGGACCGCAGTGTCGGCCTGCTGGCGCGCGAGCTGAAGGTGGCGCAGGAACTGTCGGCCAAGGGCCTGATGTCCGAGGTCGAGGTGATGCGTGTGAATCGCCAGATCAACGACCTGCGCCAGCAGCGCCAGGAGCGCGTCAGCCGCTTCCGCCAGGAGGCCAGCCAGGAGCTGACCCGCCTGGAGAACGAGCTGGCTGCGCTGGCCGAGCAGCAGGTGGTGCGCAAGGACGCGATGAAGCGCACCGTGCTGCGTTCGCCGGTGCACGGCATCGTCAAGAACATCCGCATCACGACGCTGGGCGGCGTGGTCACCAGCGGCTCGCCCATCATGGAGATCGTGCCGCTGGGCCCCACGGTGCTGATCGAGGCGCGCGTGCCGCCCCGCGAGGTGGGCTTCATCCAGGTTGGCCAGCGCGCCATCATGAAGATCTCCGGCTACGACTACAACGTCAACGGGGGGCTGAAGGGCGCGATCGAGATGATCAGCGCAGACACGCTGGGCGACAACGAGAAGCTCACGCCCGGTGGCGACGCGCGCTACTACCGCGCGCTGGTGCGTGCCGACGAGAACAACCTGATGCGCAACGGCGAACCGCTGCCCGTCATCCCGGGCATGAGCGCCACGGTCGAGATCAAGACCGGCGAGCGCACGGTGCTGAGCTTCCTGCTGCGCCCGCTGCTGAAGAGCCAGGAGGCGCTGAAAGAGCGCTGAGCTAGTCACGCGATGCGGCGTGCGTGCGGAATAGGCGGGCTGGCCCCGCCTTTCTCTTGCCTTTCGCAGGCGGGGTCACATGGTCTAGTGGAGCCCGTGCTGTCTCCTGCCGTTGCTCCGACCATGCGTGCCCTTCACCGCCTCCTGCCCTTGGCCCTGGCCTGCGGCATTGCCGCGCCTGCCTGGGCGCAGCTGCGCTGCGGCGAGGACGATGCGGTCATCGTTGCCGACAAGTCCAGGGGCGTGGATCTGTCCATCGCCTCCAGCGACCCGCGCGGCCAACTGGTGGCCCTGGTGGACACGGCGCTGCGCCGCAGCGAGCAGATCGGTGCTGCCACGCTGCTGGCCCAGGCCGCGCGTGACGACTGGGTGCAGGCCAGCGAGGCCAACAAGCCCAGCGTCAGTGCCACTGTCACGGCCGCCGCTGCCGGCCAGCACGTCAGCGGCCTGCGCCAGCAGCAAGTGCAGTCGCAGCTGACGCTGGGCTTCAACATGCCGCTGTGGGATGCCGGCCGCACGGCGGCCAACAGCGCCTGGCGCGCGCAACTGGCCGAGGCCTCGCGGCAAGGCCTGTTCAATGCCGAGCAGCAGATTTCCATCCAGGTCGTCAACTACTCGCTGGACCGCGGCCGCCTGCTGCTGCAGGCCCAGATCTACCGCCAGTACATGCGTCGCATGGCCTGTCTCGTCGAGGCGCTGGAAGGCGTCGTCAAGGTCGACAAGGGCCGGGCCAGCGAGCTGATCCAGGCGCAGAAGAGCCAGATGACGGCCGAGCTGTCGATGGAGCAGACCATCAGCGCGCTGCGCTCCACCGAGTTCCGCCTGAAGCGCCTGGTGGGCGACGACCTGCCGCCCAGCGCCAGCTACGCGGCGGTGCTGAACCAGTTGCCCGACATGGAGGGCCTGAAGCGCGCTGCGGCGCAGTCCGCCGACGTGCTGTCGCTGCAGGCCAATTCGCGCGCGCAGCGCCGCTACGCCGAGAGCGTCGCGGCCCAGGGCAAGCCGCAGGTCAGCCTGGGCGGTGCGGGCATCGCCACCGCCACGAACAAGGGCAGCCGCGTCGGCGAATGGAACGCGGGCGTCAGCCTGACCGTGCCCATCCTGCAGCCCGGCCAGCAGGCCGCCGAGCAGGCCGCCACCAAGCGCGCCGCAGCAGCCGAGGCGCAGGTGCGCGACATGCTGAACGCCAAGGTCTACCAGATGAGCGACCTCTACGGCTCGGCCGAGGCTGCGCTGGACCGCTCACGCCGCATCGTCGAAATTCTGCGCAACAGCGAGCGGCTGCGCGCCGCGACTCTGGTGCAGTGGCAGCAGATGGGCCGGCGCTCGCTGTTCGACGTGATGGGCGCGGAGTCCGACTACTATTCCTTGCGCGTCGCCCAGCTCAGCACGCTGTTCGAGGCGCAGCAGTCGCTGGCCATGCTGTGGTCCATGGGGCCAGGCGTGATGGCGGCGTTGCGTTGAGGGCCGCCGCCGCGAGGGCGTGCAGGAACGTGGATGCTTGTCTGGAACAACAATTGCGCCCAGTGAGCCAGGGACACAGGCGGCCCCAACCGGCCGCGCAGCGACGCGAGGGCGCGCGATGGCCGGGCTGATCGCCGTCAGCCATCGGCTGGACCTGCCTAGCGCCGCCGCGCTGCGCGAGCAGCAGCAGGCCGAACTGCTGGTCGCCGACCCGCTGCTGAGCGTGCGCGTGATCAGCTTTCCGCTGCCCGAACCGCAGGTTTTCACGCACGTGGACGCTGGTGTGATGCGCCCGGTGGTGGCCGAGGCGCTGGCGCGGGCCCGCGCGCTGGGACGCGCGCTGACGCCCTGGCTGGCGCAACTGGTGCCGGGCAGCCGCACGGTGCCTTGGTCGGTGCACCGCTTCCAGCAACTATTCTGGACGGCGCTGGGTTACCGCGCGGTCTGGCAGCAGGTGCTGGCGGCGCACGACCCCGAGCGCTGGCACGTCATCCTGCCGCGCCAGCCGCACCGCTACGGCTCGCACTCTTTCCTGCCCGGCCTGATGCTGATGGAGCAGCTGGTCGCGCGCGGCAAACCGCATGCGGCCTACCTCGTCGACGTGCCGACGTTGGACTGGGGGCAACTGCCCGACCTGCGGCAGCTGCCGGCCGATGTCGAGCTGCTGGCCCACCTGCCGACCTGCTTCCACGACGCCGCCCATTTCAGCGAGGAAATCCTGGCCAGCGGGCTGCGCTGCGGCCTGCTCAGCGCCGAGGTGTACGACGTGCCGCTGGACGGGCTGCCGTCCACCGGGCTGGTGGACGCCCGCGAGGTGCGCGGCCTGCTACCACCCGAGCGGCTGGCGGCGCTGGAGGCGCTGGCCGGGCCGGTCTGCGAGGTGCTGCGCGAGCACCTGCAGCCGGTGATCGTGCACCAGGGCTTCCGCGACGTGCAGGTCACGGCGCTGTGGCAGGCGCTGGAGGCGCAGGCGCTGCTGTGCTTCTGGCTGGAGCAGCATTTCGCCGGCCGCCTGCCGCGCCGGCTGCTGCTCTCCAACCACGACGCCACCATCCATGGCGCGCTGCTCAGCTTTGCGGCCGGGCACGCCATTCCGGTCACGCTGCTGCCGCATTCCAAGGTGTTCAACCAGCCGGTGTTCAACAGCGACGGGCTGGACGCGCTGTGCCTGCATCACGGATTGCAGGACGGGCCCTGCCTGGACCTTGGAGGGCGCCAACTGCCCGCCGGGCGCCTGGCCTACCCGGGCGGCTGGCCCGAGCCGCCGCCGCTGCCGGCTGCGCTGAAGACGGTGGGCGTCGTGCTCAACGGCCTGAGCGCCAATGGCGTGAGCCTGCTGAGCTTCGAGGACTACGCCGCCGGCCTGGCCCAACTGCTGGCGGGCTGTCAGGCGCTGGGCCTGCATCTGCGGCTGCGTGCCCGCCTGGCCGAGACGCCCTTGCAGATGCTGGCGCAGCGCCTGGCGCTGCCGCTGGAGCCGCTGCTGGCGGACACCCAGGGCACGCTGGTGGACTTTGCGGGCGGCTGCGACCTGCTGCTGGGCTATGACATGCCCACCTCCGGCCTGCACGAGGTGCTGCGCGCGGGCGTGGGCGTGATGCAGGCCGAGATCCGGCCGCTGGCCAGCGACGAATGGAAGATCGTCGACCGCGCGGTGGCGCCGCGCATGAATCTGGCCGAGTTGCTGGACCGCCTGCGGGTGATGGCGGACAACCCCGCCTGCCTGCACGACTTCCTGCGCACGCAGCAACAGCGCGCGCGGGACAGCCAGGCCGGCGCCCGGCCGCTGCGCGCCTGGCTGGCCGACTGAGCTGAGGCCCGGTTCAGCCCGGCGTCAGCGTCAGCTCGAAATCCCGCAGCGTGCCGCCAGGGCGGGTGGTGTCGTCCAGCTCCGCGAGCGAGAACTTCAGCCGCGTGAACGGCGTGGGGCTGGCGTCCTGGTGCGTCAGCATGGGCGCGGCGGCGCAGCGCGTCGGGTCCCATTGCAGGGTCAGCACCGGCCCGCGCGCATCGGTCAGGCGCAGCCGGCCGTCGGTGGCGCCGAACGCGGCGGTGCTGGACACGAGCGTGGACGCCGCTGCAGCATGGGTGCTGAGCTGGTTCAGCGTGAAATGTTCTTCGCCGCCACCCTGGTGGCAGTGCAGCGTCAGCGGCTCCACGAGGTGCTCGTGCAGCAGCGTCAGCACGCCCACACGCAGGCTGCCCAGCGGCCGCTCGATCGCCTCGAAGTGGTAGCCCAACCGCACGGAGGCGGTCTGCAGCGAGATGGCCAGGCGCTTTTCCAGCACGCCGCCCGCGAACGGTAGCCGTGCGCGCAGCATCAGGTCGCCATCGTGCAGGGCCGCCTCGGGCTGCACCCATTCCAGGTCGGTCAGCCTGGCCCGGTTGACCGGGGACTCCAGCAACACGCCGCCGGAGTAGAAGTCCGCGCCCAGCTCAATGCTGTCGAAGTGCCCCTGGGCCAGCGTGCCGACCACCGGGCGCCAATCGTTGGTCGCGAAGCCCAGCGACTGCAGCGTCAGCCCGCGGCGCTGGTTCAGCGTCAGCGCGGTGTGCGCAGTGCGCAGGTTGAGCAGGATGCCGGAGTCGTCGCTGTCCAGCTGCACGCCGGCCGGCGCTGCGAAGGACGCCAGCGGCTGCCAGGTGATCGGGGCCGTGCCTGTGGGCGCATCGCTCAGGCCCAGGCGCTGCAACAAGGCCTGGCGCCGGGCCTGGGCCTCGGCCCAGCGCGGGTCGGTGATGTGGGTGCGCAGATCGCTGGCCCACAACTCGCACAGCGTGCGCCAGTCCTCGGGCGTCGTGTTGCCCGCGGCCTGCAGCGCTGTGCAGAGGCGGTGGCAGTCGCTGTTCAGCGCCAGGTCGTCCCGGCCGGTGACGGCCCAGCGGTTGATGTTGTACTTGGCCTGCTTCTTGACCGGGATGGGGTGGGCCACGGACGACAGCACCCGCGCCTGGCGCGGCAGGCTGGCCTGCACTGTGGCCAGCGCGGCCGACGGGCTGAGCCACTGCAGGCCCAGGTCGGCCTCCAGCCGGTCGCACAGCTGCGCGAGCTTGCGCCATTCGCTCTCGCCCGTCAGCACCGCCTCGGTGGTGAAGCGGCCCGGCCGGAAGTCGAAGATCTCGGCGTCGTTGCAGTAGATGGGCAGCACCGTGCCGTCGCGTTCGGCGCGGCGGGCGACATAGGCCAGGTACTCGGCCATGGGCTTGTCGCCATGCACGACGCGCTGCAGGCTCTGGAAGAGGATGGAGTCGCCCCACAGCACCGGCAGCGTGCTGGCCTGGGCTGCATCGCCGCAGCCCAGCGCATGGGTGGGCGTGGCGCTCAGCGGTGCGCCGGCCAGGCCCAGGGCCAGGCGCACGTTGTCGCGGTCCATGACGAGGCCCTGGTAGCCGGCCTCGGCATAGACGTCCACCATGCCGGTGGAGAAGGCCATCTCGTTGACCAGCACGATGGCGGGCGTCGCGTCCAGCAGCTCGCGGTAGGCCTGCAGGCCCAGGCGCTGGTTCCAGCGGTTGGCCTCGTGCGCCGCCAGCGGGCCGATCATCTGCGTCCAGCCACTGCCGATGAGCTCGCAGCGGCCGGCCTTCAGCAGCGCGGCGAACTTCACCACCCACTGCGGGTCCAGCGCGGCAATCTGCGTCAGCGTCCAGCCGGTCAGCTCGATGCCCACGGGCAGCGTCCGTTTCTCGGCCAGCCGCAGCAGCGGCCAGTAGCACTTCTCGATGACCTGCGGGCGCAGCTCCGTCTTGATGGACGAGAACGCCAGGTTCAGGTGGAACAGCAAATAGCCTTGGGGCATGGTCAGTGGAGCAGGTCCTGGATGGCACGAGCCAGCCGCTCGCCGCCGGGAGTATGGAGCTGCCGGGCCGCGTTGCGCGACAGCGCGGCGGCACGTGCCGGGTCTTGCATGAGGGCGGCGAGCAAGTGCGTGGCCTCGTATTCGTCGTGCGCCACGAGAGCGATGTCCAGGGCCGCGATGCCGGCCAGCTCGGCGTCGTCCTTGCTGCCGTAGGGCGAGAACACCACGGTGGGCACGCCCAGGGCCAGCAGCTCGTAGAAGCTGACGCCGTACACCGTGGCAGCAAACTGGCAGTCGCGCATCAGCGCATCCAGGCCGCTGGGTGCCAGGTGTTGCCGCCAGGTCAGCCGGGGCTGCATGGGCAGGGCCGGCGAGCGGGCGTAGGGGCCGGTCACCCAGTGCAGTTCGGCGTCGGCGGGCAGCTGCTGATCGAGCAGTGCCGGCCAGTGCTGGCCGAGCTGGGTCGCGTCGCTGCCGCCAGTCAGCACCAGCGCGCGCGAGCCAGGCCGCCAGGCCGGCGCCGGGCCGCTGTCGTCAATCAGGTAGCAGTCCCAGCCGTGCAGGATGGGCGCGCCCTCGGGCAGCCCTGCAGGCGGCACGAAGTGGAAGGTCGGCATCAGCACCAGGTCCAGCTCGGCGCGCAGCGGCAGCAGGGCATCGATGCCGACAGCCAGGCGGCCGGCTGCGCGCCAGCGGCGCAGCGCCTGCGGCAGCAGCGCCGGCAGGCGCTGGGCTTGCAGATCCAGCACCAGCACGTCGGCGCGTGCGCTGTCGATGGCCTGGAGCAGGTCGTCGCCCGGTGCGATGAAGCGGTGCTCGAAGGCGGCGAGGCCGGCATGCGCGATGGGGTCGGCCTGCACCAGCAGCGCCACCTCGGCCTGCAGATGCCGGCGCATCGCGCGCGCCGCCACCAGAACGCGACTCAGATGGCCCAGGCCCACGCCGCTGCCGGCATGGCAGGCCAGCAGCACGCGCAGCGGACCGGCCGTCGGCATCAGGCGGCCTGAAGCCGCGCCCGCATCTCCAGCAGCGGGCGCAGGCCGTCGCTCGGGTCAGCGCGCCAGAGCCGGTCGGGCAACTCCGAGGCCACGGGCACCTTCACGCCGTCACCATCGGCACCGAAGCCGATGCTCAGATCGCGGATGACCGGGCCGATCTGCTCGGGCAGCCAGCAATGGCCGGCGGCGTACTCGTCGCCCTGGCCGTCCAGGTCGAGGTGGAACTCCACCATGCTGGCGCCCCAGCGGTGCACCGCACGGTGGATGACGCCGGGCTGCACCGTGTGATCGGACCAGCCGACCGCGCAGCCGGTGGCCTCACGCAGCGTCTGGATCGCCGCCAGGTTGGCCTCCTCGTAGGGCGTCGGGTAGGCCGAGGTGCAGTGCAGCAGCGTCGGGTTGGCGCAGCCGTTCTTCTTCAGCACGCCGGTGGCGTGCACGATCTCGTCCATCGTGGCCATGCCGGTGGACAGCACCACGCCCTTGCCGGTGGCAGCGCAGGCGGCGAGCAGTGCGTCCCACATCAGCTCGTAGGAGGCGATCTTGTAGAAGTCCACGTAGGGTGCCAGCTCGGCCACCGCTTCCAGGTAGAAGGGGGTGCAGCTGAAGGCGATGCCGCGCTGCTGGCAGCGTTGGGCGAGCTGGGGCAGGAAGTCGAGCGGCAGCTCCCAGGCCTTGCGCTTGAGCAGGTCGGGCTTGCTCTTGAGCGCTTCCGGCGAGAACAGTGACTCGACCTTGAACAGCTGGAATTTGACGACCGCGCAGCCCACGTCGGCAGCGCGGTCGATGAAGTCGAAGGAGCGCTGCAGGTCTTGCGCGTGGTTGCTGGAGACTTCGGCGATGAAAGAGACGGTCATGGGGCTCTCCGATGCGGCGGTTGGGGTGGCGAAGCGCGCCGGTCAGGCCGGATCGACCTCGATGCGGATGGTGGCGCGGGCGCGTTCGATGGCGGCCAGGGCTTGGGCCTTGTCGTCACCGACACCGATGACCCAGCAGAAGCGGCAACCGTTGTCGATGTAGTCGGTGACGGCGTCGCCCGGCTTGCGCGTCACGATGACTTGCTCGATGCCCGGCAGCGCACGGGCCTCCTCCACGCCGTGGATGGCGCGGATGCGGCCCGGCGGCGGGAAGATGCCGGCGCAGACGGCCGTGCGGTGCTGGCGTGGGCGGATCAGCGATTCGTCCAGCGGTCGGCCCAGCGAAATCTCCATCACGGCGCGGATGGGGTCCTGCCCGGTGGACAGCGGCGTCGTGTACTGCGAATGGAAGCCGCCGCTGAGGCGGGCGGGCATCTCCAGGATCATCGGGCCGCGCGCCGTCATGATCATGTCGGCCTTGGCCGGGCCGAAGTCGATGCCCAGCGAGTCGGCTGCCGCGTCGACGACGTCGTAGATGCGGCGTTGCGCGTCGCTGCCCAGCAGCGAGGGGTCGACGTGGGCGGTCTCGATGTGGAAGGGGTGGTAGCCGAACTCGCGGTCGGCCATGCCGACGTGGTAGTGGCGGCCCTGCCAGACGATGGTCTCAACGCTCTGCTCGGCGCCCACCACGTATTCCTCGACGATGGCCGTGCCGGTGCGCGAGGCGGCGCGGGCCTGCTCCAGCGCCTGCGGCAGTTCGGCATCCGATTCGATCTTCATGCTGCCGCGCGAGGCGGCGTTGTCGACCGCCTTGACGATGGCCGGGAAGCCCGTGCGCCGCAGCACCTGGCGGGCTTCTTCCAGCGTCTGCACCTCGGCGCCGAAGGGCGTGGGGATGTTGTCGCGCAGCCAGCGCTCCTTCATCAGACCCTTGTTGTTGGAGCGTTGCGCCACGTCCAGCGGGATGCCCGGCAGGCCGAGCGCGTTGGTCACGGCGGCGACGGTGACGGCGATGTCGGAGCCGGCGAAGGCGGCACGCAGGTTGAGCCGGTCGCGCTCGGCCAGCGCGAAGCGCACGTGGCCGTCGACGTCCTTGGAGTCCAGCACCACGGCTTCGTCGCACAGCGCGAAGCCGGGCGCGTCGGCGCTGCGGTCGGTGGCCACCACACGCAGGCCCAGGGCCTTGGCGGTCTTGATTGCGGGGATCTGCATCATCCCCGCGCTGACGATGAGGATGCTTTCTTGCTGTTGGGTCGTCATGGATTGCGATGTGTCAGTTCTTGATCAGCCACAGGGCCAGCGTGTCACCGAAACCGGCCTTCTTGGCGATGAGGTCCATGGCCCGCTTGTTGGGGGCGGGTACGGCCTCGCTGTCGTTGCCGCTGCCGAAGCGGATGTGGCTGCGCAGCGAAAAGCCCACGCCGGCGGCATGACGCACCAAGGCGTCCATGGTGAACAGATTGATGTGTTCGGTGGGCATGAAGTAGCGCCAGTTCGCGCCGAAGGCTTCCGACACCATGCCGATGACGGGCGTCTCGATCAACAGCCAGCCGCCTGGCGCGAGCAGTGCATGGGCGTGGCGCAGGTAGTCGAGCGGCTGGGGCAGATGCTCGATGAGGTGCCACATCGTGATGACGTCGTGCTGGCCCTGGACGTCCAGGAAGTCGATGCTTTCGCAATCCAGCCCACGCGCCTTGGCGGTGGCGATGCATTCGGCACTGGCGTCGATGCCGCGCACCCTCGCAGCGCCGCTGTCGGCCATCAGCGTGAGGAACTGCCCCGTCGCGCAGCCGACGTCCAGCACCGTCTTGCCGGTGAAAGCGTCAGCGGGCAGCCCCAGGTCGGCGAAGGTGAAGCGCTTGTCGCGGCTGAACGCGGCGTAGCCGGCGTCGCTGAGGTAGTCGGACTGCGCGTTCTTGTGCGATTGGTAGTTCGCGTAGTAGGCATCGATGTCGGCGGCAGACGGGTAGGGCTGCTGACGCACCACCTGGCAGCGTGCGCACTGCACGTAGCGTGCGCCGGCCTTCTCACAGACCGCGCGGTGGTCGCCGCTCCCGCAAAGCGCGCAGGCCCAGGCGTCATGCTCGCTCATGGCCGCTCCTCGTCGTTCAGCCGCTGGTACAGCGCATCGACCGCCGCGCTGCTGTCGTACACGGCGCGGTTGCCTTCGGGCCAGGAGTGGCCTTCGACGTTGTAGCCGTCGTCGCAGAAGATCAGGTTGCCGGTCAGGTGGCGCTGCGGCACGCAGGTGGCCAGCAGGGTTTCGGTGATGCCGTCCAGCGACGCGAACCGCTTGGTGGGCGTGTGCGCCAGGATGGAGGCGGCGCGCGGTGTCGGGCGGCCGTCGTCCGGGTTGCGCAGCAGGTGCCGGTTCAGCGCGGTCTCGACCGTGCCGGGAGCCACGCCGTTGACGCGCACGCCATAGGGTGCGAACTGCGCGGCAGCGGTCTTGATCAGGCCTTCGAGCCCGTGCTTGGAGGCGTTGTAGCCGTAGGAGCCGTACAGCGACAGCCGCGACGCGTTGGACGCAAGATGGATGAGATGCCCATGGCGCTGTGCGAGCAGGCGCTGGCCGAACACCTGCGTCACCACGAAGGCGCCGCGCAGGTTGACGGCGATGACGCGGTCGAACTCGCTCAGCAGGGCTTCGGCGTCATCCCGCAGGAAGTCCATGGGCTTGTGGTGAGTGCCCGCGAAATTGATGACGACATCGACGCGGCCAAGCTCGGCCTTCGCCTGGTCGGCGGCCTGCTGCAGCGAGGCCAGTGAACCGATGTCGGCGTAGAGGTGACGCACCTCGGCTTCGGTGGGCGCGTGGCGGCCGAGATTGATCACTCTTGCCTTGTGCGCGAGGGCTGCCGCGACAAAGTTGCCGCCGATGGCGCCGCTGGCGCCGATCAGCACCATGTTCATGTCGCTCAGCACGTCGGGTGCGCCCAGTGGAAGTAGCTCGCCGCGTTGCCGTGGCAGATGGCCTGCAGCACGCCGCCCAGCCGGTCGGCGTCGTCCGGCATCAGGCCGGCCAGGGCCTCGCTGGCGTACAGGTTGCACATCAGCCGGCGGAAGTAGTCGTGCCGCGAGAACGACAGGAAGCTGCGCGAGTCGGTCACCATGCCCACGAAGTGCTGGGCCAGCCCCACGGCCGACAAGGCGTCCAGCTGGGCCAGCATGCCGCCTGCGGTATCCAGGAACCACCAGGCCGGGCCGTACTGCACCTTGCCCGGCACGCCGTCTTCGAAGAAGTTGCCGGCGATGGTGGCGAACAGCAGGTTGTCGCGCGGGTTGGAGTTGAACAGGATGGTCTTGGGCAGGCAGCCCCGGCGGTCCAGCGCGTCCAGGAAGCGGTTCAGGCCGCGCGCTTGGTCGAAGTCGCCGATGGAGTCGCAGCCGGTGTCCAGGCCGACGCGGCCGAAGATGCGGCTGTTGTTGTTCCGCAAGGCGCCCAGGTGCAGCATCATCACCCAGCCGCGCTGGTGGTTCCACTCACCGAAGCGCTGCATCAGGAAGCTGCGCCATTGCGCGAGTTGCGCGCCCGTCAAGGGCTGGCCTTGCAGCAGGCGCTCGAAAAGCGATGCGGCTTCGGCCTCGCTGCAGGCGATGGCGTCCACCGATTCCAGGCCGTGGTCCGAGACCCGGCAGCCCTGCGCATGGAAGTCAGCGTGGCGCTGCAGCAGCGCGTCGAGCAGACCTTGCAGGCTGGTGACCGGCAGGTCCGTGGCCGCGCGCAGGCGAGCCAGCCAGGCGTTGAAGGCCTCGGGGCCATGCAGTGCACATGCGGCATCGGGCCTGAACGTCGGATAGACGGCCGTGCCGACGCTGGCGTCAGCACTCAGCGCCTGGTGGTGGGTCAGCGAGTCTGCCGGATCGTCCGTGGTGCACAGCACCCGCACGCCGCTGCGCGCCAGCAGGCCGCGCGGGCTGCAGGCCGGGGTCTGCAGCTTGGCATTGGCCTCTTCCCAGATGCCCTGGGCGGTGGCGGGCGTGAGCTCGCGCGTGATGCCGAAGGCATGGCGCAGCTCCAGCCGCGTCCAGTGGTAGAGCGGGTTGCGCAGCGTCAGCGGGGCGGTGGCCGCCCAGGCCTGGAACTTGTCGACATCGCTGGCGTCGCCGCTGCAGGTGGCCTCGGGCATGCCGTTGAGCCGCATGGCCCGCCACTTGTAGTGGTCGCCGCGTATCCACAGATCCGTCAGGTTGCTGAACGGCTTGTCAGCGGCCAGCACATCCACGGGCAGATGGCTGTGGTAGTCGATGATGGGCAGGTGCCGCACGCGCGCGAAGAGCTCTCGGGCCAGCGGGCTGGCGAGCAGGAAGTCGTCGTCGGAGGTGTCGCTCATGCTGGGGAAGAGGTGTCGTCGGTCTTGCGCGCGAAGGCTAGCACCTCGCGGCCCAGGCCCAGGCCAGCGAACGCCTGGTGCAGCTGCGACTTCAGCGCCCGCCCGCTGGCGCCTGCGGCGCGCAGGTTCATCTCCAAAGTCTTGCGCATGGCGTGGGCCTGACGGCCCAGCGTGTCGTTGCCGATGTAGTGGTGGCCCATGAGCAGGAACATGTCGATGGGGAAGGTGGTCTCGACATGGCGCACCTCGAAGCCGCAGCGCGCCACCAGCCGGGGCAGGGTGTCGGTGTCGAAGTAGTTCAGGTGGTGGGGCGGCGCCACCCACCACGGTGCGACGCCCATGCTCTCGTTGAGCACACGCTGGAACGGGTTGAAATCGTTGGGCACCAGCACCACGAGCATGCCGCCCGGTGCGAGCAGGCCATGCACCAGCCGCAGCATGCCGGCAGGGTCGGGCAGGTGCTCCAGCACTTCGCCGAGATTGATCACGTCGAACTGCCCCAGCGTTGCGGCCGTCTCGTCGGTCAGGAACATCGAACGGACATCGAGCTTCAGCACGTCGCGGCTGTAGCTGCTGGCGCGCTCGGAGGGCTCCACGCCCATCACGTCCCAGCCGCGTTCGCGCCCGGCCGCCAGGAACAGCCCGGGGCCGGAGCCGATGTCCAGCAGGCGGCGGCGCCCGGCGGGCAGTTCCGCCTCCAGGCGCTCGTAGCGCTCGGCGTAGACCTCGTCCCACCAGGCCTTGTCTTCCAGGTAGCGCTCGATGTAGAGCGGCTTTTCCTGGGTGTAGTACTCGTGGGCATAGATGTGCTCCAGCTCCTGCGGCGTCGGCAGCGGCAGCGTGTGGCTGAAGCCGCAGGCCGCGCAGCCAACCACGGTGAAGCCGTTGGCCGTCTGGCGCACCGGCCCGGCATGGATGCAGCCCTGGGCGTCCTGCCAGGACTGGCGCAGTTCTTGGGGCGAGCTGGCGCTCATGGCCTCACTCCTTGGTCAGGCGCTGGAAGCCGGCGTGGTGCGGCGGCGTCTCCAGCAGGGCTTCGGCGGGCAGCGTCGCCAGCCGCGCGAAGACCTCGTCGCAGGCCTGGGCGTAGGCGCTCATCTCGGCGTCGCCGTGGGCCAGCGAGGCCTTGAACTGGCGGAAGCCCAGGAAGCCGCGCTGCAGCATCTCGATCGTGAAGCGTGTGTTCAGTGCGACGGCCTGCGGGTGCTGGAAGCCGAAGGCCGCCAGCGTGGGCAGGCCGGACACGCTGATGGCCAGGCCGGCCTTGGCGGCAGCGGCGGTCCAGATGGCCTTGGTCTGGTTGCCGATCGCGATGAGGCGTTCCTCGGCGCGCTCGCGCCGGTACTTGCGCAGCGTCGCCAGTGCGGCTGCGGGGCCGACACGGTCGGTCCAGTTGGTGCTGGAGATGAAGGTGGTCTGCGCCGACTGCATGACGCGTTCGGTGCCGAGCACGGCGGCCATGGCGTAGCCGTTGGCCATGGACTTGGCGAACACCGCGATGTCGGGGTTCAGCCCGTAACGGCGGTGGATACCGCCGGCGCACATGCGGTAGCCGCTGGTGATCTCGTCGAACACGAGCACGGCGCCGATCTCGTCGGCGATCTCGCGCAGCTTGCGCAGGTACTCGCCGGGCGCCTCCTCGCCGCGTGCAGGCTCGATGACGATGGCGGCGATCTGCCCTTCCTTGCCCTTGATCGTGTCGCGCAGCGAGTCGATGTCGTTGAAGTGGAAGGGGATGGCCGTGCCGGTCAGGCCGCGCGGCACGCCGTTGGGCTGCAGGCCGGGCATGAGCTGGCCGTCCAGGCCGTCGCGCTCGCCGAGGTTGGCGGCCAGGTACCAGTCGTTCCAGCCGTGGTAGCCGCTGAACAGCACCACATCGCGCCGCGTGTGGGCGCGGGCGATGCGCACGGCCATGCCCATGGCCTCGCCGCCGCTGCGCGCATAGCGCACCATGCCGGCCCAGGGGTGCAGCTCGATCAGCGCCTCGGCCAGTTCCACCTCCTCCGGGCAGTTCAGCGAGCTGTTGACGCCGCTGCGGATGGCCGCCACGACGGCGTCGTCCACCTCGTCGTCGGCATAGCCGAGGATGCAGGCGCCGACGGCCATGATGGACATGTCGATGAACTCTCGACCGTCCAGGTCCCAGACGCGGCAGCCCTTGGCCTTGCTGTAGTAGGACGGCCAGACGTCCGGCGCGAACATCTCGGGTCGCTTGGACAGCAGCTGCGTGCCGCCCGGGATCATTTCCTTGGCGTGGCGGTACAGAGCCGGGCCGCGGCTGTTTTTCAGGTCGTCAAGGCTGAACATGGTCGTGTTGCTTGTCGGCTTGCAGGGATTTCAGGTAGCCCGCGTTGCGGGTGATGTCGGCATTGATGCCGGCCAGCGCGGGCTCGCGCTCCAGCAGCGCCAGCACGTCGGCGGCGCCAAAGGGCGCGGCGCCGTCGCGGTACAGCCGCGAGAACACGGCCTGCAGGAACTCGTAGTCGCGCGGCTCGTCCAGCGTCCAGCGGTGGTGGGCCAGGCCGGTGAACTTGCGCACGGCGCCGTTCTTGAACCACTCGGGGTGGTGCTCGATGTAGGGCCCGACATGCTCGCGCTCGGACGGCAGCCGGGCCTCGCGGTGCGCGCGGGCGATGGCGCTGGCGGCGAAGACCGAGCAGTCCAGCCCGTCGGGGAACTCGCCGGCCAGGCTGCAAAAGTCCAAGCCGCCGCCGATGAAGGCGTCCACCACCTCGTCGACGATGGCCGGGTCCAGCGCCGGGCAGTCGGCGGTGATGCGGACGATGGCGTCGGCGTGGTGGGCCTGGGCGGCCTGGTGATAGCGGTCCAGCACATCGTGCAGGCTGCCGCGCCAGCAGGCCACGCCGGCCGATTCGCACCAGGCCTGGATGGCCTCGTCGCTGGCATCGGTGGAGGTCGCGACGACGACGGCGTTCACGCGGTGCGCGTGGCGCACCCGGTCCACGACATGGGCCAGCACCGGCCGGCCGGCCAGCGGCATCAGCACCTTGCCGGGCAAGCGCGTGGAACTCATGCGGGCCTGGATGATGGCGACGACGTTCATGGCGGGGACACAGTGGCGGGAAGGCCAGTATGTCCGCCCTTGCCGCGCCGGGCGCCGGGATTTGACGGCGAAAGCTCGCCGTTTTGCTGCGATGCGGCGCCGTGCCAGTGGTTCAGCCTGCCGGCCAGCGGCGTGGGTCCCAGGCGTCGGGGTCGGCGCTGGCCACCTCGGGCCAGTGCAGCGGCCGGCTGCGAGCCCAGGCGCCGGCAATCTCCTGGAACTGCGCCACGGTCTCGACGCCGACGACGCAGGCCGCCACGTCGGGCAGGCCTTGCACGACGCCGAGCGCCGCCTCCACCGGCGCCAGGCCGGCCGTGTCGCAGCGCTGGCGCCAGCGGCCCAGGGCGGGCCCAGCCGCCGGCACGCGCTGGGCGCCGCGTTCGGGCGCCAGCAGCAGGCCCTGCAGGAAGGCCGAGCGCAGGTGCAGCTCGATGCCGGTGAAGTCATGGCCGGTGGCCAGCCGCTGGTCCAGCGCATTGCCGGGCAGTTGCGCCAGCTCGATGTCCAGGCGCTGGCGCAGGCGCTGCAGCTCCTCGGGCGCGTAGCCCGACACGCCCAGCTTCATCGGCCGGCCGGCTGCCCGCAGCGCCGCGCGGGCAGTGGCCCACAGCGCATCGCCGCCCTCGGCCTGCAGGTCGGCCACGCTGTGGAACAGCAGGCCGTCCAGCCGGTCGCCCAGCCGATCGATGCTGCGCTGCACGCTGGCCGTGACCGCCTCCGCGCGGTCGGCGGCAGGGATGCTGCCCAGCGGCGCGATCTTGCTGATGATGCGAAACGGGTGCGGCCCGCACAGCGCAGCCAGCCGCGCCTCGATGTCGCCATAGGCGGCGGCCGTGTCCAGGCAGCGCACGCCGGCCTGCCAGGCAGCTTCCAGGATGGCGGTGGCCGTGGCGGGCTCCACCATGTGGCCGCTGCCCACGGCGCCGTAGGCCAGGCCGAACTGGACGGTGCCGAGCGCCAGCTCCACGTCAGTCCTTCAGCAGTTCGCGCAGCGCGGCGGCGACGCGGTCCTGGTCGGCGTCGCTCATGGCCGGGAACAGCGGGAGCGAGATCGTGCTGGCATAGTAGTTCTCGGCAGCCGGGAAATCGCCCGGCTGGAAGCCCAGCGCGCGGTAGTAGGGCTGCGTGTGGATGGGGATGTAGTGCACCTGCACGCCGATGCCCTGCGCGCGCAGGCCTTCGAAGACGGCCTTGCGGCGCGTGGCGTCGTCCAGCTCGATGGCGTACAGGTGCCAGGCCGACTGCGCGCCGTCGCGCCGCGGGGGCAGGCGCAGCGGCAGGTCGGCAAGGATCTGGTCGTAGCGCGTGGCCAGCGCCTCGCGGCGGGCCTGCATGCCGGGCAGGCGGCGCAGCTGCGAGCGGCCCAGCGCGGCTTGCAGCTCGGTCATGCGGTAGTTGTAGCCCAGCGTCTGCTGCTCGTAGCTCCAGGGGCCGTCGGGCTCGGCCCGCATCTGCGCCGGGTCGCGAACCATGCCGTGCGAGCGCAGCCTGTCCATGGTGCGCGCCAGCGCGGCGTCGCGCGTGCAGACCATGCCGCCCTCGGCCGTGGTGACCACCTTCACCGCGTGGAAGCTGAACACGCTGATGTCGGCCCAGTCGGACGCCATCGGCTGGCCGTGCAGCGTCGCGCCGGTGGCGTGCGAGCCGTCCTGCAGCAGCTTGAAGCCGTGGCGGTCGGCCAGCGCGCGCAGCGCGGGCCAGTCGCAGGGCAGGCCGGCGAAGTCGATGGGGATGACGACCTGCGGCAGCGTGCCGGTGGCTTGCGCTGCTTCGAGCTTGGCGGCCAGCGCCGGCAGGCTGATCTGGCGCGTGGCGGGGTCGATGTCGACGAAGTCCACGTCGGCGCCGCAGTAGCGTGCGCAGTTGGCCGACGCCAGGAAGCTGTTGGTGCACGTCCACACGCGGCTGCCGGGGCCCACGCCCAGCGCCAGGCAGGCGATGTGCAGCGCCTGCGTCGCATTACCCACGGCGAGTGCGTGCGGCACCTGGTGCACGGCGGCGAACTCGGCCTCGAAGGCGGGCAGTTGCTGGCCTTGCGTCAGGAAGTCGGAGCGCAGGACCGCGGTGACGGCGGCGATGTCGTCGTCGTCAATGTCCTGGCGGCTGTAGGGCAGGGCGCGCACGCTCATTTCAGTTGTTCCACCGCGCTTCGCGCGTCCCACGACCCATGAAACGGGCGTGTAATTCAGGGGCGGCGTCCGGCGCAGAGGTCGGTTCGTACTTGGTGCTTCGAGCTCGTATTTCAGTTGGACCCGCG
>NZ_JBIGHV010000019.1:0-16797 GCF_043555835.1 Pelomonas parva | reverse complement strand
CGCCGTTCTTCAACAACTACCGTCCCCAGTTCTACTTCCGCACGACGGACGTGACCGGTGCCGTGGAGCTGCCGAAGGACAAGGAAATGGTCATGCCTGGCGACAACGTCGGCATCACCGTGAAGCTAATCGCGCCGATCGCGATGGAAACCGGCCTGCGCTTCGCCATCCGTGAAGGTGGTCGCACCGTCGGCTCGGGTGTCGTTGCCACGATCCTCGCGTAACAAGTTTTTGGCCACAGGGGCATAGCTCAATTGGCAGAGCGTCGGTCTCCAAAACCGAAGGTTGGGGGTTCGAGACCCTCTGCCCCTGCCACCCGCCACTGATCACGGCGGTTGGTTCCCTGGCTAACCAAGCATCGGCCCGCGAGAGAAATCTCGGCGGGCCTTGCTGCTGATGGCGATAAGCCTCGGTGGCGTCTGAACAGCCGCAATGCTTCCTCGGGAGCGCGGTGCCTGAAAGTGAAAAGATGGCGAATCCTCCCCAAGTCGAAACCGTGACCAGCGGTGCCGACAAGGCCAAGTTGGCTGCTGCGGTGTTGCTGCTGGTCGGCGCGTTGGTGGCTTATTACGGCCTGTCCAAGCAGGGTCCCTGGGTTCAGTGGGGCTCGTTGATCGTGCTGCTGGCTGCCGGTGTGGCGGCCTTCTTCACGTCCGAGCATGGCAAGGCGCTGATTGCCTATGGCCATGATTCCTGGCGTGAGGTTCGCAAGGTTGTCTGGCCGTCCCACAAGGAGGCCCGCCAGATGACCGCCTATGTGTTTGCCTTCGTTGTCGTCATGGCACTGTTTTTGTGGCTGACGGACAAGACGCTGGAGTGGGTGCTGTACGACCTGATCCTGGGCTGGAAGCGCTGAGAAGGAACGAGATGAGCGAAGAGCAGAACGTCGTGACCGCCGAGGCGCCTGCGGGCCTGCCCAAGCGTTGGTATGTCGTCCACGCCTACTCGGGCATGGAGAAGGCCGTCGAGCGCAATCTGCGTGAACGCATCGATCGCGCCGGCATGCAGGACAAGTTCGGTCGCATCCTCGTGCCGACCGAAGAAGTCGTCGAACTGAAGAACGGCAAGAAGGCCGTCACCGAGCGCCGCTTCTTCCCAGGCTACGTGCTGGTCGAGATGTCCATGGACGACGAGTCCTGGCATCTGGTGAAGCACACGTCCAAGGTGACGGGTTTCGTCGGCGGTGCGAAGAACCGCCCCGCGCCGATCTCTGAGGCCGAGGTCATGAAGATCGTCAACCAGATGCAGGAAGGCGTCGAGAAGCCCCGGCCCAAGGTCGAGTGGACGGTCGGCGAGGTCGTGCGCGTCAAGGAAGGCCCCTTCACCGACTTCAACGGCTCGGTCGAGGAAGTCAACTACGACAAGTCCAAGGTGCGTGTGTCGGTCACGATCTTTGGCCGCGCCACACCGGTGGAACTCGACTTCTCGCAAGTCGAGAAGGTGTAATCACGGGTTTGGTCGGCGTCCCTCACGTCGGCCCGTAGTCAGTCCGCAACGAGATGCGGACAAGAGGAGCAAAGGTAACCAGTCCTTTGCGTTAGCACTCAGGTGTCATGGCTTTGCCGCCAGGGCACTGATTGGAGAGAAATATGGCAAAGAAGATTGTCGGCTTCATCAAGCTGCAAGTCGCCGCAGGCAAGGCTAACCCCTCGCCGCCGGTTGGTCCCGCGCTGGGTCAGCGTGGCCTGAACATCATGGAATTCTGCAAGGCGTTCAACGCCCAGACTTCGGGCGCTGGCTTCGAGCCGGGCATGAAGCTGCCAGTGGTCATCACCGCGTTTGCAGACAAGAGCTTCACCTTCGTCATCAAGTCGCCCCCGGCGACCGTGCTGATCAAGAAGGCCGCCAAGATCGAAAAGGGCTCGCAGCGCCCGCATCTGGACAAGGTTGGCAAGCTGACCCGTGCCCAGCTGGAAGAGATCGCAACGATCAAGACCAAGGACCTGACGGCCGCCAGCATGGACGCCGCAGTCAAGACCATCGCCGGCTCTGCCCGCTCGATGGGCATCATCGTGGAAGGGGTCTGACATGGCCAAGCTCACCAAGAAGCAAAAGGCGCTGGCTGGCAAGGTCGAGTCGACCAAGCTGTACCCGCTGACTGAAGCCCTGGACCTGGTCAAGAGCCTGGCTTCCGCCAAGTTCGATGAGTCCATCGACGTCGCCGTGCAACTCGGCATCGATGCCAAGAAGTCGGACCAAGTCGTTCGTGGTGCTGTCGTGATGCCCAACGGCACCGGCAAGACCAAGCGCGTCGCCGTCTTCGCCCAAGGCGCCAAGGCTGAAGAAGCCCGCGCCGCAGGCGCCGACGTCGTCGGCATGGAAGATCTGGCCGAGCGCGTCAAGGCGGGCGACATGCCCTTCGACGTGGTCATCGCCTCGCCGGACACGATGCGTGTTGTCGGTACCCTGGGTCAGATCCTGGGCCCGCGCGGCCTGATGCCTAACCCGAAGGTCGGCACCGTGACCCCGGACGTCGCCACCGCCGTTCGCAACGCCAAGGCTGGCCAGGTCCAGTTCCGCGTCGACAAGGCCGGCATCATCCATGGCACCCTCGGCCGTCGCTCGTTCGACACCGACAAGCTGGAAGGCAATCTGCGCGCGCTGATCGAAGCTCTGAACAAGAGCAAGCCGGCGTCGAGCAAGGGCATCTACCTGCGCAAGGTCGCCATCTCTTCGACGATGGGCGTCGGCGCTCGCGTCGAAATCGCGTCGATCAACGCTCAGGCCAACGCGGCTTGATGCACTGAATCTGCCCGGGGCGAGTCTGGCCCCGGGCAACAAGATTGGTGGGGCGTCGTTCCGGTTCGCCGGAGCAACGCGTCATCCAAGACCGTTGGTGGAGACCCCTTAAATCTCTGTCCTCAAGCCATTGAGGCGAGAACCAACGCAGATGGCGGTCCCGCTGAAGGGTTGTGCGCTTCGAGTCATCGGAGTGGGTTTCCTGACAGATGGTCGCTAATTCCCTGGCGCTCACGAAGCCGCAAGGCCGAGAGAGCAAATGTGAGGAGTAGACCTTGAGTCTCAATCGCAACGAGAAGGCAGTCGTTGTCTCCGACGTCGCAGCGCAAGCTGCCAAGTCGCAGACGCTGGCGTTGGCCGAGTACCGTGGCCTCACCGTGGAAGCCTTGAACAAGCTGCGCGTCACCGCGCGCGCCCAAGGTGTGTATCTTCACGTGCTGAAGAACACCCTGGCGCGTCGCGCTGTTGCCGGCACCCCGTTCGAGGCTGCTGCGGAGAGCATGGTCGGTCCGCTGATCTACGGCTTTTCCGAAGACGCTGTCGCGGCTGCCAAAGTCATCGCTGACTTTGCCAAGACCAACGACAAGCTCGTCATCAAGGGCGGCGCGTATGGCGGCAAGGCTCTGGACGTGGCCGGCGTGAAAGCGCTGGCCTCGGTCCCGAGCCGTGAAGTGCTGCTGTCGCAAATCGCTGGCCTGCTGCTGTCGCCGGTGCAACGCACCGCGGCCGTGCTGGCTGCCCTGGCTGCAAAGCGTGGCGAAGGCGCCGCTTCCCCGGAAGCTGTTGCCGAAGACGCCCCGGCTGCGGCCTGATCGACGAACCACGCGCCTAACGTCAAGTCACGCGCAATCAATCTGTTTTAAGGAAATTCATCATGGCATTCGATAAAGACGCTTTCCTGTCGGCTCTGGACAGCATGACCGTTCTGGAACTGAACGATCTGGTCAAGGCAATTGAAGAGAAGTTCGGCGTGTCCGCCGCTTCGATGGCTGCTGCCGGCGGCGGTGGCGGTGGCGGCGCAGCTGCTGCTGTCGTGGAAGAGAAGACCGAATTCAACGTCGTGCTGCTCGAAGCAGGCGCCCAGAAGGTCTCGGTCATCAAGGCCGTTCGCGAAATCACCGGCCTGGGCCTCAAGGAAGCCAAGGACCTGGTCGATGGCGCTCCGAAGAACGTCAAGGAAGCCGTGGCCAAGGCCGACGGCGAAGCTGCCGTCAAGAAGCTCATCGAAGCCGGTGCCAAGGCCGAGCTGAAGTAAAGACTTGGGGTTGGACCTGCGAAGCAGTTCCGGCTCCACAGACTAGAAAAGGGGTTGCCCTCAGGGCTTCCCCTTTTTCGTCTTTGCGGGTTAATCCTGCTTGAGAACAGCTGAAAGCGCGGCGCACCGTATGATGCGCAGTTCTTTCAAGTGTTCTCTGATCCGACTGCAGAGAACCAGTTTGGTCGGACTTTGGTCAGCCCTTGGTGCGGGGCCAAAGTTGTCCGCCAGCGGTTGGTAGTGGCCAACCACCAAGCTAGGTAGCCGCCCGTTCTGGGCGGTGAGCCAGCCAGTCGCCGACGCGGCTCGCCCCACGGCCAGGGGTGGGCTCGACACGGAGTGTTTATGGCGCAAGCAACCCCCTACAGCTACACCGAGCGCAAGCGAATCCGCAAGAGCTTCGGCAAGCGCGAGAGCGTTCTCAACGTTCCCTATCTGCTGACCATGCAGAAGGACAGCTACGTGGCCTTCCTGCAGAAGGACGTGGCCCCCGCCAAACGCAAGCCCGAAGGGCTGCAGGCGGCCTTCCTCTCGGCGTTCCCGATTGTTTCGCACAACGGTTTCGTCGAGATGAAGTTCCTCGAGTTCAACATCGCCAAGCCGCCGTTCGACACCCGTGAGTGCCAACAGCGTGGGTTGACCTATGCGGCCGCCGTGCGCGCGCGCCTGCAGATGATCATCTATGACCGTGAGTCGCCCCAGGCGAAGACGGTCAAGGAGATCAAGGAGCAAGAGGTCTACATGGGCGAAGTGCCCCTGATGACCGACTACGGCTCCTTCATCGTCAACGGTACCGAGCGCGTCATCGTGTCGCAGCTGCACCGTTCGCCGGGCGTGTTCTTCGAGCACGACAAGGGCAAGACGCACTCCTCGGGCAAGCTGCTGTTCAGCGCACGCATCATTCCCTACCGCGGCTCCTGGCTGGACTTCGAGTTCGACCCGAAGGACATCCTGTACTTCCGCGTCGACCGCCGCCGCAAGATGCCGGTCACGATCCTGCTCAAGGCCATCGGCCTGAACCCCGAGCAGATCCTGGCCCACTTCTTCGTGTTCGACAACTTCCGCCTGATGGACGTCGGCGCGCAGCTCGAATTCGTCGCCGACCGCCTGAAGGGTGAAGTTGCCCGCTTCGACATCGTCGACAAGTCGGGTGCCGTCATCGTCGAGAAGGACAAGCGCATCACGGCCCGTCATGCGCGCCAGTTGGAGCAATCCGGCACGCAGCACATCTCGGTGCCGGAAGACTTCCTGATCGGCCGCCTGCTGGCCAAGAACATGATCGACGCCGACACCGGCGAGATCATCGCCAAGGCCAATGATGAACTGACCGACGCGCTGCTGAAGAAGCTGCGCCAGGCCGGCATCAAGGAAATCCAGTGCCTGTTCACGAACGAGCTGGACGAAGGCGCCTACATCAGCCAGACCCTGGCCTCGGATGAGACCGAGACCCAGCTGGCCGCCCGCGTGGCCATCTACCGCATGATGCGCCCCGGCGAGCCGCCGACGGAAGACGCCGTCGAAGCGCTGTTCAACCGCCTGTTCTACAGCACCGACACCTACGACCTGAGTCGCGTCGGCCGCATGAAGTTCAACGCGCGTGTCGGCCGTGACACGCCCGAGGGCAACATGAACCTGTCCAACGAGGACATCCTTGACGTCGTCAAGATCCTTGTTGAACTGCGCAATGGCCGCGGCGAAGTGGACGACATCGACCACCTGGGCAACCGCCGCGTGCGTTGCGTGGGCGAGCTGGCCGAAAACCAGTACCGCTCGGGCCTCGCCCGCATCGAGAAGGCCGTCAAGGAACGTCTGGGCCAGGCCGAGACCGAAGCCCTGATGCCGCACGACCTGATCAACTCCAAGCCGATCTCCGCGGCGCTCAAGGAGTTCTTCGGCGCGTCGCAGCTCTCGCAGTTCATGGACCAGACCAACCCGCTGTCGGAAATCACGCACAAGCGTCGTGTTTCCGCCCTGGGCCCGGGCGGTCTGACCCGCGAGCGCGCCGGCTTCGAAGTCCGCGACGTGCACCCGACCCACTACGGCCGCGTCTGCCCGATCGAAACGCCGGAAGGCCCGAACATCGGCCTGATCAACTCGCTGGCGCTGTTCGCTCAGCTCAACGAGTACGGCTTCCTGGAGACGCCTTACCGCCGTGTCGTCGACGGCAAGGTGACCGACCAGATCGACTACCTGTCGGCCATCGAGGAAGGCAAGTACGTCATCGCCCAGGCGAATGCGACGCTGAACGCGGTCGGCGAACTGGCGGACGAGCTGGTTTCGGCGCGTGAGAACGGCGAGTCCGTGCTGACGCAGCCGGAGCGCATCCAGTACATGGACGTGGCGCCGACCCAGATCGTGTCGGTGGCTGCCTCGCTCGTGCCCTTCCTGGAGCACGACGACGCGAACCGCGCGCTGATGGGCGCCAACATGCAGCGTCAGGCCGTGCCGGTGCTGCGTCCCGAGAAGGCTTTTGTGGGCACGGGCGTCGAGCGCGTGGCGGCGAAGGACTCGGGCACGGTGGTCGCGGCTCGCCGCGGCGGCGTGGTCGACTATGTCGACACCAACCGCATCGTCATTCGTGTGAACGACAACGAGACGGTGGCCGGTGAAGTCGGTGTCGACATCTACAACCTGATCAAGTACCAGCGTTCCAACCAGAACACGAACATCCACCAGCGTCCCATCGTCAAGCGTGGCGACAAGGTGGCGGCCGAGGACATCATTGCCGACGGCGCCTCCACCGACATCGGTGAACTGGCCCTGGGCCAGAACATGCTGGTCGCGTTCATGCCCTGGAACGGCTACAACTTCGAAGACTCGATCCTCATCAGCGAGCGCGTCATCGCCGAAGACCGCTACACCTCGATCCACATCGAGGAACTGGTGGTCAACGCGCGTGACACCAAGCTGGGCGCCGAGGAAATTACCCGCGACATCCCGAACCTGTCGGAGCAACAACTCGGCCGTCTGGACGAGTCGGGCATCGTTTACGTCGGTGCCGAGGTGAATCCGGGCGACGTGCTGGTCGGCAAGGTCACGCCCAAGGGCGAGACGACGCTGACGCCGGAAGAAAAGCTGCTGCGCGCCATCTTCGGCGAGAAGGCTTCGGACGTGAAGGACACGTCGCTGCGTGTCGACCAAGGCACCAGCGGCACCGTCATCGACGTGCAGGTCTTCACCCGTGAAGGCATCCAGCGCGACAAGCGCGCCCAGCAGATCATCGACGACGAGCTGAAGCGCTACCGCCTGGACCTGAACGACCAGCTGCGCATCGTCGAGAGCGACGCCTTCGACCGTATCGAGAAGCTGCTCGTCGGCAAGATCGCCAACGGCGGCCCGCAGAAGATCGCCAAGGGCACGGCCATCGACAAGGACTACCTGGCCTCGGTCGAGCGCTTCCACTGGTTCGACATCCGTCCGGCCGAGGAAGACGTCGCCAACCAGCTCGAGTCGATCAAGAACTCGCTCGACCAGACCCGCCACAGCTTCGACCTGGCTTTTGAAGAAAAGCGCAAGAAGCTGACGCAGGGCGACGAGCTGCCCGCCGGCGTGCTGAAGATGGTCAAGGTCTACTTGGCCGTCAAGCGTCGCCTGCAGCCTGGCGACAAGATGGCCGGCCGTCACGGCAACAAGGGTGTCGTGTCCAAGGTCACCCCGATCGAAGACATGCCCTACATGGCCGACGGCACGCCCGCCGACATCGTGCTGAACCCGCTGGGCGTCCCGTCGCGGATGAACGTGGGCCAGGTGCTGGAAGTGCACTTGGGCTGGGCCGGCAAGGGCATCGGCCAGCGCATCGGCGACATGCTGCAGCAGCACAGCAAGGTGGCTGAGCTGCGCAAGCTGTTCGACCAGCTCTACAACCAGAGCGGTGGCAAGACCGAGCGCATCGAAGACCTGACGGACGACGAAGTGCTGGAGATGGCCGCGAACCTGTCGAAGGGCGTGCCCTTCGCGACGCCGGTCTTCGACGGTGCCAAGGAAGAAGAAATCCGCGGCATGCTGAAGCTGGCCTACCCGGACGACATCGCCGCCAAGAAGGGGCTGACCGAGACGCGCACCCAGGCCTGGCTGTGCGACGGCCGCACCGGCGAGCAGTTCGAGCGCCCGGTCACCGTCGGCTACATGCACGTGCTGAAGCTGCACCACTTGGTGGACGACAAGATGCACGCCCGCTCGACCGGCCCGTACTCGCTCGTCACGCAGCAACCGCTGGGCGGCAAGGCGCAGTTCGGCGGCCAGCGTTTCGGCGAAATGGAAGTCTGGGCGCTGGAAGCCTATGGCGCCTCGTACATCCTGCAGGAAATGCTGACGGTCAAGTCCGACGACGTGAACGGCCGCACCAAGGTGTACGAGTCCATCGTCAAGGGCGAACACGCCATCGAAGCCGGCATGCCGGAATCGTTCAATGTGCTGGTCAAGGAAATCCGTTCCCTTGGCATCGACATTGAACTCGTGAAGAACTAAGGAGCAGATGCATGAAGGGACTACTCGACCTTTTCAAGCAATTCACCCCGGACGAGCATTTCGATGCCATCCAGATCGGCCTGGCTTCCCCGGAGAAGATCCGCAGCTGGTCGTTCGGCGAGGTGAAGAAGCCCGAGACCATCAACTACCGCACCTTCAAGCCCGAGCGTGACGGCCTGTTCTGCGCCAAGATCTTTGGCCCGATCAAGGACTACGAGTGCCTGTGCGGCAAGTACAAGCGCCTCAAGCACCGTGGCGTCATCTGCGAGAAGTGCGGCGTTGAAGTCACGCAGACCAAGGTCCGCCGTGACCGCATGGGCCACATCGACCTGGCCGCGCCCTGCGCGCACATCTGGTTCCTGAAGAGCCTGCCGTCGCGTCTGGGCCTGGTGCTGGACATGACGCTGCGCGACATCGAACGCGTGCTGTACTTCGAGGCCTACGTCGTCGTCGACAGCGGCATGACGCCGCTGAAGAAGTTCTCGATCATGACCGAGGACGACTACGACGCGAAGCGCATCGAATTCGGCGACGAGTTCATCGCGCTGATGGGCGCCGAGGGCATCAAGAAGCTGCTGGAGGAGATGGATCTCGACATCGAGATCGACCGCCTGCGCAACGACATGACCGGCTCCGAGCTCAAGGTCAAGAAGAACTCCAAGCGCCTGAAGGTCATGGAGGCCTTCAAGAAGTCCGGCATCAAGCCGAACTGGATGGTGCTGGACGTGCTGCCCGTGCTGCCGCCGGACCTGCGGCCGCTCGTGCCGCTGGACGGCGGCCGCTTCGCGACCTCCGACCTGAACGACCTCTACCGTCGCGTCATCAACCGCAACAACCGCCTGGCCCGTCTGCTGGAGCTGAAGGCCCCTGAAATCATCGTGCGCAACGAAAAGCGCATGCTGCAGGAGGCCGTCGACTCGCTGCTGGACAACGGCCGCCGCGGCAAGGCGATGACCGGCGCGAACAAGCGTGCCCTCAAGTCGCTGGCCGACATGATCAAGGGCAAGAGCGGTCGCTTCCGTCAGAACTTGCTGGGCAAGCGCGTCGACTACTCGGGCCGTTCGGTCATCGTGGTCGGCCCGACGCTCAAGCTGCACCAGTGCGGCCTGCCCAAGCTGATGGCGCTCGAACTCTTCAAGCCCTTCATCTTCAGCCGTCTCGAAGCCATGGGCATCGCGACGACGATCAAGGCTGCGAAGAAGGAAGTCGAATCCGGCACGCCGGTGGTCTGGGACATCCTCGAAGAAGTCATCAAGGAACACCCGGTCCTGCTGAACCGCGCCCCGACGCTGCACCGCCTCGGCATCCAGGCTTTCGAGCCCGTGCTGATCGAAGGCAAGGCCATCCAGCTGCACCCGCTCGTCTGCTCGGCCTTCAACGCCGACTTCGACGGTGACCAGATGGCCGTCCACGTGCCGCTGTCCATCGAAGCGCAGATGGAAGCCCGCACGCTGATGCTGGCCTCCAACAACGTGCTGTTCCCGGCCTCCGGTGAACCGTCCATCGTCCCGTCGCAAGACGTGGTGCTGGGCCTGTACTACGCCACCCGCGAGCGCACGAATGGCAAGGGCGAGGGTCTGATCTTCTCGGACATCCCCGAAGTGATCCGCGCGCTGGAGAACGGCGTTGTCGAGATCACCGCCAAGATCAGCGTCCGCCTGACCGAGTACACCAAGGACAAGGACAGTGGCGAGTGGGTCGCGGAGACCAAGCTGACGGACACCACCGTCGGCCGCGCGCTGCTGTCGGAAATCCTGCCCAAGGGCCTGCCCTTCAGCAACATCAACAAGGCGCTGAAGAAGAAGGAAATCTCGCGTCTCATCAACACGAGCTTCCGCAAGTGCGGCCTGAAGGAAACCGTCGTGCTGGCCGACAAGCTGCTGCAAAGCGGCTTCAAGCTCGCGACGCGTGCCGGCATCTCGATCGCCATCGACGACATGCTGGTCCCGAAGGAAAAGTACACGGTCATCGACCGCGCCGAGAACGAAGTCAAGGAGATCGAGCAGCAGTACGTCTCGGGTCTCGTGACGGCCGGCGAGCGCTACAACAAGGTCGTCGACATCTGGGGCAAGGCCGGTGACGAGATCGGCAAGAAGATGATGGACCACCTGAAGGTCGAGAAGACGATCGACCGCCACGGCAAGGAAGTGGTCCAGGAGTCCTTCAACTCGATTTACATGATGGCTGACTCGGGTGCCCGCGGTAGCGCGGCCCAGATCCGCCAGCTGGCCGGCATGCGCGGCCTGATGGCCAAGCCGGACGGCTCCATCATCGAGACGCCCATCACGGCGAACTTCCGTGAAGGCCTGAACGTTCTGCAGTACTTCATCTCCACCCACGGTGCTCGTAAGGGCCTGGCGGACACGGCGCTGAAGACCGCGAACTCCGGCTACCTCACGCGTCGCCTGGTCGACGTGACCCAGGATTTGGTGGTCATCGAGGAAGATTGCGGCACCGACAACGGCATGGCGATGCGCGCCCTGGTCGAAGGCGGTGAAGTCATCGAATCGCTGCGTGACCGCGTCCTCGGCCGCGTCACCGCCATTGATGTCGTGCACCCCGAGACGCAGGCCCCGTTGCTCGGCGCCGGCAAGATGCTGGACGAAGACACGCTGGACGTGCTGGAGCAAGCCGGCGTCGACGAGATCAAGGTTCGCACGCCGCTGACCTGTGCCACGCGCTTCGGCCTGTGCGCCAAGTGCTACGGCCGCGACCTTGGCCGCGGCGGCCTGGTCAACACCGGTGAAGCTGTCGGCGTCATCGCCGCGCAGTCCATCGGTGAACCCGGCACGCAGCTGACGATGCGGACCTTCCACATCGGTGGTGCAGCATCGCGTGCAGCGGTCGCTTCCAGCGTCGACGCCAAGTCGGACGGCATCATCGGCTTCAACGCCACGATGCGCTACGTCACCAACGGCAAGGGCGACTTGGTGGTGATTTCCCGCTCCGGCGAGATCGTCATCTCCGACCCGCACGGCCGCGAGCGCGAGCGCCACAAGGTGCCTTACGGCGCGATCCTGAACATCAAGGCCAGCCAGACCGTCAAGGCCGGCGTGGTGCTCGCGAACTGGGACCCGCTGACCCGCCCGATCATCACGGAATTCGCCGGCCAGGCGAAATTCGAGAACGTCGAGGAAGGTGTGACCGTCGCCAAGCAGGTGGACGAAGTGACCGGTCTGTCGACGCTGGTCGTCATCGACCCGAAGCGTCGCGGCGCCGCCAAGATCATCCGCCCGCAGGTCAAGCTGCTGGACGCTGGCGGCCACGAGGTCAAGATCCCCGGTACCGACCACTCGGTGGCCATCGGCTTCCCGGTCGGCTCGCTGGTCCAGATTCGCGACGGCCAGGAACTGCTGCCCGGTGAAGTGCTCGCCCGTATCCCGGTCGAAGGCCAGAAGACCCGCGACATCACCGGCGGTCTGCCGCGTGTGGCCGAGCTCTTCGAAGCCCGCTCACCCAAGGACGTTGGCGTGCTGGCCGAGCAGACCGGCACCGTGTCGTTCGGCAAGGAGACCAAAGGCAAGATCCGCCTGCAGATCACCGACCCGGATGGCAAGGCTCACGAGGAACTGGTGCCCAAGGAAAAGAACATCCTGGTGCACGAAGGCCAGGTGGTCAACCGCGGCGAACTGATCGTCGACGGTGCTGCAGACCCGCAGGACATCCTGCGCCTGCTGGGCATCGAGGAGCTGGCGCGCTACATCGTCGACGAGGTGCAGGACGTGTACCGTCTGCAGGGCGTGAAGATCAACGACAAGCACATCGAGGTGATCGTTCGCCAGATGCTGCGTCGGGTGGTCATCACCAACCCGGGCGACACGACCTACATCCTCAACGAGCAGGTCGAGCGCTCCGAGCTGCTGGACACCAACGACCGCATGCGCAAGGAAGGCAAGACGACGGCCACCCACGCGGATGTGCTGCTGGGCATCACCAAGGCCTCGCTGTCGACAGACTCCTTCATCTCGGCCGCTTCCTTCCAGGAAACGACCCGCGTGCTCACCGAGGCTGCCATCATGGGCAAGCGCGACGAACTGCGTGGCCTGAAGGAAAACGTCATCGTCGGTCGCCTGATCCCCGCTGGCACCGGCATGGCATTCCACGAGGCGCGTCGCGTCAAGGAGGCCATGGACGACGCCGAGCGCCGTGCCATCGCGCTGCAGGAGGCCGAGGAATTGGCCGCTGCGCAGATGGCCAGCGTCGACGCTGGCGATCACTCGGCCGAGTAAGCCACGGGGCGTTCGCCCCTCAAGCCGCCCCGGCCCAGGCCGCGGGCGGCTTTTTCATTCCAGCGCCCAGAACTCCGGCTTCACGATCAGCAGCCCACGCGGCCTGGCGCGCTTGGCCAGCGTCAACAGCGCCTTGTCGCGAGACACCAGCCAATGCGCTTGTCGGGCCAGGGCCAGATCGATGAACTTCTGGTCATCCGGGTCGCGGCAGACGAGGCGAGGGGAGGGCGCTGCCGTCTCGACGGCTTCGGCATGGGCGTCAAAGCTCGCTTCGATGAAGGCCAGGTTTGGCGCGTAACGCGCTGCAACGCCGCGGCCCAGCACGTGGCGGATCTCGTCGCGCATCGCCGGCGTCACCAGCCAGCGCAGTGCGCCCGACTGCAGCGCCGTCGCCAAGGTTTGAACCCGTGGCTCCTTGAAGACCAGCCAATCCATCACGACTTGGGTGTCGACGACGATGACCGGCCGCGCGTCGGGCGGGGGTGCGGTCGCTGCGTCCAGCGCAGGGGTGTGGTTCATCTGGCGAGCCTAACAGCAGCCCTTGTGCGAGACACCATGGCGGTCTACAATCCTCGGCTCTCCGCCTTTTGGGCGGCAGTACTGCCATGGGCGCACGCGAGTGCACCTCCTGCGCGCTGTCGCTGCGGAGTTCACAGACTTCAAACGGGAACAAGTCGTAATGCCAACCATCAATCAACTGGTGCGCCACGGTCGAGAGGCCGAGGTCATCAAGTCCAAGTCGCCTGCGATGCAGAACTGCCCGCAGCGCCGCGGCGTCTGCACGCGCGTGTACACCACCACTCCGAAGAAGCCGAACTCGGCGCTGCGTAAGGTCGCCAAGGTGCGCCTGACGAACGGCTTCGAGGTCATCTCCTACATCGGCGGCGAAGGCCACAACCTGCAGGAACACAGCGTCGTGCTGGTTCGCGGCGGCCGCGTGAAGGACTTGCCCGGCGTGCGTTACCACATCGTCCGTGGTTCGCTTGACCTGCAAGGCGTCAAGGATCGCAAGCAATCGCGTTCCAAGTACGGCGCGAAGCGTCCGAAGAAGTAAATCGTTTTGTTCGGTTCAGCATGCCGCTGATCCGACGTTGTTGCGACTGCTGGCCAAGCCAGTGAGTCGAGTAAGTGGATGACCCCAGATGTTGGTGGTTGTCCAGCGGAGTCAGGCCAACAGGGCCGTCTCCAACTGAAGCAAAAGGAAGAGTGCCATGCCACGTCGTCGCGAAGTACCCAAGCGCGAGATCCTGCCGGACCCCAAGTTCGGTTCCGTCGATCTGTCCAAGTTCATGAACGTCATCATGGAATCGGGCAAGAAGGCCATTGCCGAGCGCATCATTTACGGTGCCCTGGACCAGGTCGAGAAGAAGATCGGCAAGGACCCGCTGGAAGTGTTCATGGTCGCCCTGAACAACGTGAAGCCCATGGTTGAAGTGAAGTCCCGCCGTGTCGGCGGTGCGAACTACCAAGTTCCCGTGGAAGTTCGCCCCGTCCGCCGGATGGCTCTCGCCATGCGCTGGTTGAAGGAATCCGCTCGCAAGCGCGGTGAGAAGTCGATGGCGCAGCGCCTTGCCAACGAACTGCTGGAGGCCGCTGAAGGCCGCGGCGGCGCGATGAAGAAGCGCGACGAAGTTCACCGCATGGCAGAAGCCAACAAGGCCTTCTCGCACTTCCGCTTCTAAACTCCCTGTCTTTCAGCCGCCTCGGGTTTCTACCAACCCGCTGGCGGCTCCTGTCTTCTGGAGCAAACCATGGCCCGCAAAACCCCCATCGAGCGCTACCGCAACATCGGTATCTCTGCGCACATCGATGCCGGCAAGACCACCACGACCGAGCGCATCCTTTTCTACACCGGTGTGAACCACAAGATCGGTGAGGTGCATGACGGCGCCGCCACGATGGACTGGATGGAGCAGGAGCAGGAGCGTGGTATCACGATCACCTCCGCTGCCACGACCTGCTTCTGGAAGGGCATGGACCTTGCCCGCCCCGAGCACCGCATCAACATCATTGACACCCCCGGGCACGTCGACTTCACCATCGAAGTCGAGCGCTCGATGCGTGTGCTGGATGGCGCATGCATGGTCTATTGCGCCGTCGGTGGCGTGCAGCCCCAGTCGGAAACCGTCTGGCGCCAGGCCAACAAGTACAAGGTGCCCCGCCTCGCGTTCGTCAACAAGATGGACCGCACCGGCGCGAACTTCTTCAAGGTCTACGACCAGATGAAGTTGCGCCTCAAGGCGAACCCCGTGCCCGTCGTCATTCCGATCGGCGCTGAAGAAAACTTCACCGGCGTGATCGACCTCATCAAGATGAAGGCGATCATCTGGGACGAGGCCTCGCAAGGCATGAAGTTCAGCTACGAGGACATCCCGGCTGACCTGCAGGCTGAAGCCGTCAAATGGCGCGAAAACCTCATCGAGGCCGCCGCTGAGTCCAGCGAAGAGCTGATGAACAAGTACCTGGAGTCGGGCGACCTGACCGAAGAGGAAGTCATCGTCGCTATCCGCAAGCGCACCATCGCCGCTGAAATCCAGCCGATGTTCTGCGGCACCGCCTTCAAGAACAAGGGCGTGCAGCGCATGCTGGACGGTGTGATCGACTTCATGCCCTCGCCCATCGACGTGCCGCCCGTTCCGGGCACCGACGAAGACGAGCAGCCTGTCGTTCGCAAGGCCGATGACAACGAGAAGTTCGCCGCTCTGGCTTTCAAGCTGATGACCGACCCCTACGTCGGCCAGCTGACATTCGTGCGCGTCTACTCCGGCGTGCTGCAGTCGGGCGCCAGCGTCTACAACCCGATCCGCGGCAAGAAGGAGCGCATCGGCCGGATCTTGCAGATGCACGCCAACCAGCGTGAAGAAATCTCGGAAATTCTGGCCGGCGACATCGCCGCCTGCGTGGGCCTGAAGGACGTCACCACGGGCGAAACCCTGTGCGACCCCGATGCCATCATCACGCTTGAGAAGATGGTCTTCCCCGAGCCCGTGATCTCGCAGGCCGTCGAGCCCAAGACCAAGGCTGACCAGGAAAAGATGGGTATCGCCCTGGGCCGTCTGGCCAAGGAGGACCCGTCCTTCCGTCTGCGCACCGATGAAGAGTCGGGCCAGACCATCATCTCCGGCATGGGCGAGCTGCACCTGGAAATCATCGTCGACCGCATGAAGCGCGAGTTCGGCGTTGAAGCCAACGTCGGCAAGCCGCAAGTGGCCTACCGCGAAACCATCCGCAAGACCGCCACCGACGTCGAAGGCAAGTTCGTTCGCCAGTCGGGCGGCAAGGGCCAGTATGGCCATGTCGTGCTGACGATCGAGCCGCAAGAAGCCGGCAAGGGCTTCGAGTTCGTTGACGCCATCAAGGGTGGCGTGGTGCCGCGCGAATACATCCCCGCGGTCGAAAAGGGCGTTATCGACTCCCTGCCGAACGGCGTCCTGGCCGGGTTCCCGGTGGTGGACGTGAAGGTCACCCTGACCTTCGGTTCGTACCATGACGTGGACTCGAACGAAAACGCGTTCAAGATGGCCGCATCGCTCGGCTTCAAGGAAGGCTGCCGCAGGGCTTCGCCGGTGATCCTGGAGCCGATGATGGCCGTGGAAGTCGAGACGCCTGAAGACTACGCCGGCAACGTGATGGGCGACCTGTCCAGCCGTCGCGGCATGGTGCAGGGCATGGACGACATGGTCGGTGGCGGCAAGGCCATCAAGGCCGAAGTGCCGCTGTCGGAAATGTTCGGCTACTCGACCACGCTGCGCTCGATGTCGCAAGGTCGTGCCACGTACACGATGGAGTTCAAGCACTACTCCGAAGCGCCCAAGAACGTTGCCGACGCCATCATCACGGCGCGCGGCAAGTCCTGATCCGCTACTGAGAGAAATCGTCTTCGCAGCGCTCCGCCCGTTCGGTCAGTCGGCGGGAATCACGGGCGCTGTGGAAACGCTAAACCAACAGACTGACGAGATGCTCTTTTTGGAGATTTGAAAATGGCAAAAGGCAAGTTTGAACGGACCAAGCCGCACGTCAATGTGGGCACGATTGGTCACGTTGACCACGGCAAGACGACGCTGACGGCAGCGATCGCGACCGTGCTGTCCAAGAAGTTTGGCGGCG
>NZ_JBIGHV010000018.1:0-30768 GCF_043555835.1 Pelomonas parva | reverse complement strand
CGCCGCCAAACTTCTTGGACAGCACGGTCGCGATCGCTGCCGTCAGCGTCGTCTTGCCGTGGTCAACGTGACCAATCGTGCCCACATTGACGTGCGGCTTGGTCCGTTCAAACTTGCCTTTTGCCATCTTGCGCTCCTGAGGCGAACCCGTTGAAACGAGTAGAAAAAGAGAAAAGTTGTGGTGCCCTTGACGCGGATCGAACGCGTGACCTCTCCCTTACCAAGGGAGTGCTCTACCACTGAGCCACAAGGGCATCGGCACGGGTTTGACGCCAAATGAAATGGCCGGCAAACCGGTATCGACACTGACCAACCAAGCCGCCCTGAATGGAGCGGGAAACGGGAATCGAACCCGTGTCATTAGCTTGGAAGGCTAAGGTTCTACCATTGAACTACTCCCGCCCTGGGAGCCTGCATGCCTTGCCTCGACTGCAAAGTCTTGGTGGAGGAGGCTGGATTCGAACCAGCGTACGCTATGCGGGCAGATTTACAGTCTGCTGCCTTTAACCACTCGGCCACCCCTCCTGAGGCAAGCCCGCAACTATAGCACAGGGCGCGGCAGGCACAACAGGGCCACGCGATCGAGTTTGCCGAACTCCATGGCACCGGGTCGACAAGCATCAAGCGACACAGACCCCGAGGCATCCGCCCCTCCTCAGCGGACCAATTCAGGACCAGACCCATCCGCACGGCCTCGCCGGTCACCCTCCCGAGCCCACACCCCGCTGCGCAGCGTCGTCGCGACGCAACGAATTCACGCCAATTCGATGCCAATTCAATACCACCTTGCGCAGCCAAAGTGCTCACTCATGGAGCTACGCCCCCATGAAAGTCACCCATCCGCTGCAACACCCGGGGAAATCCCTCATTAGAAATTGGTAGCAAAGTGGATTTATCAGTCGTTACAGTGGCATCGCACTGGTTGGATCGCTCCCGTCACAGAAGGAGCAGCAACCGGACCGAAGGTGGTATGCAAACAAGCAAGCCAGCGCCACCGCCCCGATTCATAGGCCACAACGAGGATCAATCCATGAAGGTCAAGCAGACCCCCATCTCGCAGGCGGTGTTCATCGCGCTGCTTGGCGCCAGCGGCGCCGTGCTGGCGCAGCAGGCCCAGCCCAACCAGCAGCTTGAAGCGGTCGTTGTGACCGGCATCCGCGCCTCGCAAGAGAAGTCGCTGAGCGTCAAGCGCAACGCCGATGCGCACATCGACGTCATTTCGGCCGAGGACATCGGCAAGATGCCCGACAAGAACGTGGCCGATTCGCTCGCCCGCATCCCGGGCGTGACGGTGCTGAACAGCCCCGCCGGCGGCTCCGGCGGCTTCGACGAGCGAGATCGCGTCGGCCTTCGCGGCACGAACCCCAGCCTCACCCAGACGCTGGTCGATGGTCACGGCATCGCCAACGGCGACTGGTTCGTCCTGGACCAGACCGGCGCGGGCGTCGGCCGCAGCGTGAGCTTCTCTCTGCTGCCGTCCGAACTGGTCAGCCGCGTCGAGGTGCGCAAGAGCTCCGAGGCGTCCCTGGTGGAAGGCGGCACGGCGGGCTCGGTGAACATCATCACCCGCCGCCCGCTGGACTTCACCAAGACGCTGACCGCAGAAGTCGGCCTGGGCGCGGTCTATGCCGATCTGCCGAAGAAGACCGACCCGCAGTTGTCGGCGCTGCTCAACTTCCGCAACGAGGCGCGTACCTTCGGCGTCATGGTGCAGGCCTTCTCCGAACAGCGCAGCCTGCGCCGCGACGGCGTGGAAGCGCTGGGCTACATCAACAAGCTCGACGCGACCACAGCACCGGCCCTGGTCGCCGCGCGCCCGGACCTGAACGGCGTCTTCACGCCGGACCTGATCGGCGCCGCCCTCTTCACGCAGGAGCGTGAGCGCAAGGGCGGCCTGATCCGCGCACAGGTCAAGCCCAACGCGGACTTTGACCTGGTCCTCACAGCGTTCTCGTCGAAGATGGATGCGGACAACTACAACCGCAACTACCTGATGGCGCCTCGCGGCGGCTTGCTCAACACCGCGACCATCTCGGACTATGAGGTCAAGACCGACAGCAACGGCAACAAGACGCTGACCAAGGCCACGTTCAACTGGGCCACCCCGTCGACCGCCGGCTACTACGACATGATCAGCCGCAAGGCCTCTGCCGAGACCGGCTTCGTCAGCGTTGACTCCCGGCTCAAGGTGAATGACGCGCTGACGTTCACGGCCAATGCCGGCACATCGAACGGCAAGGGCAAGACGATCAGCCAGGACGTCGTCGAACTGGCGATCGTCAGCTCACGTGCCAGCTACTCGCTCAACGGCACGGACACCGCGCCGTCGTTCAGCTTCACCAGCCCGACGACGCGCGCCGACTGGATCTTCGGCGCGCAGAACGTGGTGGTGCACGACAAGGAGTCGTGGGCGCAGATCGACGGCGAGTACGAGCTCGACGCCGGCATGCTCAAGACGCTGAAGTTCGGCGTGCGCAGTGCCCAGCACAAGCGCTACACCGACCCCATCGTGGCCCAAGGCCCCGGCTGCGCCACGGGCACACCGTACCGCGCGGCGGCGTTCGACTGGAGCATGCCCAGCGCCTGCTCGGTGCCCGGCCCGGGCGGCGCCGCGGTGGACGCCCCGCAGAATTCCTTCTACACGTTGCCGGCCTTCGGCGGCAGCTATCCGAGTAACTTCGGCAGCGGCCTGGGCAGTGGCTTCCCCACCAACATCCCGTTCATCACCGCCGACGCGCTCGCGGACTACAACCGCCGCGTGACCAACCGTGACCCGGTGGTGCGCCGCTGGGCCGAGCAGGAGTACTCGGTGAAGGAGAGCACCACGGCGGCCTACGTGCAGGGCGCGCTGGAAGGCAATGGCTGGAGCGGCAACGTGGGCCTGCGTGCGGTCCGCACCACGCAGAAGTCCAGCTCGTTCCGCGCCACCCTGGCGGGCGAGACACCGACCATCACGGGCTCGGCGTTCGGCAACTACAACGTCACCACGTCTGACCTGACCTACACCGACTGGCTGCCCAGCGCCAGCGTGCGCATCGACGTGCGCAAGGACGTCGTCGCACGCCTGGCGGTGAACCGCACCCTGACGCGAGCCGACTACACCGCGCTGTCCGCCTACACCGCCCTCAACACCACGGGCATGTTCCTGGACAACAACGTGGTGGGCGGCGGCACGGCGGGCAATCCGCAGCTCAAGCCGGTCCGTTCGACCAACTTCGACGCCAACATCGAGTGGTACTTCGCGCCGCGCGCGTTCGTCTCGGCGGGCGCCTTCCTGATGGACATGAGCAGCTACATCACCGATGGCACGTTCCGCGCGAACTACCCGGCGCTGCTGACGAACACGAACCAGGTCGGCGGCAACCCGCAACTGGTGAATCGTGAGTTCCTGGTGACGGGCCCGACCAACCGCAAGGCGACCGTCAAGGGCGTGGAGTTCGCGTTCGAAACGCCGATCGCTGCGAACTTCGGCGTGATGGCCAACTACACCTACGCGGACGGCGAGGACGAGACCGGCGACGTGCTGCGCGGCAACGTGAAGAACTCGTTCTCCATGGGCGGCTTCTTTGAGAACGAGCGTTTCTCGGCGCGCGTGAACTACAGCTACACGGACGACATCTTTGTCGGCAATGACCGTGGCACGAAGTACTTCCAGAAGGGCACGGGCGTGCTGTCCGCCTCGCTGGGCTACAAGTTCAGCGATAACTTCAGATTGAGCCTGGACGGTCAGAACCTGAACGACCCCAAGCTGAAGTACTACGCCTCGGAACTGCAACCGCGCGCCATCTACCGCAACGGCAGCCAGTACTACCTGACCGCCCGCGTCAAGTTCTGATGACGGCCGGCACCACGGAATCCTCGGGTTCCGGCGGTGCCCGTCTCTGACCAGAATCAACAGGGAGCGTGGAGTCCACGCTCCCTTTTTCATTGGGCACATCATGAGCGAGACCGCCACCGTCATTGACCCCTACGCGCCCGCACGACCCCTGGGCGGCAGCACGGACGCGCCCCCGCCGGTGCGGCATGTCTGTATCGTCGGCGGCGGTTCGGCGGGCTGGATGACCGCGCTGTCGCTGGCCACCACGGCCTACGGTCCGCGGCTGAAGGTGACGGTGCTGGAGTCGCCCCAGGTCGGCATCATCGGCGTCGGCGAGGGATCGACCCCTTGGTTGCGCCGCTTTTTTGAGACCCTGGGCATCGCGGAGTCCGAATGGATGCCGGCCTGCCACGCCACGTACAAGAGCGGCATCACCTTCGAAGGCTGGTCCAGCAAACCCGGCTTCGAGCGCTACTTCCACCCGTTCGTGTCGATGCTGGACAACATGACCATGCAGCCCTTCGTCGACAACGTGCACGCACGGCTCGACGGCGCAAACGTGCATGCCCACCCGGACCGCTTCTTCGTCGCCGCCGCGCTCGCACGCCAGGCCAAGGGGCCGCGCGCGCGGGCCGACTTCCCGTTCGACGTCTGGTACGGGTATCACTTCGACGCGACGCTGCTGGGCCAGTTTCTCGCCCGCAAGGCCGCCGACCGCGGCGTGACGCACCTGCAACGCCATGTGAACCAGGTGCTGCTGGACGAGCACGGCGACATCGCCGGCCTGAAGCTCGACGACGGCGAGACCTTGTCTGCCGATTTCTTCGTCGACTGCACCGGCTTCGCCTCGTTGCTTAACGGGCAGGCGTTGCAGACGCCCTTCATCGGCTTCGGCGAGAACCTCTTCAACGACGCCGCCGTCGCCATGCCGACGCCGCTGGACGGCCCGCTCGAATCACAGACCGTCGCCACCGCACTGCGCCACGGCTGGGCGTGGAAGATCCCGCTGACGCGCCGCCAGGGCAACGGCTATGTGTACAGCAGCGCACACTGCTCGGCCGACGAGGCGGAGACCGAACTGCGCCGCCACCTCGGCGTGCTGGACGCGGACATCCCCGCCCGCCACCTCAAGATGCGCGTTGGGCGGATGGAGAAGATCTGGCACCGCAACTGCGTGGCGATCGGCCTGTCGCAAGGCTTCATCGAACCGCTGGAAGCCACCGCCCTGCTCTATGTGCAGGTCACCGCGGCCATGCTCGTGGAGGTGCTGGAGAAGCGCGCCCTCGGGCCCGAGGCGCAGGCGCAGTTCAACGAGGCGATGCGGCAACGCTTCGAGAACACGCGGGACTACATCGTCGCGCACTACAAGACCAACTCACGGACGGACACCGCGTACTGGCGAGCCAACGCGGAGAACATGCAGCTGTCCGAGTCGCTGAAGGGCGTGCTGATGACCTGGATGTCACGCAAGCCGCTGGTCGCGGGCCTGAAGGCGGGGCGCTTCGGCCAGGGCTACCCGGCCGTGTCCTGGTACGCGCTGCTCGCGGGCATGGGCGTCTTCCCCGACGCCGAGGACCTGGCGCCCCCGACCGCCGAACAGGCCCGGCACGACCTGGCGGCCGTCGATCACTTCATCGCGCGCAGCGTGCGCCATTTCCCTGATCACCGCGCGCTGCTCGCCGACATCCCGCCCGGCAACAGCCACCAGCTGCTGCAGAACTACGCCTGGTAGCCGGAGTCCCTCGCCCCCCTAGGCCCGCGTCAGCATGTCGATGAGCTGCCGGCGCACGGCGGCGTCGCGGTCGGCATCGAGGGGGCCGAACAAGTGCCGCTGATCCGCCGGCAGATGCGCCAGCCCGTCGCCGCGCGCACCGAACACGTAGTGGTGGAACAAGGCCCGCCAGCCCTCGCGCTCGCCGTCGGGCAGGTGGCGCAGCGCCAGCATGGCCAGGCGCAACGCGGCCAGATGCAGGTCATCCGGCCGGCCCGGCGCGGCCTCGGGGCGCCACCAGTAATTCATCAGGACGTTCAGCTGCGGCGCCAGCGCCTCGACCTGGTGGAACCACAGCGGCGGGATGTAGAGCGCATCGCCCGGCGCCAGCTCGGCGACATGCGCCTGCTGCAACGCCTCGGCCACCAGCGGAAAGCGCGCCGGGTCGGCCCCGTGCAGGTCGGGGACGACCGACATCGGAGCGGGCGTCGGCGCGTAGTCCGGCGGCCCCAGATAGAGCAGCGGCGCGCAGGCCGGCGGCAGCAACGTGAAGCGCCGCCGCCCGGCCGCCACGCAGGCCAGGTTGTGCGAATCGTCGAAATGCGCGGGCACCGTGGCGCGGTTACCGATCCAGATGCGCGGCGCCACCGTGGCGTCCAGCAGCGGCAGCGCATTGGCCAGCTCCAGGCCCGGCAAGGCCTGCGACACCAGCGCACTCTGCACCGCCAGGCTCGGCGGCTCCGGGAAGTGGCTGTAGCGCCAGAGCTGCTCGAACAGCGCGGCGAACGGCCGCTGGTCATGCGTGAAGTTGAAGCCGGCCAGGTCCGGCCGGTAGCTGAACGCGCGCGTCGCATCGGGCTTGGCGAGCACCGCGTCCACCGGCTGGCCGCCGTCGAAACCTATCAGGTACTGCAGACAAGCTTCCAGGCCCGCCCGGCCCTGCGCCACCAGCGGCCAATGGGCGGCCACGCCGCGCAGCACGACGGGCTCGTAGCCCGGCACCACCTCGCGCTCGAAGCGCTCGCGCGTGATGCCCTGGATTTCCTTCATCGGCTGCATGGCCTGCCCTCAGTGCCGCCGCGCCAGCACGCCCTGCCAGGCGGAAGGAATATGGGCGGCCGGGTCGACATCACGCTGCACGACGTAATGCCCGAACATCGCCGCCCAGGCGTCGCGCTGGCGCGTGGGCATGGCATTGAGCACCTGGAGGGCCTGCATCAGCGTGACGGCAGGGGCGGGCAGCTGCGTATCGCCCGCCACCGGCCACCAGTAGTTGACGAGCAGGTTGACCTTCTCCAGCGCCTCGACCTGGTGGAACCACAGCGGCGGGATGTAGAGCGCGTCCCCCGGCGCCAGGTCGGCGACAAGGGCCGAGGCGAGCGCCTCGCGGTAGCGCGGGTAGCGCTCGAAGTCCGGCGCCTTGGGATGCACGACCGAGATGGGCGCGCCGGACGGCGTGTGCTCCAGCGGGCCGATGTAGAGGTTGCCCACCTGCGCCGGCGCGAACAGCGTGAAGCGGCGGCGGCCGGCGACGGCACAAGCCAGGTTGTGGGGGTGGTCGTGGTGCACCGGCACCGTCAGTGCATTGCCCAGCCAGAAGTTGGGCACCACGCCGGGCAATGCCGGCAGCGGGTTCTCGTCCAGGAAGCCCGGGATGACCTCGCTGACCTTGGCGCACTGCGCGGCGATAGAAGGCACGCCATCGGCCGGCAGATAGGCCTGCAGGTGGGCCATGAACTCGGCCAGCCCCATGCGTGCCTTGACGAAGGCGAAGTCGGTCAGCGCCTCGTTGTAGCCCATGACGCCGCGAGCCGCCGCGCGCGTCTTGGTGGCCATGACCTCCACGCCCCGGTCGAAGCGGCGCAGGTAGTCGCAGATCGCCAGCGGCGCGTCAAGCCCGGCGCGCACGGCCGGCCAGGCAGCCACCAGGCCCTTCAGCAACACGGGTTCGGCGCGCTGCTCCAGGCGCTCCTTCAGCTGCGACTCGTCAGCCGCCAACCAGCTCTCAACCGGGCTCATCACGCGACTAGACCTTCCAATACCAGCCGCGTCGGTCCAGTGCCCAGACGATGACCGCCCAGACGGCGACGAAGGCGATCGCAAAGGCCAGCGACTGCGCCTGCGGCCCCAGCGCGGCGCCAACCGGCGCAAACCCCTTGCCGTACAGCGACCCCATCCAGCCACTGGCCGCCAGCAGGACGCTGCTGACCCATCCGCCGGCAAAGGCGCCGATGGCGTTCAGCCCGAAGGCACGGCCCAGCGGGTGGTGGCCGAGGCGATCCACCCAAACATGCGCGGCGGCCAGCGCCACGGCGGCGAGGCCGCCGGTGAACAGCACGAAGGACGACGTCCACAAGGGCTTGTTGAGCGGCAGCCAGCCGGACCACCACCAGCCCACCAGCGCCGCCGCCACGCCCGTCAGCAGCACGGCACGCGGTTGATCGCGGCGCAGCAGGTCGCCGCACAGCAGGCCGAACAACGTCGTGGCGACGGCGCCCAGCGTGGACAGCAGGCCCTCGGGGTCGAAGGCGATGCCGGTGGCCGGGTTCCATTCATAGGCAAAACGGCCCAGCACGGCGGTATCGATGCGCTGCTGCAGACTGCCCAGCTTTTCCAAGGAGCCGCCGCCGAACTGCAGCACCGCGCCGTACCCGGCCAGCAAGAGGACCAGCAGCGCCCACTGCCCACGCACACGCAGGTGCACCGCCACCAGCCCCACGGCGATGAAGCAGATGCCGATGCGCTGCAGCACGCCGAAGATGCGGAACTCCGGCTTGTTCAGCAGCCACCAGGCCAGCGCATGCAGCGCCAGGCCCAGCGCGACGATGCGCAGGCCGCGCGCGATCACGGCCGCGCGCAGCGGCCCGGGCGCGGCGCTCTGGCCCACGCGCGGGCCGATGGCCAGCGCCGTGGACACGCCGACGATGAAGAGGAAGAACGGAAAGATCAGGTCCGTCGGCGTGCAGCCATGCCAGGGCGCATGCAGCAGCGGCGCGTAGACATGGCCCCAGTCGCCCGGGTGGTTGACGAGCAGCATGGCAGCGACGGTCAACCCGCGCAGGGCGTCTACCGACGCAATGCGCTGAGTGGTGCCACCCATTTCAGTTTTCCAGTCCATTGAACCTCGGGCCGAGCGCCGGGCCGTTCCCAAGCCGGCCCGTCTGGCGATGTGCGCGCCGGTCGAACCGGCACGCATCGCCGTCCCCTCGGGGGACCGACCAGGTTTGCCCGCGTTCAGCGGGGCAAGACTGGGCGAGGGGCACGTTCATCGCCTCATGGTGTTCATCGCGTCCAGTATCTCGCCGTTGTCCTGGGTCAGCTCCCATGCAAACACGCCTGCCATGCCGGCCTTCTTGGCGAACGCCACCTTGGCGCGCACGGCGCGCGGGTCGTCGTAGCCGACGAACTTGCCATCACCCACCATGGCCCAGGACTGCGTGGCCTGGTCGAACACTGGCTTCAGGCCCTGCTTGCGCAGCGCGGCAACGTCCTTGAACGCGATCGAACCATCGGCGTTGGGCCAGGGCTTGGCATACGTGCCGTCCGCCTTCACGCCGTCGAAGCCGCGCGCATACATCGCGACGCCGGCCACCAGCTTCTCCACCGGCACGCCCTCGGCCTTCAGGTTGGCGACATGCAGCTCCAGGCTTTCCGCGCCCGGCCTGGCGCTGCGCAGCGCCGTGTGGTTGCCGGCGTGCTTGGTCCACGGGCCGGTGAAGTCGTAGGTCATCATGAAGACGAGGTCCAGCGACTTGGCGGCCGGGCCCATGGGCATGCGCACCAGTTGCTCCTTGGTCGTGTTGATGGCGACTGTCAGCGCGTAGCGCTTGCCGGTCTCGCGGCCCAGTGCGTCCAGGCCCGTGCGCAAGTCCTGCAGCAGCTGCACGAAGTAACCGCCGTCGGCCGGGCTGCCCAGTTGCACGCCATTGGACGCGCCGTTGTTGCCGGGGTGCTCCCAGTCGATGTCCAGGCCGTCGAAGCCCGGGTGGGCGCGCAGCCATTCCACCGACGACTTCACGAAGGCGGCGCGGCCCTCTGGCGTGGCTGCGAGATGGAAGAACGGGTCCGAGCCGCCCCAGCCGCCGACGGAGGCCAGCACCTGCACCTTGGGGTCGCGCTGCTTCAACCGCTGGAAGGCGGCGGAGAAGGTGTCCTGATCGGCATGCGGCGCGATGCTGAAGCCGGGCTTGCCGGCGCAGGCAGCGGCCTCTTGCTGGCGCTGGCCTTCGCCGCAGATCAGCAGGAAGGCATAGAGGATGTGCGTGACGCGGCCGGGCTTGAGCTGCTCGACGACTTCGACGCCACGCTCGGCCAGGATATAGGTGCCGACGACGGGCGCTGGAGCAGCTGCCTGCGCCTGCACGACGGCGGCGGCCAGCGCCAGGGCGGCGATCAAGGTCTTCTTCATAGGTTGCACTCGCTGGTCAGGCCCATGTCGGGCACGGTGTCTTGGCGGGCCAGGCCCTGCTTGCGCAGCGCCTCGGCGCGGGCCTGCATGGCGTCGGGGCTCAGCGTCTGGCCGGCCTGGTGCAGCACCCAGTCGACATCGAAGTCGTACTCGCGCGGCGCGCCCGCCACGGCGCCCAGCGCCAGCCAGTGGTTGAAGCTGATCGCCATCGGCTTGCTCGGCACATTGCGTCCGGTGTGCACGCCCATCAACCTGCCGTTGACGAAGTGGCGTGTCAGCGTGGCCTCGACCTGCACCGTCAGCAGCTGCCAGCCGTCGTGCGAGCCCGGCACGATGGACGACTGATTGAACGACTGCCAGGGGTCGACGCGCACGGTCTGCCAGCTGACGCCGTAGAGCCGCGTGTCGGGGCTGCCCCAGCCGCCGTGGGGCAGGTATTCGAAGTCGACCTCGCTGAAGTCGGGGTCATAGTCGTGCTTGAGCGGGCTGGCCAGATAGAAAGCCTGGACGATGGGGTCACGCGAGCCGGGCGTGTCGCGCAAGCGCACACGCGCCGTCGTCGTGCCGATGAAGAACTTGCGCGCCGCGCAGAGCTGGGCCAGCGTCGTGTTGGGTGGCGTGCCGTCGGTGGAGAGCTTGAGCTTCAGCAGGCCGTCGGCCAGCGTCAGCTGGCTGGTCGAGAAGCGCGCGCCGGGCAGGCCGGGGTGGCCGCTGCCGTCGCGCAGCACCCAGCCGCTGTTGCGCAGCGCGGCCAGGTCCTTCTGCGAGAAGTCGTCGAAGAACTCGCCGCCGGCAAAGGCTGGCGCGGCGAGCAAGGCGAGCAGTAGCGCCCTCATGCCGGCACCCCCTCTGCAGCCAGGCTCGTGCGCTTCATCGGCACCCACAGCAGCAGCGCCAGGGCCGGCACGCCGCAGACCAGCGTCCACAGGAAGAAGTGCTGGTAGCCCATCGCGATCTGCACGTCGCCGCTGATGGTCTTGCTGAGGATGAAGCCCAGTTGCATGACGCCCGAACCCAGCGCGTAATGCGCCGTCTGGAAGCGCCCCGGCGCCACGACTTGCATGATGTACAGGATCATGCCGACGAAGCCGAAGCCATAACCCGCCATTTCCAGGCCAATGGCGGCGCCGATGGTCCAGATGGACGTCGGCATCGCCAGGCTCAGGCCCCAGAACACCGCGTTGGGAATGGCCATCGCCAGCACCAGCACCGGCATCGCGCGCTTGAGCCCCAGCCACGACGTGAAGTAGCCGCCGACGATGGAGCCGACGAGAAACGCCGCCGTGCCCACCGTGCCGTAGACGCCGCCGACCTGCTCGCCCGTCAGGCCCAGGCCGCCCTTGTCACGCGCCTCGATGAGGAACAGCGGGCCGATGGTCTGCACCTGGCCTTCGGCGAGGCGGAACAGCACGATGAAGATCACCATCTTCCAGATGCCGGGCTTCTTCAGGAAGTCGGCCACGATCTCGGGCAGCTTGACCGGCTCGCTGGAGACGCGCTGCGGGTTGGGCAGAGCCTTGGCGTTCCACGCCGCCAGCAGCGCCAGCAGGCCGGCCAGCAGCGCGAAGATGACGCTCCAGGCGTTGAACACGCCCATGCGCGTCTCCAGCCGCCCGGCCAGCACCATCAGGCCGCCCAGCGTCAGGAACTTGGAGGCGTTGAAGAACGCGCCCTGCCAGCCCGCGTAGGCGGCCTGGCGCTTCTCGTCCAGCGCGCCCATGTAGAGGCCGTCGCAAGCGATGTCGTGCGTGGCCGAGGCATAGGCCAGGAAGAACAGCACGGCGATGCTGAGCGCGAAGAAGTTGCTGGCCTGCAGCGCCAGCGCCAGCAGCCCCAGGCCGACGGCGCCGCTGAACTGCATGGCCACGACGACCATCTTCTTGCTGCGCGCCAGCTCCACCAGCGGGCTCCACAACGGCTTGAAGGCCCAGGCCAGGCCGATGAGGCCGGTCCAGCGCGCGATCTGATCGTTGGCCACACCCATCTGCTTGAACATCAGGCCGGCGATCAGCATGACAACGAAGAACTGCAAGCCCTGTACGAAATACAGGCTTGGAATCCAGCGCATCGGCGATTTCGTTTCCATCACTGCAGTCCTTGCGGCGCGCGGCCGGTGGCTTGTGAGCGGCCTTCGAGCCATGACTTCAGGCCCGCCAAAGCACCGGCCGAGAAGCCCCAGGTCAGCACGGTCGGGCCGGCGACGTCGAGAGCCTGATACGGGTTCCACAACGACAGATGCAGGTCGGGCCGCCACTCGCTCGCGGCCAGTCCATAACGCGCCCGTCGCGTGGACACCAGCACGTTGACGCGGCCGTCCTTGGGCACGCGCGTCCAGTCCAGCTGGGCGATGTCGTCGACCATCTGCACCTGAGCGTCGCTGAAGGCCTCGAACAGCGCGACGGCCTGGCGGCCGGTGGGGCCGGCCTCCGAGACCATGTCGGTGGGCACGTCGCCTTGCACGATGACGCGGATGGGCGCATTCAACGCCGGCGGCATCGCGCCACGCAGCGTCGTCAGGCCGGCGGCCCAGGCCTCGGCCATCAGCACGTGGTCGGAGGCACGGGCGGCGCTGTCGTCCACCACGCGGGCCGGGTAGGCGGCGGCGAGCGTGTCCAGCCGGCGGTTGGCCGTTTCGCCCTGCTCGGGCGTCAGGCGGCCGCTGTCGAAGGCCTGGCGCAGCGCATTGATGGCGACGAGTTGCTCGGTCAGCGAGCCTTGGGCCAGCACCATGTCGGCGCCGGCCTCGATGGCCATGACCGCGCTCTTGGCGTAGCCGAAGCGCTCGGCCACCGCCTTCATCATCAGCGCGTCGGTGATGACGACACCGTCGTAGCCCCAGTCCTGGCGCAGGATGCCGCCGATCAGCTGCGGCGACAGCGTGGCCGGCCGGTCGGGGTCGATCTGCGGGTAGACGATGTGGGCCGTCATCATGGCCGGGGCCTGCGACGCCAACGCCTTGAACGGCGCCAGTTCCAGCGCGTTCAGCTCGGCGCGCGACTTGTCGACGGTGGGCAGCGCATGGTGCGAGTCCACATGCGTGTCGCCATGGCCGGGGAAATGCTTCACGCAGCAGGCCACGCCGGCCTTCAGCGAGCCGCGCATCCACGCGGCGGCCAGGCGGCTGACCTCCACCGGGTCGTTGGAGAAGCTGCGCTCGCCGATGACCGGGTTGGACGGGTTGTTGTTGACGTCCAGCACCGGCGCGAAGTTCCAGTTGATGCCCAGCGACTTCAGGCCGCGCGCCACCGCCGCACCCACGGCCTCGGCGCGGTCAGCGTCGCCGCTGGCGCCCAGCGCCATCGCCGACGGCGGCTGCGGCAGGAACGTCACGCGCACGACGGCGCCGCCCTCCTGGTCGATGCCGATCAGCGCCTCGGGACCTAGCACGTCGATCAGGTCGCGCATCAGTGCGCGCACCTCGCTCTCGCTGCCGATGTTCTTGCGGAACAGGCAGACGGAGCGGATCTTCTGCTCGCGCAGGAAGGCGGCGGTCTCGGCGTCGAGGCTCTGGCCCGGGATGTCGACCATCACCAGGCGGCCGGGATCGAAGGTGCTCATGGCGGCTGTCTCAATGTGTTTTTGTGACCTTGGCGAGATTCGGGGGCACGTCGGGGTTGAAGCCCCGTGCGCGCGCCAGCGCCTCGACCATGGGATAGAAGCTCTGCACGAGCGCGATGGGGTCGAGGTCCTCGTTGCCCGTCGTCACCAGCGGCAGCTCGGCGCCCGGCGTGCCGATGGGGGCGGCCAGCAGCACGCGGCCGCCGCGCGAACGCATCTCTTCGGCAATCGCCAGCAAGCCGGCCTGGGCCGGGCCGCGCGGCGCGAAGATGAGCAGCGGATAGCCGTCGCGCACCAGCGCCATCGGGCCGTGCTTGACCTCCGCGCCCGAGAAGGCCTCGGCCTGGATGCCGCAGGTTTCCTTCAGCTTGAGCGCCGCTTCCATCGCGACGGCCAGGCCCGTGCCACGGCCGAGGACAAACAGGCGCTCGGCGTTCTGCAGCACCGGCAGCGCGGCGGTCCAGTCCAGCCTGGCGGCCTGCTCCAGCGCGATGGGCAGCACGTTCAGCGCGGCGCGCAGCGCGTCGTCCTGCTGCCAGGCGGCGACGACGCGTGCGCCGGCCACCAACTGGGCGATGTAGCTCTTGGTCGCGGCCACGCTCTTCTCGGGGCCGGCATGCAGCTCGAAGACATGCTCGGCGGCAGCGGCCAACGGCGAGCCGCTGGCGTTGACGAAGGCCACGGTACGCGCGCCGCCGTCGCGGAAGAACTGCGTGGGCGCGATCAGGTCGGGGCTCTGGCCGGACTGCGAGAACGCCAGCGACAGCAGGCCCTCGCAGTGGATGCGGCTCTGGTACAGCGTGATCAGCGACATGGGCAGCGACGTGACCAGCCGACCCAGCCGCGCCATCACCAGATAGGCGAGGTAGTGGGCCGCATGGTCCGAACTGCCGCGCGCGATCGTCAGCACGCTGGTGGGTGGCACCTCCTGCAGGGCCTGGCCCAGGCGGGCGTAACTCAGCGGGTCGGCCGCCAACTGGCGGGCCACCACGTCAGGCGCACTCAGCGCCTCTTCAAGCATCAGCGACGACATCGATCTCTTCACCTTCCACAAACACGCGCCGCAGCTGAAGCCCGGCATCCATGACGACCACATCCGCCCACGCGCCGGCAGCGAGCCGCCCGCGGTCGGGCAGGCCCAGGTATTCAGCCGCCGCAGTCGACACGCGGCGCGCGGCGTCCGGCAGCTCCAGGCCCAGCACCTGCACGAGGTTGCGCAGCGCCTGGTCCATCGTCAGCGCGCTGCCGGCCAAGGTGCCGTCGGCCAGGCGCACACCGCCCAGGCACTTCTGCACCGCGTATTCGCCCAGGCGGTACTCGCCATCGGGCATGCCGGCGGCAGCGGTCGAGTCGGTCACGCAGAAGAGACCCGGGATGCAGCGCAGCGCGACGCGGATGGCGCCGGGGTGCACGTGCAGCAGGTCGGGGATCAGCTCGGCATGCTGGCCGTAGGCCAGCGCCGCGCCCACCATGCCGGGCTCGCGGTGGTGCAGGCCCGTCATGGCGTTGAAGAGATGGGTGAAGCCGGCCGCACCCGCGTTCAGCGCGGCCACGCCGTCGTCGAAGCTGCCGGCGCTGTGGCCGATCTGCACGCGGATGCCGGCGTCGCGCAGCGGGCCGATCAGCGCCAGGTGGCCGGTCATCTCGGGCGCGATGGTCAGCACCTTGATGGGTGCGAAGTCGTTCAGCCGCATCACCTCGGCCAGCGTCGCCGGGATGGCATGCGCGGGCTGGGCGCCGAGCTTGTCGGGGCTGATGTAGGGGCCTTCCAGATGCACGCCCAACACGCGCGCCGACTGCGCACCGCGCTCGCGGCAGACGGGGCCCAGCGCTTTCAGCGCCGCCTCGATGTCGCCGACCGGCGCGGTCATCGTCGTGGCCAGCAGCGCTGTCGTGCCGTGGCGGGCATGGCGGCGGGCAATGGTGGTGATCGCATCATCGCCTTCCATCGTGTCGCGGCCACCGCCGCCGTGCACATGGGTGTCGATGAAGCCGGGCAGCAGGATGGGCCGGCCGCCCTCGCCGGCGCGTGCGGCGTCGATGGGCGTGCCGCCCACGACCGCGATGCGGCCGTGCGCGATGTCCAGGTAGCCGGCGATCACGCCGTGCGGCGTGACGATGTCGCCTTCGAGTCGCAGCTTCATCAGTCTCGACGCATCTCGGCCACGAAGTCGTAGTAGTCGCTGCGGCAGTACGAATGCGTCAGCTCCACGGCCTGGCCCGAGGCCAGATAGCCCACGCGGGTGATGAACAGCACCGCCGCCCCTAACGGCACCTCCAGCAGACCGGCCAGCTTGGCGTCCGCATTCAGCGCGCGGATGTGCTGCAGCGCGCGCACTGGGGCGCGGTCGCCGAGGTGGGTGTACAGCGAGGCCTCGACCTTCTGCGGGTCGGGCAGCGCCGACTGCGGCAACACTGACACCTCGTAGGCCATGACGACCGAGTCCGCCAGCCGCAGCCGCTCCAGGCGGGCGACGCGCTCGCCGCTCTTCAGCTCCAGCGACAGTTGCTCGTCGGGTGCTGCCGGCGTGAAGCCGCGCGCCAGCCAGCGCGAGCTGGGCACGAAGCCGCGCTGGTGCAGTTCTTCCGAGAAGCTGGTCAGGCGCGTCAGCGGCTGCTCCAGCTTGGGCGCGATGTAGTTGCCCGAGCCGCGCTTGCGGATGATCAGCCCCTGCTCCACGAGCCGGTCGATGGCCTTGCGCGCGGTGACGCGCGACAGCGCCAGCTGCTCGGCCAGCACGCGCTCGCTGGGCAGCGCCTCGTCGGCGTGGAAGATGCCGTCGCGGATGGCCTGGGCCAGGCTTTGCGCCAGTTGCATATACAAGGGCGACGCGGCGTTCGGGTCGGGCTTGAAATCGAAAACACCGCTCATGCGTTTGTCTCTCGTTGTTGGATCAGCCACAGCGCGCCGGCCGTGGCATCGCCCTGGGGTTGGACGAGGCGGGCCTGCAGGGCGGGGCTGAGGCGGTTGCCGAGCCGCAGCGCGATGCTGCCGGCCAGCGCCATTGGCAAAGTGGGGTGCAGTGCCACGGCGAGTGCATCGAGCGCACGTGCTGCGGCGTCGAGCAGCGCAGCGGCCGCCGGGTCCGTCGCCTCCGCCTCAAAGACGAGGCGCGCCAGGCTGGCGTACCCGCCCTGCCCTGCCTGCGCGCAGAACGCCAGCAGGTCCTCGCGGCTGGCCCCGGCGACGGCGTAAACGCTGTCAGCCAGCGCACCGCGCGCCGCACGGCGGTCGTAGGCGGCCTGAGCGATCTTCATGGCCTGCTGGCCCAGCCAGGCGCCGCTGCCCTCGTCACCGATCTGCCAGCCCCAGCCACCGGTCATGCGGTGCGAGCCATCCTCCAGCAGCGCCTCGGCCACGGAGCCGGTGCCCGAGATCAGCAAGCCACCGGGCCGGCCGCCATGCGCGCCCAGCAGGCCCGCAAAACCATCGGTGACCAGCGCGAAGCGCGCGACGCCTGGGTCGGCCGTGACGAAGGCCTGCAACTGCGCCGGCACGCCCGTGCCCGACAGGCCCAGGCCCAACGCACAGTCCTGCAATTGCAAGCCAGGAATGGCGGCACGTTCGATCGCCTGGGCAATGTGACGCCAGGCCTGTTCGACGCCCTGGTTCAATGCCGACGCGCCAGCCTCGCCGCGACCCAGCACCTGGCCGGTCGCATCGGCCACCACGGCGCGCGTGCTGGTGCCGCCGCCGTCGACACCGACCCACCAGCGGGCAACACGGCCGGCGTCGCGGCAGGTCAACAGGGAGGGATCGAGAGCAAGCGACATGGTCGACGGGAAGTTGTCGATACCACTCTAATACCAACGATGAAGACCGTCAATTGGTTTTAAACTGGTCTACGGCCGCCGCAGCGGGTAAACGACTGGCGCTGCGGAGGGCCTGCCGGCTCTCGGATGAACAAGAATACCAGTGAGAAACCAACGCTACCTCCACGACGTGTTCATCCTTCAACCCGCCGCCAGCCCTGCCCTGGCCGACCTGCTGGCCCGCATCGGCCGCGTCGCGCGCCGCCATCCGGCGCTTGCCGACCGGCAACTGGAGCGGCTCAGCGCCCAGGCCTTCGCGGCGGGCGACACCGCTGTCGGCGTGGATGGCCTCTACGCCCGCTTCGCGCTGCTGGAGCCGCGCGGCCGGGCGCTGGAGCTGCTGCCGGCGCTGGAGCAGGCCGGCGCGCTGGCGGCGGCGGGCCACTTCCCGGTGCAGGCGGCGCGCGTCTGCGAGGCGCTGGGGCGCATTGCCTACCAGCAGGGCGAGTACCAGCTCGCCAGCGAGCAGTGGTCGCGCGCGCTGGACCTGGCGGAGGTCAGCGGCCACCTGCAGACCGGCGTGGCCGCGCGCATCGGCCTGGGGCAGATCCACTACGCTGAAGGCGACTGGGCGCGCGGCCTGCGCCAGATGCGCGATGCCGGTGAGCACCTGGCCCAGCTCGGCAGCCACGGCGACGACAGCTACCTGGCCGCCAAGCTGGCGCTGAACATCGGCGTCGGCAGCTTCGAGACCGGCGACCTGCCGGCGGCGGAGCGCCATTTCAGCCACGGCCTGGCGGCGGCGCGGCGGGGTGCGCACCGCGTCTTCGAGGCAGAAGCTCACTGGCACTTGGCCCGCGCCGCGCTGGCCCGCCAGCGCATGGACTGGGCCGTCGCCGATTGCCGGCTGGCGCTGGACATCGCCGCCCGCCACGGCTACCCCTGGCTGGAGGCGGCTGCCAGCCGCACCTGGACGGAGATTGCGCTGGCCCGAGGCGACAACGCCGGCGCCGTGCGCTCCACGCGCCACGGCCTGGCGCTGGCCCAGCGCATCCAGGCCCGCGCCCAGGCCCGGCAGGCGCACCTGAAGCTGGCCGAGCTGCTGCAGGCCGAAGGCGACGCCGCCGGCGCGCTGGACCACCTGTGGCAACACCTGGCCCTGCAGTCCGAGATCGAGCGCCTGAGCCTGCCGGCGCGTGCGACGCTGGCTGCGCCGCCGGCCGACGACGCTGCCGTGCCGGTCACGCCCGAGGAGTTGCTGCTGCAGCTGTTCGGCCAGCGCCAGCGCCTGGCCGCCGCGACGCCACACGAGGCACTGGCCGAATTGAAGGCCGCGAGCCTGCGCATCATGGGACTAGCAAGCGCCATCCGCCTACCGCTGGGCAACGGCGGCTTGAGCCCCACCGAGCAGCCGCGCTACATCGACCTGCTGACCCGGCACGGGGCGCCGCTGGCACTGCCGGACGCGGCGCTGCACCCCTGCCATGCCGAGCTGGCCGGCCTGCCCGGCGCGGCCGAAGCCCGCATCGAAGTGCCGCTGTACGACGGCACGCAACTGGCCGGCGCGCTGTGGCTGGTGGATGCGCGGGCGACGCGGGCGTGGACGCGGCACGAGCTGCTGATCGCGAGCCAGTTGGCGCTGCTGTTTGAAGCGCAAGGCGCCTAAAGCCCGCGCATGGCGCCTTCCCGGCGCGGCGCGTCCCTCACCAGCTCGCTGATCAGCCGCGTCTCCGGCATCTGTGCCCAGTAGCGCACCGGCATCTCCTTCTTCATCATGGCCAACTTCAGCCGCGCCGGGTTGAAGATGCTGCGGTAGTAGGTCAGCCACAGCGCCTCGCCGGCGTCCTCGGGTGGGGCGTCTTCACGCTGCGCGGGGCCGGCGCCGGTGAGTCGGTAGCCGTCCCAGTGCAGGCAGCCCAGCGGCGTCAGGATGGCCCAGGGATGCTGGGCGAAGCGGCGCACGAAGAAGGGCGCGGCGGCACGCAGGATGTGGTGGGTGGGCTCGAACCAGGCGACATGGCGGCGGCCCCCGGCGGCCTGCTCGTCGGCCACCTCGCGAAAGCGCACGAAGGCGTGCATCTTGTGGATCTCGCGGTCGACCTGGCGGGCCAGGGACTGCAGGCGGCGGCGGTCCGCGTCGAGCATGTCGGCCCACAAGCCGGGCTCGCGCTGCAGGCGGCGCGCGAAGGCGAGCAGGCGGGCGTAGCGGCTGTCGTCGGCATGCATGGCGACGCGGCGGCCGAGGTCGCCCCAGCCGTCGGGGGGCGACCAGGCCTGCGCGGTCGATTCGGCCGGCGCACCAAAGAGCGCGGCCTGGGCGCCGACGTCTTGTGTCCAGTCGGCGTCGCCGGCCAGCAGCGCCGGCAGTTGCGCGGCAAAGCCGGGCCAGTCGGCAGGGTGGCGCAGCGGCAGCTTCATCAGAACAACGCGGCCTGTTGAGGCTGCGCCGCAGGCCGCGCCAGCAACTGCACGTCGGCTGCACGGGGCCGGTGGTCCACAGCGACCAGGAAGGGCAAAGCGCGCTTGACGGCCGGCCCCAGCGCCAGCAGGTCGGCGCGCCGCAGCCGGCGGCTCTGGCGAGCGGCCAGCAGCTTGTCGACCGAGCCCACGCCCAGTCCCGGCACGCGCAGCAGCTCCTCGCGCGGCGCGCGGTCCACGTCGAGGGGGAAGCTGGCCGGGTGGGCCAGTGCCCAGGCCAGTTTGGGGTCATGGTGCAGCGACAGGAAGCCGGCCTCGGTGACGATCTCGTCGGCACCAAAGCCGTAGAAGCGCATCAGCCAGTCGGCTTGATACAGACGGTGCTCGCGCATCAGCGGCGCGGCCTGCGGCGGCAGCTGGCTGCTGGCGTGGGGGATGGGGCTGTAGGCCGAGTAGTAGACACGCCGCAGGCCCTGGCCGGTGTAGAGCCGGCTGGAGAGCTTCAGCACGGCGATGTCGTCGGACGCATCGGCGCCGACGATAAGCTGGGTGGTCTGGCCGGCCGGCGCGAACGAGGGCGGCTTCACGGCGTTCGCTGCAGCACCCGGCAGGGCGCGCACGGCCTGCGCCTCGCGCTTGGCCTCCTTCGCGGCCTGTAGCCGCAGGTGGATGCGCGACATCGTGCGGACGATGCCGTCGGCGCTCTTCTCCGGCGCCAGCGCCTTGAGGCTCTCCGCGCTCGGCAGCTCGACGTTGATCGACAGCCGGTCCGCATACCGGCCCGCACGCTCCACCAACTCGGGTGACGCGTCGGGAATCGTCTTCAGGTGGATGTAGCCCTTGAAGTGCTCGTCCTCGCGCAGCCGCCGCGCGACCTCGATGACCTGCTCCATCGTGTAGTCGGGCGTGCGGATGATGCCGCTGGACAGGAACAGCCCTTCGATGACGTTGCGGCGGTAGAAGGACAGCGTCAGCTGCACCACCTCGTCGATGGCGAAGCGGGCGCGCTTCACGTCGCTGGAGTGACGGTTGATGCAGTACAGGCAGTCGTACACGCACCAGTTCGTCAGCAGGATCTTCAGCAGCGACACGCAGCGCCCGTCCGGCGTGTAGGCGTGGCAGATGCCGTTGCTGGTCGAGCCCAGGCTCTTGCCGTCGCGCGAGTCGCGCTTCTCGGTGCCGCAGCTGGCGCAGGAGGCGTCGTATTTGGCGGCGTCCGCCAGGATGGCGAGCTTGTTCTGAACATCCATGGCGATGACTGTATATAAATACAGTCATCGCGTGGGGCGCTCTTACATCAAACCACTGGCGGGTCGGTCTCTCGTTCGAAGTGGCGGTGCTTGCCCATGGCCAGGATGAAGGCCGCCGCGCCCGCCGCTGCGTCGTCGGAGACCACGATGCCGGGGTCCGGCTCGCCCGAGGCCATGGCCGTGCCGACGCCGGCCGCCTGCAGCAGCTGCAGGCCAGTGCCCAGCGCCAGGATGGACTTGCAGTGGCGGTATTGGTCGCGGATGAACTCGTAGGTGTGACCTTCGCGCCGCAGCGCATTCACGGCCGCCTCGCCGTCGGGCAGCACCAGCGCGTCGAACAGGAAGCCCGGCTCGTTCTCCAGCGACACGTCGGCCTGCAGCTCAACGCCGTCGGCCGTGTGCACCGGCCCGATGCGCGGTGCGGCGATGCGCGGCACGGCGCCCTGTGCGAACAGCGCGGCATGCACGGCCAGCAGCGACTCGCCATTGGCGCCATCAGCCGCCAGCAGCACGACCTTGCGGCCGGCGATGGAGCCGTCACCGGGGCGCGCCAGCAGCGACAGCGCGGGCGAGACCTTCACCTCGGGCCGGGGCGCGCGGTTGATGGCCAGCGGCATCGCCTCGGGCAGCGGCATGTTGAGCCCCAGCGCCACCTTCTCGGCCAGGGCCTTGGACGCATTGCGCAGCGACGCGAGCATGCGCTCGCGGATGGCCGGCACTGTGACCTTGCTCAGCTCGAAGCGGAAGGCCGCGGCGATGTGGGCCTGCTCGACCGGCGACTGGCTGTCGTAGAACAACCGGGCCTGGTTGTAGTGCTCGGCGAACAGCTCGGGCTTGGCGCGCACCTTGGCCTGGTCCTCCCGCCCCTTCAGCCGTGCGGCGACCGACGTGAAGCCCTGCTCCGCTGCGCCGGCCTGGAAGGGGCAGCCGCCGCCCAGCGAGTTGGGCTCGTAGGACACGCGGCCGCGGTGGATGGCTTGGCGGTGCATGCCGTCGCGCTGGTTGTTGTGTACCGGCGCGAGCGGCGAGTTGATCGGGATCTCGTGGAAGTTGGGGCCGCCCAGGCGGGAGATCTGCGTGTCGACGTAGGAGTGGATGCGGCCGGCCAGCAGCGGGTCGTTGGAGAAGTCCAGGCCCGGGATGATGTTGGCCGTGCAGAAGGCGACCTGCTCGGTCTCGGCAAAGAAGTTGTCGGGGTTGCGGTTGAGCACCATGCGGCCGACAGGGCGAACCGGGACCAGTTCCTCGGGCACGAGCTTGGTCGCGTCGAGGATGTCGAAGCTGAACTTCGCCGCCTCGTCCTCGGTGAACACCTGGATGCCCAGCTCCCACTCGGGGAAGGCGCCGCCCTCGATGCGCTCCCACAGGTCGCGGCGGTGGTAGTCGGGGTCGGCGCCGGAGATCTTGACCGCCTCGTCCCAGGTCAGCGAATGCGTGCCGAACTTCGGGTTCCAGTGGAACTTGACGAACACCGACTCGCCGCTCGCGTTGACGAGCCGGTAGCTGTGCACGCCGAAGCCCTGCATCGTCGCGTAGGAGCGCGGGATGGCGCGGTCGCTCATGGCCCACATCAGCATGTGGGTGGACTCGGGCATCAGCGAGACGAAGTCCCAGAAGGTGTCGTGCGCGCTGCCGGCCTGCGGCATGCCGTTGTGCGGCTCGGGCTTGACGGCGTGCACGAGGTCGGGGAACTTCATCGCGTCCTGGATGAAGAACACCGGCATGTTGTTGCCCACCAGGTCCCAGTTGCCCTCTTCGGTGTAGAACTTGACGGCAAAGCCGCGCACGTCGCGCGCGGTGTCCTTGCTGCCGCGCTCGCCGGCCACGGTCGAGAAGCGCACGAACACCGGCGTGCGCTTGCCGGCTTCCTTGAACGGCGCCGCCACGGTCAGTTCGTCCAGCGGGCCGTAGGCCTCGAAGAAGCCGTGCGCCGCCGAGCCGCGCGCGTGCACGATGCGCTCGGGGATGCGCTCATGGTCGAAGTGGGTCAGCTTGTCGCGGAGGATGAAGTCCTCCAGCAGCACCGGCCCGCGCGTGCCGGCCTTGAGCGAGTTCTGGTTGTCGGCAATGCGCACGCCCTGATTGGTCGTCAGCGCCTGGCCGCCGGAGTCCACGCGAACGCGGTCCAGCGACGCTATTGCCGCGTTGACACCCTCGGCAGCCTGCGTGCCAACCTTGGCGTTGGTCCCGGCTTCGGACAGCGTGCTGCCGGTGACCAGCCGCGATGGGGGCGTGACCGTCTGGCCCGGCTGCGGTGCGACCCCATTGGCGGCGCCGTGCTCGCCGGCCTTGTTGGCGTTGAACGGCATGCCGGCCACAGTGGCCTGAACATCTTCTGCGCGGCGTGCGGCCGCGTCTGCGTCCGGTGCGGGCGCTGGGTTGGACGACGCGCTGTCGGTATTGCGCGCCGCAGCCTTGGTGAGGTTAGAAGTCTTGGCGGACTTCTTTGCCGGCGGGGTCGTGGGAGTCTTGGCCATGGATCGTCCTGTGCGGGTTGAAAGGGGAAGCAACCCGCATGAGGGGCATTCAGCGTGCCCATGGCCGGCCAAGGCGCCCGACACCTGTTTGACCGAAAGCGCCCGTGTTCATCGGCATTTCATGCAAATCGCGCAAGGTGCGGCGTGCCCGCCGCCACCCCCGACCTCGCGCCCACCATCGCCCTGCCGCAGCGCGTCTGCCTGCCACGCGGCTTCGGCCTCGTCATCGGTGCGCAGTTCATGTCCGCGCTGGCGGACAACGCGCTCCTCATCGTCGCCATCGCGCTGCTGCAACAGCAAGGCTTTGCGCTGTGGTGGGCGCCGCTGCTGAAGTTCGGCTTCACCCTGGCCTATGTCGTGTTCGCGCCCTGGGTGGGCCCGCTGGCCGACGCCTTCGCCAAGGGCCGCGTGATGGCGGCAATGAACGTCGTGAAGATGCTGGGCCTGGCGCTGCTGGCGCTGGGGCTGCACCCGGTCGCCGCGCTGGCCATCGTGGGCCTGGGCGCCGCCGCGTATGCGCCGGCCAAGTACGGACTCATCACCGAGATGGCCGCGCCAGAGGCGCTGGTGAAGGCGAACGGCTGGATAGAGATCAGCGTTGTCTCCGCCGCACTGCTGGGCGCGGTGCTGGGCGGCGCGCTGGTCAGCCCGCTGTGGCTGGGCTCGGGGCTCGCCGCCCTTGGCGACAGCTTGGACCTGCCGGCCGACAAGCTGACGGGGTCCCTCACGGCGCTGCTGTTGATCTACGCGGTGAGCAGCGGGCTGAACGCCGGCATCGCCGACAGCGGCCGCCGCCAGCGCAGCGTGGCGCATGACCCGCTGACGCTGCTGCGGGAGTTCCGTGCCGCCAACCGGCTGCTGTGGCGGGACCGCGAAGGCGGGCTGTCACTCGCGGCGACGACGCTGTTCTGGGGCGTCGGCGCGACCTTGCAGTTCGCGGTACTGAGGTGGGCGGGCGAGGCCCTGGCGTTGCCGCTGAGCGAGGCGGCGTATCTGCAGGCGGCGGTGGCGGTCGGCGTCATCGTCGGCGCGGGGGCGGCGGGGCGGTGGCTGGCGCTGCACCAGGCGCGGCACGGGCTATGGGCGGGCGTGGCGCTGGGGCTGCTGATGCCGGTCGTTGCGCAGGTGGATGACCTCGCGCTGGCCGCCGCCATGCTCGCGCTCGTCGGCGGCGTGGGCGGGGCGATGGTCGTGCCGCTGAACGCGCTGCTGCAACATCGTGGCGCCACGCTGCTGAGCGCGGGAAGGTCGATTGCGGTGCAGGGGTTCAATGAGAACCTGAGTGTGTTGTTGATGCTGGCCGCGTATGCGGGGTGTGAGGCGGCGGGGGTGGCGATTGAGGTGACGCTCAGTGGCCTTGGCCTGCTGGTCGCCACGGCGATCGCCGAGCTGATGTGGCTGGATGCCCGCCGGCGCCGCCACTCACGCCCATAGCAACACGCGCGTCGATACTTGGCCGCCATGACCAAACGTCGCAATGAACAGCCGCATGTCGAGTTCATGCAGTCCTTCACCAGCGAACTCAAGCGGGATGTGAAGGAGAGCCTGCGCGTCTGGCAGACCCTGAGCCGAGAACAGGCAGTTGGCCGGCAAGCGGCCTACGCGCACATCGTCTTTCTGCTCAAGCGGACAGCCGACGCCCACGGCATCGCGCTCGCGGACTTGGGTCTCGTGGACTACGAGGTGCCGAAGATTCAGGATCTGGAATAGGCGTCAGATCACGGGCTGCAGGCCCGACAAGCCGAACGCCGGCTCGGCACGTGCAATCGCCCCTTCCAGCACGGTTTCGAACCGCGCCGTGATGTCGCCCCAATCCAGCCGCCGCGCCGTGGCCCGTGCGCCCTCGGCCACTGCACGACGTGCAGCCGGGTCCGCAGCCGCCGTGCGCGCCGCCGCGACGAAGTCGGCCTCGCGGCCCGGCCCCGCGAGCCAGCCGTTCACGCCGCTGCGGATCAACTCGCCCGCCGCCGCGCTCTCGAACGCGACGACGGCGCAGCCGCTGGCCATCGCCTCGGTCGTCACATTGCCGAAGGTCTCGGTCAAGCTCGCGAACAGAAACATATCCAGCCCCGCGTAGTGCGCCGCGAGGTCATCGCCGCTGCGCTGGCCCGCAAACACCGCATCGGGCACACGCGCCGCCAGCTCAGCGCGCATCGGCCCATCGCCGACGAACACCAGCCGTGCTCGCGGCTGCACGACCTTGACCGACTCATAGGCGGCCAGCACGACGCCGAGGTTCTTCTCCGGCGCCAGGCGGCCGACATAGCCCATGACGAGGTCGGTCGGCTCCGCGCCCCAGCTCTCGCGCATCGCGGCGTTGCGGCGTGCGGGGTCGAAGCGTTGCGCATCCACGCCACGGCCCACCACGCTCAAGCGCTCGAAGCCGCGTTCGACCAGTTGCACGCGGATCGCCTCGGTCGGCACCATGGTCGCGTCGCAGCGGTTATGGAACTTGCGCAGATAGCCCATGATGGGCTTGGACAGCAGGCCCAGGCGGTAGTGCCTGCCGTAGGCATGAAAGTTGGTGCGGTAATCCGACGTGACCGGCAGTGCCAGGTGTTGCGCGGCCTGCAGGGCGGACCAGCCCAGCGGGCCCTCGGTGGCGATGTGCACGACGTCCGGCCGCTTCAATGACCACAGCTTCACCAGCGCCCGCTTGCTGGGCACGCCCATGCGCAGGTTGGGGTAGAGCGGCACCGGCAGGCCCTTGGTGAGCACCTCGTCCACCATGGGGTTGCCGCTCGACGGTGGCGTCAGCTTGGCAGGCTGGCGCGGGCGGATGAGCTGCACGTCGTGGTTGCGGCGGTTCAGGCCATCGACGACGCGGGCCATGGACATGGCGACGCCGTTGACCTCGGGCGGGTAGGTCTCCGTCACCACCGCGAGCCGGCGCGAGTGGCGCGGCGCAGGGAGGTCGTCGACCAGGATGTCGTCGGCGTCGTGGGTGTTCATGGCGCGCATGGTCAGCTCGTCGTGCAACAACAAGATGACAACGAGACCGTCACGCCGATTTCACGCAAGCACCCCACCATCCGCCCCGCATCCACCCCAACATGAGGACGGGACACGTGAACGAGTTCTTCCAAACCCTGAAGACCCAGCGCTGGGACGACCACCGCTACTACCACCACAGCCGCATCAATCAGAGCCTGCACCTGATCAGCGCGCTGAGCTTCCTGGTGTCGTATGCGCTTCTGTTCGTGAACCCGGCGTGGTCGGCGCTGCTGGCCTGGTGCGTGTCGATGACGACGCGGCAAGCGGGCCATTTCTTCTTCGAGCCGCGCGGCTACGACCACGTCAACAAGGCAACCGACGAGTACAAGGAAGAGATCAAGATTGGCTACAACATCCGCCGCAAGATCGTGCTGATGGCAGTGTGGGTGGCGTTGCCGGCCGTGCTGTGGCTGGCACCGTCGCTGGGCGGCATGATCGAGCCGGCGGTGGGCATGCAGGGCTTCATCGAAGACGTGGGCATGGCCTGGCTCTGTCTGGGCGTGACGGGCCTGGTGTTCCGCGTCGTGCAGCTGTGGATCACGCAGAACCTGATGCAGGGCCTGGCCTGGGGCTTCAAGATCATCACGGACCCGTTCCATGACGTGATGCTGTACTGGCGGTCGCCGTTCTACCTGCTGCGCGGCCAGCTCATCGACCCGATGGAGCACGTGGGCCAACAGGCGCACTGAGCCGATGGACGAAGCCTTCACCCTCTCAGCGCTGGCACTGGGCCTGCTCGCGCTGCTGCCGGCGACCAAGCGGCGCATCGAGCTGTCGCGCGCCAAACATCGGTCGCTGGCCGGCCACTCGCGCATGGCCAAGCGGCTGGCGCGCTGGGTGCCGGGCTATGCCTATGACGAAGTGCAGTTCTTCGTCGCCGACGGCGCGCCGGCCGACGTGGCCGTGCGGCGCAAGGCGGCGCTGCAGCGGCTGGGCGCGGAGTTCGACACGCGCTTTGCAAAGACGCTGGCCGCGACTGAAGCCGCGCGCGAGACCATCTCCGACCTGCGCTTCACCGGCCGCTACCGCGTGCCCTTCCAGTTCAGCCCGGTGCTGCGCGAGCACCTGAAGGTCGGCGCCTTCCTGCAGCACAGCGACGGCGTGCAGGTGGAGGACCTGGACGGCAACCGGCTCTACGACTTGACCGGCTCCTACGGCGTCAACGTGCTCGGCTACGACGCCTACAAGGAATGCATCTCCGAAGCCGTCGCCACGGCGCAGAAGCTGGGGCCGGTGCTGGGCGCTTATCACCCGTGCGTGCTCGACGTGCTCACGCGCCTGAAGGCCATCTCCGGCCAGGACGAGGTGAGCTTCCACATGTCCGGCACCGAGGCCGTCATGCAGGCCGTGCGGTTGGCGCGTTATCACACGAAGAAGAAGCGCCTGGTGCGCTTTGCCGGCGCGTATCACGGTTGGTGGGAGGACGTGCAGCCCGGCCCCGGCAACCCGCTGCCGCCACGCGAGACCTTCACGCTGCAGGACATGGCCGAGCGCTCGCTGAAGGTCCTGGCCACGCGGCGAGACATAGCCTGCGTGCTGGTCAATCCGCTGCAGGCGCTGCATCCGAACGTGAGTGCGCCAGGCGACTCTTCGCTGATCGACGGCAGCCGCCGCGCAAGCTACGACCGCGAGGCCTACACCGCCTGGCTGAAGAAGCTGCGCGAGGTCTGCACGGCGCGCGGCATCGTGCTGATCTTCGACGAGGTCTTCGTGGGCTTCCGTCTCGCACCCGGCGGCGCGCAGCAGTACTTCGGCGTCAAGGCTGACCTCGTCACCTATGGCAAGACGCTGGGCGGCGGGCTGCCGGTGGGCGTGGTCTGCGGCAGCCGCGCGCTGATGACGCGCTACCGCGAGGATCGGCCGGCCGACATCTGCTTTGCGCGCGGCACCTTCAACGCGCATCCCTATGTGGTCGCGGCGATGGCGTCGTTTCTCAAGCGCATCGAGCGGCCCGAGGTGGCGACGTTGTACGACGGCCTCGACGAACGCTGGAACGCGCGCTGCGCCCAGTTCAATGCTCGGCTGCAGGCCGTTGGCGCGCCGGTGCGCATGGCCAACCTGTCGACGATCTGGACGGTCATGTACGACCAACCGGGCCGCTACCACTGGATGTTGCAGTTCTACCTGCGCAAGCACGGCCTGGCGCTGAGCTGGGTGGGCACGGGGCGGCTGATCTTCAGCCTGAACTATGGCGACGCCGAGTTCGCCGAGGTGATGGACCGCTTCATCGCCGCATGCGACGAGATGCGTGCCGACGGCTGGTGGTGGACTGCGCCGGAACTCACGGCCAAGGCCATCCGCCGCAGCGTGTTCCGCGAAATGCTGGGCCAGAAGTTCTGATGATGAAGAACCAGGATGCATCGCCCGCACTGACCGGCGAGATCAATGACCACGCCGAGCCGCGCCCCGGCTGGTTCAAGCGGCTGGTGGCGCAGGAGGACTTGAACTTCCTGCTGACCAACCGCGTGCCGCGCATCGCCCTGACGAAACTGATGGGTCGCTTCTCGCGCATCGAGAGCCCGCTGCTGACGAAGCTGACGATTGCCGTATGGCAGTGGTTCATCCCGCTGGACTTGAGCGAAGCGAAGCACCCGCAGTTCCGCTCGCTGAAGGACTGCTTCACCCGCGAGCTAAAGCCCGGCTCGCGCGTGTTGGACGCCCGGCCCGAGATCTTCGCCAGCCCCAGCGATGCCATCGTCGGCGCGACCGGCGTGGTGCGGCAGGGCCAGGTCTACCAGGCCAAGGGCTTCCCGTACTCGACCGAGGAGCTGTTCGGCCCGACGCAGGACGCCAGCGCCTTCGAGGGTGGCCGCTTCGTCACCCTGCGGCTGACCTCGGCGATGTATCACCGCTTCCACGCGCCGGCCGACGGCACGGTGGAGCATGTGACTTACCTCAGCGGCGACACCTGGAATGTGAACCCGGTGGCGCTCAAGCGCGTGGAGCGCCTGTTCTGCCGCAACGAGCGCGCCGTGGTGCGCATGACGCTGGCCAGCGGCCATCCAATTGCACTCGTGCCTGTCGCGGCCATCCTGGTTGCCAGCATCCGCCTGCACTTCCTGGACGTGCTGCTGCACCTCGGGCGCCAAGGCGCCAATGAGATGCCTTGCAATGCGCCGCACGTGAAGGGTCAGGAGATGGGCTGGTTCGAGCATGGCTCGACCATCATCGTCTTCGTGCCGACCGGCTTCGAACTGGCCGAGGGCATTGCCACCGGCGTGCAGATACGCGCCGGTCAGGCGCTGCTCAAATTGAGCTGACCGTCTCCGCAGCCTTGGCTGCGGCAACGGGCACAGGCACCGGCAGCGCAACCGGCACCACCGACTTCGGCGCCGGCAACATGCCCGGCAGCGTGGCCTGGTCACCCCGGTCGATGATCTCCAGTCGGCCGTCGAAGTGCTCGACCAGCGCCGTCAGGCTCTCCACCCAGTCACCATCGTTGCAGTAGAGGATGCCGTCAATCTCGCGGATCTCGGCATGGTGGATGTGGCCGCAGACCACGCCATGCGCGCCACGCTTCTTGGCCTCCCGCGCCACGGCGTTCTCGAACTCATTGATGTAGCTGACCGCGCGCTTGACCTTGTGCTTCAGGTAGCGCGACAGGCTCCAGTACGGCAGCCCGCACTTTGCGCGCACGCGGTTGAACCAGCGGTTGACCTTGAGCGTGAACTCGTAGGCCAGGTCGCCCATGATGGCCAGCCAGCGCGCGCACTGGATGACACCGTCGTAGAGGTCGCCATGCGTGACCCACAGCCGCTTGCCGTCGGCCGTCACGTGCATGGCCTCTTCCATCACGTCGACGCCGCCGAAGTTGTGCGTCAGGTATTTGCGCGCGAACTCGTCATGGTTGCCCGGGATGAAAATGACCCGCGTGCCCTTGCGCGCCTTGCGCAGCAGCTTCTGCACGACGTCGTTGTGCGCCTGCGGCCAGTACCAGCTGCGGCGCAGCTGCCAGCCGTCGATGATGTCGCCGACGAGGTAGAGGGTTTCGCACTCGACATCGCGCAGGAAGTCGAGCAAGGCCCGGGCCTGGCAGCCGGGCGTGCCCAGGTGCAGGTCAGAGATCCAGATGGTGCGCACCGACAGCGTGGGCGTGTCGGCGGCAGCGGAGTCTTGCGGCGTCGGCATGGCCTGCATGCTGCCGGCCCGTCATGACGCGCACGTGAAGGTGCAGTGCGTATTCCACCCCAGCTCGGAAACCGGCCCAAGGCGGGCGGCGTTCCGTCTTATTTGCCGAAGCCACCAATTCGCCGCAAAAAGCGAAACCCCCACCAGGATAACCTGATGGGGGTTGGCTTTAATAACTAGCCTGACGATGACCTACTTTCACACGGGAATCCGCACTATCATCGGCGCTGACTCGTTTCACTGTCCTGTTCGGG
>NZ_JBIGHV010000017.1:0-35278 GCF_043555835.1 Pelomonas parva | reverse complement strand
CCTCCACCCCCTCCACCCCCTCCTCCGCCGGCGGCCGCCTCGCCCTATCCCGACTACAACACCAGCCCGCGCGCAGCCGACGCCACCGGCATGGCCGACTCCGCCACGCAGACCGCGCAGAAGATGCGCCTCGGCCTGAACATCGGCAACACGCTGGAGGCCATGGGCGGCAAGTCCGAGACCTACTGGGGCAACCCGCGCATCACGCGCGAGTTCGTGCAGTTCGCCAAGGCCTCGGGCTTCAACGCCATCCGCCTGCCGGTGTCCTGGAACCAGTACGCGGACGCCACCACGGCCCGCATCGAGTCGGCCTGGCTGGCACGGGTTCAGGAGGTGGTGCAGTACTGCATCGATGCCGACCTGTTCGTCGTGCTCAACATCCACTGGGACGGCGGTTGGCTGGAGGAGCACGTCACGCCCGAGCAGCAGGTGGCGGTCAATCACAAACAGAAGGCCTTCTGGCAGCAGATCGCAACGACCCTGCGCGACTTCGACGGGCGCCTGCTGTTTGCCGGCGCCAACGAGCCCAACGTGAAGACGGCCGAGCAGATGGCCGTGCTGATGAGCTATCACCAGACCTTCATCGACGCGGTGCGCGCCACCGGCGGGCGCAACGCCTACCGCACGCTGGTCGTGCAGGGGCCGTCCACCGATGTCGAGTTGACCAGCCAGCTGATGACCGGCTGGCCCACCGACACCGCAGTCGGCCGGTTGATGGCCGAGGTCCACTACTACACGCCGTGGAACTTCACCGGCATGACCAAGGACGAGACCTGGGGCAACCAGTTCTATTACTGGGGCGCCGGCAACCACTCGACCACCGACACCGCACACAACCCCACCTGGGGCGAGGAAGCGACGCTCGACACGATGACGGCGCTGATGAAAGCGCGGTTCATCGACAAGGGCATCCCGGTCATCGTCGGCGAGTACGCCGCGCAGGACCGCAGCGCCGCGCTAACCGGCGACTCACTCACGCTGCACCAGAAGAGCCGCGCTGCCTATTCCAAGGCCGTGACCCAACGCTCACGCGCGATGGGCCTGGTGCCCTTCTACTGGGACACCGGTACGCTGCTCGACCGCAGCAGCAACAAGGTGCTGCAGCCCCAGATCCTCACCGCGCTGGTCGACGGCGCAAGCTGAACCCGCAAGGCCGCCACCGAGCGGCTCACTGGAAACGAGAATGAAATCGCTGATCGCCCTGGTGCTGTGTCTTGCCGTGCTCGGACCCGCGACCGCTCAGACTCGCGCCGAAGCCGCGCCCTGGCGCGAAGTCAGCAGCCACGACCTCGCCCGCGAGATGGCGCCCGGCTGGAACCTTGGCAACTCGCTGGAAGCCATCGGTGGCGAGACCAACTGGGGCAACGCGCGCACGACCCAGCCGCTCATCCAGGCCGTCAAGGCCGCCGGCTTCAAGTCCATCCGCATCCCGCTGGCATGGAAGCAGTACACCGACGCGCAAGGCCGCATCAAGCCGGAGTGGCTGGCCCGCGTCACCGAGGTCGTGGGCTGGGCGCGCGAGGCTGGCCTCGTCGTCATGATCAACATCCACTGGGACGGCGGCTGGATGCAGCCCACCGCCAAGCACCAGGACGAGGTCAACCAGCGCCTGGCGCTCTACTGGACGCAGATCGCCGAACACTTCAAGGACCACGACGAGGGCCTGCTGTTCGCCGGCACCAACGAAGTCATGGTCGAGGGCGACTACGGCAAGCCCAAGGCCGAGTACGCGCGCGCGCAGAACAGCTTCAACCAGACCTTCGTGACCACCGTGCGCGCCACGGGCGGCCACAACCCGCGCCGGCATCTGATCGTGCAGGGCTTCAACACCAACATCGACCACACGGTGGACTTCGCCGTGCTGCCGCAGGACCCGACGCCCGCGCGGCTGATGATGGAAGTCCACTACTACGACCCCTACGAATTCACGCTGAACAACGAGGGCAAGATCTGGCAGTGGGGCCGCAACGCGACCGACGCAAAGCTCACCGCAGCCTGGGGCGGCGAGAGCCATGCCGACAAGCAGTTCGACAAGATGAAGACCCACTTCGTCGCCAAGGGTGTGCCCGTCATCCTGGGCGAATACGGCGCCGTCACGCGCCCCGCCGAACCCCGCGCCGCGCGCTACCGCGCGGACTGGAATGCCTACATCACCCGCGCCGCCCATCAGCGCGGCATCGTGCCGGTCTACTGGGACAACGGCGTCCACGGCAAGAAGGAAGGCTTCGCCATCTTCGACCGCGCGACGGGCCAGGTGCTGGATGCAGAACTGCTGCAGGCGATCATGGGCGCGGTGGCCGCGCGCTGATCAAAGCGGCATGGGCTTGAAGCCCGCCGCGATCAGGCGGCTGCCGTCGAAGGCCGGGGGCTGGTCGCTGAACTGCATGCGCGGATCGGCGGTCACCTTTTCCATGCCGGCATCGCGGGCGGTCTTGCTCGGCCAGGTGACGTAGGAAAGCACCACCGTCTCATCCTTGCCGGCGCCAGCAGCGGCGGCGAAGCTGGTGTACTGCGCGTTCGCCTTCCTCGCTTCGACGCCGTGATACGAACCGGCGCCCGGGCCCGATTCATCCAGCCAGCACTCGACCACGTCGAGAGCGCCGTACTCCTTGATGACCTGGGCGGACACCCGCGCCAGCGCTTCGTAAGCCGCCTTGTTGGCGCGCGGAACCGGGGCGAGGAAACAGTCGATGTAGCTCATAAGCGACCTCCGCAGGGTGATGGCCGCCTGCCGGCAATCCTCGCGCCCGACGCGCGCAGCCCCCAGACCAAACCGCCGCTGTCCAGATGTAACAGATGAGCCTTCCCGGCGTTCTTTGCTGCGCTTATCCGTGTACCCATCTGCAAAGAGGACGCCCCCGATGACCACCACGCTGCGCTTCGCCGCCACCACCGCCCTGGGCCTGCTGCTCGCATGGCCGGCCCACGCCCAGTACGGCGACGCCTATCACGCGCCCGACCGCCTGAAGCTGCAGCAGATGGCCGGCCAGCGTGCGCGCCAGCAGGCCGACGAGCACAGCGCGCGCATCCGCGCCGCCGGCAGCCGGCCGGCCGCAGCGCCGGTGATCAGCTTCGGCAGCGGCAGCAGCTGGGCCGACACCAGCGCCATGGATGCGCAACGGCAGGCCGGCGCGCGCATCGATGCGCGCGAGCAGGCCTTCCAGGCCAAGCTCAAGCGCATGGAGACACTGATCGCCCAGCGCGGCCTGCAGCGGCGTGCGGAAGACCATCAAGGCCTGATTGCTGCCGCGATCGACGCCGGCCACGACGCCTACTGGGCCAGCCGCACCTTCGGCACCAGCCCTGCGGACTACGCCGAGCGCCTGGCGCGCGAGCAGCAGAAGGCCACCGCCAGCGCCTTCAGCGGCAGCACCCGCGCCAGCTGCCAGGACGGCTGCAGCGAGACGCTACGCGTTGCCGGCGGCCACCGCTACGAGGGCCAGACACTGAACGGCCTGCCGCATGGCAGCGGCACGCTGGCCTACGCCGACGGCAGCCGCCTGCAGGCGCAGTGGAGCGCCGGCCGCGCCAGCGGCACCATCCGCCTGCAGTACGCCAGCGGCGATGTCTACGAGGGCGGTTTTGACGGCAGCCACTTCAGCGGCACCGGCCGGCTGAACTACAAGGACGGCAGCGTCGACAGCGGCCAGTACGCCGCCGGCCAGCTGGACGGCCCGGCCGAGCGCCTGGTCGTCGGCAGCGACGGTGCGCGTGAACTGCGCCGGGGCCGCTGGAAGGCCGGCGTGCCGGTCGGCGTGCACCACAGTCATTTCGAGAACAGCAAGCGCAAGCGCATCGTCGAGGACTTCGACAACCCGGCCGCCAGCCGTGCGGAATGGGTGGACGGCAAGGTCTTCGTCGGCGTCATGAACGAAGGCGTGCCGGTCAGCGGCACGCTCACCTACGCCAGCGGCGCGACCTTCGCCGGCGTGTTCCACCCCAACGGCGCGCCCCGGGCGGGCCTGTTCAGCGGTGCCAACGGCGCGTCGCAGTTCGGCAACTTCAGCGACGCGACCAAGCGCCACGGCTATGTCGCGCTGACCTACGCCGACGGCAGCACCGCCGAGATCATGCACAACCAGAACGCCTGGGCCGGCCCCATCCTGCGCACGCAGCCCAACGGCGACGTGATGACGGGCACCACCGCTCGTGCTGGCTACATGGTCTGGGGCGTGCTGCGCGCCAAGGGCGCCGACGGTGCGGCAGCGCGGCCGGCGGCGTTGACCGAGAAGGGCGAGCTGGTGATGCTGCCCGAGGCCGACCACGCCGCCGCACGCGAAGCCGCGCAGGCCGCCGCCCAGGTGATCACCACCGAGCGCGAGCGCCTGCGCAAGCTGCTGGGCAGCTGAGTACGGCCGCTCTCAGGCCTTGACCAGCAAGTCCTCGGCCTGCTTGCCCGCCGCCAGCGCGTCCTTGAACCAGTTGGGCCGCTTACCCACGCCCGACCAGGTGCGCCCCGCGCCGTCGGTGTACTTGGCCACGCCTGCCGGCTTCTTGGCTGCGGCCTTGCGGGCCTTGCCGCCCGTCTTGACGACCGCTGCGCGCTTGCGGGCCGCCTTGGCCGGCGATGCGCCGAACAAGTCATCGGCAGTGATGTCGTAATGGGCGATGGCTTCCTTGATGCGGTCCACCACTTCCGTCTTCTCGCGTGAACGCAATGCGTCCGCCTGTTTCTGCAATTGCGCGATCTGCTTGAGCAGTGTCTGCAGCGTCTTGGCCATTCGTATCTCCAGCGACATCGTTTCGTTATGGGAACCCGCATTCAAACACAGACCAACGATTGAAATGACTCAATTGACCGAGTGAAAACCCATTCATGCCGGCAAACCACCAGGAATGGCCGGGCGAATGGAATGGGGCACGCGCCAATGGCGTCGGCTCTCGCCTACAGGGAGATGGCTCCACTCCCGACCCTGCGCCCAGGGGCAATGGCGCAAATTGAGGGCCCGTGCATGCACTGCGGCAGCCGGTCTTCCCGACAGTGGCCGCCCCGGTGTCAGCGCAACTTCAAAGGAGCCCCCCATGTCCTACCCCACCATTTCTTCCTCCAAGGTCGAAGGCACCAACGTCTACAACCTGCAAGGCGACAAGCTCGGGTCCATCGATGACCTCGTCATCGACAAGCGCAGTGGCCAGGTGCGCTATGCCGCGCTCGAGTTCGGCGGCTTCCTGGGCATCGGCACCGACCGCTACCCGCTGCCGTGGAACATGCTGAAGTACGACACCGACAAGGACGGCTATGTCGTCAATGTCGACAAGACCCAGCTGGAAAGCGCGCCGCGCTACTCGGAAGACGAAGCGCCGACGTACACCGACGAATACGGCCGCAAGGTCTACGACTACTACGGCTTCCCCTGGATGTGAGGCCGCTGACTCCCCGCCCTGCCACCGACGCGACCGGGCGCGGCCTTGTCTGACGACCAGGACACGCCGGTGCCGACAGGGCGCGAGGCCGCAGCTTCCTAAGCTCCACCGCACCCCACCCATCCAATCGAAGGAATACCACCATGACCCGATTCAACGCCCCCCGACTGCTCTGCGCCCTGATCCTGACCGGCCTCGCCGGTGCGGCCTCAGCCAACCTGAGCAAGCCTGTCTATACAACCGCCAAGGACGAAGTGAAGGCGATGTTCAAGGCCGAGCGCGACGGCTGCGACAAGATGGCTGGCAATGCCAAGGACGTGTGCGTCGAGCGCGCCAAGGGCCAGGAGAAGGTTGCCCTCGCCCACCTGGAGTACCAGCACACGGGCAACACCAAGGACCGCAACGACTACCTGGAAGCCCGCTACGAGGCCAAGTACCAGATCGCCAAGGAGGCTTGCGACAGCCAGTCCGGCAACGCCAAGGATGTCTGCGTGGCCGATGCCAAGGCGATGCATGACAAGGCCAAGGCCGACCTGAAGGCCAACAAGAAGATTGCCGAAGCGCAGAACGACCAGATGGAAACCAAGCTCAAGGCCGACTACAAGGCCGCCAACGAGCGCTGCGATGCGCTGTCCGGCAATGCCAAGGACAGCTGCCAGGCGAGTGCCAAGGCGCGCTACTTCCAGTAATTGGTGAGACAGCATCGAGAAGGCGGGCCGGGAGGCCCGCCTTTCTTGCGTCTGGCGCCACTGGTGCCGCAGGCGCTGGGCCCGCCAGCGCGCTCAGCGCAGGCGCGGCACCTGGGCGGAACGCGCCATCACCATGTCGGCGGCGCCGCCTCGCACCGCCTGTGCCTGCGCCTGCGCCTGCCGCAGTGCGTCGCCACGACGGATGTTCTCGTACAGCGTGTCGACGAAGACTGACAGCAGCAGCACCGCCAACGCGGCAGCGAAAGCGGCGACGAGCCACAGCGGTGGCGTGAAGGTGGCGGGCAGCGCCAGCCTGGCGGTCCGTGCGTTCATCTGGGGCTCCTGACGGCCACCGCGGCCGCTGGCAGCACTGTGCGGGCGGCCAGGTGCCGCAGATGCACGCGGCCGCCGCAACGCACCGTAGGACGGGCCGGCAGCGGGCACGGGGATTGCTCCTACACCGCCGTTGCATGCGGCCAGAGCCGCATACGGGACCGCCCTGAGTCCCGCCGGGCGTGAGGAGCCACCATATGTCGCACGAAGATATTCGTGTCGTGCTCGTCGATGACGATGTCGACACCTGTGAAACCCTGAGCAGCCTGCTGCAGTTCGACGGCTACAGCGTGCGCGTGGCCAGGACGGCGCAGGACGCGATCACGGCCGTCAATGAGTACCAGCCCGTCTGCGCGCTGCTGGACCTGGGCCTGCCCGACCTGGACGGCTGCGAACTCAGCAAGCGGCTGCGCGCCGCCCATGGCTCCGACCTCGTGCTGATCGCGGTCACCGGCCGCAGCGGCGACAAGGAGCACAACGAGGCCATGGCCGCCGGTGTCGACCATGTGTTGTGCAAGCCCTTGTCACAGGAAAGCCTGCGGCGGTTTTTTCCGCCGCGCACCTGATTTACCGGCAATCCTTACCGACCATCGAGCGGCTGCCTCCTTGCTTGCACCGGGCCCGCCTTGCGGCATGGGTCTTGCGTCGCGTGCCGCTCTGAGCGTGGCGCAGAGGAGCGCCTCGCCGCGACGAGGACAAGAAGATGAATGAGACGGGGTCGGAAGACTCGGGCCAGTTTCGCCGCATCCTGACGCGCAACCTGGCGCTGCCACTGCTGATGGGCCTGGGCGGCACGCTGATCTTCGTCGCGCTGGTGTGGCATCTGCTGGCCCGCCTGAGCTGGGTGGACCACACCCACCGCGCCATGGCCAAGGGCCAGGAACTGGCCACGCTGCTGGCCGACCAGGAAAGCGGCATGCGCGGCTTCCTGCTCAGCGGCGAGGAGTCCTTCCTCGCGCCCTACACGCTGGCCGTCGCGAAGTTCGACGGCAAGCTGCGCGCGACGCAGGCGATGGTGGCCGACCACCCCGCCCAGACGGACCGGCTGCGCCGCGTCGCCGGGCTGGTCGCGCGCTGGGACGAGTACGCCCGCGATGTCATCGCCATGCGCCGCCGCGGCGAGGCCGTGGAGCGGCTCGTGCGCACGGAGCGCGGCAAGCAGCTCTTCGACGAGATCCGGCGCGAGCTGCGCGGCTTCATGGAGTCCGAGTCCCAACTGCTGCGTGACCGCATCGAGGACGTGGAGGGCAGCACGTGGACGGCCGTGACCGGCTACATCGCGCTGCTGATGGTCGTCAGCGGGCTGCTCGCCTGGGCCGGCCGGCGCGACATCAAGGCGCTGTCCAGCGACTACGGCGATGCGCTGGGGCGGGCGCGCCAGAGCGCCCGCGACAACGAAGAACGTGCCTGGCTACGCGGCGCCCAGGCGGAGCTGGCCAACCTGCTAGCCGGCGAGCGCGCCGCCTCGGGATTGGCAGCGCGCACGCTGGGCTTCCTGGCCGAGCGCACCGGCGCCGTCGTGTCGGCCGCGTTCCTGCGCGGTGAAGACGGCCACCTGCAGCGCATCGCCGCCCATGGCCTGACGGCAGACAGCGACGCGCCGGCCGATGCCGAGCGGGGCCTGGTGGGCCAGGTCTGGCGCGACGGCACGCTACAGCGCCTGCCGGGCCTGCAGGCCGGCTACCTGAAGGTGGCCACGCATCTGGGCGACACGCCGCCGCAGGAGATCGTGCTGATGCCGGCGCTCAACGACGGCGAGGTCAACGGCGTGCTGGAGCTGGGCTTCGTGCAGCCGCCCGGGACGCGCGAACTGGCGCTGCTGGAGCAACTGCAACAGCCGCTGGGCACGCTGCTGGAGGCAGCCCGCTACCGCCAGCGCCTGCAGCAGTCGCTGGAGGAGACACGCCAGCTCAACGAAGAGCTGCAGGTGCAGCAGGAAGAGCTGCGCACCGCCAACGAGGAGCTGAGCGAGCAGTCGCGCGTGCTGGCCGAGTCGCAGCTGCAGCTGGAGGAGCAGCGCGCCGAACTGGAACAGACCAACGTGCAGTTGGGCGAGCAGTCCGAGACGCTGTCGCGGCGCAATGCGGCACTCACCCAGGCCCAGGCCGACCTGAACGAGCGCGCGGCGGAGTTGCAGCGCGCCAGCCGCTACAAGTCCGAGTTCCTGGCCAACATGTCCCACGAGCTGCGCACGCCGCTGAACAGCTCGCTGATCCTGTCCAAGCTGCTGGCCGACAACCGGCCCGGCAACCTGACCGAGGAGCAGCTGCGCTTCGCGTCCACCATCCACGGCGCCGGGCAGGACTTGCTGGTGCTGATCAACGACATCCTGGACCTCTCCAAGGTCGAGGCCGGCAAGCTGGAGATCGCGCCCGCGCCGATGCCGTTGCAGGCGCTGGCCGACAGCATGCGCCGCCAGTTCGAGCCGCTGGCCACGCACAAGAAGCTGCAGCTCCAACTGCAGCTCGCGCCCGGCCTGCCCGGCGCGCTGGTGACCGATGCGCAGCGGGTCGAGCAGATCCTGCGCAACCTGCTGTCCAACGCGATCAAGTTCACCGAGAAGGGCACGGTGACGCTGCAGCTGGAACCGCGCGCAGGTGGCGTGGCCTTCATCGTCAAGGACACCGGCATCGGCATCTCGGCGGCACAGCAACGGCATGTCTTCGAGGCCTTCCACCAGGGCGACGGCGCGCTGAACCGGCGCTACGGCGGCACTGGCCTGGGCCTGTCCATCTCGCGCCAGCTGGCCGGCCTGCTGGGCGGCGACATCCAGCTCAGCAGCGTCGAGGGCGAGGGCAGCCAGTTCACGCTGACGCTGCCGCTGCAGGCGCCCGCTACCGCAGCGCCGCCGGCCGAGCGGCACGCGCCGATCGCGCCGCTGCCACCGGCCCCGCCGCCCCCGGCCACGCCGCAGCAGCAGGTACCGCCCGCCTTCGCCGACGACCGCGACGAGCTGGCCGGCGACGCACCGCCGCGCCGGCTGGCGCTGGTCGTGGAGGACGATCTGCGCTTTGCCGGCGTCCTGTACGACCTGGCCCATGAGATGCAGTACCGCTGCCTCGTCGCCACGCGAGCCGGCGAGGCGCTCGAGCTGGCAGGCGCCCACCTGCCGCAGGCCATCCTGCTGGACGTGCGCCTGCCCGACGGCTCCGGCCTGGCCGTGCTGCAACGGCTCAAGGAAGACCCGCGCACGCGCCACATCCCCGTGCACGTCATCGCCGGCGAGGACTTCCGCGACGTGGCCTTGCCGCTGGGCGCGGTCGGCACGGCCATCAAGCCGACGACGCGCGAGGACCTCGTCGAGATCTTCCGGAAGCTGGAGCAGCACGGCGCCGACCAGGTGCGCCGGCTGCTGCTGGTGGAGGACGACCAGCGCCAGCGCGAGAGCATCGCCCACCTGATCGGCGACGACGATATCGAGGTGGTGGCCGTGGAGCGCGGCGAGCAGGCGCTGGCGCTGCTGGACGAGCAGCACTTCGACTGCATGGTCATCGACCTCAAGCTGCCCGACATGGACGGCAACGAGCTGCTGGCCCGCATGGCCGCGCGCGGCCCCGAGGCGGCGACGCCGCCGGTCATCGTCTACACCGGCCGCAACCTCAGCCGTGACGAGGAGGCCCAGCTGAACCGCTACTCGCGCTCCATCATCATCAAGGGCGCCCGCTCGCCCGAGCGGTTGCTGGACGAGGTGACGCTGTTCCTGCACCGCGTGGAGTCACGCATGAGCGGCGAGCGCCGTGACATGCTGCGCACCGCGCGCAACCGCGAGCAGGTGTTCGAGGGCCGCAAGGTGCTGCTGGTGGACGACGACATGCGCAATGTCTTCGCGCTGACCAGCGTGCTGGAGCAGCACGGCCTGACGGTCGAGCCGGCGCGCAACGGCGTCGAGGCGCTGGAGAAGCTGGAGGCGCTGGGCGACGACATCGACATCGTGCTGATGGACGTCATGATGCCGGTCATGGACGGCCTGGAGGCGACGCGACGCATCCGCGCCGACACGCGCTGGCACAAGCTGCCCGTCATCGCCATCACCGCCAAGGCCATGCGCGACGACCAGGAGCAATGCCGCAAGGCCGGCTGCAACGACTACCTGGCCAAGCCGATCGAGCTGGACCGGCTGGTGTCGCTGTTGCGGGTCTGGTTACCGGTGACCGTATGAGCCCCTCGTCCGATCTCGCCCTGCTGAACGCAGGCGCGCCCGGCCGGTCCCCCGAGGGGACGGCGATGCATGCGGCGTCTAGCCGCATGCACATCGCCATGGCGGGCCGGCTTGGTGAACTGGAGTCGGACACAAGCAGTCCCTGCGGACTGCTTGTGCCTACGACAGGCCAAGGGCCTCTGGCCCTTGGCAGCCCGGCGCTCGGCCCGAATGCGCAACGCAAGGTCGAGGGCTAGATGCCTCAAGCCTTGCTTGACCTCGAAGTGCGCCTGCTGATGGAGGCCATCTACACGCGCTACAACCACGACTTCCGCGAGTACTCCGGCGCGTCGCAGAAGCGCCGCGTGCTGCAGGCGGTGGAGCAACTGCAGTGCGAGTCGGTGTCGGCGCTGCAGGGCCTGGTGCTTCGCGACCCGCGCGCCTTTGCCCGGCTGCTGGAGATCCTGACCGTGCCGTTCACCGAGATGTTCCGCGAGCCGGCGTTCTTCCTGGCGCTGCGCGAGCACGTGGTGCCGGTGCTGCACACCTACCCGTCGCTGAAGATCTGGGTGGCCGGCTGCGCCAGCGGCGAGGAGGTCTATTCGCTGGCCATCCTGCTGCACGAGGAAGGGCTGCTGGAGCGCAGCATCTTGTACGCCACCGACATCAACCCGGCCGTGCTGGAGAAGGCGCGGCAGGGCATCTTTCCGCTGTCCGAGCTGCCGCAGTACACGCGCAACTACCAGGCGGCCGGCGGCACGGCCGGGTTCTCCGACTACTACACCGCGGCTTATGGCGCGGCCCGCTTCGACCGCGAGCTGGCGCGCCGCGTCACCTTCGCCGACCACAGCCTGGCGACCGACCACGTGTTCTCCGAGACCCACCTGATCTGCTGCCGCAACGTGCTGATCTATTTCAACCGCCAGCTGCAGGACCGCGCCATCGGCCTGTTCGCGCAGTCGCTGTGCCACCGCGGCTTCCTGGGCCTGGGCAACAAGGAGAGCCTGGACTTCTGCCCCAACGGCGCCGCCTTCGAGCCGGTCGCGCAACGCGAGCGCCTCTTTCGCAAGAAGTGATGCCGCGCCGCCCACCCATCGAGCTGATCGTCATCGGCGCCTCCGCTGGCGGCGTTGCGGCGCTGCTGGCCTTGCTGAGGCCGCTGCCGGCCAGCTTCGCCGTGCCCATCGTCGCCGTGCTGCACCTGATGGCGCGCCACGAGAGCCAGCTCGCCGCCGTGCTGTCCCATCACCTGGCGCTGCCCGTGCGTGAGCCGCAGGACAAGGAGCCCGTGCGCGCCGGTGCCGTCTACATCGCCAGCGCTGACTACCACCTGCTCATCGAGGCCGAGCGCAGCTTCGCCTTCAGTAGCGAGCCGCCGGTGAGCTTTTCCCGCCCGTCCATCGACGTGCTGATGACGTCCGCCGCCGATGCCTACGGCCCCGCAGTCGCCGGCCTGCTGCTGACCGGCGCAAACATGGACGGCGCCGAAGGCATGGCCGCCATCCATGCCCGCGGCGGCCTCACCCTGGTGCAACAGCCCGACGACGCCGAGGTCGCCGCCATGCCGGAGGCGGCCATCGCCCGCTGCCGGCCCCACCACATCCTGGCCTTGAAAGACATGCCCCCCATGCTGATGAAGCTGGCCTCCGCAGGACACACCGTTTGAGCGCGCCCCCACCCACCGACGTCGTCAAGCTGCTGCTCGTCGACGACCTGCCCGAGAACCTGCTGGCGCTGCAGGCGCTGCTGCGCGACGACGGCCTGCAGATGCACTGCGCCACGTCCGGCGAGGAGGCGCTGTCGCTGCTGCTGGAGCATGAGTTCGCGCTCGCGCTGCTGGACGTGCAGATGCCGGGCATGTCGGGCTTCGATCTGGCCGAGCTGATCCGCGGCAGCTCGCGCACGCGGCAGTTGCCCATCGTCTTCGTCAGTGCCGCGGACCGCAACCAGGCCTACAGCTTTCGCGGCTACGAGAACGGCGCAGTGGACTTCCTCTTCAAGCCGCTGGACGCACAGGCGGTGAAGAGCAAGGTGCGCGTCTTCACCGAGCTGCATGCCAAGAGCCGCGCGCTGCGCCGCCAGCTCGTCGAACTGGAGACTGCGCGTGCCGAGCAACAGCAGTTGCTGGACACGCTGCAGCGCACGCAGGCCGACCTGCAGCGCGCGCTGAAGATGCGCGACGAGTTCATGTCCATGGTCACGCATGAGCTGCGCACACCGCTGGGCGTCATGGCGCTGGAAGTCATCATGCGCCGCTCGCGGCTCGACAAGGGCGACCTCGCCTGGTTCAGCCCCGAGCGGCTGCAGGCCATGATCGACAAGGATGACCGCCAGGTGCGCAGCATGACGCGCCTCATCGAGGACATGCTGGACATCTCGCGCATCCAGCACGGCCGCCTGTCCATCCACCCGCGCCGCACCGACCTGGGCGAGCTGGCCGGCCGCGTTGTCGCGGACTTCGAGCCGCAGTATCAGCAAGTGGGGCTCACGCTGAGCGCGCAGCCCGGCATCGTCGGCGAGTGGGACGACAGCCGCATCGCCCAGGTGCTGGTGAACCTGCTCAGCAATGCGCTGCGCTACGGCCAGGGCCGGCCCGTGCATGTCGAGGTGGGCCTCACCGGCGATGGCTTCGCCCGCCTGGCCGTCACCGACCAGGGCCCGGGCATCCCGGCCGAGGACCAGGGTCGCGTCTTCCAGCAGTTCGAGCGCCTGCCCTCCACCGGCAAGGCGCCAGGCATGGGCCTGGGCCTGTACATCAGCCAGCAGTTCGTCCAGGCCCACCGTGGCCGCATCGGCTTGCACAGCGAACCAGGCCGGGGCGCCTGCTTCGAGGCGCTGCTGCCGCTGACGGCAGCCTGAGCAAGGCGCCCGACGCAGCGCCACGTTTGCCGGGGTTTTGCCTCACAAATCACGGCAACTCCGCCGGGCCGTGCCGCTCAGAATGTCCTGCATCGCGCATTTCTGCTGAAATTTCAGGCCGTCACCGCCCTGCCCGGCCGGCCCATCAAGAACGACCCCGGGCGGCTTCGTTGCACCTCCATCCAAGGCTGCGTCCCATGAAGTTCCTGTCCCAAATGCGCATCGGGCAACGCCTCACCGCCGGCTTCGCCGTCGTCATCGCCTGCCTGATGTCGATGGCCGGCCTGGGCTACTTCGGCATCCAGGCGCTGAACACCGAGATCGGCCAGCTCATCGGCAGCGACTACAAGGCCGTGGCGCTGGCCAACAAGGCCAATGCCGAACTGGGCGACGCCTCGCGCAGCATGATGACGACGCTCATCATGACCGGCGAGGAGCAGATCAAGAAGGAGCTGGACAACGTCGCCACGCTGATGGCCGCGCACGAGAAGACGCTGGCCGAACTGGAGCCGCTGCTGACCGACGAGGCCAGCCTGGCGCAGTTCAAGCTCGTGAAGGAGGCCAACGCCAAGTTCATGCCCGCCCAGGCCGCCTTCGTGAAGACGGTGGCCTCCGGTGACACCGAGGGCGCGCCGCTGAAGTTCCAGTTTTCCGTGCGGGCGGCCCAGATCCGCTACATGCAGGCACTCAGCAAGCTGGTCGACGTGCGCAACGCGGCGATGGAGGAGGCCGGCCGCAAGTCCGACAGCGCCGCGCGCAAGACGGCCCTGCTGCTGCTGGCCTTGGCGGCCGCGGCCATCGCCGCCAGCGTGCTGACGGGTGTGCTGATCACGCGCGGCATCGTGCTGCCGTTGCGCGGCGCCGTCAGCGTTGCGCGCAAGGTGGCCTCGGGCAACCTGACCAGCGAGATCGCGGTGCGCAGCCGCGACGAGACCGGCGAGCTGCTGCAGGCGCTGTCGGACATGAACGAGAGCCTCAAGGGCATCGTCGGCCGCGTGCGCGAGGGCACGGAGTCCATCGCCTCGGCATCCAGCGAGATCGCCAGCGGCAACATGGACTTGTCGGTGCGCACCGAGGCGCAGGCCGCGTCGCTGGAGCAGACGCTGTCGGCCATGAAGGTGCTGACCGACGCGGTGCAGCAGAACGCGCAGAACGCGCAGCAGGCCAACCAGCTGGCGCAGGCGGCGTCCACGGTGGCCGGCGAGGGCGGCGCGGTGGTGGCCCAGGTCGTGACGACGATGAGCAGCATCGATGCGTCGAGCAAGAAGATCGTCGACATCATCAGCGTCATCGACGGCATCGCCTTCCAGACCAACATCCTGGCGCTGAACGCGGCCGTCGAAGCGGCGCGCGCCGGCGAGCAGGGCCGCGGCTTCGCGGTGGTGGCCAGCGAGGTGCGGTCGCTGGCCGGCCGCAGCGCCGACGCGGCCAAGGAGATCAAGCGCCTCATCGGCGACTCTGTCGACAAGGTGGCGCAAGGCAACGAGTTGGTCGCCAAGGCCGGCAGCACCATGCAGGGCGTGGTGGCGAGCGTGCAACGGATGACGGACATCATGGGCGAGATCACCCACGCCAGCGCGGAACAGAGCATCGGCATCGAGCGCGTCACGCATACCATCCACGACATGGACAAGAGCACGCAGCAGAACGCCGCGCTGGTGGAGCAGGCCGCCGCCGCCGCCGACTCGCTGAAGGCACAGGCCCAGGGCCTCGAAGAAGTCGTCAGCCTCTTCAAGCTGGACGCGTTACGCTGACCCCTGCCAGGAAGACAAAGGAGACACCATGAAGACGAACACCGTTTTGTGCCGCATCGCCGGCCTGGGTCTGGGTCTGAGTATGGCCTTGGGTCTGGCCGGCGCCGCCCAGGCCATCGAGGTGGGCGGCCTGAAATTCGACGACACCGTCAAGGTGGCCGGCAAGGAGCTCAAGGTCAACGGGGCCGGCATCCGCACGCGCTTCGTCGTCAAGGTCTATGCGCTGGTGCTCTACCTGCCCGAAAAGAAGAGCACGCCGGCCGACGTGCTCGCCAGCCCCGGCCCGCGCCGCTTCACGCTGGGCCTGCTGCGCGAGGTGACCGGCGACGAGCTGGGCCAGGCCTTCCTCGCCGGCATCACGGCCAACACCGACAAGGCCGAGCGCTCCAAGTTCGTCAACCAGCTGGCCCAGTTCGGCGACGCTTTCGTCAGCATTTCGGCGGGCAAGAAGGGCGATGTCATCACGGTGGACTGGGTGCCCGACACCGGCACCGTCATGACCTACAACGGCAAGCCCATCGGCGAGCCCATGAAGGATGTCGCCTTCTACAACGCCGTGCTGAAGATCTGGCTCGGCGACAAGCCGGTCGACTCCTCGCTGAAGCCGCAACTGCTGGGCGCCAAGGGCTAAGACTCTGAGCACGCGCTTGAGCCGCAAGACCTCCTCGTCACTGTTCGCCGCGCTGGCACTCGGCGCCAGCGTCGGCCTGCTGCTGCCGGCGCTGATCGTCGGCGGCCTGTTCATCGGCCTGCGGGAATCCCAGGTTGCCGAGCAGGCGCTGCAGCGCGACGTCGACGCCAAGCTCGACGTGCTGGCGAGCAGCCTGCCCGAGCTGCTCTGGAACCTCGACGCCGTTGCCGCGCGCGAGGTCGTGTCGGCCATCGTCAAGTCGCCCGAGGTGGTGCGCGTCAGCGTCAGCGACGCCTCGCAGGGCCTGCCTTTCATCGAGAACCACCTGCCCGAGCGGCGCCGGGGCCAGACGCTGATCGGCGAGCGCGACATCATGCGTGGCACCAGCCGCATCGGCCACATCCAGATCGAGATCGACGACCACCTCAGCAAGACGGCGCTCACCCGCCAGCGCTGGCTGTACGCCGCCACGGTGGGCGGCCAGTTGCTGGCGTCGCTGGCGCTGGTGCTGTGGCTGCTGAACTCGCGGCTGTTCCGCCCGCTGCGCGAGCTGGGCGGCTTTGCCAACGACCTCGCCCAGGGCCGTTTCAACGCCCGGCTGGAGCACAAGCGCGCCGACGAGATCGGCCAGCTCGGCGGCCACCTGGAGCACATGCGCGATGCGCTGCAGCAGCAGTTCAACGCCCAGCGCGCCCTCATCGAGCGGCTGCGCGGCATGGCCGAGACGGTGCCAGGTGTTGTCTACCAGCTGCACCTGGCCGTCAGCGGCGAGTTCAGCTTCGCCTACGTCAGCGAGGCGGTGCGCGAGTACTTCCCCGTCGGCGCCGCCGAGCTCAACCGCAGCGCGGCGCCGTGGTTCGAGCGCATCCACCCCGACGACCGCGCCATGGTGCGCGAGAGCCTGCTGGCCAGCGCCCGCTCGCTGAGCCCCTGGCAGCAGGAGTTCCGCACGCCGCAACCCGACGGCGCCGAGCGCTGGATCTACGGCAACGCCATCCCGCAGCGCGAGGCCGACGGCGGCGTGCTGTGGCACGGCTTCCTGACCGACATCTCGCGCGAGCGCCGCGATGCGCTGGAGCTGGAGCGCTACCGCCACCACCTGGAGGAGCTGGTCGAGGCGCGCACCGCCGAGCTGGCCGAGGCCACGCAAGCAGCGCAGGCTGCGAGCCTGGCCAAGAGCGCCTTCCTGGCCAACATGAGCCACGAGATCCGCACGCCGATGAACGCCATCATCGGCCTGACCTACCTGGCGCAGAGCGACGCCGTCGAGCCCGCGCAGCAGCAGCGCCTGCAGAAGGTCGCCAACGCGGCCGAGCACCTGCTGAGCGTCATCAACAACGTGCTCGACTTCTCCAAGATCGAGGCCGGCAAGGTGCAGCTGGAGCAGCGCGCCTTCCGGCTCGACGAGGTGCTGGACAACATCGCCAACATGACGACGCAGGCGGCTGCGGCCAAGCGGCTGCGCGTCGAGACCGACATCGCGCCGGAGCTGGCCGGCCGCGTGCTGATGGGCGACCCACAGCGCATCGCCGAGGTGTTGCTGAACTTCGCCGGCAACGCGGTCAAGTTCACCGAGACCGGCTTCGTGCGCCTGGCCGTGCGGTTGGACGGCGAGCCGACCCACACGGCCACGGGCACACGGCTGCCGCTGCGCTTCGAGGTGCAGGACAGCGGCATCGGCATCGAGCCCGAAGCGCAGGCCCGGCTGTTCCGCGACTTCGAGCAAGCCGACAGCTCGACGACGCGGCGCTACGGCGGCACCGGCCTGGGCCTGGCCATCTGCCGCCGCCTGGCCGCGCTGATGGGTGGCCGCGTCGGCGTGCAGAGCCAGCCCGGGCGCGGCAGCACCTTCTGGTTCGCGCTTGCAGTGGAAGCCGGCGCCGACGCACAGCCGGCGCCGGCCCTCGCACAGCGGCCGCACTCGGTGCGCGAGCGACTGGCCGAGCTGGCACGCAGCCGGCCGCTGCGCATCCTGCTGGCCGAGGACAACGCGGTCAACCAGGAGGTCGCCGTGGCACTGATCGGCAGCGCCGGGCTGACGGTGGACGTGGCCGGGGACGGCCAGCAGGCCGTCGACATGGTCCAGGCGGGCGACTACGCGCTGGTACTGATGGACGTGCAGATGCCCGTGATGGACGGCCTGGACGCCACCCGCACCATCCGCCGCCTGCCCCAGGGCGCGGCGCTGCCCATCCTGGCGATGACAGCCAATGCCTTCGACGACGAGCGCCAGCGCTGCCTGGACGCCGGCATGGACGACCACGTCGCCAAGCCGGTCGTGGCGGAGCAGCTGTTTGCCACCTTGTACGACTGGCTGTCGGGCGCCCGCAAGCGAGTCTGACCACCTCCCGAGTTTTCGGGTCGAGCGCCGGGCCGCTCCCAAGCCGGCCCGTCTGGCGATGTGCGAGCGGCTCAATGCCGCGAGCATCGCCGTCCCCTCGGGGGCTGAGGCCGGACACGGCACGCCCAGTGGGCGTGATGTGCCTGCCGAAGCGCTAAGGCGCAAGCCGCAGCGCGGTCCCGGCCAAGGTACTCCTTGGACGAGGGGTCACAGGCTACTGCGACTCCTTAATCAGCCGTCCTGAGCCGGCCTGCAACGGCCGCGCATTCATCGGGTACAGCCGCGCAAAGACACTGACCTGCTGCGCCGTCAACGGGACCGGCTGGCGCAGCACCATCCACAGTACGCCCTCACTGCACGGCGGCGTCGTGATGGAGCCCATGTAGGTGTAGTAGCCGCGGTTCTCGGGCAGCAGTTGGGTCAGGTCGATCTGCGCCTGCGCCTGCACAGCCTCGCCCTTCTCCAGCGGCAGGTTGGCCCAGACGGTCTGCAGCAGCGGCTGCTGCCGGTCGTCCGCCGCGCGCTCCAGCAGCACGGCGACGATGGCCGTGCGACCTTGCGCGTCCTTGTGCACGAGATGCGCCGACATGTCGAACTGCCGGCCGTTGATGCGCTCCTCGCTGGGCCGGTGGAAGTGGAACTGCTGCAGCTCGTAGCGCCGGCCCATGACCGTCAGGCCGTTGCCGGCTGCGACGTTCACCTGCACCGTGTGGCCGTTGTCCAGCACCGAGAAACCGCTGGGCTTGTAGTCGAAGGCGATCTTTTCCAAGTCGACGGCGATGCCATCGCGGATGTCGATGGGGCTCTGGCGCGTGCCGATGGCGCAGAGCTTGTTCTCCGGCGCCAGCTCGGCCCAGCGGTCGGGGCCGACGTCGCTGGTATAGCCCCAGGCGCGGGGCTTGGGTGGCTGCGCCTTGCCCGGCTTCGTAGCGGCGCGCGGCGCGGCCTTGGGCTTGGCCGTGGCGGCGCCCTCGCCCTTCGTCGCCAGCCGCTCGGCCAGCCGCTGGCGCAACTGCTCGACGGGCTCCTGCGCGTCCTGCGCCTGGGCGGCCAGCGCCAGCAGGCAGGCGGCAAGGGTCAACGGCGTCTTCATGCTCATCCTGATGATTTCGGCCTCCGCCGCGCTGGCTTGAGCGCACGACGCTCAAGCCCAGATATGGATAGCGCTATCAAAGTAAACAAGGCATCCAAGTCACTGATTTGTTTATCAGCGTAAACGCGTCTTCACGCCGCACCCACAGATTGAATACATTGAATTGGTTGCGCTATCAATCACGCTGCAACCCGCTCGCCAGCTATCACGCAGGCAGCGAACGACAAAAAGGATGGAGACATGCTCGGCTTGATCAAGTCATGGCGCACCATGGGCGCGCTGCTTCTCGGACTTTGCGGCGCCCTCCCCGCCCAGGCCCAGGTGGTGCAGGCAACCTGGGAGGACGGCACGCTGCAGGGCTTCGGCCCGTTCGGTGGCGTGACGCTCACCAACAGCGCCGCCGTCGCCCGCACCGGTTCGCGCAGCCTGCTGACGACCGGGCGCACGGCCGGCTACATGGGCCCGAGCGTCAACCTCACCGGCAAGCTGGTGCCGGGCTCGTCCTACCAGATCACCGCCTGGGTGCGCCTGGCGGCCGGCACGCCGGCGACGCAGGTCAAGCTGTCCATGCAGCGCACGGCCGGTGGCACGACGAGCTACGACAGCGTCGGCTCCAGCACCGCCACCGGCGTCACCGACGGCGGCTGGACCCAGATCACCGGCCTCTATGCGCTGCCCGAGCCGGCACCCACCGGTCTCGTGCTCTACATCGAGTCGAGCAGCGAGACGGCGTCGTTCTACGTCGACGACGCCTCGGTCACGCTGGTCTCCGGCACGCCGGGCCTGCCGCCCAACACGACCGGGCTGTCGTCCAACTTCGAGAGCGGCACCCAGGGCTGGTTCGGCCGCGGCGCCACCGTCGCGACGACGTCCGAGAGCGCCCACGGCGGCAGCCAGGCGCTGCTGGCCACCGGCCGCGCTGGCACCTGGGCCGGCCCGGCCTATGACGTGACCAACGTGATGTTCAACGGCTCGACCTATCGGGTCACGGCGTGGGCGAAGCTGCCAGCCAGCGCCGGCGCGGCGACCTCACAGGTCAAGATCAGCCTGCAGCGCGACGCAGGCACCATCACCAGCTATCACACCGTCATCAACAACACGACGGTCGGCTCGTCGGCCTGGGTCCGGCTCTCCGGCACCTACCAGGTGGCCATGGCCAACACCCGGCTGACCTTCTACGTCGAGTCCGCCGACACCAACCCGCTGATGATCGACGACGTGCAGATCAGCTACGTGCCGCCGCCCAGCATCGAGACCAACATCCCCTCGGTGGCGCAGAGCCAGCTGGCCTATTTCCCGGTCGGCACCATCGGCTACAACGGCGGCATCACGGGCGTGCAGGGCGACCTGGTCGTCAAGCACTTCAACAGCCTGGTGTCCGAGAACAACATGAAGTGGGGCTCGCTGCAAGCCCAGCCCGGCGTGTTCACCTACGCCAATGCCGATGCCGAAGTCGCCTTCGCCAAGGCCAAGGGCCTGAAGCTGCGCGGCCACACGCTGGCCTGGCATGAGCAGATGCCGGCCTGGGTGTTCCAGGACGCCAACGGCCAGGCGCTGACGCCCTCGCCCGCGAGCAAAGCGCTGGTGCTGCAGCGCGAGGTGGAACACATCACCCAGGTGCTCAACCATTTCGCGCCGCACGTCGCCAGCTTCTACGCCTGGGACGTCGTCAACGAGGTCATCGACCCTGCGCAGGCCGACTGCATGCGCCGCAGCCCCTGGTACCTGCTGACCGGCACCGACTTCATCGACACCGCCTTCCGCACCGCCCGCGCGCTGCTGCCGGCCCAGGTCAAGCTCTACTACAACGACTACAGCACGACCGACGTGCCCAAGCTCGCCTGCCTGCACAAGCTGGTGGCCGGCATGAAGGCCCGCGGCGTGCCCATCGACGGCATCGGCCACCAGATGCACATCTCGCTGGCCTACCCGACGCCGGCGTCCGTCAACAACATGGTTCGCTCGCTGGCGACGGCCTTCCCCGGCATCTCGCAGCAGGTGACCGAGATGGACATCAAGGTCAGCGACAACGGCCCGTTCTACGCGAGCTACGAAGACATCCCGCCCGCCGTGCACGCCCAGCTCGGCTACGCCTGGCGCAACTACTTCAACACCTTCCGCCAGCTGGGCGGCCTGATCGACTCGGTCACCATCTGGGGCCAGGCGGACAACCACACCTGGCTGACCACCGGCTCGCGGGCCGAGGCGCCCGTGCTGTTCGATCAGTCCCTGAAGGCCAAGCCGGCCTACTGGGGCATCGTCGACCCGTCCAAGCTGCCCGGCGCCAGCCTGAGCGGCAGCATCGCCACCAAGGCCGGCACGCAGGCGGCACGCGTCTGGACCTTGAGCTTCAGCAACCCCGGCCCGGGCACCGCCCACGGCGTGCGGCTGGCGGGCTTCAAGCTGCGCCAGACCGGCGGCGCGGCGTGCACGCCGGTCGTCAAGACGGCCTTCCCGGTCAACCTCGGCGACATCGCCGCCGGCGCCACCGCCAGCACCGGCGTGACCATCGACTTCACCGGCTGCCCGGCCCTGGCCGCCTTCGCCGTCGACGCGCCCTTCAACGCCGCCAACGGCTGGCATGGCGACCCCGCCAAGGGTTCGCCGGCGCTGACCATCAGCCGCAGCAACCAGTTCCGCTGAACCTCATCCACGAGACATCATGAAAAAGACCCTGCAACTGCTCTGCGCGGCCACCGCCACGCTGCTCGCCACCGCCGCGCAAGCGGCAGTGCTGACCCTGTCGCCCGCCGTCATCAGCGCCCAGCCGGGCCAGACGGCCGGCTGGGGCTTCTCGCTGCTGAATGACGATGCAGACAACTACCTGCTCGTCACCGGCACCGACTTCACACTGGCGCCGCTTTCAGCCTTCGGCAGCTACGCCGACCTGCTGGGCCCGCGCGGCGTCATCACCTTGGCTCCGCTGGCCAGCCTGACGGAAAGCTACGACGCGCTGCTGGGCACGGGCATCGGCCAGCTCAGCTTCGCGCCATCGGCCGACGGCCGGCTGGATGGCGAGATCCAGCTGCACTACGCGCTGTCCTCGGTCGACCCGAACAGCCTCGACTTCGACCCGGAGCTGCACTTCGTCAGCTTCGACGCCAGCGTCGGCGCGCAGGCCAGTGCGCTGGCCGCAGCGGTGCCCGAACCCAGCACCTGGTCGCTGTTCGCCATTGCCGGGCTGCTGGCGCTGGCGCGCCGCAGGTTCAGCTCACGATCGAGCGCCTGACGCCGTACCAGGCCACCAGGCCCACGCCCATCAGCACGGCCGACGTGACGGCCAGGGCGACGGTGGAGTGCATGACCAGGGGCACCAGCAGGCCGGCGACGAGGCCATTCGCCGCCGAGCCTATGCAGGCCTGCAGCGACGAGGCCATGCCGCGCCGCTCCGGCACCTGGTCCAGCACGAGCAGGGTGACGACCGGCACCATTAGCGCCCAGCCGAACGAGAACAGGCCGATCATCGGCAGCGCCCACCAGGCGCTCAGCGGCGCGAACAGGTTCAGCGCCACGTTGACGATGGACACCGCCACCATGATGCGAAAGCCCCGCATGATCTGGCGCGGCGCCGACATCTTGCCCGCCAGCCGGCCGCTCAGTGCCGCGCCGGCCATGATGCCGCCGATGGTGCACAGGAAGAACCAGAAGAACTGCGTCGGCGCGAACTGCAAGTGCTCGCCCAGGAACACCGGCGTGGCCAGCACGTACAGGAACATGCCGTTGAACGGGATGCCACTGGCCAGCACCAGCATCATGAACTGACGGCTGCTGCACAGCCGCCAGTACTCGCGCATCAGCGCCGGCACGTTGAAGGGCTGCACCATGTCCGCGTGCAGCGTCTCCGGCAGCAGCCGCCAGTTGGCGATGAACAGCGCCGCACCGACGGCGGTCAGGAACCAGAAGATCGAGTGCCAGTCGGCATGCACGAACAGGAAGCCGCCGACGATGGGCGCGATGGCCGGCGCGACACCGAAGAACAGCGTCACCTGCGACATGACGCGCTGCGCATCCGCCGGCGGGAACATGTCGCGGATGATGGCCCGCGACACGACGATGCCCGCACCCGCCGACATGCCTTGCACGGCGCGCCAGAAAACCAGCTGGCCGATGGAGCCGGCCACCGCGCAGCCCAGGCTCGCCAGCGTGAACGCCGCCAGGCCGATGAGCACAACCGGGCGGCGGCCGAAGCAGTCCGACAGCGCGCCGTGGAACAGGTTCATGACGGCGAACCCGAACAGGTAGGCCGACAGCGTCTGCTGCATCTGCACCGGCGTCGCATCCAGCGCCGCCGCGATGCCCGAGAAGGCGGGCAGGTAGGTGTCGATGGAGAAGGGCCCGACCATGGCCAGGCAGGCCAGCAGCACGGACAGGGCCCAGCGGGGCGCGCGCCAGAGGCGGCTGGCTTCAGGATTCATCGGGGGGAGCGGTCGGGTAGACGAGCGGGCGCCACGGGTTGCGGCAGCGGGCCAGTGTATCGACGCGCTCATGCCGACCGCGTCGCGGGGTTGACGCCCACCGGGGTGGAAAAAAGTGTGAAGCAAGCCGATAGGCCGGATTCTGTGCACCGCCCTAACCTTTCGATCATGACGATGTGACCGCCATTCCTCTGGGCCGAGGCTCACGCCCCGGCTCGGTGCCACCTACCCGCCAGCTCTGCGAGCCGCATCAACGCTGGCCTACTTGGTGTTGCTGCGCGTAGAGATTGCCCGTTTCACCCAAGGCGGGCCGAAGCCCGCCTTGACTCGTCTCTGTTGCTCTGATCCTCGGCTTTCGCCGGGCAGCCGTTAGCTGCTACGCCGCTCTATGCAGTCCGGACCTTCCTCCAGGGCCATGTTTCCATGCTTGCCCCAGCGGCGGTCTGGCTTGCTTCACACTTGCGATTATCCCCGCGTCCAACAGGAGACCCCCGATGAAAGCCAGCAGCATCCTCGACACCATCGGCAACACGCCCCACATCCGCCTGCAACGCCTGTTCCCCGGCGCCGAGGTCTGGGTCAAGTCCGAGCGCAGCAACCCTGGCGGCTCGATCAAGGACCGCATCGCGCTGGCCATGATCGAGGACGCCGAGGCGCAAGGCCTGCTCAAGCCCGGCGGCACCATCATCGAGCCGACCTCGGGCAACACCGGCGTGGGCCTGGCCATGGTGGCGGCGGTCAAGGGCTACAAACTCATCCTCGTCATGCCAGACAGCATGAGCATCGAGCGCCGCCGGCTGATGTTGGCCTTTGGCGCGTCATTCGACCTGACGCCGCGTGAGAAAGGCATGAAGGGCGCCATCGCCCGCGCCAAGGAATTGCTGGAGCTACACCCGGGCTCGTGGATGCCGCAGCAGTTCGAGAACGCGGCCAACCCGGCCGTGCATGCGAAGACGACGGCGCAGGAGATCCTGCGCGACTTCCCCGACGGCCTGGATGCGCTGATCACCGGCGTCGGCACCGGTGGCCACATCACCGGCTGCGCCCAGGTGCTGAAGGCGGCCTGGCCGCAGCTCAAGGTCTATGCGGTGGAGCCCAGCGCCTCGCCGGTCATCAGCGGCGGCCAGCCCAGCCCGCACCCGATCCAGGGCATCGGCGCGGGCTTCATCCCGGCCGTGCTGGACACGGCGCTGCTGGACGGCGTCATCCAGGTCGAGGCCGAGGCGGCGCGCGAGTACGCCCGGCGCAGCGCCCGCGAGGAGGGCTTGCTGATCGGCATCTCCAGCGGCGCGACGCTGGCCGCCATCGCGCAGAAGCTGCCCGAGCTGACGCCCGGTGCGCGCGTGCTGGGCTTCAACTACGACACTGGGGAACGCTACCTGTCGGTCGACGGCTTCCTGCCGCAGGCCTAGGAGAAGGTGAGCCCCTCGCCCGGTCTCGCCTCGCTGCACGCGGGCAGCCCGGGCGGTCCCCCATGGGGACGGCGATGCCTGCCGGATTGACCGGCAGGCATCGGCTGACGGGCGGGCTTGGGGCGGCCCGGCGCTCGGCCCGAAAGCCGGTTCACTCGTCGCCGTCCAGGTCCTCGTTGTCCTTGCGCGCCTGCCGCGCCAGCTCGGCTTGCAGCGGCTTCAGCGACTCGATGAGCGCCTCGGCCGGCTGTGGCTTGGCGACGCGCAGCGCCGGGGGCGGCAGGCTGGCCAGGTAGGGCGGGCCGAACACGTACTGCTGCTCCTGGCGCTTGCCCACCTGCAGGCCCAGACCCAGCAGCAGCAGCGCGGTGATGCCGATGTTAAGTGTGCGCCGCGCGCCCGGCCAGACGAGGCGGGCATGCCAGGCCACCAGCGCCGCGCCGGCCACTGGCTCGGCCAGCGATTCCAGCACCAACAGCCGCGGCCATGAGAAGGCATAGGCAACGGCGGGCAGCAGCCATTCCAGCACCTGCAGCGCGACGATGACCAGCAGCACCCGGCGCAGATGCGTCGCAAACGGGAAGCGGTGCTGGAAGAGCTGGCTGGCCAGCGACCACAGCCCGGCCCAGCCGAGCACCAGGGCCAGCGGCGCCAGCAGCGGCGAGGCGTAGTCGATCCAGCGCGCATCCGGGTCGGAGGCGCTCCAGCGGTCCAGCCACTGGAAGAACAGCATGCTCAGCAACAGCAGCGGCAGCAGCGCCCAGTGGCGCGTGGGTTGCACGATGAGCAGTTGCTCAGGCGCGAGCACGTCGGCGCTGGTGCGCAGCCGCAGCGCGCAGCCGGCGAGCTGGAAGGCGCCACCAGCGGGAAGCGCGGCCTCATCACCGGCCGCCAGGCGCTTGCCGGCGATGCTGCCGCCGTTGCGGCTGTCCAGCAGCTTCAGCCGCACGGCGCCATCGGGCGCGAGCTGCAACTCCGCATGCTCGGCGGCGAGGTGGGCGTCGTCCAGCACGATGTCGCAGGCCGGCGAGCGACCGATGCGCGCGGGCCATTGCGTCACGCGCTGCACGACGGCCACGCGGCCGTCGCGGCCCAGCAGTTCGACAACGGCCGCCACGGGCGCCACAGGCATCACTTGGCTTTCGTGCTCGTCCACGCGAAGCCCTCCAGGTAATGCGCCGCGAGCTTGAGCGCGTTGTCAAAGCTGACGCCACGGGCGTCGAAGCGGCCTAAAGCGCCTTGCGTGGCCGCATCCACCGTCGTCACGAGGATGCTGACATCGTGCAAGCCCTCCAGCTTGCGGTAGGCACGCAGGCAGACCACCGCGCGCAGCGGCAGGCCGGCGCGGTCGACGAACTGCTCCTTGCAATGGGGCGCTGTGCGGGATTTGTCCGAGCTGCCCAGGCGCTCGTTGCGAAAGCTCCCCGAGTACTGGCGCGCAAAGCGCAGCGCGCCGAGCTTCTCGCCGTCATAGGCCTCGTGCGACATGTCCAGCCAGCCGGTCTGCAGGTTGCCGCCGACGAAGATCGCGTGGTCCATGCGGCACTGCGAGCGCTCGAAGTCCAGGCCCTTGGTGTCGGCAGCCGTGCTGCGGCCCCAGCAGCGCATGAAGTCCTGCTTGGGCACCGGCAGGCGGTAGCGCGCGTGGTTGGCGCTCTCCCAGGGCTGGGCGACGAAGCGGGTGACCAGCTCATCCTGGTACTTGGTGAGCTGGTCGCGCAGCCGGCTCCAGGCCGCCGTGCGGATGGGCTTGGCCGCCAAGCTGCGCTGCACCAGTGCCGCCGCGAACTCGCCCGGCACCAGGAAGCTGACCTGCTGGGCGAACAGCATCGTCGACACATTGACGCCGACGACGAAGCCGTCCTCGTCCAGCACCGGCCCGCCGCTCATGCCGGGGTTGATGCCGCCGGCGTAGTAGATGAGCGGGTCGAAGCTGCGCTCGACCAGGCCGTTGTAATTGCCCTCGACGACGGCGAAGGCGACGTCGTGCGGGTTGCCCATGGAGTAGATGCGCTCGCCCTTGGCCAGCGGCTGGGTCTGCGGCCGGAAGGCCAGCGCGCCACGGCCTTTGAGGCCAGCGCCCTTGCCGTCGTCGACCGCACGCAGCAGCGCCAGGTCGCGTCGGGCGTCGAAGTCCAGCAGTTCCAGCGCGCCACCCTGGCCGTCGGTGGTCGCGTAGCGCAGCCGGTAGCTGTCGGGCTCCAGCGCGAACTGGCTGATGACGTGGTAATTGGTGACGACGTGGCCGTCGTCGCTGACGAGGAAGCCCGAGCCGACCGAGGCCTGGCTGTCCTGCGTCTTCAGCAGCGTGCGGATCTGCAGCAGCTGGCCCTTGCTGCGCTCGTACAGGCGCCGGGCGCTGGCGGACACGACGGGCGCAGCGCCGGCTTGCGCGGCGGGCGCTGAAGCGGGCGCAGAAGGCGGCGGCGACTGCGCGGCGGCGCCAAGAGCCAGGCCGGCGAAAGCCAGGCCCAGCAAGGTTCTCAGACAGGACTTCATCGGCAAACTACCCCTCCCAAGGCGGGGCCCATGCTAGCGCGGGATGCAGTGCGCGCCGGCCGGGCCCCTCAGCCGTGACCGAAGCGCACCTGATTGGGCGTCTTCTCGGGCTGCAGCTGGAAGGCCTTGGGGTGCTTGCGGAACAGCTTGGTCGACGGCGCCGTCTTGGGCAGCAGGCCGGCCTCCTTCAACGCCTTGGCGGCCGCGCCGAGGTCGTGCCACTGACCATCGGCGAGTTTGGGCAGCAGCGCCAGGATGGCGTTGATCTCCCGGGCGGCGGCGACGTTGGCATCAACCGGCGCCGGGGCAGGCGCGGGCTTGGCCACCGGCGCTGCGGCGGCCTTGGGCGCTGGCGCGGCCACCGGCTTGGCTGCGGGCAAAGGCAAAGGCACAGGTGCGGGTGTCGGTGCAGGTGTTGGCGTTGGCTTGGCCTGCGGCGCCTGGGCCTTCACCGGCGCGGCCTTCTTGGCGGCAGGCCGGCGGGCTGCGGCCTTGCGCGCCGGCTCACGCTTGGGCGAAGACGACTTGCCGCTGTCATGGGCCAGCTCGTTGAACTGGTCATAGATCTGGATGACGCCCTCGCCCGTCTTGCCATGCTGGCCAAAGCCGCGCAGCCAGGCACCCTTCTCGCGCAGCCGCAACACCAGCGGCGCGAAGTCGCTGTCGGACGACACCAGCACGATGACGTCGGGCTTCTCGCTGACCGCCAGATCCATCGCGTCGACGGCCATGGCGATGTCGGTCGAGTTCTTGCCGATGGCCAGGTTGACGATGGCGCGAAGGCCCAGGCGCTTGAGGAAGCCCTGGTGGTTCTGCGCCTGCTCGGCATTGCAATAGGCGCGGCGGATGTGGACGGCCTCGTAGTCCTTGAAGCACATCTGCAAGGCCTGCTCGATGACGTCGGTGGCGACGTTGTCGAAGTCGACGAGAAAAGCGACCTTCTTCATCAGATGAGTTTCCAGTTCAGGGTTTCGCCGCCGCGCAAGGGCTTGAGTTGCGCCTCGCCGAACGGCACGGCGCTGGGCAGTGTCCACGGTTCGCGCTTGAGCGTGACGGTGCCAGTGTTGCGCGGCAGGCCATAGAAATCGGGGCCGTGGTGGCCGGCGAAGGCGTCGAGCTTGTCGAGCGCGCCGATGCCCTCGAAGGCTTCGGCATACAGCTCCAGCGCCGAGATGGCCGTGAAGCAGCCGGCGCCGCAGACCGAGTTCTCCTTCAGCTGGGCCGCATGCGGCGCGCTGTCGGTGCCGAGGAAGAACTTCGCGCTGCCCGAGGCGGCAGCCTTCAGCAGCGCCTGGCGATGCTCCTCGCGCTTGAGCACCGGCAGGCAGTAATAGTGCGGGCGCAGGCCGCCGGTGAAGATGGCGTTGCGGTTGTAGAGCAGGTGCTGCGGCGTGATGGTGGCGGCGGTGAAGCGGTCGCTGTCGGTCACGTACTGCGCGGCTTCCTTGGTCGTGATGTGCTCGAAGACGACCTTCAGCTCGGGCATGGCGGCGCGCAGCGGTGTCATGACGCGGTCGACGAAGACGGCTTCGCGGTCGAACACGTCAATGTCGGCATCCGTCACCTCGCCGTGCACGAGGAACAGCAGGCCTTCGCGCTGCATGGCTTCCAGCGTCGCGTAGGTCTTGCGGATGTCGGTGACGCCGGCATCGCTGTTGGTCGTGGCGCCAGCCGGGTAGAGCTTGAGGGCCACGACGCCCGCGTCCTTGGCGCGCTTGATCTCATCTGGCGGTGTGTTGTCCGTCAGGTACATCGTCATCAGCGGCTCAAAGTCCAGGCCCTCGGGCAACGCAGCCAGGATGCGCTCGCGGTAGGCCACGGCCTGCGCCGCGGTCGTGACCGGCGGGCGCAGATTGGGCATGACGATGGCGCGGGCGAACTGGCGCGCGGTGTAGGGCAGCACGCTGGCAAGCGCCACATCGTCGCGCAGGTGCAAGTGCCAGTCGTCAGGGCGGGTGAGGGTAAGGATGTCACTCATGGCCGGTGATTGTCGTCGCCGGAAAGATGCACACTCCGCTCCTGATCGAAAGGAGCCTGCTTCCCCCCATGAACAACGCGAAACGCCTGATCGGCACCCTGGTCCTGCTGGCCGTGTTCGGCGGCGCCCTCTTCTTTGCGCTGCGCAACAACGAGGAGACCCGGCTGATCGCTCAGGAGCAGGCGGCCATCGCCACGGCCGAGCCGCTGAAGGGCTTCATCACGGTGGAGATGGAGCCTCTGTTCAAGGACGAGCGCGTCATCAAGGCGCTGGCCGGCGCCAAGCTGCCGGTGCAGGTGGCCCGCGTGGGCAGCCGCGACATGGCGACCAAGGTCGGCGGCGCGGACCAGCCGGACTTCTTCATCGCCAGCGGTGTCGTCGCGGCCAACATGATTGCCGACGCCGCCCGCAAGGCCGGCAAGTCGGCCACGCAGACCTCGCCCTTCCACACGCCGCTGGTCGTCGCCTCGTGGGAGCCGGTCGCCAAGATCCTGGCGGCCAACGGCATGGCCCGGTCGATCGGCCCCAAGATCTACGGCCTGGACATGGAGAAGCTGACGCAGGCCATGCTCGCCAAGCAGCGCTGGCGCGACCTGAAGGCCAGCGGCGACTATGCGGTGTCGCGCAGCGTGCTGGTGAGCACGACGGACATCCGCCGCAGCAACTCGGCGGCCATGTACCTGGCGCTGACGTCGGCGGCGCTCAACGGCGACGTGGTCGCCGACCGCACGGCGGGGCAGAAGTACGCGGTGCAGCTGGCCGAGCTGTTCAAGCGCCAGGGCTTTCAGGAGAACTACGTCAACGGCGCCTTCGACGACTACCTGGCCATCGGCATGGGCAAGACCCCGCTGGCCTTCATCTACGAGAGCCAGATGCTGTCGCAGGCGCAGAAGGGCGGCGGCATCAAGCCGGAGATGGTGTTGATGTATCCGCAGCCCACCATTGTCAACAAGCTGGTGCTGGTGACGATGAGCGAGCGCGCCAAGCAACTGGCCGAGTTGCTGGTGGCCAACAAGACGCTGCAGGCCGTGGCGCTGGAACATGGCTTTCGCACCGGCGACACGGCCGCCTTCGCCGCCACCGCCGAGAAGGCCGGCCTGGCCGTGGACCAGCGCCTGAACCAGGTCATCGACCCGCCGGGGTTCGACCTGATGTTTGAAATGATCGACATCGTCAGCCGGGAGATGAACCAGTGATGCGTCGCACCCTTTGCCTGTTGAGCCTGTGCCTGCTGGCCGCCTGCGGCAAGAAGGAAGAGTCCCCCGCGCCCGCAGCGCAAGCGCCCGCCGCCACCGGCGCCGCGCTGGAAGTGCTGGCCACCAGCGACCTCAAGGACATCGAGCCGCTGGCCGCGCAGATCAAGGCCGCCACCGGCGTGGACGTGAAGTTCCGCTTCGGCGGCACGATGGAGAGCACGCAGGAGGTGCTGACCGGGTCGCAGGCCGACGTGGCCTGGTTTGCGAACGCCAAGTACCTGCTCAGCGACGCCGCCGGCCAGGGCAAGGTGAAGGTGCAGGAAAAGATCATGCTGTCGCCCATCGCCGTGGGCGTCAGCAAGAGCGACGCGGCCAGGAACGGCTGGGACAGCCCGGACGCCAAGCTGACCTGGGCCGACATCGCCCGCGCGGCCAAGGCCGGCAAGCTGCAGTACGCGCTGTCCAACCCGGCCACCAGCAACCAGGGCTTCATGGCGCTGCTGGGCGTCGTCGCCGCAGCCGGCGGCAAGGGCGAGGCGCTCAGCGCCGCCGACGTGGACCGCGGCGCGATTGCCGACTTCCTGAAGGGCTACAAGATCGTGGGCGACAACTCGACCTATCTGGCCGAGCAGTTCATCAAGCAGCAAGGCACGCGGGCGAATGCCTTCATCAACTACGAGAGCTGGCTGCTGAGCCTGAACGCCAGCGGCAAGCTGCGCGAGCCGCTGCACCTGATCTATCCGTTCGAGGGCGTGTCGACGGCCGACTACCCTTTCATGCTGCTGAACGACGCGCGCCGCGCCGACTACCTGAAGGTGGTCGACTACCTGAAGGGCGACGCCGCCCAGCTGTGGCTGGCGCGCCAGACGCTGCGCCGGCCGATGCGCGCGGAGGTGGCGGCGCAGGTGGCCGACATCCTGCCGGCGCGCGGCTTCCAGGTGGAGCTGCCGTTCTCGCCCGACCGGCAACTGGCCGACGGCCTCATCGACGCCTACCTGAACGAGTTCCGCAAGCCCATCGCCTCCACCTTCGTGCTGGACACCAGCGGCAGCATGCAGGGCAAGCGGCGCGAGCAGCTGGTCGAGGCCATCCACTACCTGGCCGGCGCCGACCATTCGCTGACCGGCCGCGTCGCCAAGCTGACCAACCGCGAGCGGCTGTGGTTCCTGCCCTTCAGCGGCTCGCCGCAGGCGCTGGTGCCGTTCGAGATCCCGGCTGGCAGCAAGGTCAGCAAAGGCGTGACGCCGCAGGTGGACACCGAGGCCAAGCTGGCCGAACTCAAGCGCGTGCGCGACGCGGCCGACGCGCTGCGCATGGCCGGCGGCACGGCGCTGTACGACGCGGTGCTGGCCGGGCTGGAGCACATGCTGGAGGAGCGCAAGCGCAACCCCGACTACCAGTACTCCGTCGTCGCCTTCACCGACGGCAAGAACACCGCCGGCCGCAAGCTGGAGGACTTCAAGCGCGCCTACGAGCAGCTGCCCGAGGACGTGCGCGGCATCCCCGTCTTCCTGGTGCTGTTCGGCGAGGCGGCCGAGGCCGACCTGAAGGAGCTGGCGAACATCACCGGCGGCAAGGTGTTCGATGCGCGCAAGACGCCGCTGTATGCGGTGTTCAAGGACATACGGGCCTACCAGTGAGCAACGAATGACTGGCTTGTTTCGATGGTTGAACGCACCGGCCAACTGGTGCGGACTGCTGGCGGCGACCGGCGTGCTGGTGCTGAAGGCGCTGGGTTTTCTCGGCGGCTGGGCGCTGGGCCTGGCCGCACTGGGCTACGGCGTGGGCCTGGTGGCCGGCGCGCTGTGGTGGGGCTGGCCCACGACGAAAGAGGACGCCTGGGAGGCGCTGCACTTCAAGGACGAAGGCGATGCCCGCGAGGCCATGGGCCGGGCGCTCAGCGGCGTGCGCCGGCTAACCGAGCACAACCCCGGGCAGCGCATCCCGTTCGCTTTGGCCCAGCGCATCCAGAAGCTGTGCGTGCGCCTTGAGGGCCTGCTCGATCAGTGGGAGCGCAGCAAGGGCCAATTGAGCCTGCAGGAGACCTTCCACGCACGCCACATCGCCATCAGCTACCTGCCGCAGGCACTCAACACTTACCTCAGCATCCCGCAGCAGTTCGCCACCACCAAGCTGCTGGCCAACGGCAAAACGGCGCAGACCACGTTCGAGGGCGTGCTGGCCGAGCTGGAGACCAAGGTGGACCAGCTCGGTGACGACCTCGCCTCGCAGGACGCCCAGGCCTTCCTGCGCCACAGTGAATTCCTGAAGCAAAAGTTCGGCAGCAAGGACATCGCATGAACACGACCACGACCACGACCGCTACCCCCACGTTCACGCTGACACCGCCCGAGGTCATCACGCCCGTGCAGCCGGTGCAGGCCGTCGAGGCCGTGCCGCTGAAGGCCGGCGTGGCCGACAAGGTGGACGAGCAGGTGCGCCGCTTCATCGACGCGCTGGAGAAGGAAGACCTGCACAGCGAGCCCTTCAAGGCCAAGCTGGACAGCGCCTTCCAGCTCGGTCGCCAGGAGATCAGCATCGCCGCCGGCCTGATGCAGGGCAGCCTGATGCAGCGCAACTTCGTCGGCGCGACGGACACGTCGGCCTACAAGGCCATCGCCGCCATCCGCGGCCAGCTTGATGAGCTGAACCCCGGCAAGGACGGCGACCTGCTGCAGCCGCGCAAGCTCCTCGGGCTGATCCCGTTCGGCAACAAGCTGGAGGCCTACTTCCGCAAGTTCGAGTCCGCCAGCTCGCAACTGCAGACGGCCATGACGCAGCTCTACGCCGCCAAGGACGACATCCAGAAGGATGTCATCGACATCGAGGCCACGCGCGGCAAGCTGTGGGAAGCCATGCAGGCGCTGGCCGCCGCCGCCCGCTTCGCGCGCACACTGGACACCCGGCTGGACGAGCGCGTGCAGCAGCTCAAGGCGACCGACCCGCTGAAAGCCAAGGCGCTGGAGCAGGAGGTGCTGTTCTACGCGCGCCAGAACCTGGCCGACATTCAGACCCAGCAGGCCGTCTGCGTCAACGGCTACCTGGCGCTGGACGTGCTGAAGAAGACCGGCCGCGAAATGATGATCGGCTGCGACCGCGTCGCCACCACCGGCATGAGCGCGCTGGCCGTGGCCCAGACCGTGGCCCGAGCCACCGGCAACCAGATCGAGGTAATGAAGATGCTGCAAGGTGTCAACACCACCATCGGCGACCTCATCAACCAGACCGGCACGGCGCTGAATCAGCACGTCGATGCGACGGCGGAGTTCTCGGCCAACCCCATGCTGGGCATCCAGCAGATCCAGTCCATGTTCGACCAAACCTTCCAGGCCATGGATGCGATGGACAACTTCCGCAGCAAGGCCATCGAGACGATGGGCACCAACAACAAGCTCATCCAGGAGCAGCTGGCGCGCTCCGAGACTTATCTCGACCGCGTGCGGCAGCAGCAGGCCAAGGAGGCCATGTCGGGGTCGGCGGCCATCGACGGGCCGGTCAAGCTCTGAAGCCCTGTGGGGGCATTGCGTCCATGAGCTGCGGCGGGCGCGTATAAACCGCTCGCCCACAATTCTGGAGATGCCATGACCCGCCATGCCCTTGCGTTAGCACTGACCGCCCTGCTGGCTGCCTGCGCCACGGAGCCCGTCGGCCCGCCGGCCAAGGAGATGATCTACGCGGTGACCGCAACCAACCAGCTCATCCAGTTCAACGCCGGCCAGCCACAGACGACGCTGTCCACCAAGGCGCTGACCGGGCTGGCCGCCGGCGACACGCTGCTGGGCATCGACTACCGCGTCGCCAAGGGCCAGCTGTTCGGCCTGGGCGCCAGCGGCCAGCTCTACCGCATCGACACCAAGACCGGCGCGGCCAGCGCCATCGGCACACCCGTCGGCCTGCCCGTCGGCGCCACCGAGTGGGGCTTCGACTTCAACCCGACGGTGGACCGCATCCGCGTCGTCAACGATGCCGGCTTCAACTTCCGCATCCACCCCGACACCGGCGCCATCGTCGACGCCGACCCCAACCTGCCGGGCCTGCAGATGGACGGCCGGCTGGTGTTCGACGCGGCGGACGCGGGTGCCAGCAAGGCGGCCGCCGTCGTCGCGGCCGGCTACACCTACAACAAGGACAACGAGAAGATCACGACCAACTACGCGCTGGATGGCCGCCAGGGCGTGCTGGTGCACCAGGGCAGCAAGGAGGGCGTGCAGCCCATGGTGTCGCCCAACACGGGCAAGCTGTTCACGGTGGGCTCGCTGGGCATCGGCCCCTTCGAGCGCGCGACGCTGGACATCTCGGACGTGTCCAACGCGGCCTATTCGGCGGTGACGACGGCGGGCAAGTCGGTCTGGTATCGCATCGACCTGGCCACCGGCAAGGCGTCGCGCATCGGCACGATTGCCGCCGGGCCCGTTGTGGGTGCGGCCATCGAGCCCTGAGCACGCTGCCCTGAAGTGAAACACTCAACCTCAAGCCGGAATGGCCTCGACCTTGTAGCCGATCTGCTGAAGGCGGCGAATGAGTCGATTGGCAGTCTTGGTCATGTCGGCGCGATCAAAGTGAGCCGCGCCGAGGT